>CAZBXQ010000001.1:0-132945 GCA_964495935.1 uncultured Flavobacteriaceae bacterium
AGCCTAATTCCCCTCTGGTAGAGGGGTGCCCGCAGGGCGGGGTGTCGATTTTGGAACCATAAGCATACATTGATACTTGAAGTAGTAACTCCGAAACTTTTATTAAATTATTACTGCACCAAACAAGCATATCATCCCTAAATGGGAATATTTATTTCTACTTTGACTTTAGACTATCTGTAACCTGTAGAGGTCATTTATACTCTCAAAAATGGACTGTAAAATGATCTTATTGCCCCAGACCTGCCCATCCGGCCAGGGAAAACCTAAAAAATTAAATGACTTTATAATCAATTGATAACTGAGTTTCGGAGATGTTCTGATCTACCGAATTCAATACGGCTTATTGAAATAAATGGACACGATATGAATTCTTAATAGGTTACAAAAACCATAAAATGGATTCAACAAATTAGAAATACCCCGCCTACGGCACCCCTCTTTTTAAAGAGGGGAATGAATTTGAGGTTCAATAAAATTTAGTTAGAGTTTTGAAGGATTAAAAAAGAAAGCAAGCCTAATTCCCCTCTGGTAGAGGGGTGCCCGCAGGGCGGGGTGTCGATTTCGGAACCATAAGCATACATTGATACTTGAAGTAGTAACTCCGAAACTTTTATTAAATTATTACTGCACCAAACAAGCATATCATCCCTAAATGGGAATATTTATTTCTACTTTGACTTTAGACTATCTGTAACCTGTAGAGGTCATTTATACTCTCAAAAATGGACTGTAAAATGATCTTATTGCCCCAGACCTGCCCATCCGGCCAGGGAAAACCTAAAAAATTAAATGACCTTATCATCAATTGATAACTGAGTTTCGGAGATATTCTGATCTACCAAATTCAACATGTTTTATGGGAGTCAACTTCCATGATATGGACTTTTAGCAGGTTACAAAAACAGTAAATGGATTTAATTCATCAGAAACACCCCGCCTACGGCACCCCTCTTTTTAAAGAGGGGAATGAATTTGAGGTTCAATAAAATTTAGTTAGAGTTTTGAAGGATTAAAAAAAGTAAGCCTAATTCCCCTCTGGTAGAGGGGTGCCCGCAGGGCGGGGTGTCGATTTCGGAACCATAAGCATACATTGATACTTGAAGTAGTAACTCCGAAACTTTTATTAAATTATTACTGCACCAAACAAGCATATCATCCCTAAATGGGAATATTTATTTCTACTTTGACCTTTAGAGACTATCTGTAATCTATAGAGGTCATTTATACTCTCAAAAATGGACTGTAAAATGATCTTATTACCCCGGATTTAGTCTTTTTTTCGACCGTAGCTATGGCTATGCTCTACAAAAAAGCCGTCATCTGGAACAATAATCTCTATTTTTCGCTTCAATCCTAAAAGTTTAAACCACCTCTATTTTTTAGTAAACCAAATCTTGATTATTCAGATTTACGTTGAATTTTACTTTGGCTTCTAAAGCTTTAAATACTTTCAAAATAGTCCCAAATCTTGCATCAGTAGTGCTGTTTTCAATTTTTGATATCTGAGCTTTTTGTACACCAACTAACTTGCCTAATTGTTCTTGAGTTAAATGTCTTTCTTTTCGTGCATCTTTAATAGCTTGTCCCAATAAATCGAGACGAAGTTCGTATTCAAAATCTTCACGTTCCTTTGTTCCTTTTTTACCAATATATTTATCAGTAAGCTCTTCTAAACTTTTCGTTTTCATCTCTACTTATTTTTAGTTTTCTGTTTAAAATATTCTTTTCTTATTTGCTCAGCTTTATCGATTTCCTTTTTAGGTGTTTTTCCGGTTTTCTTCACTATTCCGTGTGTTGAAATTACTACAGTATCAGTTTTTCCGGATTTATCCCAAAAGGCAAAAAGTCGATAATGTTTTTTGCTGTATAGGGTTCTAAATTCCCAAATTTCATCTTGTAGTTTTTTGAAAAGCTTTTTGTCATTTTTTATTCTGGATTTCCAAATATTGTAAAGCACCTTTTTACGTGCTTTTTCGTTCAGTTCATCCAAAAATTCGGTTGCTTCATCTAAAAAGTCTACTTGAAATTTGTAATCATCCATTTAAGTTATTGTTTGGTACAAAGATATAGGTTTCTTTATTAGGAAACAATAGATTTATAATTTTTCTAAGAAATGATATTTAAATTGGATAATTATTTTTACTTGAAGAATCGTTCTTTTCTGTCGCACAACAGTTTGCAGATTTCCGCTGGGGCGAGAAAACCTAAAAAATTAAATGACTTTATAATCAATTGATAACTGAGTTTCGGAGATGTTCTGATCTACCGAATTCAATACGGCTTATTGAAATAAATGGACACGATATGAATTCTTAATAGGTTACAAAAACCATAAAATGGATTCAACAAATTAGAAATACCCCGCCTACGGCACCCCTCTTTAAAAAGAGGGGAACGGACACGGTATTTCATGAAATTTAGTGACGATTCTAAAGGAAAGGAGGCCCTTGAGAAGGAGCGAAGTAAGTTCCTCGTTGAAGGAGGATTTAGGGGGATGCTACAATTACAAAGGGCCGGGGTGGGAGGTTTCTTTTATCCTTATAATTATCATAAACCGTTTATTACAAAAATGTGTCATGGGGGCCTAAAAATAAAGTAGCTGTCCCAGCATTTAAGATAAGACAGCTACTTTAGAAAAAATCCCCGAATTCAAGGGTTTTTATTAATTATATCCCTTATTCTGCTCTGAAGCCCGATTGGAGTTCAACTCTTTCTCAGGAATGGGCAATGCAAAATTATAAGCTCCGTCGGGTACATCTCCATGATCGTTCAAAATCCCGGAATTGTGGTTTCCTTGAGGAATTCCATGACCCCATCGCTGTAAATCAAAAGAGCGCATTCCTTCATAAATCAACTCTTTTCTTCGCTCTTTCATGATATTTTCCAATGTTGCCTGAGCATACGCCGAAGCCCCCCTATTGGTTGCAATACTATTCAGCAAATCCAGGGCTTTACTCGAGTTTCCTTCTCCTAAAAGAGTAGCCTCAGCAATATTGAGTACGACTTCGGCATAGCGAAACACTTTAATATTATCCTGCCCCAGTTGACCTCCGCCGGAAGGATATTTTCCCATATTAGTGAGTACTCCACTTCCATTAACATCAACCGCAATCATAGCTTCTGATCCCCGTACATCTCCGGGCTCAAACTCAGCATCTTCCAAGATATTGTCAAAGGTTTGAAGGTCTCCATAAGAATCTCCTCTATAAATATAGGCCAACCCTCTAATTCCACTATTGTCCGTTTCATTCTGCGCTAACTCAAAAATAGAAGCTGCGCCAATACCGGCATCAATCTTCCAATAATTAACGTATTCTGACTCAGGGGTAATGGGAAATTGTCCCAATATATCCTCACTGTGCTCTAACACTTTATCATAATCATTAAAGTAAGTTCCTACTCGAGATTCCAACGCATAAGCCGCCATCAACGTAAAATTAGTTTTAGCACCGGCTCGAGAAGATTCAGCTCCATTTTTGAAATGCTCAATGGCCTCGGAGATATCGCTGTAAATCTGCGTTTGATTTTCACTTACTGTTCCTCTCGGTACGTTTAAATCCTCTCCTTTAAACTCCGTGATATAAGAAATCCCCAAATCCGACCCATCAACATAGGTTTGACCAAAAAGACGCAACAAATCAAAATGCACCATGGCTCGAGTCAAATAAGCTTCTCCCAATAGGTGTTCCTTTTCCTCTTCCGGTCCTTCAACGGTCTCCATATCGGTATTGATAATTACATTTGGCTGAGCCGTTGTGGCATACATTTGTATCATTTCATCTCTGGGGTTACCATCTGTGGGCAGTATATCCATACGAGATTCTCGGACAAATCGCCCGGAACTTCCATTGGCAAAAACATTATCTGAACGAACCTCTCCCATCACAATCATATTACGGCCCCAATATTCCGTTTTCTTCATCATGTGATAAGTACCACTCATAAATTGCTGCATAGAGGCCACAGTGACCACCTCTGCAGGCTCCTTATCAGCCAGCGTAGGATCCAAAGAGCAGGACGTCAACATGGCCAAACAGAAAGTTATGCTAACTATAATTAATTTTTTCATTGTTTACAATTTTAAATTTACGTTAAACAAAACAGACTTAATCGGTGGAGTTGACAAATTGGTAAATCCATCGGGTCTCACTTCCGGATCATATTTCAATAAGCTATCCTTGGTCCAGGTCCATAAATTGGTTCCTCGCACGGAAAGTGTCAATCCGCTTAAGCCTATTTTACTTATCAAGTCTCGATCAAAAGTATATCCTATCGCGAGCTCTCTTAATCGCATATAATCCCCATCGTGCAACCAACGAGTTGAAGCTGATGTAAAATTATCAACTGCACTATCGGTCAAATCATAACGAGGTGCAATAGCATCGGCATCGCCGGGTTCTCTCCATGCCCCGTTAAAGGTTTGCAAGGATCCATTAAAGGCCAATAAACTATTTTGACCGGTTCCTTCAGTATAGGTTGCCCAATCTTCATACACTTTATTTCCCCCCGAAAAATAGAGTTGCCCCTCCAAGAACAATCCTTTATAATTGAAACGCGTATTAATGGCTCCCGTATATTTCGGGATTCTGCTCTTTCCTATATAATTGGAAGCAGCTTCCGCATAATTCGAAGTTTTTTCATCACTCTCGGTACGATCCAAATACCATTCCGGAAGACCCGTTTCGGCATTTACACCCGCCCACTCTTTAAGACGCCATTCATAGGCCGTGTGTCCTTCTTGAACGACGTAAGTACTGGTAATTGTTTCTGATTCTTCGGGAACCCGATTGACCATATTCTTAACCGTCGCCACATTAAAGCCCAAATTCCAGGTGAAATCTGAAGTACGAATAAGATCTCCGGCCAATTCAACTTCTATACCACTATTCGTCATCTTACCAACATTTCGCAACACCCTTCCTTCATCAATAGCGGGGGCATACGTAGAACTTGGCGGTAAGGGAACGTTAAACAACATATCGTCGGTAACGTTGTGATAATAGGTAACACCTCCTGTCAAGCGTGTGTCAAACAAAGCAAAGTCAATCCCCACATCGGCACGATTACTTTTTTCCCAGGTGGCAGAAGTACCATAACCAGAGAGATTAAGAGCCGGATTACCATTATATTTATTAACCGACAATAAAGCCTGATATGCATTTCTACTAATTCCCGCATTTCCGGTTTGACCGTATCCTAATTTTAATCGAAGAACATCGATAACATCTGAATGGGCCAAGAAATTTTCCTCCTGTAAATTCCAACCTAAACCTACTGAAAAGAAATTACCAAACTGTTCACTGAATCGAGAATCGCCCTGATACGAATAGGAAGCATTCAAAAGGTAGCGTTCATCATAATTATAATTTAACAAGCCTACATAACGCATTCCCATTTGATCGGTAAAAGTACTAAAGGCCTGTTCTGCATTTGAAGTTGCACTTAAATTGGTTAAGATATCATCGGGGAAATTCTCTCCATACCCTTCCAATCCACTTGACTTATATTTGGTAAACTCCTGTAAAGCCATGATGTCGAAGTTGTGCATTTCTCCCAACGTAAATCGGTAATCCAGTGAATTCTGCGTTGTATAAGAGTAAAAGCGGTTAGAGATTTCATCTCCGGATCCATTAGAATTTTCACCATCACCGTGATTGGGGTTCTGGTAAATCTTGGTATAATCCACCGTGTAATCCAACCCTAAAACAGATCGGAAAACAAGATTATCAATAATTTCAAAATCATAGTTCGCATTGACTATACCCCGGGTAACATCATTTTGAACCAAATTATGTTTTTGTGTGTAAACCGTGTTATGCAATCCTCCTGCCCAAGTAGAAAAATCGTCAATATTTAAACTTCCATCGTCATTATAGGGGCTTACCCATGGCGAAATAAAGTATTTGGACAAGTTGGGGTTTCCAAAATAGGCTGCTTCCTCCAACAATCCTTCCTGCCGTGCATTTGATACTGAAGCGGAAAGGTTAAGATTCATGTCATCATTTAACTGGGTTCCATATTTAATACTCCCGTTCACACGCTTAAATTTCGAACCAATGACAGTTCCTTCAGTCTGGTTCATTCCTATACTGGCATAGAGAGTTGAAACATCTCCACCTTGCGAAACCGAGAAATTCACCTGATTAGTCAATGCGTTTTTATTGCGCAATTCTTCTTTCCAGTCAATATTAGGCTCTCCTAAATCTTTCCAGTGTTGCACATCCTCAATCCCCAAGCCATTCAAAAGAAAATCATCTGTGCCTTCACGACTATCATAGTTTCCTGAACCAAAAGAGCTGCTTCCAAAGGAATTCCAAGTAGCCTCAGTTAAGGCTTCGTAGCGCTGTTGCGCATTCATCATCGTTAAACCCGAAACCGCCGGATTTTGAACCCCAACCGTATAATTCAAACTATATTGGGCTTTCCCCTTCTTTCCACTCTTGGTAGTCACCAAAATTACCCCATTAGCACCATCGGCACCATAAGGAGCAACAGCAGACGCATCTTTAAGTACCGATATTTGCTCAATATCATTGGGATCTACCAATGCAAAAAGGCTCATCGAGCTATAGCTGTCCGTATCGACCGATAGGTTACCGGACTTCACCGGCACTCCGTCAATAACATACAACGGGCTATTACTGGCCGTGATAGAAGACATTCCCCGAATTCGAATATTGGGCTGAGAACCCGGAACACCGGTAGATTGAGTAATGTTCACTCCGGGTACTTTACCCTGTAACCCCTGAACAGCATCCGCATAGGGGGCTTTGGTTATTTCATCCGAACTTACTGTAACCACACTTGCCGTTGATTCGTTCCGCGTAAGTTTACGACCAAAGGCCGTAACGATTATTTCATCTAATGCGGTTCCCATCTCTAATTGCACATTAATAGTAGCCTCTGCCCCCACTGTGACACTCTGATCTTTAAAGCCTACGCTCTCAAACTTCAAAACCTGTCCTTGTTCAGCAGAAAGTGTGTAGTCCCCATTAAAATCTGAACTTGTCCCCGCCGTTGTTCCCTCTACCGTAATATTAACACCGGGGATCGGAACACCATCCTCATCGGTAACGGTACCGGAAATTTGCATCGTTTGTGCTTGTGCAAATGCCAAGGGCACCAGCAAAGCAAAAACAAAAGTTAAAAAATAAGCAAACTTTGTTCTCATAAGAAATCCATTTTAATTAAAGTTTGGTGCGAATTTTATTATAAATTATTTAGTTACAAAATTATTTGTATTAAAATTAAAAATTTCAAAACGGCCAAAGCCCAATAACCATAGGCCTTTTAACGTATTTAACAATTTCGTTTATACCTATTTTACAGGCTTCTATATGCAGTCTTAAGTTTTTTTTCATTTTATAATCCTAATTTTTTATTGTCTTATTAATTTATGTTTATATACGTCTGTATTTATATCAAAATAGTAAATTATATATAGTTATTGAATCTATTAACACCCTCCATTATCATAAAAATCAAATCGAATTCTCCAATTAAAAAAATATTATCTATGGCTATATTAAGAGTAGCATTGGATTATCTGAGGTCCTTTTTTGGAGTTAGATAATATTTCCAAACCTTTTAAAAAGCTTAAAATTTAAAAGTCTTGCCAAATATGCAAATCGTAAGTAATGTTTAAAAAAAATTGCCGTCCAGGGAAGAAAATATACCTTTCTTATTTTTTGAAGCTCTTAACCCGCATTCCAAATAGAGCTTTATCAACATTAACAAAAAAAGCTAACTTTATAGAGCGACTGCGAAATCTATGAATATAATAGAGGGTGCGATCCCTGGCTGAAAGTAAGCCTTCCCATTATTTTTTTCGGAATGGTTTGTCATTCCTCCTTCGTCGAAATCTTTTTCCTGTTTATGGATTAAAATCTCTTACTGCGTTTGAGATGCTATTTTTAGGATAGTACCAATTCAAATTATACCTGGCCTTTAAAAATAACAACTGATGAATTATCAATTAGTTATTAAAGTCGTTAGGTAATATTTTTTACAAATAAACAGGTCCACAACCATTAAAAAGCTGTAATCATATAGAGAAACCGCCTTAAGACATTGTTTTAAGGCGGTTATCCCATTTTCTTAATATCTCGAAGTTATGATTTTCGGGAATAAAATTTATTTTTTTCTTCTATAAGAAATGAATCTTTATAATGAGATGATTTAGACTTTTGGGATTGAAGCGAAAAATAGAAATTATTGTTACCAGATGACGGCTTTTTTTGTAGAGCATAGCCATAGCTACGGTCGAAAAAAAGACTAAATCTGGGGCAATAAGATCATTTTGTAGCCCATTTTTGAAAGTTTAAATGACCTCAATACAGTTCTCCACAATTATATATTCCCTATCAATTTTTTGGTTCTCGATTCTTTACATATTTCTCCAACCAGTTATTCTGTTCCCATAACATGTGCAATATACTTTCCTTGGCAGCATACCCATGGCTTTCCTCTGGAAGCTCTACCAATCGGGAAATACCTCCCAACCCTTTAATAGCATGGAATAATCGCTCGCTCTGAACCGGAAAGGTTCCAGCATTATTATCTTTTTGCCCCAATATAAGCAAAAGCGGCGTTCTTATTTTATCCGCATGCATAAAAGGAGACATCTTATAATACAGATCCGGAGCGTCCCAGTACGTTCGTTCTTCCCGTTGAAAACCAAAAGGTGTTAAGGTTCTATTATAGGCTCCGCTTCGGGCAATTCCAGCAGCAAATAAATCTGTATGAGCAAGAAGATTAGCTACCATAAAAGCCCCGTAAGAATGTCCCCCAACAGCTACTCTATTTCTATCGATATACCCTCGCTCATCCATAGCATCTATAGCTGCTTTTGCGTTGGCACTCAATTGCTCAACAAAGGTATCGTTGGGTTTCTTATCACCTTCTCCCACGATGGGAAAAGCAGCTCGATCTAAAACCGCATAACCTTGAGTAGCCCAAAAAATGGGAGAGCCGTAGCTCGGGATTGAAAAACTATTGGGATTTGAGGTGTTTTGTGCCGCCGTGGCCCGGCTTTTATATTCTGTAGGATAGGCCCACATCAACATGGGCAGTTTTTCTTGCCCCTCATAATCTGCCGGTAAATACAGCGTCCCACTCAGATCCAAACCATCGTCACGTTTGTATTTAACCACCTCTTTGTGTACCTTTTTCAAAGCATCAAAAGGATTTTTAAAATACGTGATTTGCCGAAGACTTTCTGTATTGATATTTCGGATATAATAATTCGGATACTCATTATTAGACTCGATCCTGACCAGGACCCTTCCTTTTTTCATATCGAATGCTCGGATCAAAGATTCTTTTTTATCGACATAAGTAGATTCGTACAAACGTTTGGTGGTTCCATCTTCCAAGTTAATTTTATCAACAAACGGGAACTGCCCTTTTTCCGAGAATCCGCTTCCTATCAAATAGCCTGTTCCTTTTGTTAAATCCAATATTGAATTCCCATATTCATTATAAGTAGTTACAAATCTTCCGGGGTTACCATAAACATCTTGTGTATTTCTATCAAATAAAACAAAGGGCTTCTTGGAGGAATCAGAAGGGTCAAAAACATAAGTTTTTGTGTTTCTATCGGCAAACCAATGATCATAAGCTATGGCCGTATTATCATTACCCCATAAAATAAACGAATATCTGTTTTTTACCTTCAGGAGAAGTTCTCCTTCACTGTCAAAAGGGGCTTCCACCTGATACACGGCATCCCTATAAGGCACCTTGTTTTTGGGATCCCCTTCGTCCAGAGCTTCCACCCAATACAAAACAGCGGGTTTATCGGAACGCCAACTTACATTTCGTTTCCCCGTCCTTGTCGCTCCAAATCCCTGCGGTAACACTTCTGTAAGCGGCACCTGATTAAAAACCTTTACCGGCTTCCCTTTTTTATCATAAATAATCTGATCATAGGGAAATCTACTTTGCGGAACAATATAAGAAAAAGGTTTTTTCAATCGGCTAACCAGCACATACTCCCCATTAGGAGAAAAATAGATCCCTTTATACATATCTTGCGGCAAGAAAAGGCTTTCTTCTCCCGCCAGCGTTACCTTTCTAATTTCAGCTTGAGCCAGCGTTTCAAAATTATTTTCATCAATTGGTGACTCTAAAAGATCTTTATATGTCCTGTTTTGTGCTTTTTCCCCATTACTAACCGAGATTACCGGTCCGGTGGGTATTTGATTTTCCGCATCCTGAATTTCCGGTCGATGATCCGGAACAGTTTTAAACAAGATATACCGATTATCGGGAGACCAGACAAAAGCATAGCCTAAATTGGCATTAACATTGGGCTTTGTCAATCTTTTAGCCTCGGCAGATTCCAAATTCAAATACCAAACCTCAACTCCTTTCTCTGTTGTATTGGTAAATCCGAGGTATTTGCCATTGGGAGAGATCTTAAAGTTCGTAAGCAGAGCATTGTCGGGCATTCCTTTAACGGCCTTACGTTTGTCGTTTTCTGTACTTCCTATTTCAAGTCTCTTATAATAGGTAATACGGCTTCCAATATTTAATTCCGGATTCAGTCGTAAACCGGCCAGTCGTACTTCGGGTTGTGCCAACTGAGCAATGGTTTTATAGCGGTCTCTATAAGCATAAACCAAATTCTCGCCCGTGCGATCAAACAAAACCTGCGGTGCCAGATCGGCATCAATCAAAGATTGTATTGTTTTAGGAGGAACTTTATAGGTACTTTCTTCCTGAGCATGAGCAGATAATTCAGGAAATAAAAAAAGCCAAAACACCAAAAAAACATATCGATAAAAAGACATAAGAAAAAATTTAAAGAAATCTAAAAATACAAAGATTAGCGAAATAAACAACCCCTTGCTTTATTAATGAATAAGTGCTATCCAATTTATACACCAAGTCAAGAATTAACCTTAACACCATATATTTCATTTATAATCTTTACGTCTAAATACTAGTTATTCGAAGTGCTATAGAAGGGTTTATCATAGTTTGAGGCAATATCAAAAAGGCTTTAAACGAACTCTTTTGAATCCAGATAGCCTAATAACAGGATTTGCCAACGATTTCACTCCGACATTTTATCAATTAATGTTAAATTAATATTAAAGTAATTTTATATATAAACATAAATTATATATTCGTTTTGTTAAATATAAATGCTCTGATTAATTTTACCATAATTAAGAATACGAATAAAATTCTCACAACAATGAAAATAATCTACAAAGAATTTATTATATTGTTTATAATAATATTGGTCACACAACTGGGATACGGGCAAGAAAGAACTATATCAGGCAATGTAACCGATGGAAACAACGTTCCACTTGCTGGAGTCAGTGTTATCATCAGTGGCACAACCATAGGAACAAGTACCGATTTCGATGGAAATTTTGAGATTAAAGTCAACCAAGGTGACAAATTAGAACTTTCATACATTGGATTTGAAACCCAAGTAATCAAAATAGATAGCCTCCAAAATCATTTTGACATTCAACTAAAGGTCAGTGAAAATGTTATGGACGAAGTCCTTGTAGTAGCCTATGGAACGGCAAGCAGGGAATCTATTACGGGTTCCGTATCTTCTATCACCGCCGATGCTTTTAAAGAACGCCCCACTTCTAACATTTTTACTGCCCTCGAAGGCTCTGCCCCAGGAATTCAATTCAATACAAACTCAGGGCAACCCGGCTCATCAGGGGATATTCGAATTCGAGGTTTCCATTCAATTAACGGTAGTAACTCACCTTTAATTGTAATTGATGAAGTTCCTTTCGAAGGAAATATAAATGATTTAAACCCCGCAGATATTGAAAGTATATCGGTTTTAAAAGACGCTTCATCAGCCGCGTTATATGGTAATCGAGCAACCAATGGAGTTATCCTAATTCAAACAAAAGGAGGGAAAGCCAATTCTGGAAATTCCTTAACAATTAATACAAAACAAGGGTGGTTTAGCCGAGGATTGCCCGAATATAATCGTCTCGGACCTAATGAATGGATGGTTGCCATGTTCCAAGGCTACAGAAACTCTTTACTAACGGAAAGAGAAGATATTTCTCTACAAGAAGCAAATACTTTGGCAAGGGAAACGCTTATATCTGATTACCTGTTCTCAAATATTTATAATGTGCCTGATAATCAACTTTTTGATGAAAATGGAAATTTCAACCCAAATGCACAAATATTAGCGGGCTATCTGGATGATTTAGACTGGTATAAAGGAATTCAAAGAACAGGGTATCGTCAAGAGTATAACTTAAGTGGCACAGCTTCAAATGAAAAAGGAGGAACATATTATTCTTTAGGGTATTTGGATGAAGAAGGATATACAAATACTGCACGAGACAGACGATTAACAGCTCGGCTAAATGCAAATTATCGATTTACAGATTGGCTGAAAGTAGGAACCAGCTTGTATGGAACGCATCAAAAAATAAATTTAATTAATAGTGGAGATTTCCTGCATCCCTTTATATTTTCTAGGAATATGGCTCCTATTTACTCGGTCCATTTACATGATCCAGAAACAGGAGAGTATATATTGGATAGTCAAGGTGAAAAACAATTCGATAACGGTGATGGAACACGTAATCAAAATGTAGGGAGGCATGTAATCTGGGAAAATGAATTAGATAGCCGTCAACGAATGCGTAATACACTTCAAGGTAGAGTATTTGCAGAAATCGACTTCTTTAAGGATTTCACTCTTAAAATCAACGGGGAACTAAATGTCAGAAGCCAAACTTTGACCACCTACGATAATCCTATTATTGGTGATGGCATGGGCAATAATGGTAGAGGACACAAAGACACCGACAACTATAAAAACTATACCATTCAACAAATACTTAATTGGGGACACTCATACGGTAATCATAATCTAAGTGCTCTAGCTGGTCATGAAAGTTACAAATACTGGTCTGAAGGCATTACTGCTGCAAAATCACAACAAAAATTTCCTAATCGCACAGATTTGGTCAACTATAGTGAAATCACTACTCTAACCAGTTCGGCCTCCAACCGAAGAATAGAATCTTATTTTGGCCAAGCGAAGTATAACTACAATAATAAATATTTCTTGGATGCCTCCTTTAGGAGAGACGGATCTTCTCGATTCTCAAAAGAAACTCGATGGGGTAATTTCTGGTCGATGGGAGCAAGTTGGATGATAAGTAAAGAAAAATTTATGAATTTAAATTGGCTCAATGATTTAAAACTTAAAGCTTCATATGGAGAAGTTGGAAATGACGCATCAGCGGGAACCTATGCTTATCAAGCGTTATACACAATATCGCAAAACGCTAATAAATCCGCCGTATGGAGCACACAAAATCCCGCTACCGATCTCCAATGGGAGACATCAACTTCATTAAACCTTGGACTTGAAGGGTCTTTATTTAATAGACTCAATTTTAATTTCGAATTCTTTAATCAAGAATCTAAAAATCTTATTTTTTCTGTTAATCTACCGGCATCAGTGGGTAATGCCTCAACTATTGACCGTAACATTGGGAGTGTAAGAAATCGCGGAATAGAAGTAAGTTTTGATGTGGACATCATCAACACAAAGGATTGGAATTGGAATGTAGGGGCTAATGCGACATTTATGAAAAATAAGGTTATAACCTTACCCGAAGAAAATAGAGAAGAAGGAATTATTAATGGTACCAAAAAAATTATGGAAGGGCATGGCATATATGATTTTTGGACATATAATTTCATAGGGGTAGACCAACTAACAGGACAGTCTCTTTTCGAAATTGATGACGAAGCCTATAATCTCAATGGATCCGCACCCGATAAGGATCCTGTACCTGATGAATGGTTAACCGAAATCAATGGTCAATCCTATACAACCAACAATACTTATGGCAAACGAATCTATACAGGAGATTCTGCAATTCCCGACGTGTATGGAAGTTTCTCTACTAACCTATCATGGAGAAACTTCACTTTAAGTGGCTTATTTACCTATTCTTTAGGTGGAAAAGTTTATGACAGTACATACAGGAGTATGATGTCAATTTCAGGAACTCCTCATGCACTACATGAAGACATCCAAAACTCCTGGAACGGGATTCCCGATGGAATTACCGAAAACTCTCCAGATCGAATAGACCCCAATGGTATACCCGCCATAAATTTCAGCAACAGCACCTATAATAATGGTATGGCTCAACGCTGGTTACAAAATGGTGACTACCTAAACATCAAAAACATTACATTAAATTATAGTATTCCCACAAATATCATACAAAAGATAGATCTTAAATCTTTAAGCCTATATGTTAGTGCTGAAAACCTGAAAACCTTTACAAGTCTAAAAGGTATGAATCCACAAAACTCTTTTGCCGGCACCACTGGCAATGAATTTGCACCCTATAAGATTTGGACTTTCGGAATCAATATTGGACTCTAAAAAAAATAAAAATGAGATTACAGAAGATTAAATATATCCTTTTTACTATTTCGATAGTATTATTTAACATAAGCTGTAGTAGCGATTTTCTTGAAACCGAACCTACGGGATCAACTTCAGAAAAGACCGTATTTGAAACTACAGATAATGTTAAAATGGCAATAAATGGTATTGCCAGGCTAATGACTAAACAATGGATTAGTACTCAAGGTTTTAATGGAGAAGGAACAATTAAAATGTACTTTGGAAATTATCCCGGAAATCATTTTATATATGCTTCTACAGGTTGGCAAAACACTATTAAAGGAAACTATCATGAAAATAGAACAATCAGATATGATTACTATCCATGGCAGTATTATTATACATTAATCGGTGAAGCTAATAAAATATTAGCCAATATAGAGGAAGCCGAGGGTCCGGAAGAAGATAAAGATGCTATTCGTGCACAAGCACTGACATATAGAGCCTATAGCTATTTTATGCTATCACAGTTATATGCATACAGATGGAAAGATTCTAATAATGGTGCTACTGAAGCAGTCGTTATACGCACCGAGCCCAACTTAGAAGACCTACCATTATCGACTCTCGGAGAAGTATATGATTTAGTATATAGTGATCTGGAAAAAGCCATCAGCTTATTTGACTCATCTGGATACACAAGATCAGATTTCTTTGAAATAGACAAAAGTGTAGCCCAAGCAATTTTCGCCAGAGCTGCTCTAACTAAAGAAGATTATTCTAATGCGGCAAAATACGCTGCTTTAGCCAGAGAAAATTATCCTCTAATGGGTAATACCGATTATCTCGCAGGCTTTGCAAACCCCACCTCAGAATGGATATGGGGCAGTTTTGATTCAGAAGACGAAACACTATTCTTCTACTCTTTTCAAGCCTATATAGCATATAACTCCACATCATCAAACGTACGCTCTTATCCAAAAAGAATTAGTAAAGAGTTGTATGACCAAATACCAAATACTGACATAAGAAAAAATCTATTTTTAGACCCCGAGGGCTATGATGCCAGCCCAAGCACAGGAAAAGCAGGGCCCGATCTCGATAAGCATGCAAGAGAAATGTACCCTGATATTCAATCCAATGCAACAACTTACGCTCATATGCAGTTCAAATTTAGTGCAAATGGCATGCCCGGCATTGGTAATTTAAATCACTTTCGATCTTCCGAAATGGTTCTAATAGAGGCTGAGGCAGATTATTTTATGGGAGAAAACGATGAGAAGATCCAAGAACTATTAGAAGAATTAACAGCAGGAACCGGTAGAGATCCTGCTTATACCTGTACGGCAACGGGGCCAGATTTACTAAAAGAAATAAAAAAATATCGTGCCATAGAACTTTGGGGTGAAGGCTTTGATTGGTTCGATCTAAAACGCTGGAAGGACCCCATAAACCGAAAGAGTTTTAGTGAAGGAGGGAATTACTTAGATGCTCTTTCAGGCCATATAGGTCCTGAAGAGAAAAACAATTGGACTTGGCGGATTCCCCTTATAGAAGCGGACAACAATAAGTTGGTTGATTAATTTTTATGTAACAACCGTTTTAATTCCTCTGTAATTACACGGCTACTTTTCCTTTAATATGGGGGTAGGGGTGATAGTCCTTTAAAGTAAAATCTTTATAGTCAAACGCCCATAAATCCTTAATTTCGGGATTGAGCTCCATAATGGGTAAGGGGTTGGGAGCTCGTGAAATTTGCAGCTTCACTTGCTTAAAATGATTTTTATAAATATGTGCATCACCCAAAGTATGTACAAAATCACCGGGCTGCATATCACATACCTGAGCTATCATCATAAGCAGCAACGCATAAGAGGCAATGTTAAAGGGAACACCCAAAAAAATATCGGCACTGCGTTGATAGAGTTGGAGAGAAAGGCGGGGCTTCCCTCCTTCTTTTAAAGCCGGACTCACATAAAACTGAAAAAAGGCATGACAGGGAGGCAAAGCCGCTTTACCCTTTGCTACATTGTCGGAAAATGAAATGGAGGTATCGGGCAGTACACTTGGATTCCAGGCAGAAACCAGCATTCTACGACTGTTGGGATTGGTTTTTATCGTCTCGATAACGTCTTGGATCTGATCCACCCCTTCACTGTTCCAGTTCCTCCACTGCTGGCCATACACCGGACCCAAATCTCCTTTTTCGTCGGCCCATTCGTTCCAGATCCGAACTCCGTGATCCTGAAGATATGCAATATTTGTATCCCCTTTTAAAAACCATAAGAGCTCATAAATAATGGATTTCAAGTGTATTTTTTTGGTCGTGACCAATGGAAAACCGTCCTGCAGATCAAAACGCATCTGATAGCCGAATACACTTCGGGTTCCCGTTCCCGTACGATCTCCCTTATCCACTCCATGGTCTAATACGTATTTTATTAAATCGTGATATTGCTTCATGCGTTTTTATTTTGCGTAATGGATATATTTTTCGGTTTTTCCGTAGCAGCTTAGTTTTGCTTTAGCACATTTAAAATACTTGCGATCAGTTGATTATAAAGATGATCAAACATCCCGCCCCGATTCTATATATTTAAGATGCTTGTTACACGTCTCTATAATAGTTTGCAACCGATGTCTTTCTCGATTCATAAGATGATTATTAGGAATTGCCGCCATCGTCTTCAAGTACGGAGAACTATTTCTTTTTTGCGCGCAGAACCGGATTTAACTCTTCATCATTATACATTTTCATCTGTTTATAGGTCTTCATGTATTTATCGCCATTTTCGATATCGGCAAGCAATTGATCCAAAGCCGCAGATAAATCCTCACGCTGTTCCAATAACACTTTCAGTTTCTCTTTACATTTTGCCCGGTGCCCGGGGGTTGCATCTTCCCGATGAGCTTCCCGTTCCATATGAAAAATCTTCAAATTTAAGATCGAAAGCCGATCGACCGCCCAAGCCGGACTCTCCGTATTGATAGTGGCGTCTTCCTTGACGGTTACATCCTTATACCGGGTCAAGAAATAACTATCAATATATTCAACCGTATCGGTTCGGTCCTGATTCGATGCATCGATACGTCTTTTAAGTTTCAGGGCTTCCTCAGGATGGATATCCGGATCCCTTATCAAATCCTCATAATCCCACTGAACGGTATCAATCCAGCATTTTCTATACAGCAAATGCCCGATCAAATCCGATTCCCGGTCATACGGATTCGTAAACTCCTGATTAACATCCCCGATCTCGTGGTATTTGTGAATAGCTTCTTGGAATAGAGTATTGGCTTTTTCTGAAAACATAGCACATATAACTTGGTAAAACAATGAGACAAATGTAAGCAATTAATATTCTTCGGGACATTTCGCGGTCTCCAAAAAATTAACGAACTTCGTCACTCAACGAAAAGTCCATGACAGCGATCGTTTATCATATTCTATTCCTTGTGCAGAAAGGATATTTCATACCCAATGAAAAAGATGCCAAACCCAATCAGCAATTTGGGAACTACAGCTTTATTGATTTTATAACCGAGAATTGGTTTTCTCTGGCAGCCATCGCCCTAATGGTTTTCTTCGTTTTATTCTATCTCAAAGAAAAGAAACGAATGGCCAAAAAAGAGGAAGAGGAGAAAGAAAAATCCAAGTGGAACTAATAGAGAGGGGTTGAGTGCTTCATGGTGAGTGACTTATGACTCGTTATTCAGGAATGCCAGTTTATAATAACCTCCGTGAACCCTGCGGTTAAAGCGGTTAAAAAAGTGAGGTTAGGGGTAAATTTTTGAATTATGAGTTACTCAAATCTCATTTCCTACTCACCTACTCCCTACTCACCTACTCCCTACCTTCTCTCTTTCATTCCTTCCCCGCCACTACGATTACAAATTCACCTTTAGGCTTGTGTTCCTTAAAATAAAAATACATTTCCTCCAGACTTCCTCTGCGGGTTTCTTCATGCAGTTTACTAATCTCCCGAGAGACTGAAACCCGGCGTTCCGCACCCAGTACATCCGCTAAATCAATAAGCGTTTTAAGCAATTTATATGGCGATTCATACAGCACCATAGTGCGATTTTCATCCTGTAAAGCCCGTAATCGGGTTTGACGCCCCTTTTTATTCGGCAAAAAACCTTCAAATACAAATTTGTCGTTGGGAAGACCACTATTGACCAGTGCGGGAACAAAAGCAGTGGCCCCGGGCAGACACTCCACTTCCACCTTTTTTTTAACACACTGGCGAACCATTAAAAATCCCGGATCGGATATAGCCGGGGTTCCCGCATCGGTAATCATCGCTGCTGTTTCTCCCAATTGCAGGCGTTCTGCAATATTTTCGACCGTTTTATGCTCATTGTATTTATGATGGGGTTTCATCGGGGTCTCGATTCCATAGTGCTTGAGCAGTTTTCCACTGGTACGGGTATCCTCTGCCAGTATAAAATCTACTTCTTTTAAAATACGCACCCCCCTGTAAGTCATATCTTCCAAATTACCCACCGGCGTTGGAACCAGATAAAGTTTTGACATCGTTTTTCGATTATGATTTCAGATTAACCGGTGATTCACCAATGAATAAGTTTGCAACCGTTAAAAGGTCGCCAAACAGGCTATGCGCTTCGGTTAATCTCGACTTTCTGACCACTTCGATTAAAATCCACCATTCAGCATAAACACTGAATTATGAATAGACTATGATATTTTATGCATACTCGGAAACAAGCTTCCCCATGATGGAGCGGTAGTAGTTTCGTCATCTCTTTTTTTAGTGGGCCTTGCCATTTTGTTTTGCGTACCTGAGATAGAAATCTCTTGTTTATTCAAGGGCTAAGATTACTCACTACACGCCCACAACACTTTTAAAACCGACTTACCGCTCCTCTTTTTCAATCCTTCTAAGCCTATTTTGTATTCGGCTGAGCGGCCATTGTTCGTTCACTGGCAAACTCTTCAAATTCCCTGAAGTTTTCTTTAAAATGAGCAGCCAATTCATAGGCTTTTTCGTCATAGGCTTTCGTATCTCTCCAGGTGCTTCTTGGATTTAAAACCGCACTCGGTACGTGGGGACATTCAACCGGCATCTCCAATCCAAAAATCTTATGGGTCGCATATTCAACTGTATTCAATTGATTATTCAACACGGCTTCCACAATCGATCGTGTATATTTTAAATCAATGCGATTCCCCACTCCATACGGTCCGCCTATCCACCCGGTATTAATCAGCCAGACGCGGGCGTCACTCGATTTTACCTTTTCATTGAGCATCTCGGCATAGCGCACGGGATGCAACGGCATAAAAGGAGCTCCAAAACATGCCGAAAAAATGGGCAAGGGTTCATTAATCCCGGCTTCGGTTCCCGCTACCTTAGCGGTATAGCCACTTACAAAATAATAGGCGGTTTGCCCGGGAGTCAATTTACTCACCGGCGGTAACACCCCAAAAGCATCGGCCGTTAAAAAGAAAATATGCCTTGGATTTTTACCTACCGAGGGGATAACAATATTCTTGATATAATCGATAGGATAACTCACCCGCGTATTTTGCGTTACCGAAGAATCTTCAAAATCAACCTCTCCATCGTCTTTCAAAACCACATTTTCCAGAATTGCTCCGGGTTTAATAGCGTTATAAATATCGGGCTCCTTAGCCTCCGAAAGGTCCAGGGTTTTGGCATAGCAGCCCCCTTCAAAATTAAAAATTCGATGGTCTTTTGTCCAGCCGTGCTCATCATCTCCGATTAATTTTCGATCGGGATTTGCCGATAAGGTGGTTTTTCCTGTTCCCGACAGGCCAAAGAAAATGGCGGTATCGCCGTTTGTGCCCACATTAGCAGAGCAGTGCATAGCAAGGGTTTCTCTTTCTACAGGCAGAATAAAATTCAACGCCGAAAAAATACCCTTCTTGATTTCTCCGGTATAAGCCGTACCTCCGATAAGAGCGATTTTCCGGGTAAAATTAAGGATTGCAAAATTGTGCTGCCGGGTACCATCTCGTTCGGAATCAGCTCTAAAACCCGGCGCATTTACAAGAAGCCAATCCTCTTCAAAATCTTTTAATGCTTCTGAATCGGGTCGTAAAAACATATTGTAAGCAAACATGTTACTCCAGGGATACTCGTTTATCACTCGAATATTCAGCCGATAATCATCAGCCGCACAGGCGTAGGAATCCCGCACATAGATATCCTGCTCGGAAAGATAATCGACGACCCGGTGATAAAGGGCATCAAATTTTTCCGGATCAAAAGGGATATTGATATCCCCCCACCACACCTCATCGCGGGTCATCTCATCTTTAACAATAAACCGATCCTTCGGCGATCGACCGGTAAATTCGCCCGTGTTCACTACCAAAACACCGGCATCGGTCTCTTGCCCTAAGTCTCGTTCAACAGAAAGACGTTGGAGTTCCTCAGGGGAGCATTGATAATTGATTTGATGATCTTCATTACGCAGTCCATAGCGTTTCAAAGCAGGAGCTTTAATAATCTGTTTAGCAGCCATTACAGGTTTTTTTAATGGATTACAAATTCAGTTCCCTGCGAAGTTAACGCATTATTTATGAGAAAATGCCAAAAAACTATCGCTTAATACTCACAAAACCAACTTCTTTTTTCTGTTTTATCAGGAATTCGGCAATTTGTATTGCATTGGTTGCAGCTCCCTTTCTTAAATTGTCGGAAACAATCCAGAGATTCAATGTATTTTCTTGTGTAAAATCCCTCCGGATTCGTCCTACAAAAACATCATTTTTCCCTTCTGCAAAGGCGGGCATGGGATATTTTTTTAATTCCGGATTATCCTGTACCATAACCCCGGGGAAACTACTTAGCAAGTAACGCACTTCGGCCAAGTCAAAATCCTGTTCCAACTCTACATTAACCGACTCGCTATGCCCCCCGACAACCGGAATTCGAACAGCCGTAGCGACTACTGCTATCGAGTCGTCTCCCAAGATCTTTTTGGTCTCCCGGGTCAATTTCATCTCCTCTCGAGTATAGCCGTTATCTCCAAAAACATCACAATGCGGAATCGCATTTCGATGAATCGTATAAGGATATGCCATTTTTCCCTTTTTGCCTTGCTCTTCATGCTCAAGCTGATCCACGGCGGCCTTTCCACTACCCGTTATGGATTGGTAGGTAGATACGACAACTCGCTTGATTTTATACTTGCGGTGTAAGGGTTTCAGTGTCATCACCAACTGTGTTGTCGAGCAATTGGGATTGGCAATTATCAGATCTCCATCGGTCAGGGTATCCCCATTAATCTCGGGTACAATAAGTTTTTTAGTCGGATCCATTCGCCAAGCCGATGAATTATCAATTACCCGGGTTCCCACAGCCGCAAATTTTGGAGCCCATTCTTCTGAAACCGAACCTCCTGCAGAAAACAACGCAAAATCGGGTCGCCGTCGAACCGCATCTTCCATGCGTTGAATGACCACGGGTTTTCCTTTAAAAGTAATGGTTTTTCCTACGGAACGCTCGGAGGCAACGGGAATTAATTCATCAACCGGAAAATTTCGTTCTTCCAGTACTTTAAGCATCACTTGACCTACCATTCCAGTGGATCCAACTACAGCTACTCTCATAACTCTGATTTTTTAAAATGTATTAATCAATTTGTGATATTCGCATGGTATTCACCTTCCCTTTCTCCTCAACCGGCATCGCCGCCAAATTAATAACATAGTCGCCAACTTTGACAAAATTAAGGTTTTTAGCCATTTCATTAACATCTTTAACCGTTTCATCGGTACTGACAAACTCCTCATAAAAGAAGGCCTCCACTCCCCATAAGAGGCTCAATTGCCGTAATACAAAGGGATTCGCCGTAAAGGCTAAAATGGAGCAATCCGGACGCCAAGCCGAAATCTGGAAAGGAGTATATCCACTATTGGTCAAGGTACAAATCGCTTTGGCCTTGATATCATCGGCGGCCATCGCTGCATGATAGCAAATAGACTTGGTGATATACCGATCGGTTATCGTTCGCGGATGATCCTCAGGCACCTGAATTAATTCGGATTCCTCTACAGCCCTGACAATCTGCGCCATCTGCTGAATGACCTTAACCGGATGTTTCCCCACCGAGGTCTCCCCGCTAAGCATGACCGCATCGGCACCATCCATCACCGAGTTGGCCACATCATTCACTTCGGCTCGCGTAGGTACCAAATCGGTAATCATAGTTTCCATCATTTGTGTGGCAATAATGACGGGAATTCGGTTCCGTTTTGCTTTATATACCAGTTTCTTTTGGATAAGCGGCACTTCTTCTGCAGGGACTTCAACGCCCAAATCACCGCGAGCTACCATTAAGCCATCACAGTGCTTGATAATTTCATCAATGTTTTTAACTCCTTCCGGCTTTTCAATTTTGGAAATAATGGGAATTTTATGATCGCTGTGCTTATCGATAATATCCTGCAATACCTGTAAATCACTTCCCGATCGCACAAAAGAAAGAGCTATCCAATCAACTTGCTGTTCTACCGCAAACTTGGCATCTATCATATCCTTCTCGGTCATGGCGGGAAGTGATATTTTGGTGTTGGGAAGGTTTACCCCTTTTCGTGATCGCAGCGGTCCGCCCTGGATGACCCGGGTCACAACTTCATCCTTTTTATTCGTTCCGGTAACCTCAAAAATCAATTTTCCGTCATCGAGCAAAATACGTTCACCCAAATCAACATCTTCAGGAAACCGATCATAATTCATATAGACCTTTTCGGCTGTTCCCACAAACTCCTTCCCGGTAACAAAAGTGACCTCGTCTCCTTTCTGTACACTCACATTCTCCTTCATCTTCCCCACGCGTAATTTGGGCCCCTGCAAATCGCCCAAAACTCCTACATTGATATTCAACTCCTCGGATAATGACCGTATGGTTTTTATTTTCTTTACGACATCGTCATGCTGAGCGTGTGAAAAATTTATACGGAAAACATTAACCCCACTGAGAATCATCTCTTTTAAGGTCTCTCTGGAATCTGTTGAGGGTCCTAAAGTGGACACAATTTTTGTTCGTTTATTAGTATGCATTATTCAAAAATCAAATTATTATAAGACTTCAATATTTTTATATCTACCGCATAAACGGCAGATAGGACTTTTACATTCCGAAGCATCGGTAGCCAGTCCATCGCTTCTTCGCTCCCTTCAATCTTCAAAAAAGCATCTACCTCTCTTCGTTCCGGAATGAAACTTTCAAAGTACGTGGAATTATTCTCAAAAAGCAATTCATTGGGGGTCTTTTCCTCCGCCTGATACTCAATTTTATTTCCTACGAGATAAAATTTAAGATCATGAACTCCGTCTTCATAATCGTATAGGGGGAAGGAGAAGTGCGTCCCCTTTCGCCAAACATCGATAAACCGACGTCTGCGCTGCAGCCGGATTCCCAAAGCAGAATTTACCCAGTAGGCCACTTTGTATAGCTCCGAAACCGTATGCAAAGCAATAAGCACAACCTCTTCGCTATACCAATCCTCTTCCAGTATCAAGGTTTGTTTTCCCATTCTCCAGCTTTCTTAAACTTCCTTTTCCATCTGTAATTCGGCATTGTGATTCTGCTTATCATCCTCCAAGGAAGATACAAACGAACGCAAAACATAACTTCTTTCGGTATCGTTTTGAATGTAGCCGTCTTCTATTTCTGTTGGGAGTGATTTGTTATTTTCAACCCAAGGTCCCCCAAGAGAAATCTCCGGTTGGTCTGCAGGTTAATAATTCTCCCCCAATTCCCAAGTCCGAAACGACATTTTGAAGACCGTTGCCACTCGGTTTAACTTTACTTTCTGCACAAGGATAAAAAAGCAAATATATTTACAAAAAAGGAAAACAGGGGAAAAATTCAGCTTAAAATTTGGTCTTTTAAGCGATAATAAGCACGCTTTGAAGCTTTTTCTTCTGCTTTTTTCTTTGACGTGGATCGAGCCTTCGCCACCAGCTTATGATCGATGAAAAGACGGGCAGCAAAATGCTTCACCGATTCATTACCGGGATCCTCCCGATCTCGATATTCAATCTTTATTTTTTCTTTCTGGCACCACTCGATTAAATGGCTTTTATAGCTTAAGATGGTATCTTCAAGCGTATCAATATCGACATAATGATCAATCAGTCGATAGCGGATAAAACGTTCACAATAGCGATACCCACGGTCTTCATACAGCGCGCCAATTAGGGCTTCAAATAAATCTCCGCACACGTCTTCTCCAAAATCAACCTGATGACAATCGGCCTTCATTAAATCCAATAACCCCAGCTCATTGCCCACCTTATTTAAAGTTTGCCGACTCACCATCTTGGAGCGCATTGTCGTCAAGTATCCCTCATCCGATCGGGGAAGGCGTTCAAACAAATAGGCCGCCACAATACTTCCCAAAACGGCATCCCCCAAAAATTCCAACCGTTCATAACTAACGGGCTCCCCAAAGTTATTTTTCTTTTGCAAAGAGCGATGCGTAAAGGCCTCTTCATATAAAGCCAAACGTCTTGGAGAAAAACCAAGAAGTTCTTTGAGACGAATAAAAAAATTCCCGTTTTTCGAACGAGAATTTAAGCGTTGTAACATGAGATTACAATCATGAATATCGATTAATCATCAAGTTTTTTAAACAGGATACAAGCATTGTGCCCGCCAAAACCGAAAGTATTACTCATCGCAACATTAATTTCACGTTTTTGCGCCGTATTCAGCGTCAGGTTCAGGTGAGGGTCAATATTCTCATCGGCCACCTTGTGGTTAATAGTAGGTGGAACCAAACTGTTTTGCATCGCCAATACCGAGGCAATCCCTTCGATTACACCTGCTGCTCCAAGCAAATGTCCGGTCATCGATTTTGTGGAGTTAATATTGATGGCGTTGCTGTGATCTCCGAATACTTTCCGGATGGCTTTGGTCTCCGCCACATCTCCCAACAGTGTTGAAGTTCCATGCGTGTTAATGGCATCGACATCCTCCGGATTTAAATGTGCATTTTGCAAGCAGTTCTTCATAACTGCCACGACTCCTTCTCCTTCCGGATGAGGAGCGGTCATGTGATAGGCATCGGCCGACAGGCCTCCCCCCACAACTTCGGCATAAATTTTAGCTCCGCGAGCCTTGGCATGTTCATACTCTTCCAGAACAATGGCCCCGGCACCTTCTCCTAAAACAAAGCCATCCCGCGTGGCATCAAAGGGCCTTGAGGCTCCCGCAGGATCGTCATTCCGGGTGGACAATGCCCGCATGGCATTAAATCCACCAATACCGGCTTGTGTAACCGCTGCTTCACTACCTCCGGTAACAACCACATCGGTATAGCCCAAACGAATAGACGTCAAAGCATCGATAATGGCATTCGCCGACGAGGCACACGCCGAAACTGTCGCATAATTGGGCCCCATAAAGCCGTGCTTTATAGAAATGTTGCCCGGTGCGATATCGGCAATCATTTTAGGGATAAAGAAAGGGTTAAAGCGTGGCGTTCCGTCACCATGTGCAAAGTCCTTGACTTCCTCCTGAAAAGTCTCCAAACCGCCTATTCCGGCACCCCAAATCACACCTACTCTAAATTTATCAACTTTATCGAGATTCAATTCAGAGTCTGCAATAGCCTCATCAGAGGCCACCATGGCATACTGTGCAAATTTGTCATAACGCCGGATCTCCCTGCG
Organism: uncultured Flavobacteriaceae bacterium; assembly: GCA_964495935.1. Lineage (GTDB taxonomy): Bacteria > Bacteroidota > Bacteroidia > Flavobacteriales > Flavobacteriaceae > JAJYSO01. Next base: position 26,059 of record CAZBXQ010000001.1, read on the forward strand.
GTCAAAATACCCTTCAAAATCGAAGTCCTTAATCTCGCAGGCAAATTTGGTCTTAAACTTTTCGGGATCAAAATGAGTGATAGGCGCACCTCCACTCTTCCCGTTAGCCAGTCCTTCCCAATATTCGGCAATATTATTACCGATGGGTGTTAAGGCTCCAAGACCAGTAATAACTGCCCGCTTTAACTCCATATTTTTAATATAAAATTATTGAAAGGATAATTTATTTCTTGGCTTCTTCAATATAAGAAATCGCCTGACCTACAGTAGCAATGTTTTCGGCCTGGTCATCCGGAATTTGAATGTCGAATTCCTTTTCAAACTCCATAATCAGTTCAACGGTGTCCAGGGAATCAGCGCCCAAATCATTGGTGAAGTTTGCTTCTTGTGACACTTCATTTTCATCAACACCAAGTTTGTCAACAATAATCGCCTTTACTTTTGATGCAATATCTGCCATAATTAAAAAATTTAAGATTGTTTGTTTGCCGCAAAAATATAAAACTTTCTCTTAAAAGTTCTTTTTTTGCTAAAAATTGTAAATCAAATATACACTATTATTTCAAAAACTCTTATTTTTCGTGTCATTAATAATTATCAATTTAAATTTTTGTGTCACAAAATCAATCTTCCAAAACAATTGTCATCTTAGCTTCGGGATCGGGAACGAACGCAGAAGCCATCATCCAATACTTCTCTCCTTCAACTACCCTGAAGATCCCACTCATTATCAGCAACAACCCCGAGGCCAAAGTCTTAGAACGATCAAAAAATCATCATATTCCCACTGCCGTGTACGACCGGAATGATTTTTACAAAACGGATCGGGTGCGGAATGTCCTGCAAGAGATCCACCCCGATCTCATTATTCTTGCAGGATTCCTATGGAAAATACCGGAATCTATTATTGCTGCTTTCCCTCGGCAAATTATCAATATCCATCCGGCATTACTTCCTCGATACGGAGGGAAAGGAATGTATGGAAACCACGTTCATCGCGCCGTACTCGAGAATCATGAAAAAGAAACCGGAATTACCATACATTATGTTGACGAGCATTATGACAACGGACAAATTATCGCGCAATTTACTACCCAGCTGGCACCCGGGGAAACGCTGGAAAGTTTACTCCCCAAAATCAGCAGGCTTGAACACCATCATTACCCCCGGGTAATCGAAAAACTTCTAACCGCAAAATAATGGGGAAATCAAAGAAGTATTACGTCGTCTGGAAAGGACGGCAACCCGGAATCTATACTTCCTGGAAAGCGTGCCAAAAAATGATTACAGGATACAAAGGAGCCCAATACAAATCCTTTCCTTCTTTTGCTGAAGCTCAGAAAGCCTACAATCGCCCGTTTCAGGCCTATCGCGGAAAAAAGAAAACCGCCCCCGGGCTGAGTCCTGCTGAAATTGCTGCTATCGGCCCGATAAACCTACATTCCATCGCGGTAGATGCAGCCTCCAGTGGGAATCCGGGAAAAATGGAATATCGCGGTGTCGATACCCGCACCCGAAAGGAACTCTTCCACGTCGGACCTTTTCCACAAGGCACCAACAATATCGGGGAGTTTTTGGCTATCGTACACGGATTAGCTTTCTTACAACTCCATACAAGCAATCGTATTCTCTACACCGATTCGCGCACAGCCATGAGTTGGGTTCGCCGCAAAAAATGCAACACCAAACTCCAACCTAATTCCAAAAACAGTAAATTATTTAGGCTTATCACTCGTGCCGAAAACTGGTTAAAAAACAACGATTATGCCACTCCTATTGTAAAATGGGAAACTTTAGCCTGGGGGGAGATCCCGGCAGACTTTGGCCGGAAATAAATCAAACATCATCATAATTTACCGTCAAGGTCGGACTTGTCGGGTGAGCCTGACAGGTTAGCACCAACCCGGATTCTACCTCACGATCGGTCAAAATCTGATTGTTGGCCATCTTGGTCTCTCCTTCCTCAACTTGCGCCATGCAACTGCTGCATATCCCCCCCTGACAGGAATAAGGAGGATCCATCCCTTCATTCATAATAGCATCCAGGACCCGCTCCCGACGATCCATTTCAAAAGTCACTTCTTCATCGTCTAAGATCACCGTAAGTTGCGTTTTTCCGGTTCCCAAATCCTCTACTTCCTTCTCTTCTTCCTCGGTGACAAAAAGTTCAAAATGAATTTTTTCTGCTGCCACGCCATGTCTTTGTAAACTCGAACTAATCGTCTTAATCATTGCATTGGGACCACAGAGATAAAATTCCTCAAAATCGAGTTCTTTATATTTGTCTTTGAGTATAAAATCGGCGGTCTCCGGTTTTATACGGCCGTAAATAGGTTGATCTTCTTTGTTCTCCTCTTCCGGTTTACGCCGAAACAGCTTCCGTTTTAAAAATCCCAGGGGCGACTTCTCCTCTTTCAGCTGGCTGTATGCAAATTCAAGGAAAAATCGATCCGGATAAGTTTTGCGGAGATCTAAAAGATCGTTATAAAAGATCGTTTGCTCGGGGGTTTTGTTACCATACACCAAAACAAACTTGCTATCGGGCTCCGATTGCAGGACGCTTTGTAAAATAGCCATTACCGGAGTAATCCCGCTCCCGGCCGAAAAAGCAATATACGCTTTTGAATGCCCGGCATGCTTCTCGGGATGAAATGTAAACCGCCCCTCGGGTAAAAAGACATTCAGTTGATCTCCAACTTTTAAACGCTTATTCACCCAGGCCGAAAAACGACCATCAGCGATTTCCTTTACCGCCACCTTGAGTAAACCACTCTCCGGAGCCGTACAAATGGAATAGGATCGCCGGAAAGCCTTTCCCGCGATTTTCTTTTCCAAGGTAAGATACTGGCCGGCAACGAACTTAAATTCCTCCTTTAATTCATCGGGAACCTCAAAGCCCACCGATACCGCATCAGGGGTTTCTCTATCAATAGCATTTACACGAAGTTCGTGAAAACGAGACATATTTCAAATTTTGTTCAAAAATACAAACTATATCCTTATTTAGAAAGAGTTTAGATAGCCAAAATTACAATTTAAAGACCTTCTTTTACCAACCAAACCAAATCCCTGTAATTGATTTACTAAAGTGCTGGCCGATACCATTGGATTCAGTCCAGAAATTTAGCTTTAAGTTCCGGGGTGGGCACCATACAAGATTCCCTTTTCCCAAACCAGCGATACCGGTTATGGGCCACAAAATCATAGCAAAAATCACGAAATGACCGGGGGAGGAATCGAAATATCCAAAGCCAGCGGTAAACTTTTAATGCTTTGAAAATATGTAAGGCCGCCAAAGATTTTATATAAGATCCCTCCTCAGTAATAAGAACGATAGAATCCAACGGTTCCTTCGATAAGTCGTGTTCGGCTAACAATTTTCGACCTATCGGGCTTTGAAGCGGAGCAAAACGAAATTCATCTCGTCGATCTCTGTTTATAATAAATTTCACCAATCCATTACACAGATTACAGACTCCGTCGAATAAAACAATGTTCTTATTCTTTTCCGTTCTCATCTCCATTTATTCAATAACAAAAATCCTCTCTAATTCAGGAGAAATCCGTTTAGGGCGTAAAGTTACAGCATCTACAAGACACCATTCGGTCTCGGTTTTCACAATGAGCCGATCATCCTTTATTCGATGGATTTCCACGCAGCGTATGCTCTTCACGCCTTTCATGGCCTTTACCCACGTCTTGAGTTCCAAAACATCGCCTTGAAAACAAGGGCTTTTATACTCCATATAATGAGTCAGTACCACCCACCGCATCTGTTTGCGCAAGGCCTCATCAACCCGATTCTCCCAGTGCATTTGCGAAACCTCCTGTACCCACTCCAGATACACCACATTGTTGACATGCCCCAAAGTGTCAATGGCATCACCCGGGACTTCTTTCTGTACTGTAAATTCGTTTTCTTTCATACTCCTGTCGTTAGCCCTACAAAGTTACGGCATAAAGAATACTTTATCCTTAAACAATCCCTAACCTCTTTTATAAATATCTCTGCATCAGCGACGCCCCTGCTCTCCGTTTTTATTCCCGTCCCGTATTTTACAGCCATTTCCCGAGAGCCAGAGCATCGTAAAAAATCCTCAAATATCAATAAATTCGAAGTTATTTAATTAAAATCTTGTCATTAAGAAATTTATAACAATAATACTTTAAAGGATCTACCCATATTTGTTAATTTTGGGCTACACGAAATAATTGAAACCTATAAAAATAATATTATGGCTTTTGAACAACCCCAATTAAATTACGATTTTAACGCCCTTGAACCCCACATTGATGAAGAAACCATGAAGATTCATTATGGGAAACATCATGCCGGGTACACTAAAAAATTAAATGCAGCGGTAGAAGGAACCGATTTAGCCGATAAAAGCATAGAAGAAATTTTTGCCGATCTGGATATGGATAATTCAGCCGTTCGCAACAATGGAGGAGGCTATTACAACCACAATCTATTCTTTGAAGTGATGTCTCCCAATGGCGGGGGGCAGCCGTCCGGCGATTTAGCCAAGGCAATTGATGAGGCTTTTGGTTCTTTTGACCAATTTAAAGAAGAATTCTCAAACGCTGCCAAAACCCGGTTTGGATCCGGATGGGCTTGGTTAGCCGTAGAAGAAGGAGGAAAAGTAAGCGTTTGCTCTACTCCCAATCAAGACAACCCCCTGATGCCAAACGCTGCCTGCGGCACTCCGATTTTGGGAATTGATGTTTGGGAACACGCCTACTACTTAAAATACCAAAACAAACGCCCGGATTACGTAGAAGCATTCTTCAACGTGATCGATTGGGATGTTGTGGCTAAAAAGTATGAAGCTGCTAAATAAGCCACAGGAAACACAACTTCTGAAAAAAATGCTCCGGCTCCTACCGGGGCATTTTTCTTTATTCGATCCTCAACACCTCCGGCTTTTTTGCCCTACCCATCCTCTCGCCGCCAAATTTATGGGTATATTTACTGCCTTTCTGTATATAACCGCAATTACAAATGTCTCCCTAAAGTTGCTTCAGCACCTATGATATTCCTTTTTCGGATCTTACGATTTACCGTTTTTTCAACCTTCCTGATATCCCTCATCTCTCCCCTTTATGCCCAACATGACCGGTTTTACAAAATGGAGCTGAGAAACCCATCCGACAATTCCCATACGATTAAAAACAGCAAGGGAAAACAAAACTCCCCTTCCCATTTCAAAAACAACTACAGACTCGTCATACAAACCCAGCATCAACCGAGCGATGATTTTGTCAATGAGCAACTGCTCGACTATGAAATGCATCAAAAACATCTCCATCTTCAGGCTCAATATGGTTTTATATATGATCCTTTTAGCCCCGAAGGAAGTTTTGAAATAGCTTCAAAAAACGGCCCCAAAAAGCACTTCACAACCGAAAAACGCATAATTTACAGGAATCATGAGGCTGCCCTTAATATGGGATTAAAACTAAATACATCGAATATTATCGTTTTCAACAACCTTGTCGATTTGGCCACTATAGGTGGTGAAGACAACACCTTTGAATCTTCTTTTCGGCAACAAATACATACCCGCGATCAGGTTCGGCAATACTACTTTTCACAAACCTGGCATCACGATTTCGACTCCTCCAATCAATTTAAAATGGGGATTATAGAGGACTTTAAGCATTTATCGGCCCGTAACCAAGCCGATCGTAAGGATCAGAAAATAAAGCAACAGATACATTTAAAAACCCCAGCGATCGGTAGTTTTATAAAATTTCAAAATCGACAAGAAACGGGCCTTACGACCGCCGAGCTCCGGTTTTCTCATCTCGGTATTCGGGACGACACGAAAAACCTATATAAAGATCACCGGCGATCTTCTTTCTTCGGCTATCAGGAAAATACCTGGATGCTACGGCTCCATCATCAACTTTCCCTTTCAAAAACCCAAGAGCTCGATGCGACCCTGCAACTGGAGCAGTCGGCTACTCAAAAAAGGCTGCAAACTCCGGCTCAGTCCATTTCCCCTGATGCGGAAAAAGAACATTCGCTGAACTTTACCTATAAACTCTCTTATACAACGGCACCGACATCCGGAGAACGTTACAAAATAAGCCTCAGGAAAGACTTTATCCGGCCCACCGTTCAACAGCTTAATCCGCTCTTAAAAATTAATCGGGATTTTATCCATACGGCCGGAAATTTCAACATCAAAGCCTACAACGCCTATAAACTTCTCTTGGAAACCACACAGGATGATTGGATTTTAAGTGCTTATGCCGGCTATAGCAATGATGAAATCCTCCCTTTCTTTGCTTTTAAAACCGGGCATCTAACAACTACTTTCAGAAATTTTAAAAATTTCTTTTCTACCGGAGGAACCATCCAGTACCAAAAAGAACTATTCGGACAACGGTGGAAAACCCACAATTCGATTCGTTTTTCTTATGCTCAAATGAGCAATAAAAACATCTCTAAACCGCTGGGAAACAGTCCGAAATGGCAATTCAACAGTGAACAGCAGGTCAATTTGGGGCAAAATTGGACCGCCGGCATCGATTTCGTTTTCCAATCGGCATACAAAAACAACGTTATAAAACATCTGAGTACCACCCAATTGGATTTATTTATTGAAAAGAAAATCGGGAAAAGACTGGAGATTGTTATTTTTGGAGAAGACCTATTTAAAACTGACCGAAGATGGGAAAAGTTCCTGACCCCGGATTATGCTTTCTCGCGAAACATTAATCGAGATTCCAATACGTACGGATTCTCTTTGCGATATACCCTAAAAGGCGCAAACTTTACCGCGCAGTCAATTTATAAACCGGAGGATACACTTAAGAACCGACACTAAATAAATACCCGTAAAAGATGTTTGTAATATAATTATAGATAAATTTGTCCTTAATAAACAACGACCTGATGATTTGTAGATTAAACCTTGCTTTTATTTTTCTGATAAGCCTTCCCGTCTGCTCTCTTGCACAAAGCAGAACTTTAACGCTTCGCCTGCAACGAACCGTTGATATTGCGTTACAAGAAGAAGGGGTAACCCTGGATAAAATGGATCTTTCTTCATTTTCTACGCTGCACAAAGTTCCCTCCGATCTCTCCAAAGACCGGCTCTACAGGCTCCTTGTAGATCATGATTTAAAAGGATATGCTTATCTGGGTTCGGCCCCCAGCAAGGAACGAGATTTTGACTATGTCATTATTTTATCGCCCGACCTGCATATCCGGGAAACCAAAGTACTTATTTATCGGGAAACCTTTGGGCGGGAAATTGAAACCCCACGATGGCTGAGACAATTTAAAGGGATGACCCCGGACTCCGCCCCGATGGTTGGTGAGGATATTGACGGAATCAGCGGAGCGACTATCTCGGCGCGTTCCATGACACGCGCGATCCGCAATGCACTCAAAACAATTCATACACTCCATAAAGCGGATCTATTATGAAAAACTGGAATGGTTATATCCGCAGGTTTCCAACCCCCGTCAAATGGTTTACAGGGTTATTTCTGGTGATTCTCAGCTTCGGCTTCTCCTCGGGAATCAAATTTGTCGATCATACGACCCATATCACCCCCCGGGGAATTGAAGAAAGTTATTTGGGAAATGAGGACCATGAGGATGCCGAAATTATGAAATATGAAAAAACTCAACAGGAAATGCTCACTATGCTACATACCCATGTCATGTCCCTGAGTATGGTTTTTTTCATCACGGGGTTTCTGGTTTTCCTCACCCAAGCAAACCTGCGCGTAAAACGAATCCTGGCCATCGAACCGCTCTTTTCCATAATCTTCACATTTGGGGGCATTTACCTCATGTGGGTGGGCATTACCTGGATGAAATATGTGGTTCTAATTTCCGGAATTCTAATGAGTGCATGTTTTACTCTGGGCGTGTTGTTAATCCTGTGGAATCTTATTCAAAAACCGGAAACGGAATAGGAATTATCAGCTTCCACATTAAAATTGGAATCCCAAATCTCAGCGTCGAATCGCATTTCCGGCAGCCTGCTTCGGAAGATTTAAACAGCCTCATGAGATTGTCTAAGTCGAAAAAAATAGCTATTTTAATCGGCTGTTTATAAATTATTATCATTTTACCTATGCGCCGATTTTTCCTTCTTTTTCTGGGATTGTTACTTATCACACCCGTACAGGCTCAAACCACCGAAGCTCCTTACACCAAACCTAAACTCGTTGTGGGGATCGTAGTCGATCAAATGCGGTATGATTACCTCACACGTTTCTGGGATCGTTATGGCGAAGACGGATTTAAACGAATGATTCGAGAGGGTTACAATTTAAAAAACAACCATTATAATTATGTTCCTACCTATACCGCACCGGGCCATACGTCTATTTATACCGGAACTTCCCCCCGCTACCACGGAATCATCTCCAACCAATGGTATGACAAAGTTGCCGGAAAGCTCATTTACTGTGCCGATGATGATGACGTACAGCCGATGGGAACACAAGCCGATGCCGGAAAAATGTCTCCCCGCCAGCTTTTGGCGAGTACCATCACCGATCAAAATCGAATCGCCACCCAATTTAAAGGGAAAACCATCGGCGTGGCACTCAAGGATCGAGCCGCTATTATGCCTGCCGGGCATACTGCCAATGCCGCCTATTGGTTCTATGGAAAAGATGAAGGCCATTTTATCACCAGTTCGTATTATGTAGAAGAGCTCCCACAATGGGTTCAAAACTTCAACAACTCCGGAAAGGCAAAAGCGTACTTAAATCAAACCTGGGAAACGCTTTATCCCATTTCAACCTACACGGAAAGCGGTCCCGACAAAACCGATTTTGAAGGGGATTTACGAGGACAAACCACCTTTCCCTATGATCTGAAGGCCATCAGCCAAAAAGAAAACAAAAAAGGCGAAAAATATGAATACGACCTGATCTTTAGAGTCCCTTTTGGAAATAGCCTGACTACCGATTTTGCTTTGGCAGCCATTGACGGAGAAAGCCTGGGGCAGGGCGAAATCACCGATTTCTTAACCATAAGCTATTCCAGCCCGGATTATATCGGGCATAAGTTTGGCGTAAATTCTAAAGAAGTAGAAGATAATTATCTGCGATTAGACCGGGATATCGCCCGACTCCTTGAAGGATTGGACAAAAAAGTAGGAAAAGGAGAATATACCGTTTTTCTAACTGCCGATCATGCCGCCGTACAGGTTCCGGCCTACTTAACATCTAAAAGAATGTCGGCAGGTTATGTAAATCCAACGGATCTCAACAACGCCGTCCAAAATTTTGTAGAGCAAAAATACCATGAAAAAGGACTCCTGAGCAGTATCTCCAACAAGCAGGTTTTTCTCAATTATAAGAAAGTGGATAGTTTAAAACTCAATCGGGAAAAGATAGCCATGGCCATTCGTGATTATCTGATGACCTATCCCAACGTAGCTCAGGCCTATACTCGAGGGACCCTGGAAAGCGGGGCCTTTACGGGCGGATTAATTGCCCGTCGGATAAAAAATGGATTTAATCCGAAGCGGAGTGGTGATGTCGCGTATGAATTTGAACCGGCTTATTATGCTTCGAGCAGTAAAACCGGAACGACTCATGGCAGTGCCTATAAATATGACACTCATGTTCCGTTAATCTTCTTTGGCCAGGGAATCAATCAGGGACAAACGACCAGAGCCTCAGAAATCGTCGATATCGCTCCCACCCTTTCTGCATTACTGGGAATCGCTTTTCCCAATGCCGCTACAGGTACGGTTTTATCAGAAGTGATTGAATAAAGAGCAAAGAGATATAGGCAGCTACCGCACAACCAGATTCTTCCTGCTACACAACAAAACCCAAAAATCACCTCAGTTTCTTAGATTACAAAACCCGGATCTCTTCAGAGATCCGGGTTTTCATTATTATTCCTTAAAAGGAGGGTGGAATTACATCATTCCGGGCATTCCGCCGCCGCCCATTGGAGGCATTGCGGGACCACCTTTGTCCTCCTCGGGAAGATCAATCAAAGCACATTCGGTCGTCAGGATCATGCCCGCCACAGAAGCTGCATTTTCCAACGCTACACGAGTCACCTTCTTCGGATCGATGATGCCTTCCTTCATCATATCGACAAACTTCTCATCTTTGGCATCATAGCCGTAGCTGTCTTCGTGTTCCAATACCTTGCTAATAATGACAGCACCTTCGCCTCCGGCATTGTTTACAATCGTACGTAGCGGAGCTTCAATAGCCCGAGCGACAATATTCACACCGGTAAGTTCATCATTATTATCGGTCTTAAGATCTTTCAAAACCGCTTTTGCACGAACCAAAGCAACCCCGCCACCGGCGACAATACCTTCTTCAACCGCAGCTCGGGTCGAGTTCATGGCATCTTCAACACGGTCTTTCTTTTCTTTCATCTCGACCTCAGAGGCAGCTCCTACATAGAGAACCGCAACACCTCCGGCCAACTTCGCCAAACGCTCTTGCAGTTTCTCCTTATCATAGTCTGAAGTCGTGGTTTCAATCTGAGCTTTAATTTGATTCACTCGATTCTTGATGTTCTCATCTTCGCCTGCACCATCTACAATCGTTGTATTGTCTTTATCGATACTCACCCGCTCAGCTGTACCCAACTGATCGATGGTTGTATTTTCGAGGGTAAATCCGCGTTCTTCAGAAATAACGGTTCCACCGGTAAGAATAGCAATATCTTCCAACATGGCTTTTCTACGGTCACCAAATCCCGGGGCTTTAACAGCAGCAATTTTCAACGAACCCCGCAGTTTGTTCACAACCAGAGTAGCCAAAGCCTCTCCTTCTACATCTTCAGCAATAATCAAGAGGGAGTTTCCATTTTTAGCAACAGGCTCAAGAACTGGCATCAAATCTTTCATCGTCGAGATCTTCTTATCAACGATCAGAATGTAAGGGTTTTCCAATTCGGTAACCATTTTTTCACTATTGGTTACAAAATAAGGAGACAAATAACCCCGGTCAAATTGCATTCCTTCTACGACATCCACATAAGTTTCAGTTCCTTTAGCTTCTTCTACCGTAATCACACCTTCTTTTCCAACTTTGGAAAAAGCTTCTGCAATCAAATCCCCAATAACGCTATCGTTATTAGCAGAAATAGAAGCTACCTGTTTAATCTGGTCTGAAGAGTTTTCTACTTTTTTGGCTTGTTTTTCAAGATTTTGAACCAAGGCCTCAACAGCCTGATCAATACCTTTTTTCAAATCCATCGGATTTGCTCCAGAAGTTACGTTTTTTAGTCCTTCCTGAACGATAGCCTGTGCCAAAACGGTAGCAGTCGTAGTACCATCACCGGCCAAATCGTTGGTTTTGGAAGCTACTTCCTTGACCATTTGAGCCCCCATATTTTGAAGTTCATCCTTTAATTCGATTTCTTTGGCTACAGTTACCCCGTCTTTGGTCACCGTAGGAGCTCCAAAGGATTTACTGATAATTACGTTTCTACCTCGGGGGCCCAAGGTTACTTTTACAGCATTAGCAAGAGCATCAACACCTTGTTTGATACTGTCGCGAGCCTCTATATTAAATTTAATGTCTTTTGCCATTTTAAAATAGTTTTAATTTAAAAATTAAAGATTTTCAGTCGTTTATAAAATTCCCAGGATCTCGTCTTCCCGCATGATCAGATAATCCTTCCCATCCAGCTTGAGTTCAGTTCCGGAAAACTTACCATACAATACAGTATCATTCGCCTGTACTGTCATTTCATGATCTTTGGTTCCTTTTCCTACCGCGATAACGGTTCCTTGCTGGGGTTTTTCTTTTGCAGAATCCGGAATGTATATTCCTGAATCGGTTTTGGTTTCTGCAGCGGCCGGCTCAATTAGAACACGGTCGGCCAAAGGTTTGAATTGTACTGCCATTTTTATATTAGTTTTTAGGTTATTTATTTGAACACTGCCATATAGACGAAAACTGTGCCAATCAAAATTTCCTGACAGAAAGCATAAAAAAATGCCAACTTGTCATTTTCGACAGGTTGGCACTCCTTAAATATAAGGCAAAAACGGTTTTTATCTATTCATCGGAAGCGGTATCGCTCTCATTATTATGTTCCTTCACATCCTGAAGATCTAATGTCGAATCATCCTGTTGAGTATCCGGGGTTTCATTGGCCGACGGAACAGAAACCGGTATATTGTTTCCATCCAGAAGTCTCGAATCCTGAATGCCGTTATCTCCCTTGTTACTCACATTAAACAATAAAACCAAAACCAAAAGAACGGTAGCCAAGGTCCAAGTACTCTTCGTCAAAAAATCGTCGGTTCTTTTCACCCCGCCCATTTGTTGTCCGCCGCCGCCAAAAGTACCGGATAATCCACTTCCTTTGGGATTTTGTACCATAATAACCACCACCAAAAGAATGCAAACAATGATGATTAACGCTAAAAATATTACTGATGTGTTCATTACTGATCTTTCTATTTTTCTTTCAAATTCTCAATTTGCTCAATTCGGTCTGCAAATAAACTACTTTTTTCTGGATTTTTCAAAATTAATATGCGATAGGCTTGAATTGCTTTGTCATATTTGTGCTGATCGACATAAATTTCGGCCAAGGTCTCGGTCATTAAGCGCTCTTCTAAACCCAAATCCTGTTTAGGAATATGAAGAGCAGGAACCGTTTTAGAAGGGGATATTTTTGGAGAGGTTTCAATAAACCGGTCTATAATCTGATTTTGATGTTCCCGTTCGGCTTCCATTTTCTTTTTTTCCGGTCTCTCTTCTCTGGTTGCATCCGATTTTTCAGATGGTGCCGAAACGGATTCAGCAGCAGTAAATTTTAACCATTCTGAAAAAGAATGAAGAGCTCCCGGTTCAAAGGTCTTTATATGTGTCGATTTTTTTGAACTTTCCTCTTTACTCGCCTGTCGATATTCTCCGGCCGCTGTATCATCGGCTCCGGTATTCTCTTCTTCCTGACCAAATAGATCGGGGTCCAATACCTGTTCGGCCGTTTCTTCATCCATCAAAACTGTTTCTTCCCCGGTCTCTTCGTCATTGGAAACACCCCGTTCCTTAATACGACCGGAAACGGCATCTTGAAGAAATTGATCAGAAGTTATATAATCAAAGAGTACGCTGCGGTCGGCGGTATAAGCTGCCGTTTTCTTTAAAGCCGAATTATAAAAAAAGCTGTGACTCTGGCGCAATGCTTTAAGATGTAATACACGAGCCGTTTGAAAATAAGGATAACGGGCAACAATAGCACCGAGTTCCCGGGTTTCCTGTAAACTCAGTTTCTCTTTTTGCTCCCACAGCCGTTCAAAATCCTCCATTTGCATACTTTGCTTTCTTTTACCAGTCGGTTAGTGCCGCATTAAAGATCTCCTGAGTAATATGTTCATATATTTCATCAATCGCCGTATCCAGTTGTCCTCCCATTAGCTGCTGTTGCCCGGGATAATCGTAATAAAACGAAAACTGCCGCTCAAAATCCTTATCCGGATCCAAAGTATTCGTAAAACGTACATTAACCCCGACCGTCAACCGGTTCTGGGCAGCCGTATTGTCGCGCTGAGAAGTCATCGGGGCAACATAATATTGTGTAATCTCCCCCTCAAAAATCAGATCTCCCCCATTATTGGTCAGCCCCAGATTGGTTTGATTTTGAATGAGATCCTGCAGCTTTAAGGTAAACGTTCGGTCAATCCCGGGCTCTATCAAATCCGCATCATTTTGAAACTGTCGCACCGTAAAGGTCTCTGCATCTCCCGTATCGGCTCCCGTAAAAGAATAAATCCCACAGGAAGACAAGTTCATTATTATAAAAAGCAACATTGCTCCCATACAGGATAAACGCATCTTTTTCTTCTTCTGTACTTGCAGAGCCTCCTGACGCAGGAGCATTCGTACTCTTCTCATAAGTCGTATAATTTGATCTTCCGATATAAGGTTCGCTCACTGATCCCCAATTCTCGAGCCGCCTCCTTTCGCTTTCCCTGACTGCGTTCTAAAGCTTTCTTGATCAATTCAATCTCGGTCTCCTGTAAAGAAAGCGTTTCCTCTTCCTCCACTTCTTCGGCATAATGATAATCCTCCCGTGGGGTTCTCTGATCGCGAACCTCCTTCTTAGGCCTTTCCTCATCCGAGATTTGTAAAATTTCCAATTGTGCTTCGTCCGTTTCTCCCTCTTTGTCTTCTTCGCCGTATATTTTTTGAATCAATCCTCGATTTTGTCTGCGTACCTCGTGGCTGTCCCCATTTTGCAATAGCTCGGCGGTCAACTTCTTCAGGTCATTGATATCATTTTTCATATCAAAAAGGACCTTATACAAAATTTCCCGTTCATTGCTAAAGTCACTGCGTTCCTTATAATCGGCTATAACCGCCGGAAGACGACTGGCCTCTTGAGGTAAATATTGCCGTAAGGTATCGGCACTAATGGTTCGTTTTTTTTCCAGGACAGAAAGCTGCTCGGTAACATTGCGCAGTTGTCGGACATTTCCCGGCCAACGATTTCGCTCCAACAATGCTTTAGCATCCTCCTCCAACCGCACCGTAGGCATTTTATATTTCAATCCAAAATCGGAGGCAAACTTCCGAAACAGCAAATGTACGTCCTGCTGCCGATCTCGAAGCGGAGGCAAATGGATTTCTATGGTACTCAACCGATAATACAAATCCTCACGGAATTTTCCTTTTTTTATCGCCTGATCCATTTTTACATTGGTAGCCGCCACGATACGCACATTGGTTTTTTGTACTTCTGAAGACCCCACTTTAATAAACTCTCCGTTTTCCAAAACCCGTAATAATCGTACCTGCGTGGTAAGCGGTAACTCCCCCACCTCATCTAAAAAGATGGTTCCTCCATCGGCTTCCTCAAAATAGCCGCTGCGGGTTTTTGTCGCTCCCGTAAAAGCCCCTTTTTCATGACCAAACAGCTCGCTATCAATGGTTCCTTCGGGAATAGCACCACAGTTTACCGCAATATATTTATTGTGTTTCCGATGGGACTGGGAATGGATTATTTTGGGAATATTCTCTTTCCCCACCCCGCTTTCTCCGGTAACCAATACCGAGATATCGGTAGGAGCCACCTGCATAGCCTTTTCGAGTGCCCGGTTTAACCCCGGATCATTCCCTATAATTTCAAATCGTTGTTTAATCGATTGTATGGATTCCATATTGTAAAATAACCCGAAACGGGGATTCAAATACTGTTTTTTTAATGATTGGGCGAATATTCTACGGCCTCTCCTATAAGTGTAGCGGTAGTACAGTCGGTAATTTTTACATTGACAAAATCTCCCACTTTATAATCTCCTTTGGGAAAGACCACCATGGTATTCTGGGAATTCCGTCCGGCCCATTCCTGATCCGATTTCTTCGACTCCTTTTCAATTAATACCTCTTCCACTTTTCCAAGGTGCTTTTGGGTATTATAATGAGAATATTTTTGTTGCAATTTTATCACTTCAGAAAGCCGTCGTTTCTTTACCTCTTCGGGAACATCATCCTTCATTTTTCGTCCGGCCTTAGTCCCCGGCCGCTCCGAATAGGCAAACATATACCCAAAATCATATTTCACCCGATGCATCAAATCTAATGTATCTCGATGATCTTCCTCGGTCTCTCCACAAAAACCGGTCATCATATCAAAAGAAATAGCTACATCCGGAATTCGTTTTCGAATATTATCAATAAGATCAAAGTATTCCTCCCGGGTATGCTGCCGGTTCATGGCTTTTAAAATTTTATTACTTCCACTTTGAACGGGTAAATGGATGTACTTACAAATATTCGAATATCGGGCCATCACGTCAATAACATCCATCGTCATATCCTGAGGATTGGAAGTGGAAAACCGAAATCGCATTTGGGGCTGGGCAAGAGCCACTATTTCCAGTAAGTCGGCAAAATAAACAGCATGGGCCTTTTGTTCTTCAGTTGCTTTTTTAAAATCCTTTTTCAAGCCTCCGCCATACCACAGGTAACTATCTACATTTTGCCCCAATAAAGTCACTTCTTTATAGCCTCTATCGGCCAATTCATTGACTTCCCGCACAATACTTTCGGGAGCCCGGCTACGCTCGCGACCACGGGTAAACGGCACCACGCAAAAGGTACACATATTATCACAACCGCGGGTAATCGATACAAAAGCCGTCACCCCGTTACTCTGCAACCGAACCGGTGAGATATCTCCGTAGGTCTCATCTTTTGACAGGATAACATTTACGGCATCACGGCCGTTATCCACCTCCCGCACTAAATTGGGCAAATCTTTATACGCATCGGGACCGGCCACCAGATCAACTACCTTTTCTTCCTCCAGCAATTGTTTTTTAAGCCGCTCGGCCATACAGCCCAGTACCCCGACTTTCATACTGGGGTTATGATCTCGTTTAACCGCGTTGTATTTTTCCAAACGCTTCCTTACGGTATCCTCGGCCTTTGCACGAATGGCGCAAGTATTTACAAATACAAAATCGGCTTCTGCCAGTTTATCGGTCAATCCAAAGCCTTCTCGCTCCATAATAGAGGCCACAATTTCACTGTCATTAAAATTCATGGCACACCCATAACTTTCAATATAAAACTTACGATCAAAATGACGCTTTACCGGCATTGACCGAGGCTTCTTTTTTTCGGCTGTTAAAACCTCGCCCTGCCTACGTTCATCATGTATATTAAAGATACTCTTCATAATCCTAATAGTTTGAACGGCAAAGATATTAAATTCATCATTATGACAAACTGTCAGCAAATCTTTAATGTGTTGTATGCTCTATTTTTATCCAATATAAATTATCTTTTACACCACAAAGCCGTTAAACCTGCATTCCCAATAGCACTTTATCAGCACTAACAAAAAAGAGCTAACTTTATAGAGCGACTGTAAAGCCCATGAATATAATAGGGAGTGCGATCCCTGACCGAAAGTAGTCTTCTGATTATTTTTTCGGAGTGGTTTGTTCATTTCGACGAAGGAGAAATCTTTTTCCTGTTCATGGATTAAGATCTCTCACTGCGTTCGAGATGCCATTCTTAGGAGAGTATCAATCCAAATTATGTTCGGCATTCAAAAACAATAAATTAATGATTATCAATACGTTATGAAAGTAGTTAGATCCAATAATTCATAAATAAGTTCATAACCATTAAAAGGCAGTCAACCCGGCAAAGTGCTTCGGTTGATCCCGACGGTCGGATCGCTCAGAAATTTAAAAGTTTAAATGACCTCACGAATTATGGTCAGGCTATGATATTCTATAAAAATCGAGGTTAGAATCGAGGTCAGACGTTCTAAAAACAGGCTATAATAAAGACCTCACTGCGGCTTTCCTTATTTCCCTTTTTTGAGGAAGTTCTTTAAAACCAAAAAATTCTTGTAGTTTTGCAACCTAAAATTATAGATATGGCAAAGAACTTAGTCATTGTAGAGTCTCCTGCTAAGGCCAAAACGATCGAAAAATTCTTGGGTAAAGAATATACGGTGCGATCCAGCTTTGGACATATCGCAGATTTACCAACCAAAGAATTGGGAGTTGATGTAAACCGCGATTTTAAACCCAAATATCGGGTGAGCAGTGACAAAAGGAAGGTGGTGAAAGAGCTAAACGATTTAGTCCAAAAAGCTGACATCGTTTGGCTGGCCAGTGATGAAGACCGGGAAGGGGAAGCCATTGCCTGGCATCTGGCCCAAGAGCTGGATCTCAAAAATAAGGACATCAAACGCATCGTATTTAACGAAATCACCCAATCTGCAATTCTTAATGCCATCGCCAATCCCCGTTCAATCGACCAAAATCTGGTCGATGCCCAGCAAGCCCGACGTATTCTGGATCGGCTTGTCGGGTATGAGTTGTCTCCTATTTTATGGCGCAAAGTAAAAGGAGGACTTTCTGCCGGCCGCGTACAATCGGTAGCTGTGCGGTTGATCGTAGAACGCGAACGAGACATTCAAAATTTTAAAACCACCCATTCCTTTCGGGTCGATGCCGAATTTAAAACCGACGAAGGCAGCTCTTTTAAAGCTAAATTACCCACAAATCTCAAAACGAAGGAGGAAGCAGAAGAGTTTTTAAAACAAAATATCGGCGCCCATTTTAACGTTGCCGACCTCACTCAAAAACCGGGTAAAAAAACACCCGCCCCGCCTTTTACCACTTCCACGCTTCAGCAAGAGGCTTCCCGCAAGCTACATTTTTCGGTGGGCAAAACAATGATGCTCGCACAACGATTATATGAAGCCGGACACATCACCTATATGAGAACCGATAGTGTCAACCTCTCCAAGGAAGCCCAAAAAGGGGCGGCTCAGGAAATTTATAAAGCCTACGGGAAAGAATATTCCAAAACCCGCAATTATAAAAGTAAATCCAAAGGAGCGCAGGAAGCACACGAAGCGATACGCCCCACCAATTTTGGACGCCATACCATTCCGACAGAACGAGACCAAAAACGCTTGTATCAATTAATCTGGAAACGTGGAATCGCCTCCCAGATGAGCGATGCCCAATTGGAGCGCACCCATATCAAAATCGGAGCTGACACGCATGACAAGCGGTTTACCGCCAAAGGTGAAATCATTACTTTTGAAGGTTTCCTGAAAGTCTATTTAGAAGGTACCGACGATGAAACGCAGGACGAAAAAACAGGGTTGTTGCCGGTCCTAAAAAAAGGAGACTCGGTAACCTCTAAATTCATCACCGCCACCGAGCGATTCTCCCGTCCTCCGGCACGATTCACAGAGGCCTCTTTAGTACGGGAATTGGAATCTCTGGGAATCGGGCGTCCCTCGACCTATGCCCCTACGATTTCGACCATTCAAAACCGCAAATACATCGCCCGTGGCAATGTAGAAGGAACCGATCGGGAATATGCTGTCCTTACTTTTAAAAATGACAAAATCAGCCAGCATAAAAAAACAGAAAAAGTAGGAAGCGATAAGGGGAAATTGATTCCCACCGATGTAGGAATGGTGGTTAATGATTTTCTGGTCAAACACTTCAGCCATATTCTGGATTACAATTTTACCGCCGAAGTTGAAGAAGATTTTGATCGGATCGCAACCGGCAGTGAAGAATGGACCAAGATGATGAAGGCCTTTTATGATAAATTTCACCCCACGGTTAAAGATGTCGAAAAAAATGCTGAGCGCGAGGTTGGCGAACGCATCCTCGGAAAGGATCCCAAAACCGGCAAACCAATTAGCGTTCGGCTCGGCAAATATGGTCCTATGGTTCAACGCGGCAGTGTCGAAGATGATGAAAAACCCCAATTTGCAGGATTGGCCAAAGGGCAAACGCTGGAGAGTCTCACCTTTGAAGAAGCCTTGAAGCTCCTCGAGCTTCCCAAAGAACTCGGCGAATACAAAGGCGATACCGTATTGGTCAACAATGGTCGATACGGTCCCTATGTTAAATTTGGAAAAAAATATGCCTCCCTACCAAAAGGAGAGCAACCCACTGATATTGATTATGATAGGGCCATTGAGATCATCAAAGCCAAAGAAAAAGCCGATGCCCCGATATACGAATATGAAAATTTACCCGTTAGAAAGGGGAAAGGTCGGTACGGTCCCTACATCAAATGGAACAATATGTTCATAAATGTCAATAAGCGTTATGATTTTGACAATTTAAGTGAAGAGGATATTGTCGAGCTTATCGAAAATAAAAAGAAAAAAGAACGCGAGAAAATCATCCACAACTGGGAAGAAGAGGGTATTCGTGTAGAAAAAACACGGTGGAAACGCAGTAAGATTATCCAAGGGAAAATCAAGATTGAACTTCCCAAGGAGGTGGATGCCAAAGCCTTGACTCTACAAGAGGTAAAGGATATCATCGCCAAAAAATCGAAAAAATCAAAACCCAAAAAACGCAAATCCCGAAAGAAAAAATAGGGCGCACAGAACTATGGATTTAGATTTTTTAAAACCCGTCGATTCAGGTCTTATCAGGAATCTCGAAAACCTGCACAATTCCGTAATCGGAAAGAATATCACCATTCATACCGAAACCGGGGAGGGCATCGATCTTCAAAATATTAAAATTGCAATTCTTGGGGTACGCGAAAACCGAAGGGAGGAGCAAGCCCGGAACGAAAATATTGATTTCGACAGCTTCCGCCGGGCATTATATAGCCTCTATTTGGGAAATTGGGAGCTTCCCATGGCCGATTTGGGCGATCTTCTTCCCGGAGAGACCGTAGAAGACACCGATTATGCCTTAAAAGAGATTTTAACAACCCTATACAAAAACGACATTATCCCTATTATATTGGGCGGCAGTCAGGATCTTACCTACACACAATATCGCTCCTATGATATTTTGGGAAAAATGATAAACGTCGTCAATATAGATGCTCGATTTGATATCGGAGATACCAAAGCTGAACTTTCCGATCGCTCCTACATTGGAAAAATGATTATCGATGAGCCGCATTATCTCTTTAATTATACCAACATCGGTTACCAGTCCTATCTGAATCCCCCCGAAGAGATCAATCTGATCGAAAACCTATATTTTGAAGCCTATCGCCTGGGTGCCGTTTTTCAGGACCCCACCATTGTCGAACCCCTTCTGCGGGATGCCGATTTGGTGAGTTTTGATACAGACGCCATAGCCGGTTTCAACACCACCGACAAAGCCGGGGAACCCAATGGATTCACGCATCGCGAAATCTGCACATTGGCACGCTACGCGGGTATTAGCGACAACATTCGTTCTTTTGGGATATATAATCTTCACCATTTCCAAAAAAATACTATTTTTGTCCAATTAGTGGGACAAATCCTGTGGTATATTCTGGAGGGGATAAATTTCCGAAAAGCAGAACACGATATTCCAAAACAGGAATTCTTAAAATACAACGTCCCTTTAAACGATGAAACCTTAGTGTTTTACAAGAGCAAACAATCTGATCGATGGTGGGTAGAGGTTCCGATGTATATCAACGACCAATTTACTAAAAAAACGTATTTGTCCTGCGGCCATGGCGATTATCAAGCCGCATGCAATGACCAAATCCCAGATCGATGGTACAAAGCGAGACGACGAAACGAATTATAAAAGCCTAAAATCGTTGACGAAAACAGGAACTTCATGCGGACTTTTAAAAAATTTAAATACATTTACGCGCTCAAAGTGAACGACAACATTTGTTTCAAATTCTGGAATATGAGAAATTTTCTCCTCTTATTAATGGCAATTCTCGTGCTCACGAGTTGCGGCAAAGGCGATCGCGGCCAGTTAGTCGGGGCTAAAGGAAAAAAATGGCACCCTACAAAGCCGCATGGCATGGTCTTAGTACCCGGAGGCGCATTTGTTATGGGGAAATCAGATTATGATATTGCCGGACTTAAAAATGCTCCCACCAAGACGGTTACTGTTCGCTCCTATTATATGGATGAAACCGAGATTACCAACGCCGAATACCGCCAATTCGTCAACTGGGTTCGGGACTCCGTAATTCGTCAGAAATTAGGGGAAGAAGCCGAATTCTCAGGAGGTGGAGAGGAAGAAGAGGGTCGTGGAAAAAAAGCCTCATCCATTTCCGATTATGCCTTTAAGGGATCCAATCTCGATGAAGAAGATATGAATGCCTATCAAAAATACTCGATACATTACGACCCTATGAAACAGGCCATTAACTGGGATGTTCCCATTATTTGGAAAAAAGAAGATTATCCTGATGAGGGATATGTTCACGTGATGGACGAGATGTATCTCTCCAAAGAAGAATCTCCAACAGGGCAACGAAAACTGGACATTTCAAAATTTGTGTACAGCTATCAATCCATAGATTTGGCACAATCGATAAGAGATAATGAATCGCCCAAAGATTATATCAAAGATTACGACATTAAGGTTTATCCCGATACCACCGTCTGGATAAAGGATTTTAAATATTCCTATAATGAGCCTATGCACAACAACTACTTCTGGCATTCGGCTTATGATGATTATCCGGTGGTCGGAGTAAACTGGGAACAAGCCCAAGCCTTTGCCCATTGGCGTACCAAATACCACAATGCATACCGAAAAAGCCGGGGGGTAGAACCCGTTCCCAATTATCGACTTCCCTCTGAAGCCGAATGGGAATTTGCCGCCCGAGGGGGGCTTGACGGAGCAACCTATCCGTGGGGAGGCCCGTACACCAAAAACGAGCGCGGCTGCTTTATGGCCAATTTTAAACCCATGCGGGGAGATTATGCCGCCGATGATGCGCTCTATACGGTAGAAGCAAAATCTTTTGAACCCAACGGGTACGGTCTTTACAACATGGCAGGAAACGTTGCGGAATGGGTGCATTCCTCATATGAACCGTCATCCTATGAGTTTTCCTCGACGATTAATCCCAGCGTAACCAACAGCAGCAATCCACGTAAAGTCGTACGAGGCGGATCCTGGAAAGACGTGGCCTACTACCTTCAGGTCAGTACCCGGGATTACGAGTATGCCGACTCTGCCAGAAGTTATATCGGCTTCCGAACCGTTCAGGATTATATCGGAACCAAAAAAGGATTAAATTTGGGCCGAACTAAACAATAGACTAACAAAAATTCATTATACTTAACTTAAAAATCAATTCATTATGGCATCACCAAAACCCACAAAATTTGATTACTTCATTAACCAAGCTTACGGTTGGGGCGCCGCCGTTGTAATTATTGGAGCGCTTTTTAAAATCCTTCACTTTGAAATCGGCCCCCTGACGGGAGGGGTTATGTTGACGATCGGGCTGTGCTGTGAAGCCATCATCTTTGCTATTTCGGCCTTTGAAAAACCAAAACCTACCTATGACTGGACTCTCGCATATCCCGAACTGGAAAACGGATCTCCTGTTCAAAATCGGAAAAACGGATTTGCACAAGCACCTGACGAAATAGAAGCATCACTTTCCAAAAAACTGGATACTATGCTCAAAGACGCCAAGATCGATGGTCAATTGATGGAAAGCTTAGGCACCAGCATCCGAAACTTCGAAGGGGCTGCCAAAAACATGGCTCCCACGGTAGATGCCATCGCCTCACAGAAAAAATACAGTGAAGAAATGAGTCTGGCAGCAGCTCAATTAGAATCCCTGAACGGACTTTACAAACTGCAATTGGAATCCAATAATCGAAATGCTGAGGCGAATAAAGCGATAGCCGCCAACGCCCAAAAACTTCAGCAGCAAATGGAAGCACTCACCCAAAACATGTCCAATCTGAACAGTGTATATGGTGGTATGCTTAGTGCAATGCGCCCCAACTCGAATAATTAATTGATAAAAAGCCGAACTGAATTATGGCATCTATACAAGATTTAGACGCAAGGCAACGCATGATTAACATGATGTACCTCATGTTTATTGCCATGCTGGCCTTAAACATGTCCAAGGAAGTACTGCAGGCTTTTGGTGATGTAAATGACAGCCTTCAAGCCAATATTGAACAAGTCACAGCCCGCAACAACTCCTTGATGAGTGGATTAGCACAAAAGGCCGAAGAACAAAATAAGAAATACGGGCCCCTACAGGAGCAGGCTCTGGTGATTGACGCATCGGGAACAGATCTCGTATCGTTTATCGACCAAATTAAAAAAGACCTCCTGTCCAACGTAAAAAAGGAAGATGACGGTACCTATAACTACGAAAAAATGGATAGCGACTCCGATCTTAACCTCATGTTTATTGCCAACGATAAGTTGAGCGATCGGGCCAAAGAATTGAAAAATAAAATCGCTACATTCCGTGAAGATGCTGCCAAACTGGCGCGCTCTGCCAACAACGAGAGTATGGCCGAAGCCATTGAACGAAGATTTAGCACCGACCCCGTAATAACACGGGATAAAACTAAAGAAGAATGGATCCGGCACCACTTTGAAGGATTCCCGCTTATTGCCGGAATTACAAAATTGACCAATATTCAATCGGATGCAAAACAGACGCAATCCCAACTCCTGACGAACATTTTGAGTGGGCAAATGGAAAGCGATTTGTCATTAGAAAATTATCAAACTATCGTAATCCCTGACAAAGGAGCATTTTTTTCCAGTGAAAACTTCAAGGGAAAAATCGTATTGGGGCGGTATGACAACACCATGACTTTTGATAAAGTGGAAATCAACGGAAAAGCAATATCCGATATCGATGGAGGAGTCATCAATGTGGATTTCCCCGCCGGAAATGTAGGCGAACAAAAGCTAAAAGGAAAGGTTTATTACACCGAGAACGGAGAGAAAAAGAGTCTTCCCATCAATTCCTCTTATACCGTTATCCCAAAGCCCAATTCAGCCGTAATTTCTGCTGATAAAATGAATGTGGTATATCGCGGGGTAAGTAACCCGATGACCATCTCTATTCCGGGTGTTTCACGCGTAACCGCCAGTGCCCCGGGGTTAAGCTCTCGAGGGAATTCAAAATATGTTATGAATCCCACCGGTATTAAGGGACGGGAAGTCAAAATTAGCGTTTCGGGAAGCCTCCCCGACGGAACTAAAATAAGCGATACAAAGACCTTCCGGATTAAGGATATTCCCAATCCTGTGGGGACCGTTCGCGGACAAAACGGCTTGGGAGGCCCCATCAAAATGCAAAAAGGCGATCTGAAGATTTCAACCGTAAGTGCCATCTTGCCCGATTTCGATTTTGATTTAAACCTGGCCGTATCCGGATTTAAAATCCAGGTACCCGGGAAACCCATCGTAGTTGTTCGCGGACAAAAAATGAATGCCGCAGCACAACGAACCATCGACAGTGCACCGCGGGGCTCCATTATTCAAATTTTTGATATTGAAGCCAGCATTCAGGGAAATTCGAGCTATCACCTGAAGCGAGTGGCACCGGTAACGATCCAGTTAACGAATTAATATTAATTCATCAACCATGAAATTCAACATCGTTGTCATAATATTATTAGGATTCTTAGGGATTGAGAATGGTTGGGGACAATCCAACCTTCTCAATGCCCAAACCCCTGATGAAATTGGTGAGCAAACTTTTGATCAACTTCAAATAGAAAAAGACACCAAGCCCCTGCCCTATGGTTATACCGATGATCGTGACGTGCTGTGGGCCAAAACCACTTGGGAATTTATAGATATTAAACAACGGGCTAATTTTCCATTGGTCTATCCCTTGGATACCAATACATTAGGCAAAAACAGAAGATCGCTGTTTCAAATCCTGGTCAACAATGTTAAAAACGGCAATATCAAGCATATTTATGCCGACTCCTATTTTAGCCGGGAAATGTCCTTTCAGGAATTGGACGCCACACTGCATCGTGCCGATACCCTCGATGAAGGCTATTCACAACTGAACGCAGGAATGGAATTAGACCCTCAATACGTATCCCACACCGATGTCGATGGTGCCGATGTACGAGGGTTTCGTATCCGTGGATACTGGTATTTTGACAGTCGTCAAGGAGACCTCCGATACCGATTAATCGGTATTGCTCCGGTAGTTACCGATGCCTATTCCAAATCACAGGGTCTTGACGATTCCGAACCGGTAGAACTATTCTGGATATTCTATCCCGAAATAAGAGATATCCTGTTCCAAAAGAAGGTTTTCAATGAAGACAATACAGCGCGCCCGCTGAATTTTGACCATCTTTTGAATTCACGCCGATTCAGTGCCGTGATTTACAAAGTGGACAACGCCAACAACGACCGTGCCGTAAAAGATTATATTGGTGATAATTCCATGATGCAACTTCTCGAATCGGAACGTCTTAAAGAAGAAATTCGAGATTTTGAAGTCAATATGTGGAACTATTAGATTCTTATATTTGTCATATCAAGAAACAGCGCCTCCCCACAAGAAGGTGCTGTTTCTTTTTTCTGCTCACTTCCTTTTATTATGAAAGATTACCTGATCGTGGGCTTGGGCCTGGCCGGGCTGAACGTCGCTCGGGAACTTACCCGAAGAGAAAAAACATTTACGGTTATTGACAACGACCTTCAAAGTGCATCGGCTGTGGCAGGAGGCGTAATTAACCCGCTGATTTTAAAACGTTTTACGAAAGCTTGGAAAGCAGATGAATATATACCCGTTGCGGTAAATCGCTATCAAAACCTACAAAGCCAACTGCAGGAACATTTCTTCCATAAGCTCCCCATCTATCGAAAAATAAAATCCGTACGGGAGCAAAATGATTGGTTTGCCGCAGCCGACAAACCCGAGCTATCTCCTTTTATAAAAACCCCACTACAACAACTCCCAAGACTGCCCTCTCCCTTTCAATACGGGGAAGTCAAACAGACGTATTGGCTGGATACCGGAAAACTCATTCAATCTTATACCCGCTTCCTTATCAAACGGAATGCATTGTGGAAAACCACTTTCCGCTATACCGATCTTACGCTCCACTCCGACCATATTCAGTATCGGGATTTAAAATTTCGGAAAGTAATATGCTGTGAAGGAATCCATCTCCAACAGAATCCTTTTTTCCCGGATCTGCCACTGATCGGAAATAAGGGAGAGTATCTCCTGCTCAGGATTCCCGGACTCCAACTACAAAAAGTTATTAAAACCGCCGTTGCATTAATTCCATTAGGAAATGATTATTATAAATTCGGAGCGACTTATTCCCGAAAATACAAGCACCTAAAACCGGAATTATCGGCTCGAAATTTCCTGATTCAAAAATTGGAGGAGATAATCGATTGCCCCTATACCATAGTTGATCAAATCGCCGGCGTTCGTCCCACAGTATTAGACCGACGCCCCCTTATCGGAAGCCATCCCGAGCATAAAAACCTGTTATTGTTAAACGGCCTCGGCAGTCACGGAATCATGATGGCCCCACTAACTGCGCGTTGGCTTCTGGACTATGATCTGCTTCAAAAACCATTACCCCAAGAGGTCAACGTACAGCGCTACCCAAAGTCCTAAAAACAAGTTTCTGCAGTTCCCGCTTTTTAAAGATATTTGCAAAAAGGAATTATTCATGATCAATGTCCATAAACTCAGTGTATCTTTCTCAGGAGAAGAAATTTTCCATGAAATCACCTTTCGTTTAGCCGAAGGAGACCGAATCGGTTTAGTCGGCAAAAACGGAGCGGGGAAATCCACGCTCCTAAAAGCACTGGCCGGAGAAATAGAAACCAGCCAGGGTCAAATTGCACTTGAGAAAGAACTCAAAATAGGCTTTCTCAAACAAGACCTTGACTTTGTGGAAGGACGAACGGTGTTGGAAGAAGCCTATAGTGCCTTTGAAGAGCTTCAGGCCTTGGAACAAAAATTGAAAAAAACCAACGATGCACTGGCCGACCGCACAGACTATCAAAGCGAAGGATATCACCAACTCATGATCGATGTCAACGATTTACAGCATCGTTATGAAATCTTAGGCGGTTATAATTATCATGCCGAAACCGAACGCATCCTAAAGGGTTTGGGGTTTACTACCGAGGATTTCAACAAAAAAACAAATACCTTTTCAGGGGGCTGGAGAATGCGTATTGAACTGGCCAAGCTACTGCTGCAAAGAAATGATGTCCTCCTGCTCGATGAACCGACCAACCACCTCGATATTGAAAGTATTATTTGGCTGGAAGGTTTTCTAAAAAGCTATCCGGGATGTGCGGTGGTGGTTTCCCACGATAAAATGTTCTTAGATCAGGTGACCAATCGCACCATCGAAATCACACGGGGGCATATTTACGACTACAATAAACCCTACTCACAATATCTCGTCCTTCGAGAAGAACGCCGGGAGCAACAACTCGCCGCCCAAAAAAATCAACAAAAGGAAATCGAGCGAACGGAAAAACTCATCGAGAAATTTCGTTATAAAGCCACAAAAGCTTCTATGGCCCAATCTTTAATTAAGAAACTGGACAAAATGGAGCGTATTGAAGTCGATGAAGAAGATCAAGCGGTGATGCATCTCCGTTTTCCGGTCTCCGTGCGCCCCGGAAAAGTCATTCTTAAGTTGAACCATATCACAAAATCCTTTGGCGATAAAAAAGTACTCGATTCCATCAGTCTTAACATCGATCGCGATACCAAAACTGCTTTTGTAGGGCAAAACGGGCAAGGAAAATCTACTCTGGCCAAGATTATTATAGGGGAATTAGAACATCAGGGAAAAGTAGAATTAGGCCATAACGTACAAATCGGATACTTTGCCCAAAATCAAGCCGACTATCTGGATGGGAATAAGACCGTACTCGACACGATGATTGATGCGGCCAACGAAAGCAATCGTCGAAAAGTACGAGACATTCTGGGAGCCTTTCTGTTCCGCGGGGAGGAAGTAGAAAAATATGTCAAAGTCCTGTCGGGAGGCGAACGAAACCGTTTAGCACTGGCCAAAATGCTATTGCAGCCCTTCAACGTCCTGATTATGGATGAACCCACCAACCACCTTGACATGCAATCGAAAAACGTGCTCAAAGAAGCACTTAAAAATTTTGAAGGCACCCTAATTATCGTTTCTCACGATCGGGATTTCCTTCAGGGATTAACCGATGTGGTATATGAATTTAGAGACCATCATCTAAAAGAATACCTCGGAGACCTTAATTTCTTCCTTGAACAACGTCAATTAGAAGATATGCGAGAGGTGGAAAAAACCTCTCCAAAAGAAAAAAGCACCGGAAAGATTTCAAAAAACCAACGCCAAAAGGACTACCAAAAGCAGAAAAAAAGAAAGAAACTGAAAAACAAAATCAGTAAGACGGAAGCCCAAATCACCCAACTCGAAAAGAAAATAGAAGAAAGGGATCTGGCACTCGCACTAAATTACGATGAGACCGCATCAGACCCAAAGTTCTTCGACGCCTATCAAGCTGACAAAACCAAACTGGAGGCACTTCTTCAGAGATGGGAAACGCTACAAGAACAATATGAACATTAAGCCCTGATTGAACACTTTTTTATCTGTCCCTACTGCGGGTTCCAAATCTCCAGGGTACCGAATCCCCCAGTTCCTGAGCAAAATGATGCGGAAGATTGCGAAAACTGCTGCAGTCCTGTCAAGATCAACGTACGATTTTCAAAAGGAAAACTTCTCGATTTTACAGCTCAAAAATTAGGATCATAAAATTTGCATCCGAATAACTTACAGGAACCCCTGCTCCTTCATCCATTCATCGTTAAACATTTTCCCTACATAGCGGCTTCCATGATCGTGGAATAATACCACAACAACGTCATCTTTGGTAAAATGCGCCTTCAGCTGAAGTAATCCTTTGGCAGCTGCCCCTGCCGAATTTCCGAGAAACATACCTTCCTCCCGAGCCAATCTCCGGGTATAAATAGCGGCCTCCTTATCGGTTACCTTAGTAAACCCGTCAATCAAATCAAAATCTACATTCCCGGGCAGGATGTCTTCTCCGATCCCTTCGGTGAGATAAGGATAAATCTCATTTTTGTCAAAGATTCCGGTCTCATGATATTTTTTAAAAACCGAACCATAGGTATCAATTCCCCAAACCTTGATAGCCGGATTTTTCTCTTTCAAATAGCGGCCTACTCCCGAAATCGTTCCCCCGGTTCCAACGCCCACAACAAAATGTGTGATTTGTCCATCGGTTTGCTCCCAGATTTCGGGGCCGGTCGATTCGTAATGCGCCTGTGAATTAGCCAAATTGTCATATTGATTCACATACCAGGAATTGGGAGTCTCCTCAGCCAAGCGATGAGCCGTAGAATAATACGACCGGGGATCCTCGGGCGGAACATCAGTAGGACAAACAATGACCTCACTCCCTACCGCACGCAAAATATCCATCTTTTCTTTACTTTGCTTATCCGACATGACACAAACCATCTTATATCCTTTAACAATGGCACCCAATGCCAGGCCCATTCCGGTATTTCCGGAGGTTCCTTCAATAATCGTCCCTCCCGGTTTTAGTTTTCCTTCTGTTTCGGCAACCTCTATCATTTTTACGGCCATTCGATCTTTTACCGAATTTCCCGGATTAAAAGTCTCATACTTAGCCAGTACCAAGGCATCAATGCCATTGGTTATCCGGTTCATCTTTACCAAAGGTGTATTTCCAATGGTTTCTAAAATATTTTCAGCATATTCCATAATGTAAAATCTAATTACCCGTTTCTTATCCCGCTCACCTATGAATTTCGTATGGAGCCGATTAAGATCAGCAAAGGTAACGGCTTACAGGGATTTTTTTTGGGAATTGATAAAGAATTAGCACGCTGTAGAAATTCAATTTCCGACTTCTATTAATATAACATAAGGTTTCGGAGATGTTCGGATGTACTGAATTTAACGCGGTTTATTGGAATGAATTTACATGATATTGATTATTAATGGGTTATAAAAACCATGAAATGGATTCAACGAATTAGAAACACCCCGCCTACGGCCCCTTTCTCTAAAAAAAGAGTAGGGTGTCGATTTCCAAATCATAAACATAAATTTATACTTGAAGTATCAACTCCGAAACTTTTGGAATACCGTTTAATCCAAATCTTCAATAGTAATATCCCGGGCTTCCTCTCCATATTTCCAGTCCAGATATCGACGTAATTCTTTTTGAATGAGATTTAATCCCAAAGCAAAAACCGTCACATCATCCAGATAGCCAATCACCGGAATAAAGTCAGGAACCAAGTCTAAAGGGTTAAGCACATACAGCAGCGTAAACACGAGGGTACTAATTGTCATCCAAGGCACATCTCGGTATAGGCCTTTCCGATAATCGTTCAACATGAAAAGCATATATTTTGCAATTTTCAGGTATTTCATGAGTATTCCCGAGTTGTTGATCTTCTCTTCAATGCGTTCCCGTTTATTCCAGGTTTCTTCAACATCGGCATCTTCGATCTCTTCGGCTCCTCGCTTTACAAATTTTTTATTAATTCTAAATCTTTTCATTTTTTCTCTGTCTTTGGCGATACTATTACAAAATTAATACCCAGTGCAAGCTTCCCGCTCAAAAGGGGTTAAAAATCACTTATACAATACGACGCAGTTCACTTAATTCTTGTGCGGTTAAGTCTCTGTATTGTCCTGTTTGGAGACTACCCAACTCAATATTTACCACCCGAATACGTTTTAGCTGCACCACGTTATAATCAAAATATTCACACATTCTTCGAATCTGTCGGTTCAAGCCCTGTGTTAAGACCATATGAAACTCCCGGTTCCCGGTCTTCCATACCCTGCACTTCTTGGTTACCGTATCGAGAATAGGAACACCCCCGGCCATTCCCTCAAGAAAAGCCTTGGTCACCGGCCGGTTAACCCTTACAATATACTCTTTTCCCTGGTCATTACGCGATCGCAAAATTTTATTTACAATACTCCCATCGTCCGTGAGAAGAATTAATCCTTCACTGGCTTTATCCAGACGGCCTATGGGGTAAATGCGCTTTGGGTAATTAATATAATCAATAATATTATTTTTTTCTACTTCTGAATCCGTGGTACAAACTACTCCTACAGGTTTATTAAAAGCAATATAAACCGGTTTTTCCTTTTCATTTTTCACCTGTTTTCCATCTACCTCCACACGATCCTCCGGCATAACTCGCACTCCCATTTCGGGAATCTTGCCATTTAGCCGAATTCGTCCTTCCTTTAACAACCGATCAGCCTGTCGCCGGGAGCAATATCCTGCGTGACTCAAAAATTTATTGATTCGAATTCCTTTTTTTACACTCAAAACTATTCTTCTTTTGGGGGTTCGATAAAATTTAAAATCGCCGCATACACTTGTTCTCCACGCAATCCATGCCCCAACCCTTCTGTTGTGTATAATCCGGCCTTTTCCCATTGATGGGCCACTCGAGCCGTAGTCTCATAGTCAACAATGGCATCCTCGGTATCGTGCACGAAAAGTACCGGAATACCAAGTCCTTTTGGAACTTCCAAAAAGGAAAAGTGAACCAAGTCAATATTGTATTTTTCGGAGAAGAAATGTTCAAAATCGGCTCTCAATGCCCGATTAAAACCAAAGCTTCGCTGAAATCCTTTTTGAAACTTATTAAATCCTACGGGAGTTCCCATAAAAATAAGCCGTTGAACTCCCGGAATGACCTTCTTATAATATTCGAGCAATACCGTAAATCCTCCCAAGCTATGCCCGATAACAGTCTCCACACCATATTTTAAAGCCAAACTTCGAATGGCCGTTCCATATACGTTTTGATCATAAAGCCGGCCTTCTGAATGCCCATGTCCCGGAGCATCAAGGGCAATGATTGTAAATCCGGCATCCTGCAGTTTGGGAACCAATTCGTACCATCGACCGGCCCCGCTCTCCCAGCCATGAGCCAGCAGAACCGTTCGCGTTCCTCCGGACCATATATAAACTTGCAATTCCCGCCCGCCAAATTGCCGTCGAATACGTTTTTGGGCGGTCTCTAAAAAGGCCTCCCGTTTTGAGGAAAGACTGCGCTTTTGCGGTAACGAAAATAATTTTGCCGCCTGATGCACCGTCCATTCAGGATTTACTTGATAAGACAAATTCAATCCTAACCCTACAATCTTTAGTACTTTTCCCATCAAAACGCCCTTTCCATTTTTATTTTCTTCCTATCATCACTCCCAATCCAGCCACAAATGCTTAACCCTGGCTTTTCGTTTAAGCTGAGAAGCCTTGATTTCTACACCCATCTGTGTGGGTTCATAAAGCTCTTCCTTGGCAACATCAAAGTAAATATTACTGTTTTTCAGAAAAATTATTGCGGCTCCCAGAGTATTTTCAATGTGATCGATTTCATAATAATCCGAAAAATCACCATACACTGTTCCCACGCCCAATCCCTGTTGGGTTTTATAGAGCGTATCCATCACTTGTACGGTAGCAATGGTGCCGGTACTGTCTAAAGGCATCTGGGGTTGAAGACGAAGCAACTCCCGGCCATCTCCTTTTTTATAAATGATAAATTCATCACGATTTGAAAACCGGCGTGCATTTTCTTCATGAACTACCGAATCTCCTTTAAAAATGGTTGTCAGCTCCTGAATTGTCGTCGTTTTGGTCAGGGGTCCAATAAAGTCCTCTCCAATCCGATATTGATTTTTTTGGCTTTGATTCCCACATCCCCAAATCGCCATCAACAAAAAGGCACCGAGTAACAAACTTATTTTTTTCATACTGATTGTATAGGTTGTAATAAGGCTACAGTTCTTATATTTTTTATTCCGTTTCAAAAATACACAATTTTACGGGGAGTGTCTTATCATCATCGTTTAGATAATTTTGCCATTGAACTTCCAATATAGTTTCAAAAAACCTCTATTTCATGGTGTTGAAATCAATACCATATATATTCAGTCCCACCTTCCAACCCCTTCTTATCCAAACGCTTTTTGCAGCCCAAATCGGCCGTTCAAACCGTAAAAATAATTCAATTACTTACGGGATTGGCAATCCTCTTTTAAGACCCAATAATTATTTCGTTAAAAACCCCTTGAAACTGTTGATAACTTTGGTATTACTCCCCGACTTTACAGGCGTTGAGAGCAATTTATTGATTATCTTTGTAAGAATCAAAAATAACCTATATGAGCGAGGAAAAGAAGAACAAATATTCGGCTGAAAATATCCAGGCACTGGAGGGAATGGAGCACGTTCGCATACGCCCTTCCATGTATATTGGAGACGTTGGCCCCCGCGGTCTCCATCATTTGGTTGACGAGGTCGTCGATAACTCCATTGACGAAGCAATGGCGGGATATTGTGACAATATTACGGTCACCGTTCATGCTGATGGGGCTATTTCCATTGAAGATAACGGCCGGGGGATTCCGGTCGATATCCATAAAAAAGAAGGCGTTTCTGCCCTGCAAGTCGTTATGACTAAAATTGGAGCCGGCGGAAAGTTCAACAAAGATTCTTATAAAGTATCCGGCGGGCTACACGGTGTGGGGGTGAGTGTGGTGAATGCCCTTTCCATAACCCTGAAAGCCACGGTTTACAAAAACGGAAAAATCTGGGTCCAGGAATTTAAACGAGGAAAGCCTTTAGCACCGGTAAAAAGCATTGGAGAAACCGATAAAACCGGAACTGCCGTCACATTCAAACCGGATGCCGAGATATTTAAGGAGACCACTACTTTTAAATATGAAACCCTGGCCTCACGATTACGGGAATTAGCTTTTTTAAACAAGGGAATCCATATTACACTTACCGATCAACGAGTCACCGAAGAAGACGGCAGTCCCCGATCGGACATATTTTATTCTAAAGAAGGATTAAAGGAATTTGTAAAATATCTCGATGAAACTCGGGAAGCCATCATCGAAGAGGTTATTTCTATGGATGGGGAAAAAAATGGAGTTCCCGTAGAAATTGCCATGATTTACAACAACTCCTATAACGAAAGTCTTCATTCGTATGTCAACAACATTAACACCCATGAAGGGGGCACACACCTCTCCGGCTTTCGACGAGGATTGACTACCACCTTAAAAAAATATGCTGATAAATCTGGAATGTTGAGTAAGTTAAAATTCGATATTTCGGGGGATGATTTTCGAGAAGGATTGACCGCCATTATTTCGGTAAAGGTGGCCGAGCCTCAGTTTGAGGGGCAAACCAAAACCAAATTGGGAAACCGGGAAGTTTCTTCGGCCGTTTCACAAGCTGTTTCTGAGATGCTTGAGATTTACCTTGAGGAACACCCGAATGCAGCCGAAACCATCATTCAAAAAGTCATTCTTGCCGCACAGGCTCGACATGCTGCCAAAAAAGCCCGGGAGATGGTGCAGCGAAAAACCGTAATGGGAGGTGCCGGACTCCCCGGAAAACTATCAGACTGCTCGGAACAAGATCCCGAAAAATGCGAGGTTTTTCTGGTCGAGGGAGACTCGGCAGGCGGTACTGCCAAACAAGGAAGAGACCGAAATTTTCAGGCTATTCTTCCCTTGCGGGGCAAGATCTTAAACGTTGAAAAAGCACTACAGCATCGGGTTTTTGAAAATGAGGAAATTAAAAATATTTATACAGCCCTTGGCGTCACAGTAGGAACCGAGGAAGACAGTAAAGCATTAAATTTAGAAAAGTTACGCTATCATAAGGTCATTATCATGACGGATGCCGATGTCGATGGAAGCCATATTGCCACCTTAATCCTCACCTTTTTCTATCGCTATATGCGAGAACTCATCGAAAATGGTCATGTGTATATTGCCACTCCCCCACTTTACTTGATTAAACGTGGAAAATCCAAACGTTATGCCTGGTCGGAGGAAGAACGAAAAAAAATCACTGCCGAATATAAGAGTAAAGTCAGTGTTCAACGGTATAAAGGTCTGGGAGAAATGAATGCCGAACAACTTTGGGATACCACCATGAATCCGGAACATCGTATCTTGCGGCAAGTATCCATCGAAAGCGGAACCGAAGCCGATCGTATCTTTTCCATGTTAATGGGAGATGATGTCCCGCCACGTCGAGCCTTTATCGAGAAAAATGCGGTGTATGCACATATTGATGCGTAACGTCCAAATCTGAAACCCCACACAAACGGAGCTGTCTCATAACCTCATTTTTGGAGTAATTTGTCATCCGATAAAGGAGGAATTTTCTCTATATCAGATGCTTGAGATTCTTCATGGCGTTACCCGTGACACCTTTACACAAATAGTTGTTTATTAGACGTTTACATGTTTTAAAAAAACAGCCCAGCTCAGCCTTAAAAGGGAGGAAGCAAAGTAAGTCCTCCGTTGAAGGGGGATTTAGGGAGGGTGGTACCGGAGGGCTCCGTCCTCATCATGGGCGGGGAATAATTATAATGACAGTTATGAGATATCTACTTCGTTTAGGATGAATATCGACCCCAACAACAATTACTCATATTTCTTAATCTGAAACCCGTTCGAGTCGAAAACGCCATACGTGAAATGGGTTAACCAATCCCCGATATTAAAATAAGTAGAATGCGCTCCTACTTCAATTTCCATAGGGAGATGCCGGTGTCCAAAAACAAAATAATCGTAATGTCTGGTCTCCAGTTTGCGCTTGGCGTACTGTGCCAGCCATTCCTGATCTTCACCTAAGAACTTGGCGTCTTCATCTCCTGATATCAGTTTATTTTTAACCGACATATACTGTCCTAAACGAACTCCAAGATCGGGGTGCAACCATCTAAAAAGCCATTTCGCAATCGGATTGGTAAACACTTTTTTCATGCGTTTATACCCTTTGTCCCCCGGCCCCAAACCATCACCGTGCCCGATTAAAAATCGTCGTTCATTAAACACAAACTCCTGAGGCTGGTGATACACGGGAATATGCAGTTCTTCTTCAAAATAATCATGCATCCACAAATCATGATTCCCCACAAAAAAGTGAATCGGTGTACCACCATCGCGAATCTCGCCCAACTTCCCCAAAACACGTACAAATCCCTTGGGAACAAC
Organism: uncultured Flavobacteriaceae bacterium; assembly: GCA_964495935.1. Lineage (GTDB taxonomy): Bacteria > Bacteroidota > Bacteroidia > Flavobacteriales > Flavobacteriaceae > JAJYSO01. The sequence continues at coordinate 62,357 of CAZBXQ010000001.1, forward strand.
GGTCTTATACTCAAACCAAAAATCAAATAAATCCCCCAGCAAAAAAATAACGGCAGCATCCTCCCGGACTTCTTCCAGCCATCGTAAAAAACGTTTCTCCCGAGATTTGCTTTCGGCTTTAGTGGGGGCTCCTAAATGATTATCACTCGAAAAATAAATACGTTTACCCTCAGGAATCTGCACAGTGAAATTTTTTGACAAAGATAGTGATTTTCAAAGCCTCGGGAAATGGATTCGGGAACTCTTAAATAGGCTTATCTTCAAGGAGTTCCTCCACTCTCTCCGGCTTGTGTTTGTATTTGAATAAAATTCCGAAAAGAAGGGCGACAATCAACGCATAAACAGCAAAGATGTGCCAAGATGTATTCCAGCCTTCTAATTGCGTCAGTGGCGTATTCTGCTCATAGACAAAATGATTAATCACCGCTCCTGCGGCCAACATTCCTATGGTAGCACCAAAACCATTGGTCATCATCATAAACAATCCCTGCGCACTGGAACGAATGTTCCTATTCGTTTCGCGATCTACATAAAGCGAACCGGAGACGTTAAAAAAGTCAAAGGCTACCCCATATACCAACATTGAGAGGACAAACATCCACACTCCCGATCCCGGATCGCCCACCGCAAAAAGCCCAAACCGCAAAACCCAGGCAAACATAGAAATCAACATTACTTTCTTAATTCCAAATCGTTGTAAAAAGAAGGGAATCAGCAAGATACAGAGGGTCTCCGAAATTTGGGAGATGGACACCAAGGCATTGGCATTATTGGCTCCCCAGGTATTCTCATAGCCCTCGATCCCCTTAAAGCTGGAGATAAAGGGATTGGCATAACCATTGGTAATCTGCAAAGAAACCCCCAAAAGCATAGAAAAAATAAAGAAAATAGCCATCCGTCGGTCTTTAAAAAGGGTAAAAGCACGTAGTCCCAATGCTTCATATAAGGATTTTTTGGTTCCTTTTTGATTGACCGGAACCTCCGGAAGGGCAAAAACATATAAAAACAAAAGAATTCCCAATACTGCCGAAACAAAGAATTGATTATAATTATCCTGAAAGCTAATAAATCCTGCTCCGCCAGAGAAGTTCAAGGTAAACAGTCCGTCCTTCATACCGGCAAAGTTGACAAACCACATGGCAAAGATAAACCCTACGGTTCCAATCGTCCGGATGGGAGGAAAATCTTTAATCGTATTATACCCGTTATCAACCAGAATGGCGTAGGCCGTTGAATTAGAGAGTGCTATAGTGGGCATATAAAAAGCTACACTCACGGAATACAACAAGAAAAGTTTGCCAAACTGTACATCGACACCGGCCGACAGTCCGTAAAATCCCGCCCATCCCAAAAAAACTGCGGCAATCAGGTGACAAAAGCCCAGTAATTTCTGGGCCGGTATCCAGCGGTCGGCAACAATTCCCATCAACGCCGGCATAAAAATAGAAACGATTCCCTGCATCGCATAAAACAGTCCTATTTTCGGCCCCAGTCCCACTGAAGCCAAATATGTTCCCATCGATGTAAGATAGGCTCCCCAAACTGCAAATTGGAGAAAATTCATGATCGTCAAACGTAGCTTTATGCTCATAACATGATTTTAATAACGGTATATTGGCTTTCATCAAGTAGTTTCCTGAACCGTAATCAACAAAGCCTGCCTTCTGAATCCGGCTCGCTCCCTTCTTCCTTGCTAAGAATCAGCAAATCAACGCTATATCCATATAGCAATACATATTCCTAAAATAGCTGATTATCAATATTTTGCTCAAAGAAAATAAAAAGACAATTCCTCCATAGATTTTATCGAGCTAAAGTAATGTAAATTCAACAAATCATAAAATTTATTAAAAATTACCCGAGTAAAAATTTTAACTGCATCTTTGCATCCCGGCAGATGGACTACCATGATCCCGCTGTATTCAACGATTTATAGAGGAGCGGGAGTACTACCGTACTAAAGATTGATGAATGGCAGCCTATCTCCTCCTCGCCGGAAAATTTTGAATCGTATTGAGGAGATCTAAAAATCATTGGGGGAAGAACTAATATTTTACTATTTTCGCATCGCTGTCTCTCCTTCCGTTTTCGTTCCCCTTTCAAAATATCATATTACGATTCTACATATATATCATAATGACCCGTAGAATCTTCAGCAATAACAACTCGTACATGTCAAGAAAAAAGAAAAAGCACAATACCAAACGCAACTCCTCCAAAAGACAGAATTTTTCTAAACGTATTCTGTCTGTTCTTCGAAGGAATCCTAAAAAGCCGCTGAATTACAAACAAATCGCTGCCCGATTGGAGGTCGAAGATCATCATGCTCGAGATCAAATTATTAAAGATCTCGCTCATCTCGCAGGAAAAAATAAAATCGATCCGGTAGGTCATGGAAAATTCAAAATTGCCGGTCTTCCTAATTATTATGAAGGCGTATTAGACATGACCACCTCAGGAAACGGTTATGTCATTGTAGAAGAACTTTCACAAGATATTTTTATCCCGCATAAAAGGCTTAATCACGCTCTCGATGGCGATGAAGTACAGGTCTTTCTATTCGATCATACCCACAAGAAAAAATTGGAGGGAGAAATCACCCGGGTCCTCCATCGCAAAAAAACCACCTTTGTCGGGATCTTGCGGCTTCAATCTACCTTTGGCTTTGTTGAGGTGGGCAATCCGAAAATGTACACCGATATTTTTGTTCCCCGAAATCGGATCAAGCAGGCAAAAGACGGAGAAATGGTTCAGGTCGAAATCGAAAAATGGTCAAACCGGACAGATTCCCCCAAGGGAAAAGTGCTCAAGGTACTCGGGCAACCCGGAACCCATGAAACTACGATGCAAGCCATACTGGCCGAAAGTGGACTTGCCAACGGAGAATTTCCAAAGGAAGTAGAAGAATATGCCAATCGTCTCGATACCCGCATCCACTCCGAAGAAATTAAAAAACGAAAAGACCTCCGAAAAATACTCACCTTGACCATCGACCCCCGGGATTCCAAAGATTTTGACGACGCCTTGAGCTTTCAAAAGCTTAACAACGGAAATTATCAAGTTGGCGTTCACATCGCCGATGTCTCACACTATGTAAAACCCGATAGTGTTTTGGATCAAGAAGCCTATTCCCGGGGAAACTCCATCTATTTGGTAGATCGAACGATCCCAATGCTTCCGGAGGTTCTCTCCAACAAAGCCTGTTCGCTGCGCCCCGACGAGGATAAATATACCTTTTCGGCCCTCTTTGAACTCAATAACAAAGCAGAACTCAAGAACTCCTGGTTCGGAAAAACCGTCACCCGCAGTAATGCCCGTTTCTCGTATGAAGAATCCCAATACATTCTGGACACTCAAAATGCTGAAATCCCTGCAGAAATTTCGAGAACCTCCACATCCTACAGCATTGACAACAGCCTTGTCGAGGCTCATATTGCGCTAAACAAACTGGCGAAAACCTTGCGTGCGCAACGGATCTCCAACGGTGCTATCACCTTCGATTCCACCGAAGTCAAGTTTACACTCAATGCCGACAATGCCCCTACCGGAATATATTTCAAAAAACAAAAAGCTGCCAACAACCTGATTGAGGAGTTTATGTTACTGGCCAATCGTACCGTATCCGAATTTATCAGTAAAAAGAAACCGCCCAAGACCTTTGTGTACCGCTGTCATGACGAACCGGATGGAGAAAAATTAGTCGCTCTAAAAGACTTGGTGGGGCAATTTGGGTATCAGCTCAACCTTAAATCTCAAAAATCCACAACCCAATCCCTCAATAAGTTACTCCATGATGTAAACGGAAAAAAAGAGGAAAACTTAGTCAGTACCTTGGCCGTACGCTCCATGAGCAAAGCCTATTACAGCACCAAAAACATAGGCCATTATGGACTTGCATTCCAATATTATTCTCATTTCACGGCTCCCATTCGTCGGTACTCCGATATCCTCGCTCATCGCCTGTTGCAACGATATCTTGACAATCAACCCTCCGTTTCGGCCGAAGTCTATGAACCCCTTTGCAAACACTGCAGTGAGATGGAACGCTTTGCCGTCGAAGCCGAACGGGATTCGGTAAAATATATGCAGGTCAAGTTTATGCAAAACTACAAGGGACAAACCTTTAAAGGAGTGATCTCGGGAGTTACTGATTTTGGTTTGTTTGTTGAAATCATCGAAAACAAATGTGAAGGGCTCATTCGATTACGCGATCTTCGGGAGGATCACTTCGACTATAAAGAAGAAAAATATGCCGTCGTAGGTCGTCATACCGGAAAAATGTACCAACTGGGGGATGAAATTTTCATTCGTGTCAAAGGAACAGACCTGGTCAAACGGAATCTGGATTTTGAAATGGCCGAATCTTAAGAAAATCACCCGGTTTTACTATTTCCCGGTTTTCTGGTTTGTGAAATTTATGAAAAGGTTATATTTGTTTATTCGCTAAAAAAATTAACATGCAATACCACTCATTTATGAAAAAAGTATCGTTACTGTTTCTGTTGGTCTTTTTGCCGTTTGTAATGATGGCACAAACCGATGAACAAAAAAAAGTCATTCAAAACATTGTAAACGAAGTCAATCAAAACTCGGAGCAGGAACTCAAACAAAATGCCCATGAGCTCCTCGATATGATTGGACCGCGTCTGGTGGGAACCCCACAAATGAAGCAAGCCCATGACTGGGCCATCAAAAAATACCACTCCTACGGAATCGATGCAGAACTACAGGAATGGGGGAAATGGAAGGCCTGGAAACGGGGAATTACTCATATTGACATGATTGCCCCGTACACCAAATCCTTGACCGGAACACAACTGGCCTGGAATCCGGGGACTTCAAAAAAAGGGGTGACAGCCGAGGTAACCGTTATCCCGGAGGTAAAAGATGAAGAAGAATTTAAGACTTGGTTAAACTCGGTAAAGGGAAAATTTGTAATGGTTTCTCAAAATCAACCTACAGGTCGGCCGCAACACGATTGGGATGAATGGGGAACAGAAGAATCTAAAGCCAAAATCAAAGAAGAACAAAAAGAAACGACCCGAGCCTGGAACGAAAACCTCAAACGTACGGGATTAGTCAAAAGGCCCGGATTACGAGGTCTGTCAAAGCTTATCGAAGCCCTTGAAGAGGCCGGTGCAGCAGGAATTATCAGCAGTTATTGGTCGAACGGTTTCGGAACTAATAAAATCTTCTTTGCCGAGACCAAAAAGATACCAACAGTCAGCTTGGAATTAGAAGATTACACTCTTCTCTACCGCATGCTCGAACACGAAACCGTACCAAAATTACATATTGTAGCAGAATCTGAAGATTTGGGCGAAACCCCCACTTACAATACGATAGGTCGGATAGAAGGAACTGAAAAACCTAATGAATACGTGATGCTGTCGGCTCATTTCGACTCTTGGGACGGGGGTACGGGAGCCACTGATAACGGATCGGGAACCCTGTTAATGATGGAAGTCATGCGTATTTTAAAGAAATTCTATCCCAACCCCAAACGAACTATCTTGGTGGGCCATTGGGAGGCCGAGGAAGAGGGTTTAAACGGTTCTTCAGCCTTTGTACAAGATCATCCGGAAATTGTCGATCATATTCAGGCCTTGTTCAATCAGGATAACGGCACGGGTCGGATTATGAGCATCAATGGATCGGGATTCTTAAATTCTTATAATTACCTCTCGCGCTGGCTCGCTGCCGTTCCCGATCAGGTTCAAGAGGTAAAGACCGATTTTCCCGGAACTCCGGCCATGGGCGGTACCGATCATGCCTCTTTTGTACGGGCAGGTGCCCCCGCATTCAACCTGAGTGCGCTCAGCTGGAGCTACTGGAATTATACCTGGCATACCAACCGGGATACCTACGACAAGATTGTATGGGAAGATTTAAAAAACAACGTGATTTTAACAGCTGTTTTAGCTTATATGGCGGCCGAAGATCCAGAGACTACTTCCCGGGAAAAAATCGTACTCCCGATCGATAAAAAAACAGGAGCACCAAAAGCCTGGCCGGAACCGCGCAATCCAGAACGAGCAGGCGGTTTAGATTAACCTTCTAAAGAACATTCCCGAAGCGGCAGAATTAAAAATAATCTGCCGCTTTTTTTGTATCTTGGAAAAGAAATCAATACGTCATTTCTCATGAAAAAAATCGGATTATTAATCGGCTGTATTCTCTTATTGGGTTCTTGTTTTTCTCACAAAGCCGAAAAAATAGAAGGCGTTTACAAATATGAAAAGAATGGTTTTACCCAGCTTTGGATTTTCACAGACGGATACACTGCACAAACCACCTATCAATCGGACGCGTATGTAAAAACCTATGGAGGCACCTATACCATGGAGAAGGGACAACTTCGGATGAAAATCGAATTTGATGATAAAAATCCTTCCAAAATCGGCACCATAAAAACCCTGGATCCCCGTTTTAAAAGTGGAAGAAACTTCGAAGACAACGACGGCCGCATCTGGATTCGACAACCTTCTATACCGCAAGCTCTGGATGGGACCTGGAAAATCACAAAAAGAAAAGTAAACGGCGAACTCCTCTCGATTCAACACAAAGGAACCAGAAAAACATTAAAACTCTTAAAAGATGGTTATTTTCAATGGATTGCAATAGATCCCGGCAAGAACAAGTTTTTTGGAACGGGAGGCGGGCACTACACTTTTAAAAACGGTCAGTATGCCGAAGAAATCGCCTTTTTTCAACGCGACAATAATCGAATTGGCGATACGCTATATTTTAAAGGGGAAATAAAGGATGGGGAATGGCATCACAGCGGAAAAAGCTCTACAGGTAATCCCATTTATGAAGTTTGGGAAAAAATTAATTAGTGTCGCTCCGGGATATAGGGAAAACTCCTACTACAAACAAACCGCGGCCAAGGAAAGGAAGATTAAAATTGATAAACCATCGCATTGATATTCATTCCTGCTCCCACACTGGCAAAAAAGACAACATCTCCTTCTTCCACTTCATGTTTTTCAAGCTGATCCCGTCGTACCATATCCAGCAGCGTAGGTAAAGTAGCTACCGATGAGTTTCCGTATTTATGAATATTCATCGGCATGATATGCTGCGGTACCGGTCGGTTGTAAAGCTTATAAAATCGCTCAATCATGGCATCGTCCATCTTCTCATTGGCCTGATGAATAAATATTTTTTTAACCGCATCAATAGATTGTCCACTCGCGTCAAGGCACGCTTTCATAGCTTGAGGAACCTGGATCAGCGCAAAATTATAAATCCTTCTCCCCTTCATTTTGACATATTCCGTATCATCTTCCTCCGATCTCTTATAGGTGCATCCGGTAAACAAATAAGGGGTTTCACTATAGGTATAGGATGCCGATCTATGAGCTAAAATACCTCTATTTTCACCTTCTTTTTGCTCCAAAACGGCTGCACCTGCTCCGTCGGCAAAAATCATACTGTCGCGATCGTGCGGATCGATAATACGAGACAAGGTTTCGGACCCGATAACCAAACATTTCCGGGCCAATCCCGCCTTGATAAAAGCCTGTGCCTGCACCATTCCTTCCAACCATCCGGGGCATCCGAAAATCACATCATAGGCCACACTGTTGTTATTCTTGATCCGGAGGTTATATTTCACTTTACAGGCAATACTGGGCACTTGGCTCAATTGATGAGAACCCTTTTTTATATCCCCAAAATTCTGACCGACAATAATATAATCCAATTCTTCAGGATTTATTCCGGCATCCTCAATAGCCCGTTGAGCCGCAATCGTAGCCAAATCCGAATTCAACTGGTCGTCATCTGCATAACGCCGTTCTTCAATTCCGGTAATCGCCTTAAACTTCTCAATGATAACCTCATTGGGATGATTAATTCGCTCTCCCTTCTGATCGTAAAATTCACGATCTAAAAAATCTGCATTTTTAATCTTATTTTTAGGGACACAGCTTCCCGTACCGGTTATGACAATACCCATCTTTTATGTATTCAGTTTTAACAATAGTTGGAATTATGAATTATCTACTATAAACATGCAAGATAATCTAAAATTCATGAAAAAAAGAAGCAATTTTCACTTCTGTTATAAATAATCCTCAACGGGAGGACAAGTACACATTAAATTACGATCTCCATAAACATCATCCACTCTTCGCACACTCGGCCAGAATTTATTTTCTTTTACATAGGCGACAGGGTAAGCGGCTTGACTTCTGGAATATGAAAAATCCCAGGTATCTGCAGTCAATAGCTCCAGAGTATGGGGGGCATTTTTAAGCACATTATTATCGGTTTCTTCTTTCGATACTTCCTCAATTTCCTTTTTAATCGACAACAGTGCCTCTGAAAACCGATCCAGTTCTGCCTTGCTTTCACTTTCGGTCGGCTCAATCATCAGCGTTCCCACCACCGGGAAAGACATGGTCGGCGCGTGGAATCCATAATCTATTAAACGCTTGGCAATATCAATAACCTCAACTCCTCGATCTTTAAATTCCCGACAGTCCAGAATCATCTCATGAGCCACCCGCCCATTTTCTCCGGAATATAAAGTGGTGTATTCGACCCCCAAACGAGCACGCAAATAATTGGCATTTAAGATAGCCATTTCAGTTGCTTCTTCCAGGCCTTTTTGCCCCAACATCGTGATATAACCATACGAAATCAAACACACTAATGCAGAACCATAAGGGGCTGCAGAAATCGAAGCTAAACGCTCTTCCCCGCCGGTCTCTACAATAGCATTGGAAGGTAGGAAAGGCTTCAGATGCTCGGCCACACAGATAGGTCCGACCCCCGGTCCTCCTCCTCCATGCGGAATAGCAAAGGTTTTATGCAAGTTTAAATGGCACACATCGGCTCCAATCTTTCCCGGATTCGTATAGCCTACCTGAGCATTCATATTGGCTCCATCCAAATATACCTGCCCCCCGTGATCATGGACGATATCCACGATTTTTCGAATAGAAGATTCAAAAACCCCATGTGTCGATGGATAAGTAACCATTAAGGCCGCCAGCTTGTCTTTGTGTTTTTCGGCTTGCTTCTGCAAGTCTTCTACATCGATATTTCCTTCTTCGGTAGATTTTACAACCACTACCTTCATGCCCGCCATCGTTGCGCTGGCAGGATTTGTTCCATGTGCAGAGGCGGGAATCAAACACACCTTGCGATGCGCATTCCCGCGGGTTTCATGATAGGAGCGAATCATCATCAATCCGGCAAACTCGCCTTGCGCCCCCGAATTGGGCTGTAACGAGGTAGCCGCCAAACCGGTAATCACACTCAGTTGTTTCTCTAAACCGGCAATCATCTCCTGATATCCCTGCGCTTGATCAAAAGGTACAAAGGGGTGGATATTGCCCCACTGCGGATTACTGATAGCCAGCATTTCTGAAGCCGCATTTAATTTCATCGTACAGGAGCCCAAAGCAATCATAGCATGAGTCAACGATAAGTCTTTGCGCTCCAGTTTTTTGATATACCGCATCAGCTCCGTTTCTGACCGATAACTATTAAATACCGGATGCGTGAGAAATTCTGTCGTTCGGGCTACCGGAGATCCTTCCAGGATATCCTTTTTCTGTCGTCGAACTTTTATACTTCCTCGCTCGGCCACCATCCCGAAGACCGACAGGATGTTATTCAGATCATTTTCAGTTGTTGTTTCGTTTAAAGAAATCGAAACCGTATGTGCATCAGGATAGTAAAAGTTAATTTCATTCCCTTCGGCAATATCCCGTACTTTAGCTGCATCTGCTTTAACGGCGAGAGTATCAAAATAAGAAGTATTCATTTGTTCAAATCCCAACCTCTCTAATGCAGCGGCTAAATCTGTTGCGGCATGATGCACTTTATCAGCGATATAAGACAATCCTTCGGGCCCGTGATATACCGCATACATTCCTGCCATAACGGCCAAGAGTACCTGAGCCGTACAAATATTGGAAGTTGCCCGAGCCCGTTTGATATGTTGCTCACGGGTTTGCAAAGCCATACGCAAAGCAAATTTCCCCTCAATATCCCGGGTCACTCCGATGATCCGGCCGGGAACATGGCGTTTATACTCATTTTTGGTCGCAAAATAGGCCGCATGGGGCCCTCCATATCCCATCGGCACCCCAAATCGCTGCGTGGTTCCTACCACTACATCGGCTCCCAAGTCTCCGGGAGCCCGTAATTTGACCAAGCTTAAAATGTCGGCTGCTACCGCCACTTTAATATCATTTGCGTTGGCAGTGGCGATAAAATCAGCATAATCATAAACCTGACCTGTTTTTCCAGGATACTGCAACAACGCCCCAAAATACTCCTCAGAAAAATCAAACTCCCGGTGATTTCCGATTTGCAAATCGATATCCAGAGGCCTCGATCGTGTTTTTAACACCTCAAGAGTTTGTGGCAGCACCTCCTCGGAAACAAAAAATTTATTGGCCTTTGCCTTCTTTTTGGCTCGGGTACGAACCGCATGTAGCATCGTCATGGCTTCCGCCGCCGCAGTTGCTTCATCTAATAATGACGCATTGGCCAATTCCAACCCGGTAAGATCACTCACCATAGTCTGAAAATTTAACAAAGCTTCCAGACGACCCTGAGAAATTTCTGCCTGATACGGGGTGTAGGCCGTGTACCAACCCGGGTTTTCCAAAATATTACGTTGAATGGCAGCCGGCAATATAGTGGGGTGATATCCTAATCCGATATACGTTTTAAAGCGTTTATTCTTTTGTCCCAAATCGTGGATATGCTCGGCAAATTCCTGCTCAGAGAGCCCTTCCGGGAGATCGAGTCTTTTCGTCAAACGAATGTCGTCGGGAATTGTTTCTTCCATCAATCGAGCCATAGAATCTACCCCAACGGTCTTTAGCATTTCCGGGATATTTTTCGGGCGTGGTCCAATATGTCTTAACGCAAAAGAATCTGTATTCATTTTTTTCTTATTTTGATACGATTTAGTGCTATAAATTAAAAAACGATATTCCTTTCTAATGTTTTCAAATTCATATCATTAAAACTCGTATATAAATTTATATGGTGTCCTGTTATCCAAGTAAAAATTAAAGTAGAATTAAGGCTGACAAAAATAAACTTTTATCCCGACTTTCCCGCTTTTTTACAAGGTATTCAATAATCCCTCCAAAACTCTTTAACAAGTTATGACCCACACTCCAAAACCCCGTATAGATAGAACTAAAATCCAATCTGATGACGGACTCACACAGTCGCTCGCTCCGGCTCAAAAACTTACTGCCCCGCATATTTCGTGAATCTTAAAAAAGCAGAAACAATTTCTCGATTCTTTAATCCCGTATTCCGTATATTGAGCCAAGATTTGATACTATGAAATGGATTACGTCCCTTTTCCGATTTTATATCAATAGCAGCATACACGTAACATTGGCAATATGTGCATTGGCCGGAATCACCTTTATAACCACCGATATTCCTCTAAATTTCTGGTTCTTTGCCTTTCTTTTTTCGGCTTCAATAACCGGCTATAATTTTGTAAAATATGCGGGATATGCCAAGTTCCACCACCGCAGTTTAACCAAACAATTGAGAAGCATACAGATTTTTTCTTTATTCTCCTTCATCTTTCTAATTGTAGCCACGTTAAAGCAATCTCTACACTTTATCATCGATGCGGGGCTATTGGGAATCTTTACACTTTTATATGCTCTCCCCTTTCTCCCCAATCACACTACCTTACGCCGCCTTAAGATTATAAAAATTGTGGTTATCGCAGTCGTTTGGGGCGTTGCCACAGCGGGTCTCCCCGTGATTGACAAAACGGATTTTAGTTTTACGACCGGACTTCGCATTTTTAATTACGGCCTTTTTGTACTGGCCATTATTATCCCTTTTGAAATTCGGGATCTTACATTTGACGATCCGGATCTCGGCACCTTACCTCAATTGGTGGGAATCCAAAAAGCCAAAAATCTGGGGTATTTACTCCTGCTCCTTTTTATGGGAACAGGATTCCTTTTACCCTTATCAGGATACGAATTAACGGCCAATATCGGCATTGCTCTTCTCGCTGGTTTTTGCATAAAATCATCCACCATAAACCAGCCTCCTTATTTTGCCTCTTTCGGGGTCGAAAGCCTTCCTATTGTCTGGCTGCTCTTACGTCTTTTAGCAAAGAGCATCGCTTAAATCTGCTTCTATAAATTCCTTTTTAAAACCCCTTTTTCTTTCCTTATAAGAAGAGTATCTTTGCAAAAAGATTATAATTATGGCATCTTCCGTACGTGTTCGTTTTGCTCCCAGCCCCACGGGGCCTTTACATATTGGAGGGCTGCGAACCGCCTTATACAATTATTTATTCGCAAAAAAACACGGGGGGACTTTTGTTCTCCGCATTGAGGACACCGATCAGAAACGATTTGTAGAAGGAGCCGAGGCCTATATCAAAGAAGCGTTGGACTGGTGTCACATCCCGTATGATGAAGGGCCGGAGAAAGACGGCGGCTATGGTCCCTACCATCAAAGTGACCGGCGCAAAATTTACAAAGACTATGTCGATCGATTACTCGCCTCAAAACAGGCTTATTATGCTTTTGACACGCCGGAAGAATTAGCCGATCTTCGTGAAGAATACGGGAAAGCGGGAAAAACTTTCAGTTACAATTGGGAAACCCGTAATCAACTCAACAATGCGGTTGCATTATCTGAAGAACAAGTTCAACAAAAACTGGATCGCGGAGACCCTTATGTCATTCGGTTTAAACCACCGCGAAATCAGGAAATAGCCATGCACGATTTGGTACGGGGAGAAATTACCGTGAATACCCATTCGGTGGATGACAAAGTTCTGTATAAAAGTGACGGCTTGCCCACTTATCACATGGCCAATATTATCGATGATCACGCGATGGAAATCAGTCATGTCATACGCGGGGAAGAATGGCTTCCTTCTATGGCTCTGCATATTTTACTCTATAAAGCCTTTGGGTGGGAAGCTCCAAAATATGCCCATCTTCCGCTTATTTTAAAACCTACCGGAAAAGGGAAATTGAGCAAACGCGATGGTGATAAATTAGGTTTCCCCGTTTTTCCACTGGAATGGACCAACCCAAAAACCGGAGACCGCGCCGCCGGATATCGCGAAGACGGCTACCTGCCGGAAGCGGTTATTAACATGTTGGCCTTCTTGGGCTGGAATCCCGGGCAGGGTTCAGAACAAGAAATTTTCTCGCTCGAAGAACTGGTAGAAGCCTTCAGTTTTGAACAAGTCTCTAAAAGTGGAGCCAAATTTGACTTTGAAAAGACAAAATGGTTTCAGCATCATTATTTTCAAGAAGCCGACAATCATCAAATCGTAAACGATTTTGCCAAAATCCTCGACAAAAAAGGTTATCAACCTGCTGTTGAATTCATCGAAAAGGTGGTGGAAACCGTAAAAGAGCGGGCTACTTTTGTAGAGGACTTGTGGGATTTGAGCAATTTCTTTTTTGAAGCTCCTCAAACCTTCGATAAAAAAGGACAGAAAAAAGGCTGGAAAAAGGAAACTCCGGAAATTATACGAAACGTACGATCAATCCTTTCTAAAACCGAAATTTTTTCCCGAGATCATCTCGAAAACCAAATTAAATCGTGGATTACGGAACAAGAGATAGGCTTTGGAAAGGTGATGATGCCCCTTCGACTGCTCATCGTCGGTAAAATGAAAGGGCCCGATCTCTTTGAAATCCTGTCATTAATCGGCCAGGAAGAAACCCTCGCGCGTATTGATTATGCATTAAAAACACTGCCTTGATCCTAAATTCGAAAGGAGAATAATCGCTATCGGGAAAGGAAAGGTGGCCAGATTTACATTTCCGAATATTGTTAATTTCCTGTTGATATTCTCACGAAATTTTAGACTTTTAACGGAGCCAAAACCAAAAAAGAAGTTATATTTGTTGTATGCGAATAACTGAATACATAGAAGCCCTATTATATCGATATGAATGTGTGGTGCTCCCCAAATTTGGTGCTTTTCTGGCCAAGCGGATTCCGGCGCGAATTGATTCCACCACCAACACTTTTTATCCACCGGAAAAAGCAGTTTCATTTAACCGACAGTTACAGGAAAACGACGGGCTTTTAACTCAATATATCGCCAGAGCCGAAGAGATTTCTTACGACCAAGCCGTACAAAAGATCTATCAGTTCGTTCAGGAATTGCGAAACGCATTGGATTCCGGGGAACAGGTTTCCATTGGAACCGTGGGCTACTTCTATACTCAGGCGGATAAAATCCTCTTCCAACCCTCCCGTAAAAACAATTACCTCACGGAAGCCTTCGGGACAACCTCATTTATCTCTAAACCGATTCTAAGAGCGCAAGATGGCCTTATAACCAATCCCGAAGAAACCGATGAAGGACTTAAGAATATTGAGATTTTTACCGAAGAAAGCGTAGAACAAGAAGTCCTTACCCTGAACCCCAAAACCAAAAGTCGCCCCAACTACTGGAAATATGCTGCTATCGGGGTTGTTACAATCGGACTGGGAGGACTCCTCTCCTTAGGATGGTATTCCAATCAAGTAAAATCCTATAATAAAATAGCACAACAAAAAGCCGAGCAGCAAATTGAGTCTCAAATCCAACAAGCTACTTTTATTTTAGACGAGCCTTTACCGCTGCATACGTTTAAAGTCAATACGCCCAAAGCCAAAGGAAATTACCACATTGTAGCCGGGGCATTCCGGGAGAAAGCAAATGCCGAAAAACAATTGAAGGAGCTTAAAAAGAAAGGTTTTAGACCCCATTATATAGGTTCCAATAAATATGGTCTCCATCAAGTGGTATATGAAAGTTTTACCAATCGAACAGAAGCCATTCAGGCATTGCGTAATATTCGAAAGAACAATCCCAACGCCTGGATATTAGTCAAAGAGTTATAACCTGATTTTACCCACTGTTTTTACCTATCTTTGGCAAAAAAACATGAATTTTAAGTACCCTAAGGAATCTTTGGCGGTTGTCACCGATTTAATCCTACCCGGAGAAACCAATCCGATTAATAATCTTTTTGGCGGAGAGCTATTGGCCCGCATGGATCGTATTGCCAGTATTTCTGCCGGCCGGCATTGTCGAAGACATGTCGTTACGGCCTCGGTCAATCACGTTGCTTTTCAGAAACCCATTCCCTTAGGAAGTATCATCACTATTGAAGCCAAAGTCTCCCGTGCCTTTCGAACTTCTATGGAGGTCTATATTGAAGTTTTTATGGAAGACCGGATTAACGGAGAACGCACGCGGGTAAACGATGCCATTTATACTTTTGTTGCCGTCGATGAATACGGTATTCCCGTGCAAATTCCCGAAATCAAACCGGAAACAGCCATTGAAAAAGAGCGTTATGATGCGGCTCTTCGGCGTCGTGAACTCAGTCTGGTATTGGCCGGAAAAATGAAACCTCACGAGGCCACCAACCTTAAAGCTATTTTCCAAGAGGGAAACGTCCAAAAATAAATGTCAAAAAATTATTGAAAATCGAGTTGGCAATCAGGGATTCTTATCGGTGTAAATTCCACAGTAATGACCTCCCCCTATATCACAGCATCAGATTTTGAATAAATTGCTCGTGTCTCGCAATTTTCCAGACAATAAAAATAATCGTTGGGGGATTTTTAACCGGGCCTCATGCCCCACCAAGTTGGAGAGAATAACACGGAGGATGGCAGTCTTATAATAAACTCCGCGAACCTCGGCGGACTCTCTGTGAGTTCCGCGGTTAAAAAAGCGTGCGTTTTGAATAGGGTGTTTAGAGGATTGGTTTTGTGTGCTTTGATTGGTCTCCCTATCCTATCACTCTGAGTAATGATTGTCCACCCATCGAGACAAAGGTTTTTAAAACAATACTTCTTAAATTCCTGTATAATTACGGGGCGTAATGGCTCGGAGTTCCTCCTTAATAGATTCCTTAATCTCAAGTTGATCAATAAATTTCTCCATACTCTCCTCTGTAATATGGGTATCCGTACGGGTGAGCTCTTTTAATGCTTCATAGGGATTAGGATAACCTTCCCGGCGCAAGATGGTTTGAAGGGCTTCTGCCACTACCGCCCAGTTTTGATCCAAATCGGCAAGAATTTTGGGTTCATTGAGCACTAATTTATTCAGTCCCTTTAAAGTAGATTGAAAAGCAATCACACTATGAGCAATGGGCACGCCGACATTCCGTAACACCGTACTATCACTAAGATCCCGCTGTAACCGGCTCACGGGAAGCTTGGCTGCCAAGTGTCCAAAAAGAGCATTGGCCAGTCCTACGTTCCCTTCGCTATTTTCAAAATCGATAGGGTTGACTTTATGCGGCATGGTCGAAGACCCTACTTCGCCCTTTTTGATTTTTTGCTTAAAATACTCCATCGAAATATACGTCCACATATCTCGATCCAAATCTTTAATAATGGAATTGATCCGTTTCATCCCGTCAAAAATTCCGGCCAGGTGATCGTAATGTTCAATCTGTGTGGTGGGGAAGGAGTGTTTGAGCTCCAGTGTTCCCTGGACAAACCGATGTCCAAATTCCAACCAGTCGATATCCGGATAAGCCACATGATGCGCATTATAATTCCCGGTAGCACCACCAAATTTTGCTGCAATCGGGGTATAATTCAAACGTTCAATTTGCTCCTGAAGGCGTACCTCAAAAACCTTAATCTCCTTTCCCAAAAGTGTGGGAGAAGCCGGTTGCCCGTGAGTTCGGGCCAGCATCGGAATATTCTCCCACATCAGCTGAAGATCTTCGAGTTTATCGGTCACCTTTTTCAATTGTGGAAAATACACCTGTGTTACCGCATCTTTTAAAGCCAAGGGAATAGCCGTGTTATTGATGTCTTGCGAGGTCAGGCCAAAATGGATATACTCTTTATAGGCCGAGAGTCCGAGTCGTTCAAACTGATTCTTGATAAAATATTCCACCGCTTTTACATCGTGGTTGGTCACCTCCTCGATCTCTTTAATCTGAAGTGCGTCTTTATGGGAAAACTCCCGATACAATTTTCGCAGGTGCTTAAACTTCTCCCGATCCACCCCCTCCAACTGTGGCAGGGGAATCTCACAAAGCGCAATAAAATATTCAATCTCGACCTTTAACCGATAATGGATAAAGGCCTGCTCACTAAAATAATTGGCCAAGTCTCGGGTTTTGGACCGATACCGACCGTCAATGGGAGAAATCGCTTCTAAGGGATGCATTAGGATGAGTTTTGAATAGTTGGTTTTAATGAATTATAAAATTTCGCCGGCCTCAGCAATCTTCTTAAAATGTAAAGAAGCCGTTACTGTCTTCGAAGTGAACAAAGATAAAGAAGACTTGTAAAATTCAGCAGGTCGATTAGTTATCAATAGCCCTTTTTGCGATTGACGGTATGCATAAGAGGTTCATCGTTTTTCATGGCTTGGTAATTGTGAAGAACATCTTTAACCGCCTTAAAAGGGTGTGTATTCCCGGCCGTATGTGGGGTTATCATGATCTTGGGATGTTCCCAGAAAGGGTGTTCCTTCGGTAAAGGTTCCGGTTGAAAAACATCTAAAGCAGCACCCGACAAATGACCGGAGTCAATAGCTCGGATCAAATCTTTATCAATCAGTTCCTTTCCACGCCCGACATTAATTACGTAGGCTCCTTCGGGAAGTTGTTCAAAAACAGAAGTATTTAAAATCCCCGTGGTTTCATCGGTTAAAGGCAGAACACAAACGAGAACATCCGCCGTTTTTAAGAAATCTTCCCGTTGATCGTCTCCGTGGAAAGTGGCAATATCGGGTAAATTTTTCTCATTTCTCGACCACCCACTTACTGAAAAGCCAACATTGAGCAATAATTTTGCAATACCCTGCCCGATAGCCCCAATCCCCATGATTCCTACAGTTACGTCAGAAGCACTTTTATACGATCGTGGCCGCCAGTTCTTTTCGGTCTTGTATTGGGAATATAAAAATAGACGCCGGGTATGATTCAGGATCAGTCCCAGAACAAATTCGGCCATATCCTGCTGATGCTCTTTTTGAACGATTTTGGTCACCGTCACTCCTTCCGGCAAACTGGGATTTTGAAGAATCGAACGCACTCCCGCCCCCAAAGAACCCACTACTTTTAAATTGGGGTAATGACTAAAAACATCCTCCTTGGGCAAAAAAGACAAGATAAATTCGGTTGCCTCCCGATCTGTATCCTCGGGATAAATCTCTACTTGAAACCCGGTATCATTTTCCCTGATTGCTTTGGCCCAGTTTTCTGCATATTCCCTGTTGGGACAATCAATCACAATTTTTTTATTCATGTTTTATTTTTAAATGAAGATAATAAAAACAGCCGTATTTCAGAGCGGGTCGGCAATTCTTTTTAGGCCTCTCATTTCCTTATTTTTCACTCCGACAAGAATATTGAGAACGGAAGTCTCGGCACGAGATTTAAACATCGTCTTACTATTTTTATTAAATTATACCCATAAACAAAACACACGATCATGAAAAAACCACTGATGACTACCCTACTCCTGCTTTTTGGGCTGTTTATATACGCCCAATCCCCCATAGGAACCTGGAAAACCATTGATGACAATACCGGAAAAGAGAAATCCTATGTCAAAATCTATAAGACCAACAACGGAAAACTGGAAGGAAAAGTTGCAAAGATCCTAACTCCCGGCCATGAAAACCGAAGGTGTACGGCATGTAAAGGCGATAAAAAGGATCAGCCTATCGTAGGCCTGGTGATTATTCGAGATCTGGAAAATCAAGGTGACGAATGGAAAAACGGCTACATTTTAGATCCCGAAAACGGAAAAGAATATAAATGTAAAATGAGTTTACAAGACGAAAACACGCTGGATGTCCGTGGTTATATCGGATTCTCGTTAATTGGAAGGACACAGACCTGGCACCGGGTAGAATAAAAAACAAACTTCTCGATTTATCTTATCTCCATCCTTTTAAGCTGAAGAAAAGACGGAAAACAATGAGGTGGTTTAAACTTTTAGGATTGAAGCGAAAAATAGAGATTATTGTTCCAGATGACGGCTTTTTTGTAGAGCATAGCCATAGCTACGGTCGAAAAAAAGACTAAATCTGGGGCAATAAGATCATTTTACAGCCCATTTTTGAAAGTTTAAATGACCTCAATATCACCATTGCCCATTCCAAGGCTTATAAAGGGAAATTGTTGCCCTCTACGGAGCCCTAATCGCTCTTAAACGCACTCGAATCACCTCCGGAAAGTCCGTATGTTTCGGAACTTTCTACGACTACGATTTCCGTATTTTTGACACCGTAAACTTCCCCGATACCGCTCAACGTTATCCGGTTCGCGGGAAAGGAATTTATAAATGCACAGGTCGCATAACCGGAGAAGTCGGGTATTCCTCTCCTTCTGCCCAAGCCATTTATAAAATGGAGCTCAAATCTGACCCAGGATCTGACTCTACTTAATTTTACACCATGGAAAACCCAGTGCAGGCTATGCAATCACATCTGACAACTCTTCCTCCTTATCCGAAAAAATGGTGCTGGCAAAAGAGCAAACCGTTTCGATTTTCATATTCTTTTTTCTTGCCAGCTCGACCACTTCCATAACCAGTTTTTCTCCAATACCGTGCTCTCGATAATCGGGATATACATCTGTACCATCCAAAACGATGATATTACCCTCCTTATAAATATAATCTACATGGCCGGCTTTTTCACCATCCACTTCAGCGATAAAGGATCCGCTTTCTATATTTTTAATCTTCATAATAGTACGTTTTTATGGTTTTACAATTCAATCATTTAATCCGGATTATTCACAAATAAATCAGCTTTCAACCGCTTCCCCCTATCCATCAAATAAAATGCATCGGTTCATTCCGGCTTTTAGCCCTCCGGATTTGAGCTTTCAAGATAGGTTTAAACCATTCATTATAAACAGCTTACCGAGTTTTACGAATTTTTCGAGATGAATTCACTCTCAATATCAATATCCCCCAATAGAATACGATGTACGGGACATTTTTTTGAAATTTCAAAAATACGCCTCCGCTGCTCGTCATCCAGATTTCCTTTAATTTCTACTTTCTTATAAAAAGTGGTCAATCCTTCCTTTCTATCCCGCTTAAACTCCACACTGACTTTGGCTTCTTCCATCGGCCACTCTTTGCGATCGGCATACATCTTCATGGTAATGCTACTACACGAAGCCAAGGAAGCAGCCAATAGTTCTGTAGGCGTCCCTCCGGAATCACGCCCGCCATCCTCAAAAGATTCGTCGGCGATAAGAATATGATCAGACCCGGTCCTGATCTCAGTTTTAAATCGCTCCCTTTGAGTTGTTGCAACTGCCTTTGTCATATTGGTTATTAGTCTTTTTGATCAATGCTTAACAAAGCTACCGTTTTTAATCCTCAAGCACCTTATTTTTAAACTAATATTAGGATTACTTAAATCCGGAGTTTTATACCGGCAAGAAAATTAATCCCCGCCTGTGGATAATAAGAAGCTCCATATCCCGGTGCATAAGTTCCATTGGAACTATACTTTTCATTAAAGATATTGTTGAGCAGTCCCGTAAAAATCACTTCCTTAAATAACGGAGCTTTTTTCCAATGATACTGAACGTTGAGATCGCTCGTAAAATAACTGTCCAACCGCGAGGCTTCGGCGTCCAGATTGCTCATATACTGCTTTCCTACATATTTGGACAAAAAATTAATGGTCAATCCCTGAACCGGTGTATAGCGGAGCTGATTCCCAAAAATAACTGATGGAGAAAAAGAGATTTCGGTATCGCCATAATCGATAATTTCTCCGTTCTTATCAGCATGAAAATCCTGATTTCGATTCCGGCTCAATGTCAGGTTGGGGGATATCTCCCATTTGGAATGGAGTTTAATATGAGTTTCTATTTCCAGCCCCAGACGATAGCTGCGGCCGCTATTTTTACGTAAGGCACGGCCTTCCGGATCAATCTCTCCCGTCAGGACCAACTGGTTGTGATAATCCATATAATAGAGATTGGCATTCCATTCAAAATTTTGAGCCTGATGACGCCATCCCAATTCCCAATCGTTGAGTTGTTCTGCTTTTGGATATTCACCATTCCAGGAATCATTCAATACCAGCGCCTTATAATCTGATCGATTGGGTTCACGATTAGCTCTTGCATAAGAGAAATACAGTTGATTCTGCAAATTTATTCTATAGTTGAGCCCTGCCTTCGGGTTAAAGAAGAAGAAATCATCGTTGACGTCAAAATCCCGGAGTTCATAGGGTCCATACACTTTATAGCGAATCCCACGCCCCTGAAGATCTCCAAAAAAAGACAGCTCATCACTGATTTTCCAAGTTGCTTTTAGATACAAACTGTAGTCTCGTTTATCGGCTTTGTTATCGTAATAATGGTCATAATCAGCTTGATCAGGAAAGGCTTCTGCCCAGATCACTTTTCCATAATGATCGCCCCAATACCGATTCCACCCGCCTCCAATCACGGTCTTGAGTTTTTCGGAAGAATACGTCCAATCAAAAACGGTTCCCATAAAATGATTATCAAGCCATTTCTGATTGATCAAATCTGAAGGAGCAGATGGATCAACCCCCGATAATCCGTATTCCTCAAAATTGACCCCTTGATGATAGCTTTCATAATATCCCCGGCCATAAGTATAATGAAGGGTCAGGTTGGAAGACCAATGGGAATCATACCGTTGATTCCACAAGAGCTGCAAATGATCCTGTTTATAATTATCGGTTTGGTTTTCATAAAATTGTTCTTTTCCCGCCTTATCGATATACATTCCGGCAGGATTATAACGCCGATTCTCTTGCAGCTGTTCTTTCGAAATCCCATAATAGGCCTGATAAGTTTGTTCAGCACCTCCAAAACTCAAAGCTTTTAACAAGGTATTTCCATACTGGTAACCGGCTTGAAACATATAGGATTTCAAATCTGAAAAGGCCCGGTCGCGGTATCCGTCGCTTTTGGAAAGCCCCACGCTTCCCGTCAGGGAAAACCGATCCTTAAGCAATCCCGTATCAAATTTCAAATGATGCTTGTGGGTATTAAAAGAGCCATAGGTATTGGTAAGTTCCAATCCCGGTTTTTCATTTAAAGATGGTGTTAAGATATTGAGGCTGGCTCCAAAAGCACCGGCCCCGTTGGTCGAGGTTCCAACTCCTCGTTGCAACTGCAGATTTTCCACAGAGGAGGTGAAATCTCCGAGATTGACCCAAAACACACCCTGACTTTCGCCGTCGTTCAGCGGCACTCCGTTAATGGTCGTATTGATTCGGGAGCCATCGCTTCCTCGCACACGCAAACCCGTATAACCAATTCCCGCACCGGCATCACTGGTCGTTACCACCGACGGCATAAAATTCATCAATATCGGGATATCTTGCCCCAAGTTGCGTTCCTCGATCTCCTTATTTTCAAGATTGCTATAACTAATCGGAGAATCGGCATCGACCCGGTATGCGGTAATAAAAATGGCACTCAAATCCTCACTGATGTCGGTAAGATCTACGTCTAACCTTTGATCTTCCGTCAATTCCACCGTTACTTTTTTCTGAAGTCCGTATTTAAAAATCACTTCATATTTCCCCGTTGGTAGCTGAAGCTCATAATATCCGTTTGAATTGGTGTAAGTCTCTTTGTTAAGCTTTGGAACATACACCTGTACATCGGGAATAAATTCATGAAATTGCGATACTTTCCCAGACAGAGAAACAGTTTGAGAAAATCCTTGCATCCATAACAGCAAGGCAAGAATACTAAAAAAGAATACTCGTTTCATTCGTAAACGTTTTATACGAATAAAAGGGGCGGTTATTCCGGTTATTAATTTGATAAATAAAAAAATCCTGCAAAAATCTAAAGAGGTTTTTGCAGGATTCCCAGAAAGCATAAAAGCCTTCATTTTCCCTTGGCGGCATAACCCGCCCAGGTTCATTGGGTGTAATCTCAGCCTCGAGCTATTCGAGGCACCCCTTGAGATAAAGTACAAACTTATTACTTTTTGAGTATAAAAAAAACGAACGAGCCGTAAATGCTCTCTTTTTTTAAAATTCAAGAGGCTTTATCAATTTACTTAACGGACATCCATTACCATAAAAGCACCTATCACATGATATTCCCATTATGGATTACAATTGGGTAAAAATAAATGGGGCCAACCCCAACCGGAAGCCAATGTGAGTAACCCATAGCAAACGTTGTACAGCTATGGATAAAGGCAAGATAACAGCGGGGCCCCAAAGGGATACAACTTCATTCTTTCTTTAAAGAGTTTACCTATAGTGCTTGTCTTTGAGATTCCCGAATAAGATTGGAATTCATCAAACCTTCGAGAGAAAAGTCGTTGAAAAGCAGGATCGCTGTTGTTCCATAGAGCGATGTAAAAGATTAAATGACTTCATTTCATAAGCACGCAAAATTAAAAGTTTGTCTATTTTCTACACTGCTGACCATTTTTTCTACAGCCTGATCTCTTTATCTCGGGATACGGTCTATTCCAAAGTATTTAATTATACTAAATATTTTAGGATTTTCAACACCTCAATTCCTATGTAAAATCTTAGGTAGCCCGTGCCATACAGCCTCATTTCATCCCCTTTGATTCCTTCGTATGTGCATTTTAGAACTGTCTTTAGCAGCTTATGTAAAGCTCAAAACATCCTCGAATCATCTGTCTCTCAACCTAAAAAGTATTTATATATCAAACAAATTACAAAATATCTATCTTTAATTTCAGTTTTATTTCCTAAATTCATAAAAAACTTGGCAAAGTTCAGACGGCGCAACATTTGTTAAATTACGGATAAATTTTTCTTCCGAAAATCATTTTCCATAGTTCGCAGATTAGCTGTTTACATGGAAAATGGCATTTTTTATGTACCATTGTCATCTCTCAAAAAACTGAACCTTTAAAGAACATGAAAAAGAAATTACCCAAACTCATTGGTCTGTTGGTTTTCGTAGGGTTAGGACTCAGTCTTTCTTCCATAAAAAGCTGCTTCCTCTTTGAAAAGAAAAAAGCCCCCGATAACGCCATAGCCTTACCGGTTTATGAAGTCGATACTTCGACCATTGTGATCAACACCAATTTTCTGGGAACCGTAGAAGGAAAATTCGACGTCGAGATCAGGCCTCAGGTTGAAGGGGAGCTCCAGCAAGCTTATGTTGATGAAGGAGATTATGTAGAAAAGGGACAACGCCTTTTTAAAATTGATCCACGAGAATACGAAGAGGACCTTAACCGTGCCAAGGCTAAAGAAAATGTAGAACGCGCCAAATTAAATAATGCTCGAACCGAGGTCGAGCGGCTTCGCCCATTAGTCGAGAATAAAGTCATGGCTCCGGTACGTCTGGAAACTGAAAAATCAAACTACATGGTTGCAGAAGCCAACTTAAAACAAGCTTCTGCCGAAGTTGCCAATGCCCAGATCGAACTGGGATATACCACCATTAAAGCTCCGGTAAGCGGATATATTGGTCGAATTCGAAAACGAATCGGAAACCTGGTAAAACCGGGAGAC
Organism: uncultured Flavobacteriaceae bacterium; assembly: GCA_964495935.1. Lineage (GTDB taxonomy): Bacteria > Bacteroidota > Bacteroidia > Flavobacteriales > Flavobacteriaceae > JAJYSO01. The sequence goes on from CAZBXQ010000001.1 coordinate 86,853, forward strand.
CCCGATCCCATCACTGTCCTTACCGGCGTAGATGAAATATATGTCTATTTTTCGGTCAATGAATCGGAGTTCTCCAAATTACAAGAAACCGATCCTTCTGTTAAAGATACCGTTTCCAAAGACCGAAGAAGAGAAATCGGGCAAAAGGTTTCCCTGATTTTACCAGATGGAACGCGCTACCGGGAAGACGGATTTATCGATGCCACTTCGGGACAAGTCAATAAAACTACCGGAACCGTAACCTTGCGAGCCTCTTTCCCGAACAATGACAATATCTTGCGCTCGGGAAATACGGTCACCGTAGTACGGCACGACACCAAAAAAGGACGTGTTCTTATTCCGCGAAAAGCAACATTTGAACTCCAAGCCAAAACTTTTGTACAAAAGGTCACCAAAGACAGCTTAGTGAAACGACAACTGATAGAAATCGAAATGGAAGCACCCAATAATCAATATATTGTTTCGGCAGGATTAAAAAATGGCGACCGAATTCTCGTAGAAGGGCTCGACAAGGTATCAGACAGCACAAAAATTCGTGCACTACCTTATAAACCCGATACGCTTATCGCCCCCGGAAGTAATTCCAAAATCCCCATTGATACCAGTTCCAACAGTGTGGACACCCTCACTCAAACAAAATAAAAATAACAATAGTCAGCCTCCTAATTTAGTTAGTTCATGTACAAAAAGTTCATAGATCGACCTATATTATCAACCGTTATCTCTCTGATTATTGTATCGCTGGGGATTGTAGGAATGATAGAATTACCCATTACTCGCTTCCCCGAGATCGCCCCACCCAGTGTAAACGTTTCTGCCTCCTACCCGGGAGCTGATGCCGAAACAGTTGCCAACAGTGTTTTACTTCCATTGGAATCTGCGATCAACGGAGTGGAAGACATGACGTATATCCGATCTAAAGCCTCTACCGGAAGTGCTTCTATCAACATCTTCTTTAAACAGGGAACCAATCCCGACCAGGCTGCCGTAAATGTTCAAAATCGGGTTTCGATTGCCAATAAAGACCTCCCCACCGAAGTGGTTGAAAACGGAGTTACCGTAGAACCTCAACAGCGCGGGTCGATTATGACCCTGAATATTTATAGTGACGATCCCGTTTTTGATGAAACCTTTCTACAATCCTATACCAATATTAATATTATTCGGGAGTTGCAACGGGTTGATGGGGTAGCCAAGGTAACCCGTATCGGAGCCCGAAACTACGCCATGCGAATTTGGCTGGATCCCACCAAATTAAGTGCTTATGGACTGGTTCCCAGTGACGTTAGAGAAGCCGTTAAAAGCCAAAACTTTGAACTGGCTCCGGGGGAATTCGGGCAAAATTCTGACCAGGCTTTTCAGGTCACCATTAAGTACGAAGGGCGTTATACATCTCAAAAAGAATTCGAAAATATTATCATTAAAACTACCGATGAAGGCTCTATCCTCCGGCTAAAAGATATTGCCCGGGTAGAACTCAGCGCAACCAACTTAAGAGCCGAGAACCGGGTGGACGGGAAACCGGGATTAACGATGAATATCACCCAAAATAGTGGGGCCAATGCCCGGGAGATCGATCTGAATATCCGGGAAAAGTTAAAAGAACTATCAAAAAAATTCCCCGCAGGAGTCAAATATAGCATATCCTATAGCGTTAAGGATCAAGTGGATAACTCTATCAATCAGGTTCTTCATACCTTAATCGAGGCCTTTATTCTGGTGTTTATTATTGTCTTTATCTTCCTACAGGATCTCCGGGCCACCCTTATTCCGGCAATAGCCATCCCGGTGGCTTTAATCGGTACACTATTCTTTATTTATATTCTGGGCTTTTCCATTAATCTCTTAACCATGTTTGCTCTGGTGTTAGCGATCGGTATTGTGGTGGATGATGCGATTGTAGTGGTAGAAGCCATTCACGAAAAACTGGAAACCAATGAGCATATCAGTCCACGTGATGCGGCGGTCACGACGATGGGTGAAATTGGACCGGCCATTATCTCCATTACCATGGTGATGGCAGCCGTATTTATTCCGGTTGGGTTTATGCAGGGACCTTCAGGAGTGTTTTACAAACAATTTGCCTATACTCTGGCCATCGCAATCTTAATTTCGGCCCTCAATGCACTAACGCTTTCGCCCGCGCTCTGTGCGCTTATACTGCATCGTCAACACACTACAAAAGAAGAGGAAAAGAGGGAAGAAGGGGCTAAAAATTTAAACGGTAAAAAAGGGAAGGAAAAGGTGAAATCACTTCTCGACTATTTCTTTATCTCTTTTAACCGTGCTTTCAAAACAATGACTCATCGTTATTTGGATGCCGTCGTGCTGTTGGTTCGAAAAAGAAAACTGGCGATGATTGGTCTGGTGATTGTAGCTGTGATTGGAGTATTGGCCATGCGATTTACCCCTACAGCTTTTATTCCGGATGAAGACAACGGGTTTATCATCTTCTCTCTTAAACTGCAACCGGGATCCTCCTTAGCCCGAACGAATAATGTCTTGAAAAAGGCCATTTCAAAATTTGAAGATCGGCCGGAAATCATGAGTATGTCAACCTCTGCCGGATACAACGCCATTGACAATACGACCAGTTCCTCGTATGCCATGGGGTATATCAATATGTACCCGCAAAATAAAAGAAAGGGAATCACCGAAATAAATGACTTTATCGATACTATACGAGCCGACTTAGCGAGTATTAATGAAGCTGAAATATCGGTGTATTCCCGTCCTACCATAGAAGGTTTTGGAGATCAAAACGGTGTCCGATTTGTCATTGAAGATCGATTTGGAGAAGACTTCCAGGCTTTGGGAGCCGTTTCCAAAGACTTTCTCGCCGACTTGAATAATCGTCCGGAAATTCTCCAGGCCACAACTACTTTTGAACCGGATTTCCCGCAAATGAAGATTGATGTTGACCGGGAAAAAGCGAAAATGCTGGGGATGGACATTCAAGGTATGCTCAACGAATTCCGACAATATTATTCCCGGGTCAAAACCAGTGAATTCAATCTGTTCAACCGCTTGAATTTCGTTTATATCCAGGGAGAACCGGAAATGACGGCCACCCAATCTTCGATCAATAATATTTTTGTCCGAGGGAAAGAAGGCAATATGGTTCCTATCAACACCTTGGTCAAACTTAAATCGGCCTACGGCCCCGAAGTAGTAACGCGTTATAATATGTACAACAGTGTGGAAGTGAGTGTACTGCCCAACAAGGGAAATAGTACAGGAGAGGTTATGAACGCTATTAACGAAGAAGCCCAAGATAAATTGCCGGGAAACTTTCAAACCGAATATACCGCTCTGAGCTTTGAAGAACAAAAGTCGGGCGGGCAGGCTGCATTTATCATACTGCTTAGTTTTATCTTTGTCTATTTCCTATTATCGGCACAATATGAAAGCTACATTTTACCACTTTCTATCCTTTTATCTGTCCCGGTGGGACTCATCGGCGTTTACAGCGTGGTAAACCTTGTCGGCTTACAAAACAACATCTATGTACAGGTGGGGCTTCTTATGTTAATCGGACTTCTGGCAAAAAACGCCATTTTAGTCGTTGAGTATGCCGTCCAACAGCGGGAAAGAGGAAAGAGCATCATACAATCAGCAATTACCGCCGCGCGATTGCGATTACGCCCTATTTTGATGACCTCACTGGCTTTTGTTGCCGGAATGGTACCGCTTATGTGGTCTTCCGGATCCTCTGCACAAGCTAATCATTCTATTAGTTTTGCTGCAGCCGGAGGAATGCTGGCCGGTGTCATTCTCGGCGTGTTTATTATTCCTATCCTTTATATCATCTTTCAAAACATAGATGAGAAACTGAAATCGAAAGTTCAAAAACAAGATTAAATCATGGTTCTACGGAAATATGTGATACGAGCATTTATTGTGACCGGCGTCCTTCTTCTGGGGGCCTGTGGAGCTCAAAAACAGTACTCCATGAAGGATATGGATTTGCCCGATATCTTTCAGATTCCGGATTCTGTAACCCAGAGTCTGGACAGTACTCTGATCCCGAGAAACCGGTTTTTTAAAGATAGCACCTTGCGTTCCCTTATTGACGGAGCTCTCAAAAATAACTTTGAGGTTAGGATTGCCGATAAGGAAATGAATATTAACGAAGCTTATTACAAACAATCTAAAGCTGCTTTTTATCCTCGGTTAAATCTCAACTTATTTTCTATCGAACGTCGCTGGTATTCCAGAAATTCGAGGAATTCCCCGGCAAGTGATTGGTACGAATATAAAAACAAAACCCCTTCCCGGGATATGTTTCGGGAAAGGCTGGACCACAGCTCCAGTGCAATTTTGGATTGGGAAGTGGGTATATGGGGAGAATTACGCAATCAAAAACGCGCTGCTTCAGCTCTCTATCAACAATCAAAAATTGCCAAACGAGCCCTGGAAACCGAACTTATTGCTACCATTTCTGAGGATTATTATACCCTCCTCAGCCTTGATGAACAGCTCGAAGTTGCAGAAGCAAACCATAAATACCGGGATAGTACATTAAACATGATCAACCTGTTATACAATGCGGGAGAAGTTTCAGCATTGGCTGTTCAACAGGCTCAAACTCAGGTTCTGGAGGCCTCTACATTAATCTCAAAACTGAGTGAACAACGCACAATCCAAGAAAATAACCTGCGCCTTCTGGTCGGGAAATTACCCGGCTCTATTGAGCGTAAAACCACATTGACATACGAGGATTCCCTCTACCGGGAAGTCAAAGAACTCCCCCTCTATCTGGTTCAAAACCGACCCGATGTGATCGTTTCACAATATGGATTAACAGCCGCCAATGCCCGAGTCGGAGTGACGCAAGCACAACGTTATCCCAATCTGGTAATTTCGGCAGAAGGAGGATTGGAATCCTTATTACCACAAAATTGGTTTAACATTCCGGGTTCGCTCTTTGGTCAATTTATCGGCGGACTCGCCCTGCCGCTTTTTAATGGGAGAGAGCTTAAAACGGAATATGAAGTAGCCCTCTACGAACGGGATGAAGCCGAAATCAATTTCCAACGAAACGTATATGAAGCGATAGTCGATATTCGGAATACACTCATTTCTTTAGACCGATTAGAGGAACAATTGGAAACCGCCGAAGTACAACAACTTGTAGCCCAAAAGGCATTAAACAACTCCCGCATGCTCTTTAGCTCCGGATTTGCCGATTACCTCGAAGTGATAACCGCTCAAAGTGAAGCCCTTGCATCAGAATTATCGCTGGTCCAGACTAAAGCGGCTTTACTTAATATGCGGGTTCAACTCTATCGCGCTTTAGGAGGAGGCTGGTATTAAAAATCTCATCAAGAAACCCATCATGCCGAGATTCGAAGGAATCGAGGTTTTTATCTCATTCCTTATTTTGTGTTAAGGAGATAGAATCTGCTTCCGCAAAAATTCATTTTTTTTGCCGGTACATTCAGGAATTATCTCAATTCCTATCCAAAATTAAAAAATAATTGTAGTTTTAACCGCCTTCAAAACAAGTAGCCCCTACGCAATACACTTGTTTGGGATTCAAGAACTTCAAACTGACCTAAATCCATTTTAATGGCTTTAAACATTGTTTTTATAGCTTTCTTTGTCATTGCTTTTTTGGTTGCCCTTTACCGTCTTATTTTTCTGGGCGATGTCGATATCTTTACCGATATTGTAAACAGCACTTTTGATTACTCAAAAACCGCTGCCGAAATCTCATTGGGCCTCATTGGAATTATGGCCCTTTGGTTAGGAATCATGAAAGTTGGCGAACGCGGAGGAGTAGTTCGGGTCATGGCTCGCATAGTAAGCCCGTTTTTTAACAAACTCTTCCCCGGTATTCCTAAGGATCATCCGGTTTATGGTTCCATTATGATGAATTATTCTGCCAATATGTTGGGACTGGACAATGCAGCCACTCCGCTGGGGTTAAAAGCAATGAAGGAATTACAAGAGTTGAATCCCTCAAAGAACACAGCCAGTAATGCCCAAATAATGTTTATTGTACTCAATGCTTCCAGTATCACCCTGATTCCGGTAAGTATTATGGCCTACCGGGCACAAGAAGGAGCTGTAAATCCGTCGGATGTGTTCCTTCCCATTCTGTTAGCCACTTTTTTCTCCACACTAACCGCTCTGGTAGTTGTAGCCATTTACCAAAAAATAAATCTTTTTAATAAGACTATTTTACTTTTTATCGGAACGCTTACTGTGGGGATCGGAGCTCTACTCTATTATTTTTCTACATTGAGCCAGGAAGAAATCAGCACCATCTCTTCGGTGGTGGGAAATGGAATTATTTTCAGTATTATCGTTGTCTTTTTTGCGATGGCCTGGAGAAAAAAAGTAGATGTCTATGCTGCTTTTATCGATGGAGCCAAAGAAGGTTTTGAGGTAGCCGTCATGATTATCCCCTATCTTGTTGCCATTCTTGTAGGAGTGGGCGTTTTTCGAGCCTCCGGAAGCATGGAATATATCATTCATTTGCTCAGTACGGGAATCGCTGCCTTGGGATTAAACACTGATTTCGTTCCCTCCCTTCCCGTAGCCTTAATGAAGCCGCTGAGCGGGAGTGGAGCCCGGGGACTGATGGTCGAGATTATGCACAATTTTGGAGCCGATTCATTCCCAGGGCGTGTGGCCTCGGTAATGCAGGGATCTACAGAAACTACATTCTATGTTTTAGCCGTTTATTTCGGAGCCGTTAACATCAAAAAGACACGACATGCACTCCCCGCTGCTCTATTATCTGAACTGGCAGGAATTATTGCTGCGATTTTTATCTCTTATATGTTTTTTCATTAAGAGCTCGTTGAAACTTTCTGAAATTGACTGTAAAATGATCTTATAGCTTCCGTAAGAATCCTTCCCCCTGCACTGCCGCGAGAATCCTTTCACGTGGCTTTATACCTCATCTATCTCTCAACCGCACGAGATATAATCTCGCGGGAGCAGAATAAAAAATCCTCCCTTTGCGTGGCCGCGAGAATCCTCTCTCATGGCTTTATACCTCATCTATCTCTCAACCACACGAGATACAATCTCGCGGGAGCAGAATAAAAATCCTCCCTTTGCGTGGTCGCGAGAATCCTTTTTCGTGACTTTATACTCCATCTATTCTCTCAACCACACGAGATATAATATCACGGGAGCAGAATAAAAATCCTCTCCCCTACGCTGCCGCGAGAATCCTCTCTCATGGCTTTATACCCCATCTCTTCTCTCAACCACATGAGATACAATCTCGCGGGAGCAGAATACCCCCCCCTCCTGCGCTGCCGCGAGAATCCTTTCTCGTGGCTTTATACCTCATCTATCTCTCAACCACACGAGATACAATCTCGCGGGAGCAGAATAAAAATCCTCCCTTTGCATTGCCGCGAGAATCCTTTCTCGTGGCTTTATACTCCATCTATTCTCTCAACTACACGAGATATAATCTCGCCATACTTTCCTTATATTTTTTAAAATCCATATCTCCGGTAGATCAAAACATCTTGTAAAAGCCCCTTCCCTCCGGCATAATCTATGGCACTACTATATAAATAATCCTCTGGATTATAAACTATCCCTGCCTTAACAGGATTTTGATGGAGATAATTCAACTTCTCTTGGATTACTTCATTACTCCATAACTCAATAGGTTTATTATCCTGTCTCCAAAACTGAAAAGTCTTAACATTACTCTTCCCTTTTGCTGCTCTTCTAAAACATCCAAGTAAAAACTCTTTTCTACTTTCTCTTGGATCATCAGCGATTGCTTTAGTAATAGCTTTACTGGTAAAACGTTTAAGATCACCCAATAGCCTACCTGGTTTTTGTCCTCCTACACTTCTGAATATCAAATGAACATGATTAGGCATTACACACCAAGCCACCACCTCCATCCCTTTTTCTCGTTGACAATAGGAAAGGCTTTCCAAAAAGATTTCCACATATCTATTTTGGTTAAAAACATCCAGCCAATTCACAACTGCAAAACTGACAAAATAAAGTCCCTCAGGATTATGAAATCGATAATTTCTACTCATAGCCAATTGGAATAGAAGTCTTTAAAAACTTTTAAAGACTAAATTAAGGATTTTTACATAAACCACACAAGATACAATCTCACGGGAGCAGAATAAAAATCCTCTCCCCTACGCTGCCGCGAGAATCCTCTCTCATGGCTTTATACTCCATCTATTCTTTCAACCACACGAGATACAATCTCGCGGGAGCAGAATAAAAATCCTCTCCCCGTGGCTTTATAAGTTATATCCTAAAAATACAAAACCCCAGTGTTTACCGGGGTTCTGATGAATTATCTGTACTCGAGGTGGGAATCGAACCCACACTTCCGAAGAAACTGGATTTTGAATCCAGCGCGTCTACCAATTCCGCCACTCGAGCTTTAATATTGGAATGGCAAAAATATAAAATAATTTCAAATCCGCGTACATTCCCCCAAAAAAATCAAGACGGTCATAAGATTAATTTTATACATTTGCAGCACATTAAATAATGGCAACTTTAAAAAACTTGCAATTTATCTATGGGGGTCAAAATATTTTCTTGTACGGGGAGTAAGGTACTTGCTCAAAACATCGCCTCTGCTTACGGTACAGAATTGGGAAAAGTAAAAATTTCAACATATAGCGACGGGGAATTTCAACCTTCCTTTGAGGAAACCGTCCGGGGTGCCCGGGTATTTATTATAGGTTCAATTTTCCCAAGCGAAAATAATCTCATGGAGATGCTGCTGATGCTTGATGCGGCTAAAAGAGCTTCAGCTTTGCACATCAATGCTGTGATTCCCTATTTCGGCTGGGCAAGACAGGACCGGAAAGATAAACCGCGAGTACCCATTGCTGCAAAATTAATGGCCAAGTTATTGGAAACCGCCGGTGCCACCCGTGTGATTACTATGGATTTACATGCCGATCAAATTCAAGGCTTCTTTGAGATCCCTGTCGATCATCTTTATGCGTCAACACTTTTTCTTCCTCATTTAGAAAGTTTAAATCTGGAAAATCTCACTATGGCTTCTCCCGATATGGGAGGATCTAAACGGGCTTATGCCTATGCCAAAGCACTTCAAAGTGATGTAGTCATTTGTTACAAAGAAAGAAAAAAAGCCAATGTTATTTCCCACATGGAACTCATTGGCAATGTAGATGATAAAAACGTCGTCATCGTTGATGATATGGTCGATACCGCCGGAACGTTGACTAATGCTGCCCATATTATGATGGAGCGAGGCGCAAAATCGGTAAGAGCGATCTGTACTCATCCCATCCTTTCGGGAAAAGCGTATGAACGAATCGAAAACTCCATGTTGGAAGAATTGATTGTCACCGATACAGTTCCCTTAAAAAAGGGGTCAAATAAAATAAAAGTTGTATCTTGCGCAGCCTTATTTGCAAGCATCATGAAACGCGTGCATGACCATCGGTCGATAAGCGGGCAGTTTGTGATGTAAGCGGGTTCGTAGAATTTTTAAATAGTAATCAATTAAACAAGTATAATCAATGAAATCTATTGCGATCAAAGGATCTAAAAGAGAAAGCGTAGGCAAAAAAGCAACTCGAGCCCTGCGCGATGCTGAGAAAGTCCCTTGTGTGCTCTATGGAGGTGCAGCAGGTGTAATTCACTTTTCAGCAATGGAAAAAGATTTTGACAAATTGGTCTATACGGCCGATGTTCACACCGTAAAATTAAACCTCGGTGGTCAAAAAGTAAACGCTGTTCTTCAGGATATTCAATTTCACCCGGTAACGGATGCTATCCTACACATGGATTTCTATCAGTTTGACGATGACTACCCGGTAAACATGACTCTTCCCGTGCATGGAACCGGAGTGGCTAAAGGAGTTAAAGCCGGTGGAGTATTGCAGTTTAACATGCGTCGAATCGACCTTAACGGACTCGTTGACAAACTTCCGGATTATGTAGAAGTAGATGTCAGCGACTTAGGAATCGGAGACAAACTGTATGTAACCGATGTATTCAGCGACGATTATGAAGTCTTACACGATGAAGACGAAGTGATTTGTCAGGTTATCGCTGCTCGAGACATCGAAGAGCTCGAAGCCGATCTTGAGGCCGAAGATGTGCCCACCGATCAGGATGAAGAGGAAGGAGCAGCCGAAGGCGGTGAAGAAACCGATGCGGAAGCATAAACTCTTCTCTTTCACAACTATAAAAGCATCTGTAATTTACAGGTGCTTTTTTTATTTTTGTAGGCCGGAAGGCAAATTTTTATATTCTCCATTCAAATGAAAAAGTTTTTAATCGTCGGCCTGGGTAATATCGGAGCCGACTATGCCCATACTCGCCATAATATTGGCTTTTCAATCATAGATGCACTGGCCGAAACAGAAGGGCTTAATTTCGAAAACGAACGTTATGCCGCTCGAGCCGAGTACAAATACAAAGGGCGACTTTTCATCCTTATAAAGCCCAGCACCATGATGAATTTAAGTGGAAAAGCCGTGCGATACTGGCTGGAAAAGGAGAAGATTTCTTTACCTAACCTGCTTGTTATCGTTGATGACCTGAATATCCCGTTTGGGGAAATTCGAATCAAAGGCAAAGGCAGCGACGGCGGGCACAACGGTTTAAAAGATATACAGGCTAAATTAGGAACCTCCAAATATCCGCGATTCCGCTTCGGGATCGGCAATGATTATTCCCGCGGCCGCCAAATAGATTTTGTATTGAGCCCCTGGAATTCTGAAGAAAAAGAGCAATTGCAAGAACGGCTGAAAACCGCCACAGATCTCATTCGCTCGTTCGGTACTGCCGGACTCAACAACACGATGAACCAATTCAACGGAAAATAAAAATAAGAAAAGTTTTGAACCTCAAAACTTCCTTTAACTTTGTCATTATTCTGTGACTTATACAAGTAATTTGCATGCAGCTTATAAAAGACACTACCGAAATTAAGCTTCAAAAACCCACCGTGGTTACTATTGGCACCTTTGACGGAATACACATTGGCCATCGTAAAATTATTGAGCAACTCCTCAAAGCCGCCGAGGCTCATGGGCTTAAATCCACCATTCTCACCTTTTTTCCACACCCCCGGATGGTCTTACAGCAAAATGTTGGACTCCAACTCATTAACACCATAGAAGAGCGGATTAAAATCCTCCAAAAAACCGGTATTGATAACCTCATCGTTTATCCCTTTACCAAGGAATTTTCCCGACTGGAGGCACAAGACTATATTGAACAAGTATTGATCGACCAGCTCAATGCCAAACGGGTTATCATCGGTTATGACCATCACTTTGGGCGAAATCGAACCGCCGACATCCACGATATGCATCATTTTGGAAAACAATACGACTTTGAAGTAGAAGAGATTCCGGAGCAGGATATTGACAACGTGAGCGTCAGCTCCACAAAAATTAGAAAAGCCTTAAAAAAAGGGAACCTGGAAAAAGCCAATCGCTATCTGGGAGCTCCGTTTATCCTCACCGGAAAGGTGATAAAAGGCAAGCAATTGGGACAAAAAATAGGCTTTGCTACGGCCAATATTCATATTGCCGAAGACTATAAACTTATTCCTAAAAATGGGGTGTATGTAGTACAAACCGAAATTGACGGAAAACGCTATTACGGGATGATGAATATTGGGACTAACCCCACCGTTGGCGGCATCGGGCAATCTATAGAAACCCATCTTTTTGGCTGGAACGAAGAACTTTATGGAAGGCAGCTTACTATGGAGATTCATACGCGCATACGAGATGAAAAAAATTTTTCGGATATCAAAGCATTAATTGCGGCCATGGAGCGCGATGAGCAATTCTCAAAGAAATTCATCCGAACGCATTTAGACGCCTAAAAAATGCTTGGGAAATGGCTATTTAAACGTATTGACAACAGTGCTCTAATCGTTTTTCGCATTCTCTTCGGATTCCTCATCTTGGCACAATCCTGGGGCTCCATCCTAACGGGCTATGTCGCTAAAAAAATCATTACCGTTAAATTTACATTTAATTTTATAGGCTTGGATTTTATCCAACCCCCACCGGGCAATTGGGCTTACGTCTTTTTTATCGTGATGGGGATCTTTGCTATCGGGGTTATGCTCGGCTACCAATACAAGTGGAGCATGACCCTGTTTACACTGTTTTGGGCGTGGTTCTATTACATGCAAAAAGCGAGCTACAACAATCATTATTACCTCCTTCTACTACTCTGTGTCTTTATGATTTTTGTACCGGCCAACCGGTATTTTTCAATCGATGCCAAACAACATCCCGAAAAGAGTCAAATCGATATGCCCAACTGGGTACGACTATTCATTTTTGTTCAAATGGGAATCGTTTATACCTATGCTGCCGTAGCCAAGATCTATCCCGATTGGTTGGACGGCACTGTAGTGACCGCCCTGGCAGCGGCAAAATCAAACCTCCCGGTTATCGGTGAATTCCTTCAACAACAATGGGCCATCTGGAGCATGGTCTATTTTGGCATTCTTTTCGACCTTTTAATTGTCCCCTTAATGTTATGGAAGAAAACCCGTAAATGGGCCTTCATCAGTGCGATCTTCTTCCATTTATTTAACAGCGTAGTCTTTCAAATCGGCATCTTCCCCTATCTGGCTCTGGCTCTTTTTCTCTTCTTTTTTCCAACCGCGACGATTCACCGTTATTTCATCAAGAAAAAGCCTTTCTACAATAAGGGAGCAATATCCATCCCCAACCATAATAAAATAGTTGTCACTGCTCTCTGCCTGTGGTTTATCATTCAACTTCTGTTACCGATTCGTCACTGGTTTATTCCGGGCGATGTTCTTTGGACCGATGAAGGACATCGTATGAGCTGGCGCATGATGCTTCGTCATCGCAGCGGATTCAGCACCTTTAAAATTGTCAACAAAACCACAGGAGAGGAATTTTATGTTGAAAAAAGAAAGTACCTCACTCCTCGTCAAATTGGAGCTACTTCTACCAGTGCCGATATGATTTGGCAATTTGCACAGCACCTTAAAAAAGAATACGCGCAGAAAGGAGAGGAAATTTCCGTTTATGTCAATGCCCGGGTTAGCGTTAACGGGCATTCTCCCAAACCCTTCATCAATCCCGATGTCGATCTGGCTGCCGAAAAGTGGAATTATTTTGGCCACAATCAATGGATTCTGCCTCGCGATTGAACAGCTCCATAGTTTCTTTCCTCCCACCGCTTTCCCATTATCTGCCATTTTACAAGTATAAGAAGCGATCATTTAGTAAATTTGAAAGCCCCGGAGCAAATCGTTATCAAATGGCTGAAAAATTCAAAACCTTATATACCCCTCTTTTTGGTCCCGAGCTCATTCAGGAAATCGAAAATACTTCGACACTCCGAAATTTTGAGACCGGGTTTACCCTCATAGAATACGGAGAATATGTACGCTCCATTCCACTGCTCATTAAAGGCAGTATAAAAATCATTCGCCAAGATCATAAAGGAAATGAACTTTTCCTGTATTTCCTACACCCCGGAGAAACTTGTGCCATGACTTTATCATGTTGTATGGGGCGCAAGAAAAGCGGAATCAAAGCCGTCGCAGAGACCCCCGTTTCCCTGATTAATATTCCGGTTCAAAAGATGGAAGAATGGTCGGGTAAATATAAAACCTGGCGGAATTTTGTATTTGAAAACTATCACAACCAGCTTATGAGTGCTTTTCAAGTCATTGACAGCATCGCCTTTACCAAGTTGGACATGCGTCTTATTGAGTATCTTAAAAACAGATGGAAAATTGCAGGAAGTAACAGTATTAAAACCACGCACCAGGAAATTGCCAACGACCTCAACTCTTCAAGAGTCGTTATTTCCCGATTGCTGAAAAAACTGGAAAACAAACATAAAATTCAACTGAATCATAATTGTATCGAGATTATAAATCTCTGATCTCACCTCTTATACAGTCCCGAAAATCGCTATGAAAGCATCTCGCAAGCCTCAATTTGTAATTTATAACGCCTCTGCCGGATCGGGAAAAACATTTACCCTGGTTCGAAACTACATTGCCGATTTACTCACCGGAAAAAGAAATTTCAGAAATATCCTGGCCATTACCTTTACCAATAAAGCAGTAGCCGAGATGAAGGAGCGGATTATCGACACGCTTAAAGGGATGAGTACGTCCCCTTTACCTTCTGCCTATATCGCAATATTTAAAGAAATCAAGATCAAAACCGGGTTGCCCACCAACGAAATCCAAAGTCGATCGGCTCAAATACTGAATACCATCTTGCATAATTATGCCGGTTTTGAAATCTCAACAATTGATAGCTTTACCCATCGAATTCTTCAAATCTTTGCTAAAGATCTTAATATTCCGGCAAATTTTGAAGTCCAATTGGAACAAGATGAAATTTTAGGAGAAGCCGTTGATCTTCTTATCTCCCGTGCGGGAAGCGATATCGAGCTAACCGAGGCATTAATTGATTTTGCACTGACCAAAACCGATGAAGACCGCAGTTGGGATATCACAAAAGACCTCAATGATATTGCCAAACTCATCCTCAATGAAAACAACTTTAAACCCCTTGATCAGCTTCGCGAGAAGGATTTAAAAGATTTTAAAGCCTTTCAAAAACAGCTTCGAAAACGAATACAAAAACTAAAAAAAGAACGCCGGATCGCAGGGCAAGCATTTTTTAAGTTGCTTAATCAAAACCAATTGGAAGAAAGTGATTTCTATCATTATACCATAACTCATTTTAGTAGAATTGCGGCCGGCGACTGGAAAAAGGAAGGACATCCCAAATGGGCGGAGGATATCGTAAATACTCCTCCTTATAAAAAATCTACAGCAGAGGATAGGAAGAAAACAATCAATGAAATCAGTAGGGAAATAGCCGATTTACAACAACAATCAGAAAATTGTTATTATCAGGTTGAGTTCTGTAAACGCATTCTCAAACGGTTAAGTTCGACCTCACTCCTTTCGGCGATTGAGAAGGAGGTTAACCAAATCAAGGAAGAACGAGGCCTGCTACTGATTTCCGAATTCAATAAAAAAATAAGTAAAAGTATCAAAGGTGAACCCGCTCCATTTATATATGAACGTCTGGGAGAACGTTTTACAACTTTCTATATCGACGAATTCCAGGACACTTCGGTCTTGCAATGGGAAAATTTAAAGCCACTTATCGCAGAAAGCCTTTCGGCCGAGAATGGATGTCTAACGCTTATCGGCGACGCCAAGCAATCCATTTATCGATGGCGGGGCGGAAGAGCCGAGCAATTTATGGCCTTATCGGCCGGGGAAAATCCGTTTTTTGTTAATCAATACATTGAAAATCTCCCTAAAAATTACCGAAGTTCTGAAACCATCGTCAACTTTAACAATGATTTTTTTGACTATTCGGCCCGGTTTCTCCATTCCGAAGCCTATCGACGGCTCTTTAATCATGCCCGACAAGAACCGGCTGTTCACAAAAAAGGACTTGTCGATATCCGATTTATAGATACCGCCAATCGGGAGGAAGAAGATGAAATTTACCCCGAACAGGTCTATGCCATCATTGAAGAATTATCGAATAAGTACCCTAAAGATTATCCCTTGTACCGAGATATCTGTATTCTTGTAAGAAAAAAAGCAGAAGCCGTTGCTATTGCCAATTACCTGACTGAAAAAGAAATTCCGATTATTTCTTCAGAAAGCTTATTGGTCAAAAATTCACTGGTTGTAAGTTTTCTTATCAATTTGATGGATTTTTCAATACGTTCACACGACAAAGCATTAAAATTTGAAATCCTCGACTTTTTGTATGAACAAGATCCACCTGCCGATTCTTCATTTGCATTCATCCATTCCCGACTCGACAGAAACGGGAGTTCCTTCTTCTCCACTTTACAAGAAGAATATGATTTTAATCTTCAGAAATTTGAACAACTACCGCTTTATGATGCGGTGGAATACAGCCTTCGCCAGTTTCACTTAATCCAAGAAGTGGATGCTTACGTTCAATTCTTTCTGGACTTTATTTATGAATATACGCAACGCCACATCGGTGGAATTTCAGAATTCCTCGAATATTGGAAACTTAAAAAAGAAAAACTGGCCATTGTTACTCCTGAAGGGAACAATGCCGTACAAATTCTGACCGTTCACAAAGCGAAAGGACTTGAGTTTCCCATCGTCATCTATCCGTATGCCCATACCCGGATAGACGACACTCAAAAAGATAATATATGGATTCCCATGGCCGAAGGCGATAAAATCCCAATGGTCAACACGACTGTATCCAGCGATTTTTTATATTACGGGGAAATCCCAAAAGCACTATACCAACGGCTATTGACCGAAAAAGAAATGGATGCCATAAATGTGTTGTATGTTGCATTAACACGACCAAAAGAGCAACTTTATATTTTGACAAAACGGGAAACGCCAAACCAAAAATCGGGTACCTATCCCAACACCTATGCTTCTTGGTTCCAAACTTTCTTACAGCATCAAAAAATATGGAAGGAAGAAAAAACACAATATCGTTTTGGTCGTTTACCGATCCCCCAATCTCCCCCCCCTTCGGCAACTTCTTCAAAAACAATCAACAGCTTTATTTCTTCTGCACCGGAGGAGCATCAAATAACCATTGTCACAAAATCGGGTGAATTGTGGGATTCAGAACAAGAGGCAGCGATTGAACGTGGCAATCTTATTCATCAACTCCTTACAACAATCAAAACTACCAGCGACATTCCCCTTACTCTTCAACATGGATTATCCAGCGGATCAATCGCCAAAGAGGAGCAAAAACAGCTTCAAAGTATTCTGCAAAAAATCGTTTTACACGACCGGTTAATGCCGTATTTTTCTGATCAATATACCATTTACACCGAAAAGGAGATCTTAACGCACGGGCAATTCAAGCGTCTCGACCGACTTTGCATAAAAGAAAATAAAGCAGTTATCATCGATTATAAAACGGGAGATCCAAATCCCTCGCACTCCCTTCAAATCGAGGATTATGCTAAAGCTATAAAGAGCTTTGGCTATACAATAGAGTATAAATTTTTAGTTTATATTAGCGAAGAAATCAAAGTTAGACAAGTGAAATAAAACCCTATCAACCGATTCTTGCCGGCAACGATATATTTTTCATGGTCTTCCTATTTTCATAAACCCCATAACCTTATTTGAATGCTGTTAACGCTCCCGCTCATTAAAAACGACGTAGTTACCTTTGGTATCCTTGCTTTAGTTTTAGCACTTATCTTTTGGTCCTCGACCAGTAAAAACAAACATCTTCAAAAATTTTACTCCATTATCCCGGTGCTGTTACTGTGTTACTTTGTTCCAGGAATTCTCAATTCCACGGGATTGATCTCAGGAGCCGATTCCCATTTATACGATATGGGATCCCAGTATCTCTTACCCGGGAGTTTGGTTCTATTTACGTTAGGTCTTGACCTCAAGGAAATCTGGAAATTACGAAAAAAAGCCGGACTGATGTTTATTACCGGAAGCGTAGGGATTATCATTGGTGGCCCTATTGCTCTTTACCTGGTATCCCTTTTCTATCCTTCCGTTCTGGGAGGAGCAGGAAGTGAAGAAACCTGGCGCGGACTCTCGGCCATTGCCGGGAGTTGGATTGGTGGTAGTGCCAATCAAACGGCCATGTATGCCATATTTCAGCCCAGTTCTGACCTCTTTTCGGCGATGATTGCCGTTGATGTTATTATTGCCAATATTTGGCTGGCCTTTCTCTTGTATGGCACCGGAATCCATCAAAAAATAGATCGTTTCTTAAAGGCCGACAGCTCTGCGATCGACCACCTCAAAGAGGTCATGTCTAAAAAAAGAGAGAAAGGCCTGCGCTTACCCACCACTGCCCATACGATTATTGTAGTAGGAACAGCCTTTGCAATCGTTGGAATCTCACAGTTTTTTGCCGATTATATCGCCGATACAATTCAGGCAAAAGCTCCTTTTCTGGAAAAATTTAGCCTCACCTCAAGCTTTTTATGGCTCGTTATTCTTTCGACAACTTTCGGTGTGATTTTGTCGTTAACAAAAGCGCGGAAGCTGGAAGGATACGGGGCTTCGCGATTGGGTAGTGTTTTATTGTATTTTCTCATTGCCATCATCGGGATGAATATGAATATTCTTGCTATTTTTGAACATCCGACTTTGTTTCTCGTAGGTTTAATTTGGATTATTATTCACGCTGCCTTGCTTTTTGCGGTCGCCCGATTAGCCAAAGCTCCTTTCTTCTTTCTTGCAGTGGGCAGTCAGGCTAATATAGGCGGAGCCGCATCAGCACCTATTGTGGCCGGTGCTTTTAATCCGGCTCTGGCACCGGTGGGTGTACTTTTGGCAATTTTTGGTTATGTTATAGGCACCTACGGAGCTTACCTTTGTAGCATTCTCATGAGTTTAATATAAAAAATATAAATTAAAATCTAAAAACACGATGTACAGCAAAAAATTAAAATCTCATTTACAAGCAACATTAAAAAACATCAAAGATGAGGGTCTTTATAAAGAAGAGCGTATCATCACCTCTCCCCAAGGAGCCGAAATTGAGGTTCGTACAGGAGAAACCGTTTTAAATTTTTGTGCCAACAACTATTTGGGGTTGTCCTCCCATCCTGAGGTCATTCAGGCTGCCAAAGATACCCTCGATTCCCGCGGATACGGGATGAGTAGTGTGCGTTTTATCTGTGGGACCCAGGATATTCACAAGGAACTTGAGCATCGGATAGCCCATTTCTACGGATTTGAAGATACCATTTTGTATGCTGACGCCTTCGATGCCAATGGGGGTATATTTGAACCTCTACTGACCAAAGAAGACGCTATCATCTCCGATTCCCTCAACCACGCCTCCATCATCGATGGAGTTCGCTTGTGTAAAGCTGGAAGGTATCGCTATCAAAACGGAGATATGGCGGATCTTGAAACACAATTAAAAAAGGCCCAAAAAGACGGAGCTCGTTTTAAAGTAATTGTTACGGATGGTGTTTTCTCAATGGATGGGTTGTTAGCACCGCTTGACCAAATTTGTGATCTTGCCGATCAGTATGATGCGCTGGTCATGGTTGACGAATGCCATGCTACCGGTTTTATAGGAGCTACCGGAAAAGGAACTCTGGAAGCCAAAAAGGTATTGGATCGTGTAGATATCGTAACCGGAACCTTAGGAAAAGCATTGGGTGGCGCTATGGGAGGCTACACTACCGGAAAACAAGAAATCATCGATATGCTCCGTCAGCGATCAAGACCTTACCTGTTCTCCAATTCACTGGCACCAAGTATTGTAGGAGCTTCTATAAAAGTATTTGACCTATTGGAAAGCAGTACTGCACTTCGGGATAAGTTGGAAGAAAATACCACATACTTTAAAAAAGGCGTCAAAGAAGCAGGATTTGAAATTATTGACGGCGATGCTGCCATCGTTCCTATTATGCTGCACGATGCCAAGCTCTCTCAAGATATGGCCAATCAGTTGCTGGAAGAAGGCATCTATGTCATTGGATTCTTTTACCCGGTAGTTCCCAAAGGACAGGCGCGAATCCGTGTACAGCTCTCTGCTGCCCATACTCGTCAACACCTCGACAAAGCTATAGCTGCCTTTACCAAAGTTGGTAAAAACTTAAGGGTAATATAACACCATACAACGAAACTACGTAGTGGCCTCATGATCTTTGGGAGTGATCTGTTATTTCGTCCCGAGCACTCGGGGCGAAACGATACTTTTGAGGCCCTACCGGTTTCTATCCAAAAATCCAGTACCTGTAACTATGCATTCCTCCTTCTTACATGATATTTTACAGCAACTCCTCAGGGAGGAGGTAGATCTCGCCCAAACCACTTTTGTCTTGCCCGGTAAGCGAGCGGGAAGTTTTTTGAGAGCACTTTTAAAAACACAAACCGATTACTCCGGATTCGCTCCTCGACTTTTCAGTATTGAAGAGTTTATTTGTGAAATCACCAATCTGGAAAGCCTTGATAACACCAACAGTATTTTTCAATTTTATGAAATTTATAAAAAAAATACTCCCGAGAAAGAGGTAGAAGATTTTGAAACCTTTTACAGTTGGGCACAAACCTTAATCTATGATTTTAATGAAATCGATCGGTATCTGATCGACACAGAAGAATTTTACAGTTACCTCAGTGATATTCAGGAAATCAATCATTGGGCCTTAGCTGATCCCCAAACCGAATTGGTTTCCCATTATTTAAAATTCTGGCGACGGCTTCCCCAATACCACACCGCTTATGTTGAACAATTACTCCACAAAAAACAAGGTTATCAGGGACTCCTATACCGACAAGCCGGTGACGGTATCGGTACCTATTTAAAAAGCACCTCACACCAAATAATCTTTATCGGATTCAACGCTTTAAATAATGCCGAGCAAAAGATTATCCAAACCGTGTTAGCAGCAGATCGAGGACGAATTTTCTGGGATATCGATCAATATTTTATGGAAGATCAGCGGCATGAGGCCGGACTTTTTGCGCGAACCTACCAATCCTCCTGGCCCTATTTTAAGAACCATCCTTTTGAAGGTATCAGCCATCATTATTCTACAGAAAAGAAAATCGAGATTATTGGAATTTCAAAGAACATCGGGCAAGTCAAAGCTGTAGGTCAAATTCTGCAACAGGAAGAATTAGAAAATACAGCCGTGGTCTTAAATGACGAAGGGCTGCTCTTGCCCTTACTTAATTCTCTTCCGCAAAAAGTAGGTCAAGCGAATATCACGATGGGGTTAACCCTCAATATGACCCCGCCGGCTTCCTTTTTCGAAATTCTATTCAAGATCCAGAAAAGTGAACAAAAAGGCATCTATTACAAAAACATCCTTGACCTCCTCAGTCATCCCACTCTCAAGCCGGCATTCGGCAATGCGGGAAAAACACTGCAAGAATATATCGTCAAGGGGAACCGAACGTTTGTTGGCGTCCAAAAATTAATGGGATTGGTTCAGGGAAGTAAGAACAAAAAAATCATCGAGCTCTGTTTTTCCAATTACGAAAATGACACTGAACAATTCTTACGAGCAGTACGCGAGTTGATTCTTCTCTTACGGCCTAAAAACAGTGAAAAATTCCCTTTAGAAACAGAGTATCTCTTCCATTTCAATCGCGTTTTCCAAAAACTTCACAACCTTCTGAACGAATATGGGTCGGTATCTCAAATTACTACTTTACACCGTTTGTATAAAGACATTCTCCAGGAGGAATCAATAGATTTTGAAGGCTCTCCATTTCAAGGCCTACAAATCATGGGGATGTTGGAAACCCGGGCTCTAAACTATGAAACGGTCATTCTAACATCTGTAAACGAAGGAATTCTCCCTTCGGGAAAATCAGTCAATTCTTTTATTCCTTATGCGTTAAAAAAGCAGTATAAACTTCCCACCTACCGGGAAAAAGATGCCATCTATACCTACCATTTTTACCGGCTGTTACAACGTGCCCGAAAAATCTATATCCTCTACAATACGGAAAAGTCGGGTCTTCATGCAGGAGAAAAAAGCCGATTTATCACGCAACTGGAGGTAGAACGACCGCGATCCTTTGATTTTAAGGAGTCGATCAGAACTCCGGGTATCGCGAGAACGGGCAACCGTCTAAAGGAAATCCCCAAATCTCCCAAAATCATCGAATTATTAAAGCAACAGGCGACCCGAGGCTTCTCTCCTTCAGCGTTGACGACTTATATCCGGAATCCCATCAAATTTTATAAAAACTATGTACTGGACATCAAAGATCCCGATGAGGTCGAAGAAACCATCGCTGCAAATACATTGGGAACCGCCGTTCATGGAGCGTTAGAAAGCTTTTATCGACCTTTTGAAAACAAGACCCTTACTATCGAGGATCTTCAGGCCATGTCTAAAAAAATAGATTCTGAAGTCACTCGACAATTCCAAAAACACTACGGGGAGGCTCCGTTGGATAGCGGGAAAAACTTGATTATTAAAGAAGTTGCCAAACGCTTTATTAATAACTTTTTAAAAGACGAAGAGGAACATATCAAAAATGGAGAAACTCTAAAAATATTAATGATTGAAAGTGCCGAACTTCGGCAGGAATTAACCATCCCCAAATTGGCTTTTCCCGTGGCCCTAAGAGGAAAAGTGGATCGAGTGGATGAAGTGAACAATCAACTCCGCATTGTGGATTATAAAACCGGAAAAGTGGAAGCCCGAGATTTAAAAATCAAAGATTGGAGAGAATTAATCGAAGATTACAAATATAGTAAGGCATTCCAGGTATTGTGCTATTCTTCTATGTACCTCAACCAATCTCAATATAACACAGCCCAAGCGGGAATCATCTCTTTTAAAAACCGGAAAGGAGGTTTTATGAATTTTCAATTCGGCAGGAAAAAGAGCGACAGGATTACCGAAATTAATAAGAATATATTAAAGTCTTTTCAGAAAATACTAAAAGACCTTATCTTGGAAATATTCAATCCGGAAATCCCTTTTATTGAAAAGGAAGTGGATTGAATGGAAGAAGAAGACCAATTGCCACCCGCAAAGTGCCTCCGGAAAAAAATTTAAAATAAAAATATGCAAGCCGTAATTTTAAAAGATACAGGAGCTGTTTCTCAGCTTCAGATAGAAGAGCTCGAAAAACCGGATATTCATCACGATGAGATTCTGGTTAAAACCAAAGCTTTTAGTATTAATCCTATAGAAGTAAAAACCCGAAAAGGAAATCCTTTTAGTCAAAAACTATTGAATGATCCTCCCTGTATTTTAGGCTGGGATGCCAGCGGAATCGTAGAAGAGACGGGAACCGATATCCATTCATTTTCAAAGGGAGATCGCGTATTCGGCATCATCGGATTTCCAAAATTTGGAAGAACTTATGCCGACTATTTTGTAGCCCGAGAGAACGATTTATGCCTCATCCCCGAAAACATAGATTTTGCGGAAGCTGCCGTCAGTAATATCGCTGCTCTCACCGCCTATCAGGCCCTAACTCTCAATGCCGATTTAAAACCCGGAAAAAAGATATTAATCCATGCGGCCTCCGGCGGCGTGGGGCATTTCGGCGTGCAGATTGCAAAACATCTGGGAGCCACTGTATATGCCACTGCATCTAAAGAAAAACACGAGTTTGTAAAAAAACTGGGAGCCGATGTCATCATCGACTATAAAAATGAAAAATTTGAGGAAGTGCTTCCCGAAAAAATGGATGTAGTCTTTGATTTAATTGGAGGGAGTTATATCGATCGATCGCTCAAAACCCTAAAAAAAGGCGGGATGATAATCTCTATCCCCTCCGCAACCAATGAAAAGGTTGTAGAAAAGGCTAAAGCTGATGGGAAAACGGGTATTCGGTTTATCATGAAAGCTAATCCTACCGATCTCAACGCTGTTGCCGATTTATTAAAAACCGGTGTTATGAATCCTCATATTTCCCAAAAATATGCGATGAAAGATATCCGGAAAGCGCATCAGAGTTTAGAAGACGGGCATATCAAGGGAAAGATTGCAGTCCTTCCTTAGTCAAGACGGGATTCATTTTCTATTTTTTGTAAAAACGGGCAAATGATTCCAAAATCAGATGCCCGTTTATTCGTTAGTCGGCTTCCTTTACACCTCTACAGCTGCGTCCTTACGAATTTCCCGAGCCGCCTCCACCAATTCCTTTAAAGCTTTTTCTGTTTCTTCCCAATGACGCGTCTTTAAGCCACAATCGGGATTCACCCATAATTGCTCTGCGGGTATTACCGCTCCGGCTTTCCTTAAGAGATGGGTAATTTCCTCTTTTGAAGGAACACGAGGCGAATGGATGTCATATACTCCCGGCCCTATTTCATTCGGGTATTTAAATTCGGCAAAAGCATCTAACAATTCCATCTGTGACCGGGAACATTCAATGGTAATTACATCCGCATCCAACCCTGCAATATGTTCAATGATATCATTGAATTCAGAATAACACATGTGGGTATGAATCTGGGTTTTATTTTGAACTCCCGAAGCAGCAGTCCGAAAAGCCCGGACGGCCCATTCTAAGTAATTATCCCAATCGGCACGTCGCAGGGGCAAGCCTTCTCGTAATGCCGGTTCATCAATCTGAATCAGTTTAATTCCTGCTTTTTCCAAATCGATCACCTCATCTCGAATGGCCAAGGCCAATTGTGTACAGGTGGTTGAACGAGGCTGATCATCACGGACAAAAGACCATTGTAAAATCGTTACCGGCCCGGTGAGCATTCCTTTTACATAGTGATCTGTCAGAGACTGCGCATAAGCCGACCAATATACTGTCAAAGGTTTAGGACGATAAACATCGCCAAAAATAATCGGAGGTTTCACGCCCCGGCTCCCGTAGCTCTGAACCCATCCATATTGCGTAAAGGCAAAACCCTCAAGGCGTTCTCCAAAATACTCTACCATGTCATTTCGTTCAAATTCACCATGAACCAGCACATCCAGCCCGATTTCTTCCTGCCATCGGATCACTCGTTCGGTTTCTTGCTTCAACAAGGTATCGTATTCTTTGGCCGTTAACTCCCCTTTCTTAAAAGCCGATCGCCATTTGCGCACTTCCTTGGTTTGTGGGAAAGAACCAATAGTGGTCGTCGGAAATAAAGGAATATCAAGGGCTTGACGTTGCGCTTCACGACGTATCCTATATGCACTTTTACGCTTTGTATCTCCAGCTGAAATAGTGCTCACCCGATCCTTCACTTCTTTACGATGAATCCGATCAGATGCATTTCTGGAAGCTATTGCCGCTTGATTTTCTTTTAGTCGATCGGAACTCGTCCCTTGTTGTTGCTCCGAATATATAATCTTGAGATCCGTTACTTCTTTTACTTTTTGTTTTGCAAAAGCCAGCCATTGCTTAATTTCAGCCTCCAATTTCTGCTCCAAATCCAAATCACAAGGAACATGAAGTAACGAGCAAGAAGGGGCAAGCAAAACACGGTCTGTTCCTAATTTTTCCACAACCTGCCGAATCACTTGCAAAGACTTAGAATAATCGTTTTTCCAAATATTGCGCCCGTCGATAAGCCCCAGTGAAAGTGATAATTCTTCGGGGATTACTTTTAAAGCTTCTTCCCACTGCTCAGGAGCTCGTACCAAATCCAAGTGAAGTGCATCTATTGGAAGATTAGCGGCAAGGTTCAAATTATCTTTTAACCCCTCAAAATAAGTAGCAATCAGAATTTTTACGTCCGGAAACTGATTCCGAATTGTAGCATACGCTTTCTCCAAAGCTGTTTTTGCCTGCTGCTCCAAATCTAATCCGAGGAAAGGTTCATCAAATTGCACCCATTCTACTCCTGCCTCTTTTAGTTGTTGCAGTACCTCAATATAAACCGGCAATAAATTTTCCAACAAATCGAGACGATGAAAGCCTTCTTCCTTTTCCTTTCCCAACAGCAGATAAGAAACCGGACCCGGTATCACAGGTTTTGTTTGTATCCCGGCCTCTTGTGCCTCCTTGTATTCCCGAATAATTTTGGTAGAATACAACTGGAATTCCTGATTTTTGTAGAATTCGGGAACTAAATAATGATAGTTGGTATCAAACCATTTGGTCATTTCAACGGCGGTTATATCCAACCCGTCTTTCTGATATCCGCGAGCCAAGGCAAAATACAGCTCCCGCTCGTCAGTGTTCTTGTTTCCGGCCAATGCCTCAAAGCGATGCGGGATGGCACCTACCGTCAGGCTCCAGTCCAAAACCTGATCGTAAAAAGAAAAATCATTGGAAGGAATAAGATCCAGCCCAGCTTCCTTTTGTAACTGCCAATTGTGAATTTTAATCTGATGAGCGGTCTCCTCCAGCTCTTCTTTGGTGATTTTTCCGGCCCAGTATTTCTCACAGGCTCTTTTTAATTCTCTTTTACTTCCGATTCGCGGATAGCCAAGATTGTGTGTTTTCATGTTTGTATAGGTATTAAAATTAAATTATAGGATTTAAGATTACTTGTGATGTACCAATTCAGGGGTTTCAACGGCCTTTGCACTGCTGGAAAATGCCTGATCAAGGTCTTCGATCAGGTCCTCTATATCTTCTATTCCCACACTGAGTCGAATGAGGTCTTCCGTGATTCCAAGCTCCAGCCGCTTTTCTTCGGGAACATCAGCATGGGTCATCGTGGCCGAATA
Source organism: uncultured Flavobacteriaceae bacterium (assembly GCA_964495935.1). Classification (GTDB taxonomy): domain Bacteria; phylum Bacteroidota; class Bacteroidia; order Flavobacteriales; family Flavobacteriaceae; genus JAJYSO01. The sequence continues at coordinate 112,950 of CAZBXQ010000001.1, forward strand.
ATTAGCCAATGATTCCACACCTCCCAAGGAATCAGCGAGCATAAAAATCTTCAGCTCTTTTAAAAAGGCAAAGGCATCGGCCTTTTTCCCCGACTTAAATTTAAAGGAGACTACGCCTCCAAAGTCATTCATCTGCCGGCAAGCCAGTTCATAGTGGGGATGAGATTTCAATCCCGGATAATACACTTGGGAAACTGCCGGGTGCCCCTCGAGCCAACAAGCTATTTGCAAAGCGTTTTTACAATGTCGTTCCATTCTCACGGATAAGGTCCGGATCCCTCGTAAAATCAAAAAGGAATCGTGCGGTCCAAGGATGGCACCGGAGGCATATTGGATAAAATGTAATTTTTCAGCCAATTCTTCATCTTTACAAACTAACAGTCCGGCCACCACATCAGAATGTCCTCCCAGATACTTTGTGGCCGAATGCATAACGATATCGGCTCCAAAATCTATCGGAGTCTGGAGATAAGGAGAGGCAAAGGTATTATCGACAGCGAGCAAGGTATCTCGTCCTTCAAGGAGTTGGGCCACGGCCTTAATATCAACCAGTTTCAATAAAGGATTGGTCGGACTTTCAATCCAGATTAAACGTGTATTCTCATTGATTTTCTGTTTGACATGAGCAATTTTATCAAAATCGACAAAGTGAAACTTCAGTCCGTATTTCTGATAAAAATCGACAAACAGCCGGTAGGTACCGCCATAAAGATCTTTTCCGACAATAATTTCATCTCCGGGACACAACAGTTTGATTACACTTTCAATGGCCGCCATGCCAGAGCCAAAGGCAAATCCACGAGTTCCGTTTTCAATTCTGGCTATGGTATCCTCCAACCGTTTACGGGTGGGGTTCCCCCCTCTTGAATATTCAAATTCCGTATAGGTTTCACCCGGTGCCTTTTGTTCAAAAGTCGAGGTTAAAAATAATGGAGCGACCACAGATTTAGTGTGGGGCTCGGCTTCGCGTTGTACAAGTTTTGTGTTAAATTTCATTTTGTTTTAGATTTAGGATTAAACAATACGATGATTCTATATGATAACTGGTTATAAAACCTCGGAACAGATTTTGGAAATCGTCTTATGATCTCCCATAGTGTATAAATGTATGCAAGGCACTCCCTTTTCAAAGAGCTCTTTAGCTTGGGTAATGCACCATTCTACACCGACTTGACGAACACTTTGAGGGTTTTTACATTTTTTAATCTCCTGCACAAAGTCGTTGGGAAAATCGATAAAAAAGTTAATCGGAATGGACTTGAGCTGCCGGGCTCGCGTAAGCGGTTTAATTCCCGGAATAATGGGAACTGTAATTCCAATCGCCCGGCAATCTTCCACAAACTTGAAGAAGGCCTGATTATCAAAAAACATCTGGGTCACGATATAATCTCCGCCGGCATCTACCTTTGCCTTTAAATTCAATAAATCATCCTCATAACTGGCGGCCTCCACGTGTTTCTCAGGATATCCGGCCACGCCTACGCAGAAATCCGTTTTTAAATCATTCACCACTTCTTCATCGAGATATCGCCCCTTATTCATGGCTGCAATCTGATCAACCAGTTGAATAGCCAGATGGTGCCCGCCTTGCTTGGCGGTAAATCGTTTTTCAAAGCGGGAAGGATCGCCACGCAAAGCCAAAACATTATGAATCCCCAAAAAATTAAGATCAATCAGAGCACTCTCGGTATCACATCGCGAAAATCCGCCACAGATCAGATGCGGCACGGTCTCTACTTGATAACGATGCTTAATAGCCGAGCAAATTCCCACTGTTCCCGGGCGTTTTCGAACTGCAATTTTTTCGAAATAGCCATTGGGAATTTCCTTATACTCAAAATCTTCCCGATGATAAGTAACATCGATAAAGGGAGGTTTAAACTCCATTAAGGGATCCAGAATCTTATAAATGCTTTCGATACTTTTCCCGCGTCTTGGGGGAAGAATCTCAAATGAAATCAATCGGTTGGTCTTTGACTTCTGTTCTAAAATTTCAGTAATTTTCATATTCCTATTTTCGAATGTCGCTTCGTTCTGTATAGAATTGGCTGCTCCCTCATAAAAAGCCATAAAAAAACCCTTTTGGAGCTGCCAAAAGGGTTCAGAATTCAGTTTTAATACTTGTTGACTTACTAACTATCGGCATCAGGAGGCTGGAACATCATCATGTTCATTGGCATCATTCCCATTACCATAGTTTCGTATAACTTCATCGTGTTTCTATTTTATTGATCCTCTTTAAGAATCAGGAAAAATCAATCCATAAAAAAACCCCTGCGATTGCAAGGGCTTTTTAGGAGTTGAAATTTATCTTATTTTCTTCCATAACACAAGCCCTGCGAATCGTTTCGCATCATCATAGCTTGCATTATGTTGTTGTATAAATACATTTTCATGGTCTCATATGGGAGCAAATATATAAAAATATTTATCTCGCCAACGAATATTATTTATATTTTTTATTTTTCCATACGATTATTTAATTTTTTGGGGTTCAAGCAAAACCTTCCATAAAATACCGCTATTATTATTTCGGATCATGACTTTTATGGTAATCCAATTGCATTAATAATTACCCGCGACTGTAGTCAGTTTTTTGAAAGTCCATAGAAAAATTTAAATAACCTCGAAGAATAATTACTATAAAAGTTTTTGGGAATGAAATTTATAATTACTTTTGTCGCTCAAATTTATTCTCTCGGGGGATTAGCTCAGTTGGCTAGAGCGTTTGGCTGGCAGCCAAAAGGTCATCGGTTCGAATCCGATATTCTCCACTTTTAATTCCCGCGCAGGCGGGAATCTCTTTTTTTAAGAAAAATCCAAAGGATTATATCAAAATAGAAATCGCTGCACCCGTAAAATTTCTCTCAAGCAATTCTATTCATCAATAGATATGGTTTTGTCTCGAGAAGAACAAAGTAATCACAGCCTTCGTACACTTTCCTCCAATGACCAGTAGAAGTCGATGCCTATATATACATTCTTCACGGCAAAAAACAAGATCAACCACAACGATTATTTTTATTCAGTCTATATAATAAAATAAATCTCATACCTATTTGTAAAACAATTATTTACAAATATATTCCTAATTTAGAACCGAGTTAATTAGAATACTTCTAAATAAATTGCTTATCAGCATTCTTCACCTTATCTTTGTAGCGATTACAAAAACAGGATTACAATTGTTTTAGTTCTAAATCTAAGAATCAAAAGATTATGGCAAAATATACTGAAGACGATCTGAAAAAGGAGTTGAAAACCAAGGAATATGAATATGGATTCTATACCGATATTGAGTCAGATACCATTCCTCCCGGCTTAAATGAGGAAACCGTACGTTTAATTTCCAAAAAGAAAAACGAACCCGAATGGCTGTTGGAATGGCGATTGGATGCATTGGAAATCTGGAAGAAAATGAAACTTCCAAATTGGGCGCATGTCCATTTCAAAGAACCTGATTATCAAGGTATATCCTATTATTCCTCCCCTACCAAAGGAGCCAAATATGACAGCTTGGACGAGGTTGATCCCGAGTTATTAGACACTTTCAAAAAACTGGGAATTTCTTTGGATGAGCAAAAACGATTGGCAGGAGTTGCCGTAGATGTTGTAATGGACTCGACTTCGGTAGCCACAACTTTTCAAAAAACGCTGAAGGAAAAGGGGATTGTCTTCTGCCCGATTTCAGAAGCCATACAGGAATACCCCGACTTAGTACGAAAATATTTGGGATCGGTCGTTCCCAAGACCGATAATTTTGAAGCCGCCTTAAATTCTGCCGTTTTTAGTGATGGGTCTTTCTGCTATATTCCAAAAGGAGTGCGTTGCCCAATGGAACTTTCTACCTACTTCCGCATTAATCAGGGAGGAACCGGTCAGTTTGAGCGAACTCTCCTCATTGCTGACGAAGACAGTTATGTAAGTTATCTCGAAGGTTGTACGGCACCAAGCCGAAATGAAAATCAATTTCACGCTGCTGTAGTTGAGCTTATTGCTTTAGACGGAGCCGAAATCAAATACAGTACGGTTCAAAACTGGTATCCGGGCGACAAAGATGGAAACGGCGGCGTATTAAACCTGGTGACCAAGCGCGGTCTTTGTGAGAAAAACGCAAAAATCAGCTGGACACAAGTCGAAACCGGAAGTGCGGTCACTTGGAAATACCCCAGTTGTATTCTGAAAGGAGACAACTCGGTGGGTGAATTCTACTCCATCGCAGTAACCAACCATCATCAACAAGCCGATACCGGTACCAAGATGACCCATCTTGGTAAAAACACGCGAAGTACAATTATTTCTAAAGGAATCTCGGCCGGCCATTCACAAAACAGTTACCGCGGAGAAGTGAGTATAGGCCGAAATGCAGACGGTGCCCGTAACCGCACCGAATGCGATTCTTTGCTGATGGGTAATAAATGTGGAGCGCATACCTTCCCCTACGTTGAAATCAAAAACCCGACCGCTCAACTGGAACACGAAGCTACAACAAGTAAAATCGGGGAAGATCAGATCTTCTATTGTAACCAGCGCGGTATTGACGATGAAAAAGCCATCGCGCTAATCGTCAATGGATTTGGAAAGGAAGTATTGAAAAAATTGCCTATGGAGTTTGCTATTGAAGCCCAAAAATTATTAGAAATCTCTCTTGAAGGCTCTGTAGGTTAACCATACTATCAAATTAATAAAATTCTGAACACCCTATTAAAACGATAAGAAACATGTTAAAGATTAAGAATTTACATGCCCATATTGAAGGCAATGAGATATTAAAAGGAATTGATTTAGAAATAAATGCCGGTGAAAAACATGCCATCATGGGCCCCAATGGCGGAGGAAAAAGTACGTTGGCCAATGTGATTGCAGGAAATGAAGCCTATGAAATTACCGAAGGAGAAATCTTTTTTGAAGGTGAAAATATTTTGGATCTCAGCCCTGACGAACGAGCTCAAAAAGGGATTTTCCTGTCCTTTCAGTATCCTGTTGAGATTCCGGGAGTATCGGTAATGAATTTTATGCGTACGGCCATCAATGCCCTTCGCAATGCCAAAGGAGAAGACGACATCAGCGGGAAAGAATTAATGGCCCAGCTCAAGAAGAATTCCGAATTATTGGGCATTGATCGTAAATTCTTACAACGGTACCTCAATGAAGGGTTTTCCGGAGGTGAGAAAAAAAGGAACGAAATTTTTCAAATGGCGATGCTCAATCCAAAACTTTCTATTCTTGACGAAACAGACTCCGGGTTGGATATCGACGCCTTGAGAATCGTTTCAGACGGGGTCAACAAACTCCATCGTGACGACAACGCCGCTTTGGTCATTACCCACTACCAACGCCTGCTAAATTACATCATCCCCGATTTTGTACACGTACTCATCGACGGGAAGATCGTAAAAACCGGCGATAAGAATCTCGCTTTAGAATTGGAAGAAAAGGGATACGACTGGTTGAACAATCAGCTTCAGGAAGCTTAAATCACTTCCTATTCGATCAAAAATAAGAATTTAGGTTATTTGATAACCGCAATCGTTTGATTATAAAATCATGGATTTAAAAGAAAGATTAATAACATCATATCAACAAGCAGCAGAGCAGCATAAAAATGACCGATTTCTTCCGCTTCGGGAAAAGTCCATTGCCTATTTCGTAGAAAATGGATTTCCCACCAAAAAGGAAGAAACCTGGCGATATACCTCGCTGCGGCCAGTTTTAAAGGAGGATTATAATCTCTTCCCAAAAGATGAGAACACCCTTCGGGAAGACGATATAGCCCCTTATCTCACCCCAGGCTTGAACAGCTATCGAATGGTATTCGTTGACGGGCATTTTGTAGAAAGCCTGTCTTCGCCTACAAGGGAAGACCAATACAGGATCATCCCGCTTTCAAAAGCCTTTGAAGAGGAAAGTGAAATTGTAGATACCTATTTTGATACGATAGCCCCAAAGGTAGATCGGGATCGTTTTCGCTCTCTTAATACGGCTTTTTCCCGGGAAGGTGTTTACATCCATGTCGAAAAAAGTGCGGTCGTCAACAAACCCGTTCAAATCCTATATTTCTCAACCGGAAAGGAAGATGCCGTAATGCTTCAGCCCAGAAATCTGGTAATTGCCGAAGAAAACGCACAGGTTAAGGTGATTGAGCGTCATCAAAGTTTAAACGATAATGCAACCCTAACCAATTCCGTTACCGAAATTACAGCTGCAAAACATGCTGTAGTCGATTATTATAAGATTCAAAACGACCAATATACTTCCTCCCTGGTCGATAACACCTTTGTCGATCAACACGGAAATGAATCTGAAGTTTTTGTACATACCTTTTCTTTCGGAGGAAAATTAACCCGCAACAATCTGTATGCTTCTCAGAATGCCGAATACCTGAATACCACTTTTAAGGGAGTCACTATTCTCGAAGGAAAGCAACATGTCGATCACAATACTTTTGTGCATCACATTCAGCCCAATAATGAAAGCCATCAGGACTACAAAGGCATGTTTGACGATCGCTCACACGGCGTTTTTGACGGCTATATTCTGGTCGATAAGATCGCACAAAAGACCGATGGTTATCAGAAAAGCGATAATATCTTGATAAGCGACCGGGCCATAGCTCATGCTAAACCACAACTGGAGATTTATGCCGATGACGTGCTTTGCAGCCATGGTTGTACCGTAGGACAAATTGAAAAAGAAGCATTGTACTATCTGCAAACTCGTGGTGTCCCCAAAAAAGAAGCCAGGGCCTTAATGATGTATGCCTTCTGTATCAGTGTTTTGAATTCAGTTAAAATTCCTGAACTAAAGACGCAAATTGATAATTACATCTCTAAGAAATTGGGTGTGAAAATGGATTTCGACTCGGAATTGTTGGACGATTAAAAAGCAGATTATGAAAAACACGTTGGAAGTGCCCATAGATGTAGAAAAAATAAGAAGAGATTACCCCATTCTTTCTCGCAAAGTCAATGGGAAACCGCTGATCTATTTTGATAATGCCGCGACTTCCCAAACTCCGAATCAGGTGGTCGATGCAATAACCGAATATTACCATCATTATAATGCCAATATTCATCGCGGGGTTCATGCACTTTCTCAAGAAGCGACAGAGTTATATGAAGAAGCCCGTAAAACTTTGCAAAAACACATCCATGCCAAAAAGGCGAAGGAGATTATCTTTACTGCCGGCACTACCCACGGAATCAATTTGGTTGCCAGTGGATTTACCTCATTGTTGACGGCAGAAGACGAAGTCGTAGTATCGGCGATGGAGCATCATTCTAATATCGTACCCTGGCAAATTACCTGTGAGAAAACCGGAGCCAAACTGCGGGTCATACCGATTACGGAAGAGGGCGAACTGGAATTATCAGATATCGATTCCATCATCACCGATAAAACCAAAATAGTTTTTATCAACCACGTTTCAAACGCCTTGGGGACGATCAATCCCGTAGAGAAAATCATCCAAAAAGCACATCGACACGGTGCAGCAATCCTACTGGATGGAGCGCAGGCCGTCCCGCATCTAAAAGTGGATATGCAGGAGTTAGACGTTGACTTTTACACGGCATCGGGACACAAAATGTGTGGCCCAACAGGAATCGGATTCCTCTATGGAAAAGAGAGCTGGCTCGATAAACTTCCGCCATATCAGGGAGGAGGTGAAATGATCGATCAGGTTACCTTTGAAAAAACCACTTATGCCCCGTTACCTCAAAAATTTGAGGCCGGAACACCCAATATTTGTGGAGCCGTTGCCTATGGAAAGGCCGTCGATTATCTCAATACAATCGGAATGGATCACATTGCCCGGTATGAACATGAACTTTTAGAATATGCTACCGAGCAATTGTTGGAGATCGAAGGACTCCGCATTTACGGCACTTCACCCCATAAAACAGCTGTTATTTCCTTTAATATTGAGGGACTGCATCCTTATGATATCGGAACGATCATCGACAAAATGGGAGTTGCCATTCGCACCGGACATCACTGTGCCCAGCCCCTTATGGACTTTTATAAAATCCCGGGAACAGCAAGAGCTTCGCTGGCTTTTTACAATACGAAGGAAGAAGTAGATTTCTTTGTTAACGCTGTGAAGAAAGCAAAAGGAATGCTATCTTGAAATTAGAGACTACAATCTTACTGCTTCTCGCCATGTCCTCCTGTAAAGGTCAGAAATCATCCACCTCTTCCCCGGTTTTAGCCCATGATACGTACAATGTAGTTTTCCTCTTCGGAGTCGATTATCATTCTCCTAAAACCCCGACCCTCCGCTTTAATATCGACCAAAAAAAAGTAAGCGGTTTTACCGGATGTAATTCCTACAGTGCTCCATTGAAGATCCAGGAAAATAGAATGGAAACCGGACCGGCACGGGTCACCAAACGGTACTGTCAAAATCACATGAAAACAGAACGAGATTTTTTATTAAGTTTAAGAAACCTAAAAACCTATCGGATTGAGAAAAATAAAATTTATTTTTACAATGAAGAAGGAAATCTTATACTTAAAGCCATAAAATCAGCAGGAAATGAGTAGTATAAAAGAAATACAGGACGAAATAGTCGATGAATTCGCCATTTTTGACGATTGGATGCAACGTTATGAATATATGATCGACCTGGGAAAATCTTTACCGTTAATTGAAGAACGTTATAAAACGGATGACAAGCTCATTCGAGGATGTCAAAGTCGAGTCTGGGTTCAGCCACAAATGAAAGATGGGAAACTCTATTTTACAGCGGATAGTGATGCCATTATTACCAAGGGAATCATCGCTATCTTAATCCGTACCTTTTCGGGACAAACCCCCAAGGATATTTTAGAAGCCGATACCGATTTTATTGATGAGATCGGCCTCAAAGAGCATTTATCCCCTACCCGTGCAAACGGATTACTCAGTATGATCGAAAAAATTAAACTGTATGCCATTAACTATCAGGCAAAAATGAACTAAAAAGAACACTACTATGGCAAAAGATGTAAATCAGCTTGGAGAAGAAATAATTGCAGTATTAAAGACCTGTTATGACCCCGAAATCCCTATCGATGTCTATGAATTAGGGCTAATTTATGACGTCATGGTCAATGAAGAAAATTACAACGTCAAGGTATTGATGACCTTAACAACCCCAAACTGCCCGGTAGCCGAAAGTTTACCGGCCGAAGTCAAGGAAAAAGTTCGCTCCGTTGACGGGGTCAATGAAGTGGATTTAGAACTTACTTTTGATCCGCCCTGGTCCCAAGAATTGATCAGCGAAGAAGGAAGACTCGAACTCGGTCTCCTATAGCCACAATTACCCTCCGGACGACTCCTCAATTGTATTTTAGAGGTCGCTTCCACCCTGCTTAATTCATGCGTTTAATCCTCCCTCATGGGGTTAGCCTCGGTCGAAAAGGCCGAGCTTAATCCGACCTACCCGCCAGATGGAGAGCTTGTCTCGGATTAAAGAGCGGAGTTTATTCGCCTATGGAGAATTTGCTCTGAAGCCTAACCTAATAAGTACTTCTTTTGGGGTTCTCCATGCCGCTGTTTGACCGTTGAAATTAGGGCAACAAAATCACGATTATTCCACAGCTAATCACAGAAAATATAAAATCTCTGCTTTTAATCCTTTTTCGGTCGGTTGATTCGCGGTCTCCGGCTATGGTTCCCCTTATGCTTAAACTTGGGATTGTTTTGAGACTTAGAATGATACTTCTTTTTATGAGGTTTCTTTTTGCCAGTCGGTTTGGGGCCACGAAGGTATATAATAAGTCCATCCAAAAAATTTCGCAGGTATTGATCCCCGCATTCCACATATTTCGGATGATCCTCCCGCCTAAAAATGGCTCCCAGTTCGCTCTCTGTAACCGTAAAACCATTCAGAGCACAAATTTTTACAATGTCTTTATTGGTCAATTTGTGCGCAACCCGAAGTTTTTTAAAAATGTCATTGTTAGTCAACCCCATATTCACAATTTTAGACTACAAACATAAACTATCTGCAAACTTCAACACCTCAAAAATGAAGTTTTGTCCACCATTTCATATACTTTTTGTCATATTGTCATGTAAAAAACAATAATTAATGTCATTTTGTCTTATTTTCCGGCTGGCATTTAATTTGCTCATTAGCATAGTGAATTAACAATGAATAGTAACTTTAAAATTTAGATATTATGAGCTTAGTAAGAAGAGACAATTGGCTACCCTCTGTTTTTGACGACTTATTTAATAGCGACTGGCTACCGAGTAATGATCGTATCAACCACATCGGAACTCATATTCCAGCCGTTAACGTCAAAGAATCAAATGATCGTTTTCATGTTGAAGTAGCTGCTCCGGGCATGAAGAAAGAGGATTTCGAAATTGAATTGGACAAAAACCTCTTGACGATTTCTTCGGAAATAAAGGAAGAGCACAAAGATGAAAATAAGGATGAAAAATTCACCCGACGTGAATACAGTTATCGTTCTTTTAAACGCTCTTTCAACCTCCCGGATAGTATTGACAACTCCAAGATTACCGCCAACTATGTGGACGGTGTTCTTAACATCGAATTACCAAAACGCGAAGAAGCTAAGGTAACCCCAAAACGACTTATCGAGATTGGATAAGGTTTAAGTTCGATGAGTTCAAGGTAGGGCTGTCCCGGATATCCGGGACAGCTTTTTTTATAGCTTTATAAAAACAGGAGACAGGTACAAAACCGCAAAATTCTGAAACGACTCATTCGCCGCATTTAACAAAATATAATTTTAAATTAAGAAACTTAAGATCAGTGTGACTACGAGCTGTAAAATGAAATCAATTCATATTTACAGATTTACAGAAGTTTCGCACTAAGGAAATAAACCTGTTCTAACGCGTGGAGCAAAAGACCTCTGAACGACCATCTTATCGAAACCTAAAACAGAGATTTTTAGTATTCCTCACAAAATCCATCAATTCAATGCTGCTATTATTCTGGTAAGTCTTTGTACAAATCGTTAAAAAACAGATAAATGTATTCCTCATTCTCTAAACATTAGTATTATTGCTAATTATTAATTTCACCTGTTTTAAACCGTATCACGATGAAATTTTTGTTTACAGACTGGAAGTACAGTAAAGATTTCGGAATTTTTATATTCCGTATCGTTTTTGGTTTTATACTCCTGTACGGCCATGGTTTTGGTAAACTATCGGTAATCTTTAGTGGAGAGGAAATTCAATTTATGGATCCCATCGGAATTGGAAATGAGCTTTCTTTCTACTTGGCAGCATTCGCCGAAGGAATCTGTGCAATTTTATTGATTTTGGGATTGTTTACACGACCCGCTGCAGCCATCCTAACAATCAATTTTTTAGTTATTCTGGCACATCACTTCGGTGACGGATTTGCCATTCTGGAACTTCGGCTCTTCTACCTTCTTTCCTATATCGCCTTGATGATTACAGGAGGAGGTGTGTTTTCTATGGACTATTTGCTTTTTAAGAAAAAGGCATCGACAACAACACTCCCGTAAGGATATAAATTCAACCGGGCTCGCATTGAGAATTCAAAAATTGAATGTCATTTTATTGCCTTACCTCAAAGGTTGATTAACAGCGTTAACAACATATTCAAAGTTTACACTTTTTGAACAATTTGAACATAAAGTTCAAAAGTATTATAAATCAAATCTGAAACCGTGGGTTCCCCCTCCATGGTTTGAGCCAATAAATCCAAATGTCCGTTGTTCTTCAAAGCACACATCCCATGCAGGTTGGCCCACAACAGAAGGGCCATTTGTGACACTTTATATTCTTTAAAGTAACCTGCCTCCCGGCAATCGGCAACGACAGAAAGCAACGCTTCATACGCTTCTTCACCCTCTCTCCAGACCCATTCCTCTTCCTTATTATTTCTTGTCGCGATATGTTCCAACGGCTCCTGCATGATAAACATAATTTCATAAAAATCCCGATTCTCAAAAGCAAAATTGATATAACATCGGCCCATTGCTTTTAGCCGCTCAAAAGGATCGCTTACATTTTTGAGGGTCTTAAACTGCTCGGCCAGAATTTTAAACCCCTCCTGATGCAAGGCATGTACAACATCGGCTTTATCTTTATAGTACAGATAGATTGTCGTTGGGCTAATTCCCACTTCCGCAGCAATTTTTCGCAATGACGTATTCCGGTATCCGTGATCTAAAAAGAGCTTTTTAGCCGCCGATAAAATATTTACTCCCAAATTCTCATGCTGTTTTTTCTTCTTTCTAACCATTCGTTTACACGCTTATTTAACACTGTTAAATTAAAAAATAATTTCTATAAAAATGCTTCTTCTTGGCGACAAAAAATCACTCCCCCATTCTCTAATAACGTAAAATACATAATTTATTGATTATTAGATTATTATATTATTTTTAAAAATATAAGCCCACGCTATTATTCCATTATTGAGAAAAAACGATCCTTCCCCATTAGCTTATAAAATCCCGATTGCGAAGTACATCTTCAGATTTCTCTTAATGTTTCATCAGAATCAGCTCCCGATTCATCGGTAGAGAAATCGAATTAATAAGAAAAACTTAAACCTCAGGGCAGAAGGAAGCAACTCTAAATGAATGCGTATTTTAGCCTTTAAAATTTACCCTTTTTATGGCACTCAAAAACCCGCTTTTAAAAAATTTTGAAGTTCCTCCTTTTTCGAAGATCCGGGAGGAAAATTATAAGCCGGCTTTTAAAGAAGCAATTAAAAATACACAGAAAGAAATTGATGAAATTATCCAAAATCCAGCTTCTCCAAATTTTAAAAATACAATTGAAGCACTGGAATACTCCGGTCATCAGCTAAGCCGGATAACAAGCTTATTTTTTAATCTGAATGCGGCTGAAACCACACCTGAAATTCAACGAATAGCACAAGAAATATCGCCTTGGCTCAGTAAGCATCATAACGATCTCATGTTAAACGAAGAACTCTTTAAAAGAGTTCAGAAAGTTTATGCAAACAGGCAAGATTTAAACCTGTCTCCGGAGGAAGAAATGCTGCTTGAGGAACATTATAAAGCTTTCACCCGAAATGGGGCCAAATTAAAAGAAGATCAAAAGGAAAGACTTCGAGAAATCGATGCCGAATTATCCAAACTATCCCTGCAATTCGGAGAAAACGTTCTGGCCGATACCAATGCTTTCGAACTGCATATTACCAACGAAGAAAAGCTCGTAGGGCTGCCCGAAGAAGAGAAAGAAGCTGCTGCCGATCTCGCCGAAGAAAAAGGGAAAACAGGCTATTTATTTACGCTCCATGCGCCCAGCTATCGCCCTTTTACGAAGTACATAAAAAACCGGAAACTCCGAAAAAAAATGAGCATTGCCTTCTTAAAAAAAGGGTTTCAAGACAACCCCAACAACAACGAAGAAAATGTTTTAAAAATTACCCGTCTGCGCTTTGAACGGGCTCGACTTTTAGGCTTTAAGTCGCATGCCGACTTTGTCTTGCAGGAACGCATGGCAAAGACTCCGGGGAAAGTCCGCGATTTTCTGGAGGATCTCTTGCAAAAGGCAAGGCCGGCCGCTGATCGCGAATATCGCGAACTGGAAAACTTTGCCCGGGAAAAAGACGGAATAGAACATCTGCAAAAATGGGATCAGGCCTACTATGCTCACCTCCTAAAAAAGGAGCGATTCGATCTTGATGACAGTGCTTTAAAACCCTATTTTGAACTGAACAGCGTCCTTCAGGGAGCCTTTACGGTAGCTCATAAACTCTATGGGGTAAACTTTACCGAAACTAAGGATATTGAAAAATACCACAAGGACGTACGCACTTTTCATGTGACCGATTCAAGAGGAAATGATCAGGCTCTCTTCTATGCCGATTTCCATCCTCGCCCCGGAAAACGCGGGGGTGCCTGGATGACCACCTACAAAGAACAATATCAAAAAAACGGAGGGAATGAACGCCCTATCGTTTCCATCGTTTGCAACTTCACCAAACCCGGAAAAAACAAGCCGGCCCTGCTTACGTTCAACGAAGTAACCACTTTATTTCATGAATTCGGGCATTCGCTTCACGCCATGCTGGCCAATACGACTTATCCCGGGCTCTCGGGAACCAATGTGTATTGGGATTTTGTCGAACTTCCGAGCCAGCTTATGGAAAACTGGTGTTACGAAAAAGAAACCCTGGAGCTCTTTGCCAAACATTACCAAACAGGCGAGCTGATTCCCATGGAATATGTTGAAAAGATCCGAAAGGCCGCCAATTTTCTGGAAGGAATGCAAACTTTGCGACAGCTTAGTTTTGGATTTTTAGATCTGGCCTGGCACGGTATTGACCCCCGTGGGATAGACGATGTCAAGGCACATGAGGTAAAAGCGTTTCATGCGACGCAACAATTTCCGGATGTCCGGGAAAATTGTATGAGTACCTCTTTCAGTCATATTTTTCAGGGTGGGTACTCCGCCGGATACTACTCCTATAAGTGGGCTGAGGTCCTCGATGCCGATGCCTTTGCCTATTTTAAAGAAAATGGAATCTTTAATACGACAATTGCTGATCAATTTAAAAACAATATCTTATCCAAAGGAGGAACCGAAGATCCAACAATTTTATACAAACGTTTCAGAGGCCGGGAGGCCACCAATGAAGCCCTCCTTAAAAGAGCGGGGTTAACGGTGCAAGCCGTATGATATTTAGTGTATGCTCTGTCAACGTATGCACAACTTCGTTCCACCCAACCAATCAAGTCGGATCGAACACGTTTTTTAAACCCAAATCTACCTTACGAGCGTGCCGGTTGTTGCGGCAGATATTTTCGTTCCACATAAAAGGGACCGAACGGAATAACGGAGCAAAACAGGGCTATGACCAGCTGCTTAGTTGTCCAGTTTAATTTTTTAGCTACGATAAAGGCTCCGATTACGTAGGCCACGAAAAGCAATCCGTGTATGGGTCCCATCACTTCTACCCAGGAAGGATTCTCAAATCCATATTTTAAAGGCACTCCGATAAACAACAAAATCAAATAGGATATCGCTTCGAGGGTACTCGTCCATTTAAAAGCTTTGATCAAGGGTGTCATTTTTTTCAGGCAAAGATAGGAGAAAGCCCCACTCCAAAAAGTTTACCGTTATATATAACAAAGGATTAACGCATTTCTTGAAAAAAAATTCACTTCGTCCGGCCTGTCATAAAATCCTTGTCACCGTGTAGTTTCTTTTTTTAATAATACCGTTCAATAATATTCCAACTCATATTCCACATTATCATAGGTTTGATAATCAATATCCTTCTGGTCCAGTTCTTGCTGGATTTTATGGGGATGATAGGGATAGGTCATCTCTCGTACGCGATCGCCCACCACTGTTTTTTGAATAAACCCACTATCAGAATAATGAGTGGTTTCCATTACGGGCTCTTTAAAATCACTATTCCAGCGTACAGACTTCACCACTCTGCCCCGCTTATCCAAATAACTTGTATCGGTCAGCACCATAACATTATCATAGTCAGGCTCCTTCACCGGATGGAATTCCCAGGTGTGTACTTTCGTAATTCGCCTACCGGGCTCCTCTCTCACATCCCGTATTAATCGAATCAGACTATCACTTTCATAAATAATTTCCCGTTCCGTCTCGGTCTTTGGATTATAGGAAAAGATTTTATACTGGCGGATTACACAGGTGTCTCGAGCTACAAAATTTTCACATCGGGAAGAAGATTTTCTTCTCCCTTTTTCATATTTGATATAACGGTGGTAATTTCTTTGTGTCCCAAGCAAAGAATCATATCTCCCATAATTGATTTCCCCGATAAGATTTCCATTCCGGTCAAATTCTGTTCGGCTCGACAAGATCAGGCTATCTCCCTGCTTTTCGAATGCCTTAATGGTTCGGATTGATTGAGAATAGCACAATAAGTTAAAAAGAAGAAATAAAACAGAAAAGATAAGCTTGTTCATAATTTGAAGTATTAGGTTAGTCGTTATTCTCCAAAACTCATATCTACATGAATAGAAAGAATAGAGACCTTTCCTTGAGTTTATAACAAACCCTATGCCATCGTTAAAGAACTCTTAATAAATACTTATTCCCGGCAAACTTATAGCGTAAACTATATGAGCATGACAAAATTTTACTTCTTTTTCCTGCTGCCGATTGATTTTTAAAAAAAAACACTTTTTGATTGACTTCTAAAAATGCATATCAATCCCACTGTTTACAGTGCTTTGGAGGAGAAATGCAAGTCACAAAATATTTTTATAAAAATCGGCTTCGAATTCATTTTTTTATTCATTTTTGTATCCTCAAAGCTGAACAAAGTGAAATCTGTTTTTATGTTCGGGCTTGGAAATGTGAGAAAGGCATTATCAAAAGCAGCCTATCAGATAGGCAACCGAATTTTAAAGCTTACTTTCTACCACTCTTCTCGGTTGTATTCGCCTTCAGAAGTTCGGAATTATCCGATTCAACACTTCTCCTTACTGCGTATTTGATTGGTTTTTACAGAATCTATGGTAAACAAAAAGGCATTTTGCCTCTTCCCCGGTTATTATTCCATTTTCTTATAAAAACTCATTTACGACTTGAAAACAAAATATATAGACCTCATTGATCAAACCTATTATTTTCCGCAGAAGGAATTTTGGGTAGATGACAAAAATCATCTACAGTTTCACGATGTAAACATGATGAATCTTGTCAAAAAATACGGTACTCCTTTAAAATTCAGTTATCTACCCAAAATATCAGAAAATATCCAGGCGGCCAAAAAATGGTTTTCCGATGCTTTCTCCAAGTATGATTATCAGGGAAAATACTTCTACAGCTACTGCACCAAAAGTTCGCATTTTAAACATGTATTGGAAGAAGCCTTAAAAAATGATATCCAGATTGAGACCTCATCGGCGTTTGATATCGATATTGTCAAAGCCCTGAAAAAAGAAGGTAAAATAACGTCTGACACCTATGTACTGTGCAACGGATTTAAACGGGGGCAGTACATTTCTAACATCGCCAGCCTGATTAATGAAGGCCATGATCGCTGCATTCCGATTATCGATAATTATGAGGAATTGAACCTGCTCAATCGCAAAATTGACAAACCCTACAACATCGGAATCCGGATCGCAGCCGAGGAAGAACCCAAATTTGAGTTCTATACTTCGCGGTTGGGAATCGGTTATAAAGATATTGTTCCCTTTTACAAAGGGCAGATCCAAGAGATGGAGAACGTTACCGTAAAAATGCTCCACTTTTTTATTAATATGGGAATTCGCGACACGGCGTATTACTGGAACGAATTGAACAAATGTTTGAATGTATATATCAAGCTTAAAAAGATTTGTCCCAGCCTGAGCAGTCTTAATATCGGAGGCGGCTTCCCTATCAAAAACTCGCTGGCATTTGAGTATGACTATGCCTATATGATTGATGAAATCGTCAATCAGATTCAGCTGGCCTGTCGTAAAGCTGATGTACCCACCCCTCATATTTTTACCGAATTTGGAAGTTTTACGGTAGGAGAAAGTGGTGGAGCGATTTACAAGATTCTCTATCAAAAGAAGCAAAATGACCGAGAGAAATGGAATATGATCGATTCCTCTTTTATCACTACCCTGCCCGACAGCTGGGCCATCAGCCGGCGATTTGTCATGCTTCCCGTAAACCGATGGCAAGAGGAATACGAACGGGTCTTCTTGGGAGGATTAACCTGCGACAGTGAAGACTATTACAACAGTGAACAGCATGTTCATGCCATTTATTTACCAAAATATCAGGCGCAAAATCCGCTGTACATTGCTTTTTTCCACACCGGAGCCTATCAGGAAACCATTGGCGGCTACGGGGGGCTACAGCATTGCCTGATCCCCGCACCAAAACATATTTTAATCAATAAAAATGAGGAAGGCGAAATCACAACCAAGCTCTTCGCTCCTCAGCAAACCAGTAAACAATTCTTAAGTATCTTGGGTTATGACAACTAAAACCTATGCCGGCATCCCGGAGGAATTTTCAAAAATCGGAACGGCAAACATCGTTTTAATCCCGGTTCCCTATGATGGAACCAGCACCTGGCAAAAAGGTGCCGACAAGGGCCCGGAAGCTTTTCTGGAAGCCTCGGAAAACATGGAATTATACGATATCGAAACGGATAGCGAAGTGTACCGGAAAGGGATTTACCTCACTGATCCCATTACGGAAAAAGAATCTCCGGAAGCCTTGGTTACTGCCGTACACGACATTGTTAAAACGTATATCAAAAGAAATAAATTTGTGACCGTAGTTGGTGGAGAACACTCTATATCTATTGGTAATATCAGAGCCTTCAACGAATGTTTTGACAATCTCACCGTACTCCACATTGATGCCCATGCCGATTTACGAAAAGAATACATGGGCTCTACCTGTAACCACGCCTGCGCTTTATATGAAGCCGGCCAAAATACCAACCTCATTCAGGTAGGCATTCGAAGCATGGATAAATCGGAGACTTTCGCCATGAACAAAGACAAGGTGTTTTTTGCACACGAATTGGCAGAAGACGAGTTTTGGATGGATAAAGTCATCGAATTATTAGGTGAGAATGTTTTCATCACTTTCGATTTGGATGCCTTAGATCCTTCTCTTCTACCCGCCACGGGAACTCCCGAACCCGGAGGTTTGCACTGGTATGAAACCCTCGAATTTTTACGCCGTGTTTTTGAGGAGACCAATGTCGTGGGATTCGACTTGATGGAACTTTGCCCCAACGAGAATCATCCTTCTTCTAACTTTGTAGCAGCCAAACTGTATTACAAAATGCTGAGCTATAAATTCATAGAAGAAGAACTCAAAGAAGACAAAGAAGAATATGATTACAACAACAATTTAGGAGATAATATAAAATTCAACTTAGACGACTATGAAGACTAAAGGCCCTATTTCAAATTTTATAGAGCGTTATTATCTGCATTTTAATGCGGCTACTCTGGTGGATGCTGCCAAATCCTATGAAGAGCAGCTTCAAAATGGATCAAAAATGTTGGTTTCTATGGCCGGTGCCATGAGTACCGCCGAGCTCGGTAAGATCTTTGCCGAAATGATCCGGCAGGATAAGGTACATATCATTTCCTGTACCGGAGCCAATCTGGAAGAAGATATTATGAACCTGGTTGCTCACTCGCATTACAAACGCGTTCCTCATTATCGAGATTTGAGTCCACAAGAGGAAAAAGAGTTACTCGATAACCATTACAACCGAGTTACCGATACTTGTATTCCGGAAGAAGAAGCTTTCCGCAGAATTCAGGAACACATTTTTAAAATCTGGAAGGGTACCGAAGAAAACGGAGAACGGTATTTCCCCCATGAATATATGTACAAACTGCTACTAAGCGGCGTTTTGGAGAAGTATTACGAAATCGACATCAAGGATTCCTGGATGTATGCAGCGGCACAAAAGAATCTGCCCATCGTTGTCCCCGGATGGGAAGACAGCACCATGGGGAACATCTTTACCAGCTACGTATTAAAAGGTAAACTGAAGCCCAATACCATGAAAAGCGGGATTGAATATATGGAATTTCTGGCCAAGTGGTATCCTAAGAACAGTCAAAAAGGAATCGGTTTCTTTCAGATCGGTGGCGGAATTGCCGGAGATTTCCCGATTTGCGTGGTCCCCATGCTCTATCAAGACATGGAAATGACCGATACGCCTTTCTGGAGCTATTTTTGCCAGATCAGCGATTCAACCACAAGTTATGGCAGCTATTCCGGTGCGGTTCCCAATGAGAAAATCACTTGGGGAAAATTAGATATCGACACCCCAAAATTTGTCATTGAAAGTGATGCTACTATTGTGGCACCGTTAATCTTCGCTTATTTACTGGATATGTAAGGGAGATCGTGATTAGAGGTGGTTGGAGATGAGGTGGTAGGAGTAGGGGCGAGCTTCCTCTATATAAAGTTAACTATTTTGGTTCATTGCTCACTTGAATATTGCTCACTTGAATATTGCTCACTTGAATATTGCTCACTTGAATATTGCTCACT
>CAZBXQ010000001.1:133045-172503 GCA_964495935.1 uncultured Flavobacteriaceae bacterium
TGAATATTGGTTATTGAATATTGGATATTCCATATCGGATGAGTGAGCTTCCCTAAAATAGGGCTGATCATGACGAATTGCTCACTATAATCACTCACACACCTTGAAAAACGCCAAAAATGCCGTGATTCCATTTGGGAGTCCACGGCATTTTTCTGTTTATACAGGGCAGCTAAACTATTTTCTGCTCCCGTCTTCATCATATTCCGGATAAAGAAAATCGTTATACGGGTATCGGGTCACATGGATTTTCCGTACCGCTTCATATACTCTTTTTCTAAATTCCTCTATATTTTCTTCCTCCAATGCCGAGATAAACAAAGCATCTCCATCTACCCGGTTCATCCAGGTTTTTTCCCATTCTTCAAGGGTATAATGGGCTTTGGTTCGCTCAGTCGCCAAGTCATCTTTCTCAATTTCCTCCGGTTCATAGGCATCAATTTTATTAAAAACCATCAGGGTCGGTTTATCTTTGCTATCGATTTCATCCAAAATCTTATTTACCGAATCAATATGATCTTCAAAACTATGATGAGAAATATCAACCACATGTAGTAGCAAATCGGCTTCCCGCACTTCGTCCAAGGTAGATTTAAAGGACTCCACCAATTGGGTGGGCAATTTTCTGATAAACCCCACCGTATCCGTCAGCAGAAAGGGCAGGTTCCGAATCACCACTTTTCGCACGGTGGTATCCAATGTGGCAAAAAGCTTATTTTCGGCAAAGACCTCACTTTTACTGATCAGATTCATCAAAGTTGATTTTCCTACATTGGTATAACCCACCAATGCCACTCGAATGAGTGCTCCCCGATTTCCACGTTGCACGGCCATCTGTTTGTCAATGGAGGCCAGTTTGTTTTTGAGTTTGGTAATCCGATCCCGAACAATCCGTCGGTCCGTTTCTATTTCCCGCTCGCCGGGCCCACGCATCCCAATTCCCCCGCGTTGTCGTTCGAGGTGCGTCCAGAGTCCGGCCAGTCGCGGCATTAAATACTCATATTGTGCTAATTCCACCTGTGTTCGCGCATAACTTGTTTTGGCGCGTTGTGCAAAAATATCAAGAATCAAATACGTGCGATCCATCACCTTACACTTCAAAATCCGTTCAATATTCTTTTGCTGTGCAGGAGTCAATTCATCGTCAAAAATCACGGTATCGACTTCGTTCTCCTGTATATATCGACGAACCTTCTCCATCTTGCCCGACCCAATAAAGGTCTTGGGATTGGGAGCTGTTCGTTTTTGCGTAAACCGTTTTAAAACCTCTCCTCCAGCGGTAAACGTCAAAAACTCCAACTCATCCAGATATTCCTCCAATTTCTCTTCGGTTTGATATTGGGTAATGATTCCTACCAATACCGATTTTTCATATTTAATTTTATTTCCGGTTTCGATCATGCAATTTATTTTCTATTATCGTTGATAAACATTCTATTTCACGGGGATGTCTATCCCGCTTTCTTCATTTCTGGCTATAAAGTTACTAAACCCTTAAAAATTAAGTGACGACTTTGCAAAATTTGGTAACTTTGTCAGTTCATTTAAAAAATTTCAACTCCCGGAAAAAGATCAGTTTTCCGCATAACAATAAACCTTCCGGGGATTAACCAAACCGAACACGAGCCGAACAGACGGCTGATAAAAGTGGATTAAAATTGAATATGATAGAAAAAGGTCCAAATTTTTTAGAACAAATAATAGAAAAAGACTTAGACAAAGATTATACTCGGGAGGAATTAAAATTTCGTTTTCCGCCCGAGCCCAACGGGTATTTACATATTGGGCATGCCACTGCCATTCATCTCAACTTTGGATTGGGCAGAAAATACAAAGCTCCTGTCAACTTGCGATTTGACGATACCAATCCCATCAAGGAAGAAAAAGAATATATTGACGCCATTAAACGCGATGTGGAATGGCTGGGTTTTAAATGGGATCGGGAATGTTATGCCTCCGATTACTTTCAACAACTCTACGACTGGGCGATACACCTGATCAAAAACGGAGATGCGTATGTGGACAGCCAAACTTCTGAGGAAATTGCCCAACAAAAGGGAACACCAACAGAACCCGGAACGGCAAGTCCTTTTCGAGAGCGTACAGTAGAAGAGAATCTCAAACTCTTTACCGCCATGAAAAATGGAGAAACTCCCGAAGGGAGGGATGTTCTACGTGCTAAAATCGACATGAAATCTCCCAATATGTTGATGCGCGATCCGATTATGTATCGCAGTATTCACAAACCCCATCATCGCACCGGCGAGAAATGGAAAATTTACCCGATGTATGATTGGGCACATGGAGAAAGTGACTATATCGAAGGGGTTTCTCATTCCTTTTGCACCCTGGAGTTTTTACCGCATCGCGAAGTATATAACTGGTTTTTAAAAAAACTGGAAGATTTAGACCATCGCCGCCCTAAACAACGCGAATTTGCTCGTCGTAACCTCAGCCACACCGTAGTGAGTAAACGCAAACTGGCTAAACTGATCGAAGAAGGCTATGTCGAGTCCTGGGACGATCCCCGCATGCCCACTCTATCGGGAATGCGCCGACGTGGTTATTCCCCGGCCAGCATCCGCAATTTTGCAGCTTCTATCGGCGTGGGAAAACGAGAAAATCGAATTGACATGTCTCATCTCGAATTTTGCGTACGAGATGATCTGAATAAAACGGCTCCCCGGGTCATGGGCGTTTTAGACCCACTCAAGATTGTTATCGAGAATTATGAGCAGGAAGAAGAGTGGCTGGAAGCCGAAAACAATCCGGAAGACGAAACGGCAGGCCGTCGAAAAGTGCCTTTTTCCAAAGAATTGTATATTGAACAAAAGGATTTTCGGGAGGAGGCCGGTCGCAAGTTCTTCAGGCTTAAATTAGGGAAAGAAGTACGCCTTAAAAATGCTTATATCATCAAGGCCGAACGGGTCGAAAAAGATAAAAACGGAAAAGTAACCACCGTATATTGCTCGTATGATCCGAAGAGCAAAAGTGGAAGCGGCACTCCAGAAAGCCAACGCAAAGTAAAAGGAACCCTGCACTGGGTCTCGGTAAAACATGCCATTCCTGTGGAAGTACGCCTGTACGACCGGCTTTTTACCGTGGAGGCTCCCGATGAAGACAAAGAAAAAGATTTTACCGAATTCATCAACCCGGATTCTGTCCATATTATTACGGGCTATGCAGAACCCGGCCTGACAGCAGCTCAACCCCTGACCCGCTTTCAATTCCAACGGATAGGTTATTTCTGTGTCGATCGAGACACTACTCCCGAAAAATTGGTAGTGAACCAAACTGTTCCCCTTAGAGATTCCTGGAAAAAGAAAGGGAAGTAAGTTGAATATGTTATATTTGTACTTTTAAAGTCTGCTAATCAAATAAATCATAAAAAAATGTCTAAAATCAGCAACACTCTTATTGCCTTTCTATCGGGCGCTGCTATTGGTGCCGGTGCCGCACTTTTATATGCTCCCGAGAGTGGAGAGGAAACCCGACGTAAACTGAGTAAAGAGGCCGAAAAAGCCCGAGACAAGGCCAAAGAACAATGGGATGAAACCTCGGTTTCTACGCGTAAAATGCTTTCTGAACTCGAAGAAAAACTAAATCAAGCCTTGTCCTCCGCCAGTTCAAAAGCCGATGACTTAATTGCATCTACCCAGAAAAAACTGGATAAGCTCAAAGAACAGCGCGAGCATCTTCAAAAAGAAGGGAAGGAAAAGGTAAAAGATGCCGGCAAAAAAGTTAAAAAAAAGGCGGAACAGGCAGAAAAAAAGGTCGATAAAAATAAAACCGCATAATCCGGACAATGCCAATACCCAAGATCAAAGAAAATATCGGAGATCTCAATAAAGATGTCCGCAGCTATATTCATGCGAAATATGATTATTTGGAGCTCCGCATGCTCAAAAAAATTTCCAGGATCTTCACCCGGCTCCTTAAATTATTTCTGCTTTGTTTTCTTGCCGTGGTCGTGGTCACCTTATTATCTTTTGCAGCTTCTTTTTGGATCGGCGGGCAAATCGAGAGTTATGGCGGCGGGTTCTTAATTGTGGCGGGCTTCTATTTCCTGATTATGCTCATCATTCTGTTGTTTGGAAAGATGATATTCAGATCCGGAATCATTCGAAAAGTTTCTCAAGAAATCACCCGCATGAAAAAGGTTATTGTTGAAATTATAAAAAGCTAATTTATTGCATGAAACGTTATCGGAATCTAAAGGAGATTGACAACGATTTGCGAATCATGGAATTAAAAGTCCATTTGGAGCGTGAAAAAATCAATATTGGAATTGCTGAACTCAAAAAGCAAACCCAACCTCAAGCCCTACTGAAGGACTTCCTGGCTTCCAGTGTTAAACATATCTCCGTTTTCGGACTGTTGAGAGGACTCTTTAAAAGCAAGAAAAAAAGGAAATCCCGAAAAAACATCAGATAAACAAACCCCATTTATTAACATGTTGGCGTATTACAGGCATAAGCTTTCTTTTGACTCCAACAATTCAACCTTTAAAAAATACAACTGGACATGGAATTACAAAAAAACGACAACCACGTCAGCCCTACACTCCAAAAAGGAGTGAAAAATTATCTCATCGATATCGATGGGACCATTACGGAAGATGTGCCCAATGAAGAACCGGAACGAATGATTGACTGCCAACCGTTTCCGGATGCCTTAGAAACCATAAATCGTTGGTACGAACAGGGGCATCAAATTTGTTTCTTTACTTCACGAACAGAAGATTTACGGGAGATTACCGAGAATTGGCTGCAGAAAAGCGGATTTAAATTTCATGCGCTCCTGATGGGAAAACCACGTGGCGGAAATTACCACTGGATTGACAATCACCTGGTTAGAGCTACCCGTTATAAAGGAAAATTTACCGACATGGTGGATAAGAAAGTAACCATTGAGGTTTTTGATGACTAAAAATCTCGATATAACCGTTAAAAAACTCCTGAAAACCATAGCCTTCAGGAGTTTTTTAATTTTTCATACACTCCGGGATAGTCCAAAATAGGAGATCGTACCGATATCAATCTTCAAAATGCTCGGCGCGATAGTTTTCAATTTCCTGAGCCGTTGAAATAAGGCCTTCTCCCAGCAGACGATAGCCATCTTTGGTAATCAATAAATCATCCTCCACACGAATACCCCCAAAATCCCGATATTCATTTACCTTGTCATAATTGATAAACTGCGAGAGCCGGTCTTCCTTTTCCCATATATCGATCAGCTCGGGAATAATATAAATCCCCGGCTCGACCGTTACCACATTACCCGCTTTTAAGGGCCGGCCCAATCGCAACGATTTCCAGCCAAAGCTTTCCTGATCTTTGGGATCCTCTTGGGTATAGCCTACATATTGCTCTCCTAAATCCTCCATATCATGAACATCTAATCCCATATAGTGGCCTACCCCGCATTGAAAGAATAGCGTGAAAGCATCATGTGCAACCGATTCCTTTACATCGCCTTTCATCAATCCCAAATCGGTAAGGCCCGCGGTAAGCACTTCAGCGGTCTTCAGGTGTACTTCCTTAAAGTTCAGGCCGGGCTTTAAAATCTCCTGAGATTCTTTAAAAGCGCGGTGAACAATCGCATATAATTCCCGTTGCCGGGTAGTAAATTTTTGATCTGCCGGAAAAGTACGCGTCAAATCTGCCGCATATCCTTTTGGGGTTTCGATTCCGGAATCGTTTAAAATCAGATCGCCGTGTTGGAGGGTATTCCCATGATAATGATTGTGCAGCGTCTCGCCGTTAACCGTCACGATCGGGGGATAAGAAAAAGGCATTTCGTGATCGGCACCAATCTTTTGAACAGCCGCCACTATTTCATATTCTCGGACTCCCGGACGGGCCATAGCCATTGCTTTCAGGTGCATCGCATTGGTCACATTAACGGCCTTTTCGATTTCCTCAACCTCTTGGTCCTCCTTTATAGAGCGTTGTGCGGCTACAGCCTTAATGAACTCCACAGAAGGCTCCAAGCTTGCTATCGGAGCGTCAAAAAGAGTACTCAACAAAATCTTATTAACCGATTGATAGGGCGGCAAAAAGTGCACTTTACGTCCGTCTCTTTGAGCTTGGCCCAGATAATCGGCAAGCTTATCAAAATCTTGCGTTTCCCGAACCCCGACTCGTTCTGCCTTAGCATGAATAGATTCCAACGCCCCCATCCACACGATCTCATCAATACTTAATTCATTTCC
Source organism: uncultured Flavobacteriaceae bacterium (assembly GCA_964495935.1). GTDB lineage: Bacteria > Bacteroidota > Bacteroidia > Flavobacteriales > Flavobacteriaceae > JAJYSO01. The sequence goes on from CAZBXQ010000001.1 coordinate 139,260, forward strand.
AAAAACAATTGTTTTATCATGATCTACATCAATAAGTGCCGCCAGTTTGGGCTCCTGAATTCCAAAATAATAAAGAAAGTTGCTGTCTTGGCGAAAGGGATAGGCATTATCCGCAAAGTTTCGGGGGTTTTCTATATTCCCAAGAAATAGCGCGATACCGCCCTTCAGTTGCTGTTTTAATTCTTCCCGTCGATGGATATACGTTGATTTAGAAAACATGTGTATAGTATTTTTAATGATCAATTTGAGTACTTATCAATTCGGTAATATTCGGTTTATAATGCCAAGGTCTCCTACAAACCTTCCTTACCTCAAAAGATATCTACAAAAAAGGCCGTCATACGACAGCCTTTACTTTTTTATACCGATTTCGGTTAGAGCTCCAAGGCCGCTTTTGCATCGCCGTTCATTAACAAATCAACCGGATTTTCCAAAGCTTTCTTTACTTCAAACAGGAAGCTCACCGATTCCTTTCCATCGACCACGCGATGGTCGTACGAAAGGGCCACAAACATCACCGGCCGAACTTCTACCTGACCTTCTACCGCTACCGGACGCTCTACGATATTGTGCATTCCCAAAATCGCACTTTGCGGGGGGTTAATAATCGGTGTTGACAACATGGAACCGAATACCCCGCCATTGGTAATGGTAAAGGTACCCCCGGTCATTTCATCAATAGAAAGTTTTCCGTCCCGGGCTTTTATCGCCAATCGCTTCACTTCTTCCTCGACTCCGCGAAAGCTCAGGTTCTCGGCATTTCGAATGACGGGCACCATTAAACCCCGCGGCCCCGAAACGGCAATACTGATGTCTTTGAAGTCATAGGTAATCATTTCTTTGCCATCGATCATGGCCCCCACCGTGGGATAGATATCCAGCGCGCGAACGCAAGCCAATGTAAAGAAAGACATGAATCCAAGGCTCACTCCGTGACGGGATTTAAAGGTTTCCTTATATTGCTTTCTCAATTCGAAAATAGCAGACATGTCAACTTCATTAAAAGTCGTTAACATGGCGGTTTCATTCTTCACCGATAGCAGTCGTTCGGCAGTTTTACGCCGCATCATTGACATGCGTTCCCGTTTTTCTCCACGTTTGCCGGGGCCCGGAGTGCCCATAGAAGGCTTGGCCTTAACCGCATCTTCCTTGGTAATTCGACCCGCCTTGCCGCTTCCTTTTACAGCTGAAGCCTGAATCCCTTTTTCATCAAGGGTCTTTCGGGCAGCCGGGGAAGGCGTTCCGGTAGCATAGGTCTTTTCCTCTGGTTTTTTCTCCTTCTGGGGTTGTGGTGCAGGGTCGGGTGCCGGCGTCGATTCCTTTTGCTCTTCCGGTTCTTCTTTCGTTTCTTCTTCCTTCTCGTCACCTTTGGAGGAATCTTCGTTACCGGCCGGTTTTTCGGCATCGGTATCGATTAAACAAACCACTGCTCCCACTTCAACCTCATCCCCTTCTTCTGCTTTAAGGGTAATAATACCGCTATCTTCAGCCGGCAGCTCCAAGGTTGCTTTATCGCTGTCAACTTCGGCAATCGCCTGATCCTTTTCTACATACTCTCCATCCTCTACCAACCACTGGGCAATTTCTACTGAGGTAATTGATTCTCCCGGCGAAGGGACTTTCATTTCTAAGGCCATAATTCTAAATTATTTCTTTCTAACTATTCTTTTTAAACTTTATTTTTCAGGTGTTTTAAAAACACTGTCGATAACTTTTTTATGTCTCGCTTTAAAGCGCTGGCTACTCCCTGAAGCAGGAGCACCATAAAAGTTTCGGCTACAAACCCTAAACTTCTCACTTCCTTCCAAATGTAGTAAAAGATGAGTATAAGCTCCCATGTTACGGGGTTCTTCCTGAGCCCAAACTACATCTTTGGCATTCTTATATTTCTTGATGGTGGCTTTAATCTCCTTGACCGGAAGCGGGAATAATTGTTCAATTCGTACCAGTGCCACGTCCTCCCGTCCGCGTTCTTCTTTTTCAGCCAGTAGATCATAATAAAATTTACCGGAACAGAAAATCAGACTCTTCACATCTTTAGCCTGGGCCTCGGGATCATCAATCAACATTTGAAAACCGCCTTCCGTCAGATCTTTTTTAGTAGACCGAGCCTTAGGATGGCGCAACAGACTCTTCGGCGTAAAGACAATCAAAGGTTTTCGATAATCGATCTTCACTTGTCGTCGCAACAGATGGAACATGTTTGCAGGCGTTGTACAATTGGCCGCAAACATATTATCGCGAGCGCAAAGCTGCAGATACCGCTCCATCCGCGCCGATGAATGTTCTGAACCCTGCCCTTCATATCCATGGGGCAAGAAGAGTACGATTCCATTTCGCAGCTTCCATTTGTCTTCTGCCGCAGAAACATACTGGTCAATTATAATTTGAGCACCATTACTAAAATCTCCAAACTGTGCCTCCCAAATATTCAATGTATTAGGACTCGCCATCGCGTATCCGTATTCAAATCCCATCGCTGCATATTCAGAAAGCAGCGAGTTGTAAATCAAAAACTCCCCTTGCTCTTTTTCTATATGATTCAACGGGATAATCTCATCCTCTCCATTCTCTGTGATAAAACTGCCATGACGATGGGAGAAAGTTCCCCGCTTCGAATCCTGTCCTGCCAGGCGCACGTCGTGCCCTTCATAAAGTAGTGTTCCATAGGCCAGATTTTCTGCCATTCCCCAGTCTAAGGCATCTTCTTCATACATCTTCTTCCGCATCTTAATGATCCGGTGTACCTTTCTTATAAATTTCAAATCTTCGGGAAGACTGGTTATTCTTTCAGCAATCCGATCCAATTCCTTCCGGGGGAAAGTAGTGTCTATGGGCGTTACCATATCCTCTTCTTGACCAAAGGTATAGCCCTCCCACTCTTTGTGCATGATTGGAGTAATATCGGCAGTAGCTGTTTCGTGTGCTTTCTCTAAATCTTTTTCCAGACTGTCTTTATACTCTTTTTCGATTTTCTCCAGATACTCTCCATTAATCACTCCCTCTTTTTCCAACTGCTTGGCATAACTGTCTCTTGCATTCGTATGCTTAGAAATGGCCTCATACAGTTTCGGCTGTGTAAAACGGGGTTCATCACCTTCGTTATGACCATATTTACGATATCCCAGCAGATCCAAAAATACATCATGCTTAAAATGCATTCTGTAATCCAATGCAAATCGAATACCTCGTACCACTTCCTCGGGGCGGTCGGCATTAATATGAAGAATGGGAGAGTGCGTCAATTTGGCGACATCTGTACAATACAGTGACGAACGGCCATCGGTATAATTGGTGGTAAATCCAATCTGATTATTCACCACAATATGAATGGTTCCTTGGGTTTTATAAGCACTCAACTGTGACATTTGAACGGTTTCATAGGCTACCCCCTGTCCTGAAATGGCAGCGTCTCCATGAATAATAATGGGCAGCACATTTTGTGGATCCTCCCGATGATGATCATCCTGCTTAGCTCGAACAATTCCTTCTACAACCGGCCCCACGGCCTCAAGATGAGAAGGATTTGGAGCAATATTCAGATTTATTTTTTTCCCGCTTCGTGTCTTCCGTTCGGAAGTCCAACCCAAGTGATACTTCACATCCCCTTCAAACATCTGGTCGTCATAATCTTTTCCGTCAAACTCGAGAAAAATATCCTCCGGACTTTTTCCAAAAATATTGGTAAGGGTATTTAACCTTCCGCGGTGTGCCATCCCCAGTACGAACTCATCGATTCCCTTGTCGGCAGCCCCTTCAATTAAGAAATCCAACGCCGGAATCAAAGTTTCGTTTCCCTCTACAGAAAACCGTTTCTGCCCTACATATTTTGTATTCAGAAAAGACTCAAAAGAAATTGCTTCATTGAGCTTTCCTAATATTTGTTTCTTCTCCTCATTGGAAAATTGAGGTTGATTTTCATTACTGCTCAAATACACCCGAATCCAATTAAGGGTATCAGGATCCTGAATATGCATATACTCGGCTCCTATATAGGAACAGTAGATCGCACTCAGGTGGTTAATAATCTTTCGCAAATTCACCTTACCCAGATGAAGCAGTTCCCCCGCCTCAAACTCCGTATCCAAATCTTTTTCGGAAAGTCCAAAGTTTTTCAAATCCAAGGTCGGACTATGATCTCGTCGCGCCCGAACCGGATTCGTTTTCGTAAACAAATGCCCGCGGGACTGATAAGCCCGAATCAATCGTACCACCAGAAACTCCTTCATAAATTTTTCGGGAATTCCTTGACTGGTATCCACGTATCCTTCGGGAACAACCGTTTGAACAGCCGGTTCTGCTTGGGTTTCCGAACCCCCTTCTACCCCAAAGCCTTCTTCTCCATAGGAGCTATGCGCAAAATCAAATCCTTGAAAAAATGCACGCCAACTGGGTTCTATACTATCCGGGTAGGTCAAATATCGATCATAAAGATCAGCCAGATATCCTATATCAACGGCACTCAGGAAAGAAAATCTATCCATAATATTAGAATTCTATCTCTTTATATAAATTTTTAGCAAAATTACAATATTTCAGGCGAAAGAGCATTAAACGGCGAGAAATTTAGAGTTTTTTAAACCTGTGGTTTTCAAAATAAAAATTAACGAGGCTTGAATACAAAAGCACTTTTAAACTCCTTTTTAAGCACTGTATATAAACGTTCTGCAGAAAGCCGGCTGGTAAAACTTCCTACCCAAGCTTTATAATTTGGCGATTCGTATTCTAACCGCGCAAAAACATCGGGATGTCCCTTTTTAAATTCTGTCAAAACATCCTCGGCATCCCGCATCCGGCTGAAGGAGCCCAATTGAATGACATACCGATGCTCCAGCTCATTTTTTTTAGTCATTTCTGTTTTCAATGCCATCAACTCTTCCAGTGTCTCTTCCTGAACCTTCGACTGTGCCAGAACGGCATTTCCCTGAAAAAAAAGAAGCCCGACAATAAAAAATTGAAAATATCGCATATTTGTATTTTTATCTCGATTAGAAAAGACAAAGATACTTTTATTTCCAAAAACTAAGAATTTGAAAGCCATCATATTAAAAATATGTTCCGGTAACACCATGACCAAGAATTTAATTGCTGTTTAATCAACAACAAAGTATCATTCTGCCACCTCGCACAAGGCCAACATTTGTAACCCTACCTGAACGAAAACTATATATAAAACAAAATCAAGATGAAATCCCAAATTACCCAAATAACAGATAGCAAACCGGATCCTCAAAAAGACTTCTAATAACCTCCGGATGAAAAACTCGAGCCGACTCCAAAAAAGCCGGACTAAAAGTTCTTTTCGGCAATGCTCCGGAATGATGTAAAATACTGAATGTTAAATACTTGATTCAAGAATACCTTTAAACCGATAAATTCCTCAAAAATCCCAATTTTATATTAAAAAAAATTATTTAGAAAGATTATAAATTGCCCCTTATGGGGGGTTCTATATCCCGCAAATCAAATGTAAGTATTACTTTTGTCAAGGATTTATGACGGTTGAGGATGCACTACAAAACGCAATCCTCTCATTTTAAATTTATTATCCTAAAAAGAAGTTAATCTCCATAAACATGAAAAAACAAGACAGACAATTCTTTGTTGCAAAAATCCTTCTTCTATTCGTAGCATTTCTGTTTGCCTTTGCCCAACCCACTTTTGCCCAGGATGACGATGATTCTTCTGAAACGACCGAACAAACTGACAACAGCGAGCAAGCTGATGAAAGTGACAGCGAATCGTCTATTGGCGATGCAGAACACGGCAAAGAACTATTTAAGGCGAATTGTGCAGCTTGTCATCAGCGGTACAAGCGATCCACAGGTCCCGCACTTCACGGAACCTTAGACAAAGTACCCAGCCGTCAATGGCTTTACGATTGGGTGCATAACAGTACTGCACTCATTAACTCAGGAGATTCTTATGCCAATGAAATATTTGAAGAATTCAATGGCGTAGCGATGACGCACTTCCCGCAATTATCGGAAGACGACATCGATGATATCATGGCTTACGTAGAACAACCCAAGCCCGAACCCAAGGTAGCCGCTACCAATGATGGCGGGAGTGGTTCTGCCGGCAGTAACGGAAGCGGGGGAATCCCCGTTAACGTAGTGCTGGGATTGCTTGCTTTCCTATTAGTCCTTCTGCTGGTTGTTCTTGTACTGGTTAATAAAACGCTTACCCGATTTGCCCATGAGGAAGGTATTACCATTCATGAAAAGGAAAAAGAAAAGCACAAGCCCCTATGGAAAATGGTGGCCGAAAATCAATTTATCATGGTGGCCGCATCCATCGTGATTTTCTTTGTCGGCAGCTACTGGGTTTATTTCTATTTGATGCAGATTGGTGTTGACCAGGGTTATCAACCCGTACAACCGATTCATTATTCCCACCGCATCCATGCCGGGGATAACCAAATTGAATGTAAATATTGCCATTATTCGGCACGGGTTTCAAAAACCTCAGGAATTCCCTCACTCAACGTCTGTATGAATTGTCATAAGGCGGTTTCTGAAGTCTCGGAAGAAACTGCGACAGAGGAATACTCCAAAGCTTATTATGACGGTGAAATTGCCAAATTATACGATGCCGTTGGCTGGGATCCGGAAAAACATCAATATACCGGTAAAACGAAGCCCGTAAAATGGGTTCGCGTCCACAATTTACCCGACTTTGCTTATTTTAATCACTCCCAACACGTTGAAGTAGGCAAGATTGATTGTCAAAAATGCCACGGAAAAGTGGAAGAAATGGAAATTATGCGACAAGACCAAAAATTAACTATGGGATGGTGTATAGAATGTCACCGTACCACCGATGTTAAAATGGAAGGCAATAAATATTACGAAAAAATACACGAGCAGTTATCTAAAAAATACGGAGTTGATAAATTGACCGAAGCAGAAATGGGAGGATTGGAATGCGGTCGCTGTCATTATTAATCAACTCATCACTATATAAACCCCAACACCAATATGTCACCTAACAATAATAACAACAAAAAGTACTGGAGTACGATAGAAGAACTTGAGGGTAATGACGCTATAAATAAAGTTCTTCGACAGCGCGAATTTGCCGAAGAGCTACCCACCGAAGATTTTTTGGGAAATAAGGAAAACCTGGAAAGTAGCAAAACAACTCGTCGGGACTTCTTAAAATTTGTAGGTTTCAGTACTGCCGCCGCCAGTTTAGCAGCCTGTGAGGGACCGGTTACAAAAACGGTACCCTATGTTGTTCAGCCCAAAAATATATTCCCCGGGGTAGCCAATTTCTATGCTACTTCCATCGCCGATGGATTTGATTTTGCTCCTATTCTTGCTAAAACCCGGGAATCCCGACCTATTCGCGTGGATAAAAATTATATGAATGGAGCCGATTATGGAGTTAATGCACGAATTCTTGCTTCTGTCCTTTCGCTTTATGATTATCAACGGTTACAACAACCCAAAAAGGAAGGTGAAGAAGTTTCTTGGGTGGATATGGATGAAGCCATTCAGGAAGATTTAAATAATGCATCCGGAGAAGTGGTACTGCTTACCCAGACTTTCGCCAGTCCTTCAACCCGGCAGCTCATCAAAGAATTTTCTAATCAATATAATGCACGTCATATCACTTATGATGCGATTTCTGAAGACGCCGCGTTAAATGCATTTGAAGACCGGTATGGCCGTCGTGGGCTTCCCGAATATGATTTTTCCAAAGCAAAAACTATTGTTTCTATAGGTGCCGATTTCCTTGGCGATTGGCAAGGGGGAGGCTATGCTGTGGGATACGCTGCCAGCCGGGATCCGGAAGGAGGAAGCATCTCGAGACATATTCAATTTGAGGCCAATATGTCCCCAACAGGGGCCAAGGCCGACAAACGGGTACTGGCTAAACCTTCAGATCAAAAGAAGGTGCTTGTAGCCCTGTATAATCAAATCGTCAACGGAAACTCTGGAAATGTAGAACTCGACCCCTATCACGAAGAGGCTGTTCAAAAGGCCGTAAGCCAATTGAAATCGGCCGATGAAGGTGCTGTAGTCATCAGCAGTATCCCGGAAACCGAAGCGCAACAATTAGTATTGGCTATCAACGAAGCACTAAACAGTGCCGTTATGGATACAGACAATCCCCGCCTTATCCGGCAGGGGAACAACAAGGAAGTCCGACAGCTTGTCAAAGACATGAATGCGGGAAAAATAGGAGCGCTGCTCATCGCCGGCGTCAATCCTTCCTACAGCCTCCCGAATGCCAAGGCCTTCAATGAAGGCTTAGCACAGGTTGATTGCACCATCTCCTTTGCGACAAGAGAAGACGAAACAGCCAAACGCTGCAAGTATATCGCCACAACCCCGCATTATTTGGAAAGTTGGGGAGACGTACAATACAACACCACCCGGTATAGCCTTACGCAACCCACAATTCAGACTTTATTTAATACCCGTCAATTTCAGGAATCGCTATTGGCCTGGACAGATCAGGGAGATACCGAATACCGAGACTACATCCGTTCTTATTGGGAAGGCCATATTTTAGATGGGAAAGCTTGGAATAAAGCCTTACATGACGGCGTCTTTCACACGGCCAAAGCCCAGGTTGAAGGAGCCGAAAATACCGATGAAAAAGGAGGTGATGACGAAGAAGAAAACAGCAGTCCGAACGGTGTTGTAAACGCCGATAATGCCGCGGCAGCATTACTCAGTACTATCAACTCTTCCGAAGATCAAGGTGGTTTTGAACTCCACTTATATTCTTCAACAGCACTGGGTGACGGCCGACAGGCCAATAACCCTTGGCTTCAAGAGTTACCCGATCCGATTACCCGGACGACTTGGGACAATTATGTCACCATGTCTAAAAAAGATGCCGATCGCCTAAAGATCAAAAATTACTATAAGGACAACGGTGCCATGAACGGGAATTATGTCGTTCTGGAAATGGGCGACAAAAAAATCAAAGCTCCGGTCATCGTACAGCCCGGCCAAGCTCCCGGCTCCATTGGTTTAGCATTAGGATACGGCCGTAAAGCCGGAATTCAGGAAGAAATGCAAACCGGAGTGAATGCTTATCCGCTGTATAAAGATCAAAAGAACTTCCAGAAAGTTTCTGTCAGTAAGGCCAAAGGAGATCATAAATTTGCCTGTACCCAGTTACAAAACACGATGGTGGGTCGAAATATCATTCAAGAGACTGATCTGGAAACTTTCCTGCATGAAGACCGTGAAGTTTGGAACCCTCGCCCCATGACCGAACACGATCATGAAGAAGTCGATTCTACCAGTCATAAGGTAGATTTATGGTCAGCATTTGATGACAGTATCGGGCATCACTTTAACATGTCTATCGACCTCAACCGTTGTACCGGATGTGGAGCTTGTGTAATTGCCTGTCATGCCGAAAACAATGTTCCCGTGGTAGGAAAAACAGAAGTTCGCAAGTTCCGAGATATGCACTGGATGCGTATTGACCGCTATTATTCTTCAGAAGACACTTTTGAACAAGAAAAACAAGCGGCCAAAGACCTTCCGGCTTTCCAAAGTTATAAATCCATTGAAACGGAATCGTATGATAATCCGGAAGTGGCTTTCCAACCGGTGATGTGCCAGCATTGTAATCATGCTCCTTGCGAAACCGTTTGCCCGGTAGCCGCCATTACCCATGGTCGCCAGGGACAAAACCAAATGATTTACAACCGTTGTGTGGGCACCCGTTATTGTGCCAACAACTGCCCGTATAAAGTTCGTCGTTTTAACTGGTTTAAATACAAGGATAACGACGAATTCGATTACAACATGAATAATGATTTGGGACGTATGGTACTCAACCCCGATGTTACTGTCCGTGCCCGGGGTGTAATGGAAAAATGTTCACTCTGTATCCAAATGACCCAGAAGACGATTCTGGATGCCAAACGAGACGGTCGTGAGATTGAAGACGGCGAATTCCACACCGCCTGTTCTCTGGCTTGTGACAAAGGTGCCATTACCTTTGGCGACGTGAATCTCGAAGGCTCGGAAATCAACGAAAAAGTAGAAGACAAACGCATGTATCGTTTATTGGAAGACTTGGGAACCCGGCCTAATGTTATGTACCAAACTCTTGTAAAAAACAAAAAAGACGCATAAGCACTGCTAATTAAGAACCAAATATTAAGGAAAAAATATGTCGTTACATCATTACGAAGCACCAATAAGAGAGCCTTTAATATTAGGCAAGAAGACGTATCACGATATTTCGGAGGATATTGCGGCTCCTATTCTGGGAAAAGCCGATAGATCCTGGTGGATCGTTTTTAGTATTGCCTTGGCCGCATTGCTTTGGGGGGCCGGATGCTTAGTCTATCTCCTAACCAACGGGATCGGCGTTTGGGGCTTAAACAAAACCATTGGATGGGCATGGGATATCACCAACTTTGTTTGGTGGATCGGTATCGGTCACGCCGGTACATTAATCTCGGCTATTCTCTTATTGTTTAGACAAAAATGGCGTTTGGCCGTCAACCGATCGGCAGAGGCGATGACTATTTTTGCAGTAATTCAGGCCGGACTATTCCCGATTATCCACATGGGACGACCTTGGCTGGCCTATTGGGTACTCCCTATTCCCAATCAATTTGGCTCCTTATGGGTAAACTTCAACTCCCCGTTATTATGGGATGTATTTGCCATCTCGACATACTTATCGATCTCTCTCGTGTTTTGGTACACCGGGCTACTTCCCGATTTTGCCATGATTCGGGATATCACCAAAAATAAATTTCAGAAAAAGATTTATGGCATTCTCAGTTTTGGCTGGAGCGGTCGTGTAAAAGACTGGCAACGGTTTGAGGAAGTCCACCTGGTGTTAGCCGGATTAGCAACACCTCTGGTATTATCGGTACACACCACGATATCGTTTGACTTTGCCACATCGGTTGTCCCGGGGTGGCACAGTACCATCTACCCGCCCTACTTCGTTGCGGGAGCGGTATTTTCAGGGTTTGCCATGGTACAGACCCTGTTAATCGTAATGCGGAAAGTGGTGCATCTCGAACAATACATTACCGTCCTCCACATTGAATATATGAATAAGGTGATTTTGGTAACCGGTGGAATCGTAGCCGTTGCCTATGCCACAGAATATTTCATTGCCTGGTATTCCGGAAGTGATTTTGAAAATTATACCTATCTTTCTTTCGGGGCTGCAACCGGTCCATACTGGTGGGCATTCTGGGCCTTGATCATTTGTAACAGTTTAGTTCCGCTCACCTTATTTGTCAAAAAATTACGAAGAAACATATTTTATACTTTTATTGTCGCTCTGATTATCAACATCGGAATGTGGTTTGAGCGATTTGATATTATCGTGATCAACCTGAGTCATGACCGAACGCCATCTTCCTGGGCCATGTTCCAGCCCACTTTTGTAGATGTGGGGCTGTTTATCGGAACCATCGGATTTTTCTCGGTGCTCTTCCTCCTCTATGCCCGTACCTTCCCGGTCATTGCGCAGGCAGAAGTAAAAACGATATTGAAATCTTCAGGTGAAGTTTATCACGACTTACGAGCTGAATACGGAGACGATGTTTCTCATGTATTAGACCCCGAAACCTTTGAACCCCTAACGATAGAAGAATAAGACCCGATAAGAAATTCAATATTCCGATATAAAAGAATGTAAAAGATGACAAGAACAGTTCACGCAATATATAACGACGATGATTTAGTCCTCGAAGCAGTTAAAAAAGCACAGGCAGCAAATTATCACATTCGCGAGGTTTTTACACCTTTCCCCATTCACGGATTGGACAAAGCCATGGGAATGAAGCCCACTCGTTTGGCCATTGTATCCTTCCTTTTTGGAATCACGGGGTTAGCCTTTGCCATCTGGATGACCGATTATATGATGATTCGGGATTTCCCGCAAAACATTGGAGGTAAACCCAGTTTTTCCTGGTGGGAAAACATGCCGGCTTTCGTAGTCGTTATGTTTGAGTTTACCGTCTTCTTTTCCGGTCATTTTATGGTGATTACCTATTATCTTCGCAGCCGGCTATGGCCGTTTAAGGAAGCTGAAAATCCGGATCCCAGAACCACGGATGATCACTTTCTTATGGAAATAGCAATCGAAGAAAATCAATTTGATGAATTATCTGAATTCTTACAAAAAACCGGTGTTAAAGAGATTAATTTAGTCAAAGCCTAAGAATCAAAAGATGAAAAGAATATATCATATTATACCCGTATTTGCACTTGCTTTCATAGTGACCTCATGTTTCAATAAAAGCAGGCCCAATTATCAGTATTTTCCCGATATGTATGAAGACTGGGCCTATGACACCTATGGAGAATATTCAATCTTCCCTAATGGTCAAGAAGCACAAGGTCCGGCAGCCGGCACGATTAACCGGGGCTGGGAGCCTTTTGAATATGCCGGAGACCTCGATGGTCGAAAGGCCGCTACCGACAGTCTCAAAAATCCGTTACCCTTTACCGAGGCAAATGTCAATAACGGCAAAGAGATTTACGACATTTACTGTGCCATTTGCCACGGTGCCAATGGCGATGGAAATGGTCCTCTCGCTGCCCGGGAAAAGATTATGGGGATTCCTGCTTTTGATGACCCCAATCGGAATTTAACCGAAGGAGATATGTATTGGGTGGTCTATTATGGATTGAATAATATGGGATCCTATGCCTCTCAAACCACAACCAAAGAAAGATGGCAGTTGATTCACTATGTACAAACCCTGCAAGATCAATTACATGGAGATGATCCCCGGGAGTTCGTAAAAGATACTTCCCTGAATCGGGATCATTATGACCAAGAGATAGCCCCTAAAATCAAGGCGCAATCTCTGTCGTTAAAATAAAACAATTAATCAATCGAATTACTTAACTACGTATGTTTAAGCTATCCAATAAAACTAAAGTTTTCTCCATCGTACTTCTCCTATTAGGGGCGATAGGCATCGTTTACGGTTTCTTATCAACTCCGACTAAAGCCGAGGAAGTTCATGATATTGTAGTGCAAAAACACGAGGCTGAACTGGGTTTTCTTAAGAATGCGCCTTCTGCGGAGTACATGCAGGAAGCCCTCGTCGAAAAAGCCGAAAAAGCCGATTTTGCTCCCGATGAATCCCAAATTCAAAAGGCCCTGCACCAATTGCAAAATCGACCCTGGGCAGCAGTCTTTGTTGCGGCCTTCTTCTTTTTTATGATTGCGCTGGGGGCGTTAGTATTTCATGCCGTTCAATATGCCTCCGAAGCAGGCTGGTCTCCGGTACTCTATCGGGTTTTTGAAGGCATTACCAGTTATCTTCTTCCGGGATCCATTATTGTGGCACTCCTCGTTCTATTGGCAGGCTCTAATTTCTACCCGTGGCAAAATGCCGATTTGGTAGCGGCCGATGAAGCTTTACAAATAAAATCAATCTTCCTGAACTACCCGTTTTTCATCGCCCGGATGATTATTTATTTGCTCATTTGGAACGTCTATCGTTTCTATCAACAACGATACTCCAGAGCTCAAGTAAACGTTAATGATTTTACCTATGCCCGTAAAAATCATGACCTTGCGGTCTGGTTTTTGGTGCTCTTTGGAATCACCGAGTCCCCCATGGTTTGGGATTGGTTTATGTCGATGACTCCACACTGGTTCAGTGCTTTGTATGCCTGGTATATTTTTGCCAGCCTATTTGTTACTGCAATCACCGTAATCGCAATGGTTACAATCATGCTCAAGAAGCACGGATACTTGGAAAAAGTGAATGACAGCCACATCCATGACTTAGCAAAATACATGTTTGCTTTTAGTATTTTTTGGACTTATTTCTGGTTTGCTCAATTTATGTTGATTTGGTATGCCAATATTCCGGAAGAAGCCTCTTATTTTGTTTTGCAAATTGACCACTATAAACTGCTCTTCTTCGGCATGCTGATTACTAACTTTGTATTTCCCATCCTCGTCCTTATGGACGCTGATTTCAAACGCGTATCCTGGATTATCAACGTAGTCGGTACGCTGTTATTAGTGGGACATTACGTCACCATTTATCTGGTTGTCGTGCCTTCCACCTTGGGAACACATGGTACTTTTGGCGTTCCCGAATTAGGTGCTATACTGTTCTTTGCCGGATTATTTATCCTCATTGTTGGAACAGCATTGGGAAAAGTCCCGCTGAAAGTCGAAGGAGATCCCTATCTCAAGGAAAGCGAAAACTATCAATATTAATAAATTAAAGAAGACTCTTAATCAATGACTGCATTTCTTATACTTATTATACTCGGGCTTCTGGGAGTTACAGTCTGGCAAATCTCCAAGATTTTTAAACTTTCCAGAAAAGAAACATCACCGACCCCGCAAGGTGTAAACGACAATAGAGACAATAAGATTCAAGGTTGGATTATGCTCATTTTTGGCATTGCTTTCTTTGGATTCATGATTCACAATTTCTGGAATTACTCCAGCTTTTATCCCCCCAAGGCAGGATCTTCAGAAGGTGTGCAACTGGACCGATTAATGTTTACGACCATCATTATCATTATGATTGTTCAGGTAGTCATGCAGGCCCTACTCTTCTACTTCAGTTATAAATATCATGGTCAAAAAGGTCAGGTCGCCAAGTTCTATCCGGAAAATGAAAAGATAGAATTCCTCTGGACCATTATTCCCGTGATTGTTCTGGCCGCCCTAATTGTATATGGATTATTCACTTGGTCGGATATTATGAACGTATCTGAAGACGATGAAGATGTTATGGTGGTTGAACTATATGCCTACCAATTTGGATGGAAAATTCGCTACTCGGGAGAAGATAATACCCTCGGAAAAGCCAATGTCAAGTTTATTGAAGGTATTAATGCGTTGGGAGTTGATGAAAGCGACCCCTATGCAGCCGACGACATCGTCGCTTCCGAAATGCATCTCCCCAAGGGCAAAAAAGTACTCTTTAAAATGCGTTCTCAAGACGTTATTCACTCCGCCTACTTCCCCCTGTTCCGGGCTCAAATGAATGTTGTGCCGGGGATGATTACACAATATGCTTTTACGCCAACCATTACTACCGAGGAGATGCGGAAAAGTAGTTATATGCGAAAAAAAGTAAGCAAGATTAATCAATTGCGAAAGGAAAAAAGTGAAATCTTGGTCAATCAAGGGGATGAGCCTTTAGACGACTATACCTTTGATTATTTCCTCCTCTGCAATAAGGTCTGCGGAACCAGCCACTACAACATGCAAATGAAAATTGTGGTGGAGGAAGAAGACCAATTTGAAGAGTGGTTAAGTGAGCAACAGACCTTTGGAGAGCAAATGTCTAAAAGTTAAAATAAGATTGTCGCGGTATTTTTATCGAACTATTTGTAATTTTGAAGTAGCAAGCGAGGTCACAACCGAGAAATGTGACATTAAAAACCGCCCAATCAACAAAATTTCATTTTTGATAATATCCAGTTGATTGTATAGGTGTTCAAAAATGTAAAAAATTAATACGCAGTACTACTTATCTTCAAAGTGACAGTAGTAGAAAGACTGAATCAGGGAGAAGAGTCAAATTATATTAGAGCAAACGAATTATGTCAGCAATAGCAAAATTACCTACAGAAGAAATTCATGGTAGCCCATTAGACGAAGGGCATCACGAGCATCATCAAACATTCGTTACCAAGTATATCTTTAGCACCGATCACAAGATTATCGGGAAACAATACCTCATCACCGGAATCGTGATGGCCTGTATCGGAATTCTGATGTCCGTATTATTTAGAATTCAAATTGCATGGCCGGAACAATCGCAGGCGATCTTTAGTTTTTTCTTGGGAGAAAAATGGGCTCCCGATGGAGTGATGACCCCCGATGCCTATTTGGGATTAGTCACGATGCACGGTACCATTATGGTATTTTTTGTATTGACTGCCGGTTTGAGTGGAACTTTTAGTAACAGCCTGATTCCTCTTCAAATCGGAGCTCGGGATATGGCTTCCGGTTTTATCAATATGCTGTCCTACTGGATTTTCTTTATTTCCTGCTGTATCATGCTCAGCTCTCTCTTTGTACAAGGAGGGCCCGCCATGGGAGGCTGGACCGTATATCCTCCCCTGAGTGCTCTTCCTCAAGCAGTATCGGGATCTGGAGCCGGAATGGCCTTATGGATTATTGCCATGGCCTTTTTTATCGCTCAATCGCTACTGGGCTCGATCAACTACATCGTAACTGTTTTAAATCATCGTACCAAAGGCATGTCGATGACCCGTCTTCCCCTCACGGTATGGTCGTTCTTTATTGGAGCCATTGTATCGGTCCTCTCTTTTCCGGTTCTTTTGGCTGCTGTACTACTTCTTTTCATGGATCACAGTTTCGGTACCTCCTTTTATCTGAGTGATATCTATATCCAGGGAGAAGTGTTGAGCAATGAAGGAGGGTCGCCTCTACTTTTTGAACATCTTTTCTGGTTCTTGGGGCATCCCGAGGTATATATCGTAGTTTTACCGGCTATGGGGATTGTGTCTGAGGTATTGGCCAATCATGCCCGTAAACCTATTTTCGGATATCGTGCCATGGTCGCCTCTTTATTAGCCATCGCCTTCTTATCAACCATCGTTTGGGGGCATCACATGTTTGTTTCCGGCATGAATCCTTTCTTAGGATCGGTATTTACCTTTACCACCCTTCTTATTGCCATTCCATCAGCGGTTAAAGCCTTTAACTGGACCACCACAATATGGCGCGGAAACTTGCAACTCAACGCCGCGATGATGTTCTCGATTGGAATGGTATCCACCTTTATTTCCGGAGGATTGACCGGCTTAGTGGTCGGTGACAGCACCTTGGATATCCAGGTTCATGACACCTATTTCCTTATCGCCCACTTCCACCTGGTAATGGGTATTTCGGCGGCCTTTGGATTCTTCGCCGGGATTTATCAATGGTTCCCCAAAATGTTTGGAAGAATGATGAACAAAACCATGTCATATATCCATTTCTGGGTTACCTTGGTGGGTGTATATGGAGTCTTCTTTCCGATGCACTTTGTCGGACTGGCAGGACTTCCCCGACGATATTACACCAACACCGCATTCCCGTACTTTGATGATTTGATGGATGCCAATGTAATGATAACCGTATTTGCCATCATTACCGGGGTTATCCAACTTCTTTTCTTGTTTAATTTCTTCTACTCTATGATTTATGGACCTAAAGCACCAAAAAATCCTTGGAGATCAACTACGCTGGAATGGACAACTCCAGTCCATATAGGACATGGAAACTGGCCGGGAGAACTCCCTACTGTTTATCGATGGGCCTACGATTACAGTAAATTAAACAAGGAAGGAACAGACTACGTTATTCCGGGACAAGACTTTATCCCTCAAAACGTACCGATACAAGAAAATGAGCCGGAACCCATGCAGTAAGCCGGGTTCTGCATTTTAAAACTTCCAAAAGGTCTTTTTCATTATGAAAAGGGCCTTTTTTCTTATCTTTGCCATCATGAATGAGCATCTTGACCCTACAGGCGACCCATTTACTCCGGAGGAGCACGACATTGATCGGGCACTGCGCCCGCTATCCTTTAAGGACTTTGCCGGGCAGACCAAAGTTCTGGAAAACCTGCAGGTTTTTGTTCAGGCCGCAAAATTACGAGGTGAAGCCCTCGATCACACCCTCTTCCACGGTCCGCCGGGATTAGGGAAAACTACACTTGCTCACATCTTGGCCAATGAATTGGGCGTGGGAATAAAAGTCACTTCAGGACCGGTTTTAGACAAACCCGGAGATCTTGCCGGACTCCTGACCAATCTGGAATACCGGGATGTTCTCTTTATTGATGAAATCCATCGTTTGAGTCCGATTGTCGAGGAATATCTCTATTCGGCCATGGAAGATTTCCGAATTGACATCATGATTGAATCCGGCCCCAATGCACGCACTGTTCAGATCAACCTTGATCCCTTTACCCTTGTGGGAGCCACCACCCGATCGGGGTTGCTTACGTCGCCCATGCGGGCACGTTTTGGTATTACCAATCGACTGGAATACTATTCGACCGAACTTCTGTCAACTATTATTCAACGAAGTGCCGAAATATTGAATACTGAAATTGCACTCGATGCAGCCCTCGAAATCGCCGGCCGTAGCCGAGGCACACCTCGTATCGCCAATTCACTTTTGCGTCGAATCCGAGACTTTGCACAAATAAAAGGCAATGGAAAAATTGATCTTTCCATTGCTCAATATGGCCTCGAAGCTTTAAATGTCGATCGATACGGACTCGATGCCATGGATAATAAGATTTTGACAACTATTATCGATAAGTTTAAAGGAGGGCCGGTTGGGCTAAATACGCTGGCCACTGCCGTTAGCGAAAACGCAGAGACAATAGAAGAAGTTTACGAACCCTTCCTCATCCAAGAGGGGTTTATCAATCGCACCCCGCGAGGAAGAGAAACCACAGAACTCGCCTATAAACATTTGGGGCGTTCCCAAAATCATTACCCCACCAAAGACCTCTTTGACTCATCAAATCCTTAATTACACGTTTTATGTTTGAAAACAAAGGTGAACACACGCCCCTGTCACAACTTGGTGAATTCGGACTCATTCGGCAACTTACCAAAGCCATCAAAATAAACCGAAAATCAACCCTGAAAGGAATAGGAGACGATGCCGCCATTCTCAATTTTGACGGATATGACACCCTCGTTTCTACCGATATACTCATTGAGAAAGTCCACTTTGATTTGGCTTATATGCCCCTCAAACACCTCGGGTATAAAGCCGTCATGGTCAATCTTTCAGACATCTATGCCATGAACGGAGAAGCGACTCAAATAACCACCTCTATTGCAGTTTCCAATCGCTTCCCGGTAGAGGCAGTAGAAGAATTATATAGCGGTATCGTATTGGGAGCCCAAAACTATAATGTCGATATCGTGGGCGGAGACACCACTTCTTCTTTAACCGGATTAACGATCAGTATTACCGTTTTGGGGCGGGTTAAACGGGAGAGCGTCGTAAAACGCAGCGGGGCAAAGCCCAACGATCTACTCGTTGTCACCGGTGATTTGGGAGGTGCCTATATGGGATTACAGGTTCTGGAACGGGAGAACGAAGTCTTTAAAGTAAACCCTCAAGCACAGCCTGATTTAGAACCGTATAGTTACATTGTTGAACGCCAGCTAAAACCAGAAGCCCGTGGAGATATCCCTCCACTGCTCAAAAAACTCGAAGTACACCCCACCGCGATGATTGACATCAGTGACGGGCTGTCTTCCGAGATACTGCATCTTAGCACTGCATCTCAAACGGGAATGAATATTTTTGAGGAAAAACTTCCGCTCGATCCCGCTGTCATCACGGTTTGTGAAGAATTTAACCTCGACAGCACAACCGTCCTGCTCAATGGTGGCGAAGATTACGAACTTCTCTTTACCATTGATCAAAAGGAGTATTCAAAGATTAAAGGGAATCCTCACTTTACGGTGATCGGTCATGTAACCGAGCAAGAAGAAGGAAATCATATCATTACCCGAATGGGAGAAAAAATCGAACTCCGGGCACGGGGTTGGAATGGGATGCAGGAGTGCTCGTAATTTGAATTAAAAAGCAGCTCTAAATTGTTTTAAAAACCGAATGTCATTTTCATAAAACATTCGAATATCGTCGATTTGATACAACAGCATGGCGATTCGTTCGATTCCCATACCAAAAGCAAACCCCGTATATTCTTCGGCGTCGATATCACAGTTCTTAAGCACGTTCGGATCAACCATTCCACAACCCATAATTTCTAACCATCCGGTACCTTTGGTAATTCGGTAATCAGCTTCTGTTGCCAACCCCCAATAAACATCCACCTCAGCACTGGGTTCCGTAAAGGGAAAATAAGAAGGCCGCAGCCGAATCTTGGACTTCCCGAACAACTGTTTTACAAAATACAGAATCGTTTGCTTAAGATCCACAAAGGAAACGCCCTGGTCCACATATAAACCTTCTACCTGATGAAAAAGACAATGCGAGCGAGCAGAGATATCCTCATTTCGATAAACCCGTCCCGGAGAGATCGTTCGGAAAGGCGGCTCATTACTCTCCATATATCGAATCTGCACCCCCGACGTATGGGTTCGCAACAGCGTTTTCTCGGGGTGGGTCCGGATAAAAAAGGTGTCCTGCATGTCTCGGGCCGGGTGATGTTCGGGCAAGTTCAACGCCGTAAAATTATGCCAATCATCTTCAATCTCCGGGCCTTCTGAAACATTAAAGCCAATATTAGAGAAAATCCGAATGATCTCATCTTTAACGACCGATAGGGGATGACGAGCACCAATCTCAATCGGCTGTCCCGGTCGGGTGAGGTCGCCCAATATCCCGTGTTCCTCAATCTTGCTTTCAATCGCCGATTTGAGTGCATCAACTTTCTCCTGAGCTTTTGTCTTAAGCTGATTGACGGCTTTCCCGTATTCTCTTTTTTCGGCTTTAGGAACCTTTTTAAAATCTGCAAAAAGCGCATTGAGAATACCTTTTTTTCCCAAGTATTTAATCCGAAATGCTTCTACTTGTTCGAGATCTTGGGCTTCAAAATTTTCAACCGCTTTAATGTGGTCTTTAATATGATCTGTCATTCAATATCGTTTATCAAAAATACCTTTATGAAATATAATGATGTTCTAAAAAATAATGGACAATGGCTTCCTTCAACATAATCGTTTGCTCACCGGGTTTTAAAGAAGGAAGTGGAGCTTCCGATTTAAAATGAGGCCAGCCTTCATCATCGTAATAATCGAAGCTATAATACCCTAAGGGCTCCAGCAAACGGCAAACGGCCACATGCATCAAATCAATCTTTTCTTCTTTTGCAAATTTACGGTCAAACACCCCCAATTCCTGAACGCCGATTAAATAAATAATCACATCCACATCCAGCGGAGCTCCATTTGCAAATTGATTGGAAAGTTTTTTGCAAAGTGCCTTCCAACGTGTTCGTAATTTTTCTTCACCTATCATAGATTTGCAAAGGTAGTTATATTCGACTTATTTTTACAATTTTGTAATCTCATAAAATATTCACTCCGAATAATCCTTATCAATGTCTAACGCTATACTTACTTCATTATCCTTTTCCAACCCCATCGATATCCTTATTGGATTAGGCTTATTATGGGGGGCTATCAACGGCTTTCGAAAAGGATTAGTCCTAGAGGTGATCGCTTTGATCGGGATTTTTGTAAGTCTTTACTTCGCCTTTCATTATTCCTATAAGGTTGAATATTTTCTTCACAAAAACATCGAAACCGATGAATCTACAGGTCGTATCATGGCCTTCGCAGTTTCCTTTCTCATCGCTTTTATCTGCCTAAAAATTATCGGAACACTTCTTACTCGGCTCCTCAAGGTATTTGCCTTGGGACTTCTCAATCGATTCCTCGGGGCTTTGTTAGGAGTCGTAAAAGCAGTTCTTCTCGCGACTGCGCTTTTGCTCCTTCTCTCTTCTACAAAATGGAAAGGAGATGTCCTCACACCAAAAGTGACCGCAACTTCTTTCTTCTACTCGCCTTTATCCCATCTGGGACACCGCCTTTTCCCGCTTTTAAAAGAAAACCTGGCAGAACACGATATCCATCTCCCTCCCCAGTCTTGATCTAAGCCAAAGACTTATTGCCAATCCCCATCGGTCTTTCGTCTTAAAAAGGACAAACCCAAACCGGCTTATATCAATGTTTGCTTTCTTTTTCCTGCTGATCCGTCTTTTTTTTCGGATACAGCGAGCCTACTCCTTCGAGATATTTTTTAGGATTGGGATTCCCGCGATGGCAAGTCAGGCAAGACACATCGGTAACCGTTTCTGGCTTGGGATCGGGATAATACGGTTTAAAATAATTTTCATTGATCGCATGCGTCATTTCAATCATTCCTCGTGCAATGAGCTTGGTCCTCTTACTATCATCAGGGAAATTCAGCTTGTCCGGACGATCTTTACGAGGAAGATGACAATAATCACAGCGTACCCCCAATGACTTGGTATAACTTTTCATCAATCCCATCAAACTATCCTTCGTGATATCCTGCGGTAGAACCTTGAGGTTTTCCCACTCCGATTGCACCTCGACAGACTTATCAGAAAGTGCCGTGCTGGTAAAAGAATAGAATGCAAATCCTGTTCCTATAACAGCTATGCAATAAAAAATTGTTCTTATTTTTTTCATTGTTTATGTATTTATTAAACCTCTAACCTGCTTAATTCATGAATTTAATTTTGAGGAGATTGAAGGCGCATCAGAATCCGCAGAAATAGTAAACTATTTCAAGGATTTCGCAACGCAGAAGGCTTGTCTGCCTGTGGAGGAGCTGTCATCCCAAAATTAAATCAACATTCTCTTTTCTCGATCATGTTAAATATAGTGTTTTTATTATTCTACTCTGTTCTAATCAACTTATAATGAGTGATTTTATGTGGGAATATTTTTAAATTGGTGGGTTATCTTGTCTAACTACTTACATAACCTACTGATGATTAGTTGTTTATTATTTTTGAAGATCAGATATAATTTGAATTAATACTCTCCTAAAAATGGCATCTCGAACGCAGTGAGAGATCTTAATCCACGAACAAGAAAAAGATTTCTCCTTTGTCGAAATGACATTCTTTCTATAATAATCTTTGATGTTTCCTGTCATCCAGAACGCAGTGATGGATCTCTTTTTTCGTTAAATCTACGGATATAAAGATTCCTCCTTCGTCGGAATGACATTCTCTCTATAATAATCTTTGATGTTTCCTGTCATCCAGCGCAGCGAAGGATCTTTTTTTCTCTTCTGAAACTACAAATGTAAGATTCCTCACTGCGTATCGGAATGAACTGTGCTTAAAAACAAATTTTTGAAACATCATTTTCGTCGTAAATAGTTTTGTTTTTGCCGATGACAAATCACTCCACAAATTAGATTATAAGACCACTACCTACCGCAGGCAGGGATCACACTCTCCATATATATTCATAGGCTTTACAGTCGCTCTATAAAATTAGTTCTTTTTTGTTAGCGATTAGAAAACGCTATTTGGAATGTAGGCTAAAATAGTAATCTTTCAGGACTTCAATTATCAATTTCAGAACAAACCGTAAATTTCGGCATCAATACGATTAATAATCTCTCCCAAATCCTCAGGTTCATCCACAAAATTAATTTTATCGACATTGATAATCAGCAATTTTCCTTTATCATACCCTTGAATCCAGGCCTCATAACGCTCATTGAGACGATTGAGATATTCTATAGAAATTGAATTTTCATATTCCCGACCCCGCTTCTGAATTTGATCTACCAAATTGGGTACAGTGCTTCGCAAATAAATCAGGAGATCCGGTGCTTCGGTAACCGCTTCCATCAATTCAAATAAAGACCGATAGCTTTTAAAATCCCGAGCCGTCATTAACCCCATGGCGTGCAAGTTGGGAGCAAAAATATAAGCATCTTCATAAATGGTACGATCCTGTATAACATCTTTCTCTTTCTCCCGAATCTGAAGAATCTGCTTAAATCGACTCCCCAAAAAATATACCTGAAGATTAAACGACCATCGGTCCATACGTTCATAAAAATCCTCCAAATAGGGATTTTCCATAACATCCTCATACTGAGGCTCCCATTTATAATGTTTGGCAAGTAAACGCGTCAATGAAGTCTTTCCCGCCCCAATATTTCCCGCAATAGCGACATGCATAGTTTTAAATTCTAATTTTTGTTTTTAAATCATTATCAAAAACCAAATATAAAGATAGCGATTTAAATAGAAGCTCAATTTTTAGGTTAACCCACCCTTCCAAAAGCAAATCCCCGCCCCCATCTTCAAAAGAGCGTGTAAAACAAGAAGGTACAAATCTTCCTTCTAAACAAAATATATATATTTGTGTTTTATTCATGGATACCGTACTTTACCCCCGCTAAACCGAACCTTCTCATGAAATTCTACAAACGGATTTTCTCTTTAATCGTACTTTTAGGCATCCTTAGTTTTGCTGTACCGTACCCCGTTTTGGCACAGCGTTCAAACGATTTATCTCAGGTAAAAGTCGATGCGTTAAGTGATGCACAAATTGAAAACTTTGTGAAGAAGGTTCGTGCCACAGGAATGTCAGACCAGCAACTGGAACAAATTGCTTCGGCGAGAGGGATGAAACCTGAGGAAATTAAAAAGCTCCGAAAACGGGTCGATGAACTCCATGAAAAGGAAGGAGAGGGAACCGGACAACAAGGAGATCGTACAGAACAGGAATCAGACCAAAACCCATTCGGGCTTCGGCAACAGGAACTGGATACCGTTGCACTCAACAATCAGGTTTTAGCTGAGCTCTTTAAAAATTTACGAAAACGCATTTTCGGACACGAGTTGTTTTACAACAGTAAACCCGGTTTTTCTCCCAATCTCGACATCGCAACCCCGGCTCATTATATGATTGGCACACAAGATGAAATCTTAATCGATCTGTATGGAAACTCTGAGGTTTCTTATGCCATTAAAGTCAATCGTGCCGGAAAAATCAATATCCCCAATATCGGTATGGTTACCGTAGCCGGAATGACGATCGAACAGGCTCGTACACGCATTACAAATAAAATGAAGTTGATCTATTCGAGTATTGCATCCGGCAAAACCAAAGTCGATATCAGTATTGGTGAAATCCGCAATGTTCAGGTCATTCTTGCCGGAGAAGTCACTCAACCGGGAAGTTATACCCTCCCTTCGGTAGCTACCGTTTTCAATGCCTTATATGCAGCCGGAGGGCCTACGGAAAAAGGGAGCCTCAGAAATATAAAAGTGTTTCGGGAGGGAAAAGAAGTTGCCCATTTGGATGTTTACCGTTTCCTGATATACGGGCAATTAGAAGGAAATATCACGTTGCAAGATCAGGATGTGATACTCGTTTCTGCAGCTAATAACCGCGTCCGCGTGGAGGGTGAAGTCAAACGCCCCATGTTTTTTGATACCAAAGACGGCGACACTTTTTCAGACCTGCTCAAGTATGCCGGAGGATTTACCAATGACGCCTACACCGCTCGTATAAGTGTAGAGCGACGCACCGATAAAGAACGAAAAATAAAAGATCTTTATAAAGATCAATTTGATTATTTTCTGGTTCAACGCGGCGACCATTATACGGTAGGAAAAATTCTGGAACGCTATAAAAACCGAGTACAGATTAAAGGTGCTGTATTCAATCCGGGAACCTACGAACTCACACCCGGTTTATCGCTATCCATGCTCATCAAAAAAGCAGATGGAGTGACCGAAGATGCCTATATGAAATTGGGCTATATTGATCGTGAAAAAGAGAATTTAGAAACTCAGCGCGTCAATTTTAACGTCGCCGAAGTACTGGCCGGAACGCAACCCGATATTAAACTACGCAAAGAAGACGTTGTTCATATTTCTTCCCTCTTTGATTTGCGGGATGAATACACCCTTCAAATTGAAGGAGAAGTTCGAGATCCGGGAACTTATCCCTATCGAGAAGGGGCTACGGTACAAGATCTCATTATGGAAGCCGGGGGGCTTCGCGAAAGCGCAGCCACCGACAAAATTGAAATCTCCAGGCGCGTAACCAATGCCGACCCAAGAGATGATAGTGCCTCAACGGCTCGTATATTCTTCGTCGATATACACGACGGCCTCTCGGCAAGGGAAAACGCAATTGAACTCATGCCCTTTGATTTTGTTACCGTCCGCTCCAAAACCGGATATGAAACTCAAAAAAATGTAAGAATTGAAGGGGAGGTCCTCTACCCGGGTATTTATACCATACAATCCAAGGATGAACGCATTCGCGACATCATTGAACGCGCCGGAGGGCTGACTTCCT
Source organism: uncultured Flavobacteriaceae bacterium (assembly GCA_964495935.1). Classification (GTDB taxonomy): domain Bacteria; phylum Bacteroidota; class Bacteroidia; order Flavobacteriales; family Flavobacteriaceae; genus JAJYSO01. The sequence continues at coordinate 165,083 of CAZBXQ010000001.1, forward strand.
ATGCCTACGCACGAGGAGGCTCGTTAAAAAGAGTTGGGGTTCTATCCTCCAAAGACGGGGAAGCACTGGACAGTCTGGCCGAGAAAAAATTAACCGAATCTGAAAAGTTTATCCTGCAACAACGGCGGGAACGGGATAAAGAACACCAACAAGAAATTGAAGAATTGGTCAACAAGAAAAATCAAAAGAGCAACATTGAGGCTGAGGATGCCAGTCGGAGCTTGAGTCAAAGTATTCGAAACGACTATGTCGGGGTACGAATTGATAAAATCCTCGAAGATGCCGACTATAACGATAATATCCTTGTAGAAGGAGGGGACATCATCTATATCCCAAAAAGATTACAAACGGTTCGTGTCAACGGGGAAGTGCTGTCCCCCGTCAACACGGTGTATCGGGAAGGAGCCAGCTTTAAGGAATATATTTCTCAGGCGGGAGGATTTTCTCAGGAAGCCATGAAAAGGCGTTCTTACATCGTGTATGCCAATGGCTCTGCCCGGAGTACAAAAAGCTTTTTAGGCATAAAATCCTATCCCAAAGTAGAACCCGGAGCCGAAATATTTGTCCCTCAACGCCCGGAAAGAAACCGCATAAGTCCACAGGCTTGGGTTGGATTAGGCACCGGATTTGCATCCTTAGCGGCAATCATCATTTCTATTTTTAAATAAGAAAAAGAAATGGCACAGGCATCAAATGACCAAGATATCAGAGAGGAGAAAGAATCACTTCGGGAGCTCATCCTCCAATTTCAGGGGTGGCTACACTATATTTGGGCTAAAAAATGGATCCTCCTCATCGCCATTCTCCTCGGCAGCATGATCGGTCTCATCGTAGCTGTAACGACCGAAACCACCTATTCGGCCCGGGTTACCTTTGTCTTAGAAGAAAATAAGGACTCGGCTTCACGTCTCAGTGGTCTGGCAGCAATGGCAGGAATTAATTTGGGAGGAGCCCGTGGCGGATTATTCGAAGGCGAGAATATTATCGATTTGTTCCAATCCCGAAGAATGCTCACGCAAACCCTGCTCTCCCCTGTAGATACGACAAATTCCCAAAACCTATTGGTCGATTCGTATATTGACATGATTAAGGTCGAGGATGAGGAAAAAAGTAAAAGGATGGCACAAATGGATTTCCACACCCCGCGGACCAAATTCTCAAGAGCACAAGATTCCGTTTTAGGAAAAATCATCAAAAATATTCGTAAGGAAATGCTCAATATCTCAAAACCTGAAAAAGGAAGGGGGCAGATCCAGGTAGAAACAAACTCCTACAACGAACTCTTTTCCAAAGCTTTTACCGAAACCCTCGTACAGCAGGTAACAGATTTCTACATCAAGACCCGCACTAAAAAATCGAAGAAGAACGTAAACGTTTTACAGTTTCAGGTTGATTCGGTGCGTAAAGAGCTGAATGAAGCCATCAAAGACGTGGCGTTATCAAACGATTTTAATCTCAATCCGGCTCGGCAAAACCTGCGGGTTGGTTCGGCACAACGACAAGTAGATGTCCAGGCCAATGAAGCCATTTTAAAAGAATTAGTCAAAAATTTAGAAATCGCAAAAGTAAGCCATCGAAAAGAATCTCCGCTTATTCAAATCATTGATTCCCCCGTTTTTCCATTAGACAAAAATTATATCACCAAGCAAAAGGGAATGATTCTCGGCGGCCTGATCGCCGGAATTTTAACCCTCATCGGCTTGGTATGTGTAAAATACTACCGGGACATTATGTATGACGATTAATACTATTGCCGTTTTGTAAAAATCGGGTTATAGGCTAAAAATAAAGTAGAAAAGGCTTCCATTTGAAAAGGTTCAGCCCCTTAGTTTACCATGAAACACCTAAAACACTATATCAAAAAACATTTCTCCAGTTTTAGTTTTTTCTACAGCTATCTGCGAAGTAAAATTCTGGTGGCCTTTGTAATTAGTCTTTTTGTCGGCTTTATCGATGGGATTGGACTCACCATGTTTGTTCCTTTGCTGGAAACTGTGAGTAAGCAGGGATACAAGGAGTCTATCGACATCGGAAAATTAGAACTTATTTACGAGAAAATAGAAGCTCTTGGAATCCCGCTGAGCTTAGGAAATATCCTTATTTTAATGCTGCTCTTTTTCACCCTGAAAGGAGTCGCCTTCTATGCCAATCAGGTGTATATTGTCATTCTTCAGCAACGGTTTATCCGCAAAGTTCGCCTACGTCTGATTCGCCTTCTCAATAATATCCGCTTCAAACATTTTATTACTTCCCATATCGGACGAATTCAAAATACCATGAGTGCCGAAGTCGAGCGTGTATCCCAGGGTTTCCAAAATTATTTTAAAGCCCTGCAATACGGTGTTATGGTCTTTGTATATCTGGGGTTTGCCTTTGTTGTCGATGTTCAGTTTGCCTTTTTAGTAGCACTTGGCGGCTTTCTTACTAATTACCTCTATAAAGTGATCTACAAAAAGACCAAAGGAGCCTCTCGTGATCTGACTCGATTCAACAGCATCTTTCAAGGGCAAATTATTCAACACATCAGCCACTTCAAGTACCTTCGATCTACAGGAACCACAAAAACCTATGCCCAAAAACTGGAAGAAACCATACACAATATTGAACACTCCAGAAAGCGATTGGGGGTTCTGGGCAGTATCTCAGGAGCAATTCGAGAACCCCTGCTGGTGGCTGTTATCGTCTTGGTAATCTATATTCAAGTTCGTTTTTTAAATGGTAATCTGGGAGCCATTATCGTGAGCCTTCTTCTTTTTTATCGGGCCTTAATGGCACTGACGAATATGCAGAATTTCTGGAATAAATATCTCGAAGTTTCCGGATCCATCGAAAACGTTCGGGATTTTCAGGAAGAACTAAAAGAACATCAAGAAAAATCGAAGGACCGACCAGCCCCCCAATTCAAATCGCAAATTACGCTCAAAAAGGTAAACTTCAGTTATGGAGCTACCCCCATTCTAAAAAATATTTCATTAACCATTCCCAAAAACTCGAGTGTGGCTTTCGTGGGCGAAAGCGGAAGCGGGAAAACAACTTTAGTCAATCTGATTTCAGGGCTATTGATCCCTAATCAAGGGAGTATATATATTGATGACCAGCGGCTGCAAGACCTCGACAAGGATTCTTTTCAGGATCAAATCGGATATGTAACTCAAGATCCCGTTATTTTTAACGATACCATCTTTAATAATGTTACCTTCTGGAGTGCCAAAGATAAAAAAAATCAGACCCGTTTTGCTTCCAGTATTCTTCGTGCCTCTTTAGATGATTTTATAGCGACTCTGCCGGAAAAGGAAGATACCCTCCTTGGTCACAGCGGGATTAACCTCAGCGGAGGTCAAAAGCAACGGATATCTATCGCACGAGAACTCTATAAAGACAGTCGGATTTTAATTCTCGACGAGGCCACCTCAGCTCTCGATTCTGAAACCGAAGATGCCATTCAAAAAAGTATCGACGCCCTATACGGGCAGTTTACCATACTCATCGTAGCACATCGTCTCTCGACAATTAAAAATGCCGATAACATTGTGTTGATGAATAAGGGAGAGATCATCGACATCGATAACTTCAATAATTTGATGCGAAAACATAGACGTTTCAAACGTATGGTCGAACTGCAAGAGCTTTAAAAAGTCAAAAAATTCATACTTTCGTCGTCGTATTCATTCCATTTGAGTCCGTTCTGAATAAGAGTCCGACGGGCGTTCATTATAAAACGAATAAAAATATGAAAATAGCAGTAGTCGGAGCCGGTTATGTAGGATTATCCAACGCCGTTCTCTTATCACAGCATAACAGCGTTGTCATTATTGACATCATTTCGGAAAAAATAGCATTGTTAAATAAGAGGAAATCGCCCCTCGAAGATCCGGAGATCAAGACCTATCTCACTCAAAAAAAGCTCGATTTTAAAGCCACATTAGATCCTCAGGAAGCATACCAGGAAGCCGATTACATCATTATTGCTACCCCGACGAACTACGACCCAAAGACCAATTATTTCAATACCGAGAGTGTAGAAGTCGTACTCCGGGAAATCAAAACATGGAACACCGAGGCACTGGTTGTTATAAAATCAACGGTTCCGGTAGGATATACCCGCAAAATCAAGAAAAAACTGGATTTTCAGAATATTCTCTTTTCTCCGGAATTCTTACGAGAAGGGAAAGCACTTTACGACAACCTTCACCCTTCACGGATCATCGTAGGAGAAGAGAGTACGCGAGCAGAACAATTTGCCAATCTTTTAAAAGAAGCGGCGTTAGACAGGGATATTCCGACTCTTTTTACCGGATCTACCGAAGCCGAGGCTATAAAATTATTTTCAAATACGTATTTGGCAATGCGCGTAGCTTTCTTCAATGAACTTGACAGCTATGCCCAAACCAACGGCTTAGAAACCCGGCAAATCATCGAAGGTGTGGGATTAGACCCCCGCATCGGCACCCATTATAACAATCCTTCTTTCGGCTATGGCGGTTACTGTCTTCCTAAAGACACCAAACAATTATTGGCCAATTATCAATCGGTACCTAACAATCTCATCCGGGCCATTGTCGATGCCAATCGTACCCGAAAAGACTTTATTGCCGATACGATCATCGCCAAAAAACCCAAAAAAGTGGGAATCTACCGACTGATCATGAAAACCGGATCTGATAATTTTAGATCTTCTTCCATTCAAGGGGTCATGAAACGAATAAAAGCCAAAGGTATTGAGGTCATTGTTTATGAACCGGTCCTTCAGGAAGAAAAGTTTTTTGGTTCTAAAGTAATACGGGATCCTCGGGAATTCAAAAAACAAGCTGATATTATCGTCGCCAACCGGATGCATAAAACATTAATCGATGTTAAAGACAAAGTCTTTACCCGCGACCTTTTTGGAAACGATTAAAGGGCGTTCCCGGGGATTTAAAAACAGTGTATAAAGAATAACAATATAAATTTACTTAACTTTAGAATCTGAAATAAGACCATTCATACAGCAATCACCCTACTCTTTATATCGTGAATTAACAAGTATTAAAAACATGCAATCAACTCCACAATACACCTCTTTGGCAGAATTCATTTTAGACGAAAATGAGGTTTCGAATCTGTCGGAAAGAACACAATTAGTACGAATCCTTAGTCGTTCGAGCACCTTGCCCAAGGTTGAGGATATCTTTATTCGGGTGCTCCAAAAGGAACCCAAAGGATTCGTCATCAAACCCGGTACTTCCCTCAGTATCGGAGCCGATTATTTGGGAGATCCCTTAGCCGCACTACTAATCTTACGCTATGGACTGGAATGGCAAATCTGGTATAAAAATCAACCACAGGCCCGTGTTAACCCCAGGATTTGTGATCTTGCAGCCTGTCGTGTAGCGGCCAGATTTTATGAACTTACCCCCAATATGGATAAAGCGTCCATTGCCTACCTCCCCGAAGAATTGGTAGAGAACATCTCCATCTTTAGAAAAAACGAGGATATTGCCTCAGCTCTAAAAACCATCGACTTTCAGGGGCTCCAAAAATTTCATGGATTAAAAACTACCATGATCCCTCTAAGTCCGGGTGAGACCCAAATCCTGAACCATCTGGCAAGTCCTGTTGAATATCTTCTGATGTCGGGAGGCGATCAACGCCTTAAAGTAGATCCTAACGAGCTTTTAAACAAGTATGGATGCCGTCCCTTTCCCCGACCGGAAGCCTTTACATTTGCCTCTTCAACCGCCTCCTCCATCTCCAATTTCGCCTACAACAAAGCCCAATTTAAGCGAAAAAGACTGATTCGAATGAGCTTCCAGGACGGGTTGAAAGACAGTCTTGCTGCTTTTGCCAAAAAGATGAAAAACGACTTACGGGAATACCTGAAAATTCCGGAATCTACTTCCCTTATTTTAGCCCCGTCGGGAACGGATATTGCCCTGGAAGTAGCCGCTATTTGTCAAGCTCTTTTCACTACCAAAATCACCCACATCCTGGTCGCTGCCGATGAAACCGGAAGCGGAGTACCGGCGGCTCTACAAGGTCAGCATTTTTCAAATATTACAGCACAGAACAAACCGGTCACAAAGGGTGCGTTAATTGATGGTTTTCGCCCGGTAAACCTGCGAAAAATTACTCTTCGAAACGATAAAGGTGCCTTAAAAGATCCGCTCAAAGTCGATGAAGAGGTCTATCAAAACGTGATCGAAACCTTGAAAGCGGGAGAACAGCCCGTGCTCCACGTCATCGATCAATCAAAACTGGGGTACACCGCCCCAAGCACCGCCTGCCTCACAAAAATACAAGAAGAATTTGGAGAAAAAGTACTGCTTTCGGTTGATAATTCACAACTCCGAATGGATCCCGATGACATTTATCAATACCTAAAAGAAGGTTTTCTTATGACCCTTACGGGTTCTAAATTTTTTACCGGTCCTCCCTTTAATGGTGCACTTTTAATTCCTCAAAAAATCGGTAAAAAAATTAAGGAAACCCATCGTCGTCTTCCGCAAGGACTGGCCGATTACTTTTACCGCAATGACTGGCCCGACTGGGAACTTGCAAAAACACTCACACACGGTGCTATGCCCGGTGTTTACATGCGCTGGTATGCTTCCTTGGGAGAAATAAAACGCTATTACGAGACTCCTTTATCACTTCGATTTCTGGGGATAGAAATGTTTTGTGAGCATGTCAAAAATTGTATTAACAGTGCTCCTTTCCTGGAGCCGATTACTGATTTTAACCGTTTGACACAAAAAGAAGCCGACCCCTTGCGGATGAAAGATATTCAAACCATTTTTCCCTTCTTTACCAAATTTGAAGGACGAGTGCTTCAAAAAGCAGAAACCGATCTTCTATACAAGCTTTTAAATAAAGATATAGCTCAAAAATTTAAAGACGAACAAGATGAAGTCAAAAGGATCGTATCTCGGGCCTGTCATATTGGCCAGCCGGTTGCCGCAACCTATAAAGATGGAACGGCAAGCGGGGTGATGCGGATCAACCTGGGAGCCCGGGTTATTTCTGAAAGCTGGAAAGACCGCGATTCCAGTATGTACTTTAAAACGATTGAGGAGCAGATGATCCAAGTGAGTCTCATCATTCGAAAAATTGAGCTGATTCTTACCAAGCCCGAACTGCTGGATCTCGTACAATAAAGATCATTCTTCAAAAAAATATTTAAAAAATTAATGATTATTAAAAAATCTATCTTACATTTGTCATCATTACAGTTATAGTATGCAGATTATAGCCTTACATCATCACCATTTTATCCCTTGCAACAAGGCGAGATAGATCGATATTGATGTAAAAAACACCTATAAAATCATTTGAACCGCCTGATCTCCGTCAGGCGGTTTTTTTATAGGAAACAGGAATAAAAAGGGCAACTTAGGCGTTTTGATACGATAGTTAAAACCCCTATATTCGGGGTATAAAGATAA
>CAZBXQ010000002.1:159-148814 GCA_964495935.1 uncultured Flavobacteriaceae bacterium
GAATAAAGAGTATCCAATATCGAAGCTTACTAATTTCAAATTTCTATCCTACAGATCCACTTCCTACCTCCTATCTACTACCCCCTAATCCCTATATCAACATCCAACACCGAATAAAGAGTATCCAATATCGAAGCTTACTAATTTCAAATTTCTATCCTACAGACCCACTGTCATTCCCTACCTCCTACTCCCTACCACCTACCACCTTTCCATCCCACCTAACATAAATTATTGGTGATTGACGAGGTACCGTTGGGTTTAAAAGATTCAAATAATAGTAATCTTTATCATTCCTCAATAAAATACGTGGTTTTACCACATTTTTTATGTGGTTTTTCTACCTATAAAAAGGAAGGTAAAGTTGTATTTTTGGATATGTTTAATCTTTAAAACCTTTTGTTATGAAAGTTTTTGTATTTTTAGTATTTCCACTACTAAGTGTTTCTTTTGTAGGAAATACGGAGCAAATTCAAAATCAAGTTATCGCGACCAGTCACTGTACCCATTGCTGGGATTATGCGGATGGGTATGAAGGTGCAGGAGGAGATTGGCAGGAGGGTTATGACTATTGTAACGAAAATTTAGAATCCTGCGAAGATGACCTTGAAGAAGTTATCATAGATGCCTAAAAGCCACCAAGAACGTAAAAAAGGTCTTACCCTTAAAAAATTAAAGTAGCTATGGAGTGGAAAAAAATTTTATGTGGTCTCCTCTCTCTTATTTGGATACCCATTGGAATTCATGCCCAGATTCAATCGGGAAAAGTAACCTATCGGATACAGATGGACGAAAGCCTAATGGACAGTATCATCACCCAAAATGAAGATAACCAAGCCCTGAGGAACGGAATCCAAAATTTATTCGATAAACAAAAGAAAACCGCTCCCTTTATAACTTATCAACTCCTTTTTAATTCTGAAATAAGTCATTTTTTCACTCCCCCAATAATGAATAATGATAATGGCATTGATATTGAGTCTGCCATGAAAAATATTGGTGTTTATGGAGAATATTTTACCTTTTTAAAAGAAAATGAATCCCATCATGACTTAACCTATATCGGTCAAGACTTAACGGTACTTCTATCCTTAGACGAATTAGACTGGAAAATCACAGAAGAAAGCAAAACCATTGGCGGTTATAAATGCTATAAGGCCATTACACATTTCCAGCCGGACCTGGGATTAGGAGGAAGGATAACAGCTTGGTTCGCCCCGGAAATTCCATTTCAGTTTGGTCCTGCCGTTTATGCTAAATTACCCGGATTGATTTTAGAGCTTCAACAGGGCTACTATATTTTCAAGGCCGATGAAATTAAGCTTTCTAAAAGAAAAAAGGAGATTAAGCGAAAACCGAAAAAAAGTAAAATTATTGATAAACAGGACTTTAATACGGAAAAGAAAAGAATCCAATCTAATTATGCCGGCGGGAGATCCTACTGATCCTCCAATTTTTGATAAAGAGAAATGAAGATGGTACTTTTAGACCATGCCTAATCTTTAAAAGTTTTTGCATTCTCCTTATCCCTGATGGTTGCGTTTTCCTTTCAGGGGTATTCAAGTAATCAAATGGCCGATAAGGCAGAAAACAAGGAAAACGTAAAAGCCTCTGCCGTCTTTTATCAAGAGCAAGAAAGAGATTGCGATGCAGAATCATTGGATGCCTTAGAATATATCTGGGATCTGACTGATAACTTTGATACAGCTTTAGCTGTCCATGACCTTGTTTATGATGCCTGCTGGAATGATACTCATTAAACAGTTGTATTTCTAATCTTAAAGAGGGCAGCCCATTTAATTAACGTAAAACTATTTAAATGGGCTCAATTCCTTTCTTATGAAAAAAACAATCTTTTTTTACATAGCTTTTTTGATTACTTCTATCTTGTTTAGTCAAAATGGAGAAGTTATCTATAGAATCACACCTCCAAAAGACATTTCTCATTATATCGACACTATAAAACTCAATCAGAATGAGATTGCAAGAAACGCTCTATCTAAGTTATTTCAAAAAACCAGAACTACCAGTACTTATTTAAAGTACAGCCTTAGTTTTCAAGATAGTATTTCTAACTTCACTATGGAGAAGCTAATGGAACCGGATAACGGCATGGATATAGAAATTGCCACAACAATTTTAGAAGCCAACGGACTTTATTTTACGGACTTAAAAAAAGGTAATAACTTACATCAATTTGACAGCCGATTGGGAGAAACCTTGATTATTCAGACCAAAATAAAAGACATCAAATGGGAAATCAAAGAAGATACCAGAATAATTAAAGGCTATACCTGCCAAAAAGCGGTGGCCGATATTAGAATTCCCGGAATCAAAAAAGGGAAAATCACCGCTTGGTTTTGTCCGGAACTTCCCTTTCAGTTTGGCCCCATGGAATTTGCCGGTTTACCCGGCCTTATCCTCGGGCTCGAACAACGCGGGTTCTACTTTCATGCGACCGAAGTTAAACTCGACAAGAAAAACCGTAAAATCACCAAACCCACCAATGGTGAACTGCTTACTGCTGAGGAATACTACGACTCCATTAAAGGGTTTATAGAAAAAGTAAAACAACGGTAGTTTATGAAAAAACAAAACCCGATTTACAAATCTCTTTAAATGAAATCCGAAGGTTTGGACAGGAAAGAGAGCATCAATTAATAGAAATTTCTAAGAAACGAAGCGGTCAACTCTTTAAGGATTATCTTCAGGATAGGAAAAACCCCTAAAGTGGAACTTCAGCTACCACCTACCCCCTATATCAACCTCCAACACCAAATAAAGAGTATTCAATATCGAAGTTTACAAATTTCTATCTCACAGATCCACTTCCTACCACCTAACCCCTACCACCTACTCCCTAAATCAATATCCAACACCGAATAAAGAGTCTCCAATATCGAAGTTTACTACTTTCAAATTTCTATCTTACAGATCCACTTCCTACTACCTATCTCCTACCACCTACTCCCTAAATCAATATCCAACACCGAATAAAGAGTATCCAATATCAAAGTTTACTACTTTCAAATTTCTATCCCACAGACCCACTGTCATTCCCTACCTCCTACTCCCTACCACCTACCACCTTTCCATCCCACCTAACATAAATTATTGGTGATTGACGAGGTACCGTTGGGTTTAAAAGATTCAAATAATAGTAATCTTTATCATTCCTCAATAAAATACGTGGTTTTACCACATTTTTTATGTGGTTTTTCTACCTATAAAAAGGAAGGTAAAGTTGTATTTTTGGATATGTTTAATCTTTAAAATCTTTTATTATGAAAGTTTTTGTATTTTCACTATTCCTGATGTTTGCGTTTTCTTTTTAGGGATATTCGAGTAATCAAATGGCCGATAAGGCCGAAAATAAGGAGAACGTAAAAACCTATGCCGTCTTATACCAAACTAAGGACTGCGATGCGGAAGAAGCCCGGGTTTATAATGCCATGATAGAGGCAGGATGGTCTTCTCATGATGCCACTGTAGCTTCAAGTGATGCCTTTTGGGGCTGTATGGCTCGAGGTGGAGACTCCGGTAATACCACGGAAGTATAAAAAGGAGTATCGTCAAACTTAAAAACGGGGTATTCTCATTTAAAAATATCCCGTTTAATTTTTAATCTAATACCATGTATAAGTTAACCTTATTTTTTGGACTATTGTTATATATAGGCACGACCTCGGCTCAAATAAAATCGGGGGAAATCGTATACCAAGTTGAAGCACCACAGGAATTTAATGACTTTATAGATTCAACGATAACCAAAGGGAACCCCGAATCTGTCAAGACTTTTATAAAGCAGCTGTATAACGAAATCAAACAAACGGCTCCTTACGTTCGGTTTAATCTGGTCTTTAACCAAGAAGCCTCGCTTTTTGAAGCAGAAAAAAATATGGATGTGGATAACGGAATGAATATAGATCGGGTAATCGGTATTTCCGGAGGCCGAGGGCTTTTTTATATCAATTCCCAAAGAGGCGTTAGCATCCAGCAGAAAAAAGAATATGGCAAAACCTGGCGCATGGAACGCCCGACCGACTCTCTGAACTGGAATATTAAAGATGAATATAAAACAATACAGGGGTATCGATGCCAAAAAGCCACAGCAGAATATCCGATCGATCTCGGCAGAACTATCGATCTGATAGCTTGGTTTACACCAGAACTACCCTTTCATTTTGGCCCCAATGGCATAGCCGGCCTACCGGGTGCCATTTTGGGATTAAGTTATAACGATTACTACATATATGCCACCCATATTCAACTATCAAAATCTGAAAAATCCATAAAAGAACCCACAAAGGGAGAATTGATAAGCTTTAAAGAATACGATAAAGTCATATTGAGAAATGATTCCAGAGCCAGGGAACAATATGAAAAAACAAAAGAGAAAGAGAATCCTTAAACATCCTAACCGCTCGATTGATTTACTTTAAAAAACGTGGTTTTACCACATTTTTTACGTGGTTTTTCTACCTATAAAGAGGAAGGTAAAGTTGTATTTTTGGGTATGTTTAATCTTTAAAACCTTTTATTATGAAAGTTTTTGTATTTTCACTATTCCTGATGTTTGCGTTTTCCCTTCAGGGATATTCGAGTAATCAAACAGCCGATAAGGCAGAAAAACAAGGAAAACGTAAAACCTCTGCCGTTGTTTATCAAGAGCAAGAAAGAGATTGCTGGAATGAAGCCAGCGATTATGGCGATGAAATAGAACAGCAAACCGGTAATCCTTATGAAGGATTTGCGGCCTTTTACTCCTATTATTTAAGTTGTGCGGAAGAATGCGGTTGTATAGAAATATTGGACCCCATAGTTATTTAATCCTGAATGTTTATAAAAAGTCACAACTTGAAAATATTCAAGTATTTATTTAGAATATGGCATTCCAAATCCAGATTGCCAAATTGCCGGGATCAGTCGAAGCATTTTGAAGTATTGTCAGCCTTATAGCTGTTGTACGTCTATTTGTTTATAAATAATGCAGGTTAGCAATATTGATGTCAAAAGTAATTGAATGAAGTGATTTAAACTATTTTATTTGATAGCTATTGAAATGTCAAATCTTTAAGAGTATGGTATTTATTTAACCATCGGGTAAGCTCATCAGTCTAAGCCCTGTAAAATAGCCCATGGCTTTAGCCGTGGGAGGGTGAAAGAGGAGTCTATTAAATCGGGCTTTAGCCCCATTTCCCGGGTTCGTTTTATTTTTTAGGACGAAGGAATGCGACTAAAGTCAGCGGAACAGATAGGGCTATTTCCCCATCGGTTAAAACCGATGGCAATAGGGGGATATTCCTGTAACCACTTAGGGTTTGTGAGGTTGTTCGGAAGAGTGATAGTTGTTTGTTGCCCTGATTTTTGTAAGGCTTCAAGATATTCGGCTATGCGTTGCATCCTTATAGGGCTTTTAAACATCCATCGAGTGCTATAAAGTTTAAACGACCTCAATATGAAATAAACATTCCTCCATGAAAATTTTATTTTTTATTATTTCTATACTATGTTCTATCCCAATTGGGTTTTCGCAAAACATTTCTGGAGAAATAATCTATAAAGTAAATCCACCACAAAATATCATAAAATACGTGGATACCACCGGATTTAGCAATCTGGCCAAAAAAGTAACTATAAAAAGGTTTAATGAAATAAAAAGAGGAGCCCCGTATCTTACTTTTTATTTAAAATTCACAAAAGATGAAATTCTTTTTGAAAGACTGCCGAGTATGTCCAATGATAATGGTATAGATCTTAATCGTATTGCCATAGCTTTGGACGTGGCTGACAGATATTATGTAGATCAAAAGCAAAACATATTATATCGAGAATTTCAAGGTCCCAAAATAAAGCCTCAGAAAACATGGCTGGTCAAAGACCGTATAAATTCATTTATCGAATGGAAGATCACCAATAAAACTAAAATTATTCAAGGGTATAAATGTCAAAAAGCCATAGCGCAATATAATCTGGGCGGTATCAAAAAGATAAACCTAACAGCTTGGTTCTACTCTGATTTACCCATGTCCATTGGCCCCTTAGAAGCCGTAGGTCTGCCTGGGGTGGTATTAGAGTTAAAAAGAAATCATTACACCTATTATGCTTATAAAATTAATATCGGTAAGACTAAAGTCAAAATAAATCACCCTTCTATTGAAAAAACAATAACAGAAAAAGAATTCGTTCTCGACCGAAAGAAGTATTTTAAACGTCTACGAACACCCACAAAATAATATTGCATTTGGGCAGTACCACCGGCACCTATTTGAATTACACGCTACGTTTTCGAAACAGTATTTCTACCTTACCGTGAAAGAGCTAATGGAGCCCCATAACGGCATGGATATAGAAATTGCCACAACAATTTTAGAAGCCAACGGACTTTATTTTACGGACTTAAAAAAAGGTAATAACTTACATCAATTTGACAGCCGATTGGGAGAAACCTTGATTATTCAGACCAAAATAAAAGACATCAAATGGGAAATCAAAGAAGATACCAGAATAATTAAAGGCTATACCTGCCAAAAAGCGGTGGCCGATATTAGAATTCCCGGAATCAAAAAAGGGAAAATCACCGCTTGGTTTTGTCCGGAACTTCCCTTTCAGTTTGGCCCCATGGAATTTGCCGGTTTACCCGGCCTTATCCTCGGGCTCGAACAACGCGGGTTCTACTTTCATGCGACCGAAGTTAAACTCGACAAGAAAAACCGTAAAATCACCAAACCCACCAATGGTGAACTGCTTACTGCTGAGGAATACTACGACTCCATTAAAGGGTTTATAGAAAAAGTAAAACAGCGATAGGTAACTGAAAAATTAAGCATGGCTTTATAAAACCGAATAGAGGAAACTTTCGAAGTTTATCTTCACATCATAAAAACTCGGAGATTTTTAAGGAAACAAAAAATTAAAAGACGAAGTAACCAACTCTTTAAGGGTTATTTTCAAAATGCAGAAAACCCTTAAAGTTTTATCACCCTAAAAATCAAAGCAAAATACGTGGTTTTACCACATTTTTTTCGTGGTTTATTTTTCTTTAAAAGGAAGTAAACACAGTACTTTTGGGTAGGTTTAATCTTTAAAATCTTTTATTATGAAAGTTTTTGTATTTTCACTATTCCTGATGTTTGCGTTTTCCTTTCAGGGATATTCGAGTAATCAAACGGCCGATAAGGCAGAAAACAAGGAGAACGTAGAAACCTATGCCATCTCTTATCAAGAGCAAGAAAGAGATTGCGATGCAGAGTCTCTGGCTGTTTTCGAGCGCGTCATGGAATCAACAGATGGAGATATAGATGCAGCTATGGCTGCACATGAGGCGGCTTATGAGGTGTGCTGGAATGTAACGCATTAAAAATTAATTAATCATCAACTCAGCTCATTTAATAGAATTAGGATTAAATGGGCTTGTTGTTTCTTCATAATGAAAAAGGTAATCTTCAGCATTGTCATGGTATTCGTATTTTACGTCTCTTCTGCCCAGAGTGGTATGGTTATCTATAAAATAACACCGCCGACCAATTTTTCAGAATATATTGATACAACCAAAATAAACAAAAATGAACTTGCAAAAAACATCATGCTAAGCTTCTATAAAAAAGCAAAGGCCGCTGCCCCTTATCTAAACTATACCCTAAATTTTCAGGGTTCTATATCGAGTTTTTCTATGGATGATAGGATGGGAAATGACAACGGAATCGATCCCAAAAAAATCTCAATATACATAGGAACCAAAGGCCTTTATTATACCAACCTTAATAACGGAAGCGTTCTCCATCAATTTAAAGGGCCTTTAGGCAAGGATTTAATTATTCAATCCGATGTACAGGATATCGACTGGGAGATTCAGGAGAAAACCAAAACCATAGCGGGCTATAAATGCCAAAAAGCCATAGGCGATGTTACCATTCCGGGTATTAAAAATGGAGAGATAACGGCCTGGTTTTGCCCGGAACTTCCCTTTCAGTTTGGCCCCATGGAATTTGCCGGGCTCCCGGGCTTAATCCTGGGGCTGGAACAACGCGGGTTCTACTTTCATGCAACCGAAGTTAAACTCGACAAGAAAAACCGGAAAATTACCAAACCCACCAAGGGAGAACTGCTTACTGCCGAAGAATACTACGAATCTTTTAAAGGCTTTATAGAAAAAGCAAAACAGCGATAAAACAGTATCCAGAGATCTTAAAAGTTTAAATACGGTACACTTCGAAATGAATCTATTTTTAAAAATATCCCAAAATCCATTGAAAAGTAATATTTTAAAAGTTCAAAATTTTCCTTGCGTGTCACAACTCAATATAGGATTTGGTAAAATGCCTATGATAATCGGCATTGTCCTATTTTTTATCGGGATATCTTCCGCCTTCCCCCAAAATGTTACACTCGAAGGCCGAATTCTGGACAGCCTTAACCAAGGTATCCCCAATACCAATTTGATTGCTACACCCCTTCAAGAAGGAGCTAACATCACCTTTGCCATTGCCGGAAACGATGGGGCTTATAATCTTAAACTGGAAAAAGAAATTCCCTATAAAATTGCCATTACCTCCCTCGGGTTTTCTTCCTTTACCGACACCCTGACCATTAATAAGGACACCGCCAAAAACTACGTTTTAAAAGAGAGTCACGAAGAATTAGAACAGGTCGTGGTCAAGGCCAAAATGGCTATGATCGTCAAAGAGGACACCATTACCTACCGCACCGACCAGTTTCGAACGGGTGACGAGCGCAAGCTTCGCGAAGTTTTAAAAAAACTTCCCGGCGTAGAAGTCGATCGAGAGGGAAATGTAACCGTCAATGGGAAAAAAGTAACTAAACTGATGGTGGACGGACAAGATTTCTTTGGCGGCGACACTCGCCTTGGGGTCAACAACATCCCGGCCGATGCCGTCGAGGAAGTGGAGGCCATCGACAACTACAACGAAGTCTCTTTTATGAAAGGGCTGAGCGACAGTGACCGCATGGCGATGAACATCAAATTAAAAAAAGACAAAAAGAAATTTACCTTTGGAGAGACCGAAATGGGGGGCGGAATCAAAAAACGATATTACCTGCATCCCTCCATTTTCTTCTATAGTCCCAATACCACTTTGAATTTTATTGGAAGCCTGAACAACATCAATGATTCCCCGCTGGATTTTCAGGACGTAACGCGTTTTAAAGGAGGGTATATGAGCTTTTTA
Organism: uncultured Flavobacteriaceae bacterium; assembly: GCA_964495935.1. Taxonomy (GTDB): domain Bacteria; phylum Bacteroidota; class Bacteroidia; order Flavobacteriales; family Flavobacteriaceae; genus JAJYSO01. The sequence continues at coordinate 9,348 of CAZBXQ010000002.1, forward strand.
GATAACCCCATCAATTCGGGAGATGCCGGATTGATGCAGTTCTCCAACAGTTCGAGTATCCGGCATAAAAAAATGCAGTTTGGAGCCGCCAATCTTACGCAGAAACTTACTTCCAAACTGCGTTTAGAAGCCTACTCAATTTTGGCCCGGCAAGAAGCACAAAGCGAAAACGAAGCCCATACGGAATACCTGACGCAGGATGCCCTTCATGAGGACCGGGAGACCCGGAACACCAATAAGAGTTTTACCAACTTCAACAAAATACGACTGCGTTATACTCCGGAGATCTCCAAGGATCTGGCCTATGACCTTCTGGCCAATATCACTAATTCCAGTTTATTAAACAGCTTAAACTCCCGGGTCGGGGACAGCCTGAACCGAATTTCGACCGATTTGGATCCCTACGAATTTGATATTCACCAGTATCTGCGGTATAATACACAGCCCTCGTATGAACACACCACCGAAATACGAGCCGAACACCAATATAAAAGAAACACCCGCCACGCCGATTGGGATTTTGATCATCCCGTGTTTTCGGCCTTAATTCCTTTTGTAAAAGACGGCGAGGCCAAAGGCTATAACTTTTTACAAGACTATTCCTCAACCACCCAAACCGGTCGGGTCAATGTAAAACACTACTGGGTTTTGAATAACGTGAACCATATTTATCCCGTTGCGGGAATCTATTTTTTCGACCAGTCCTACTCCACCACCGATTTCCAACAGTTGCGCAATGGAGACGTCCACCGTTTTTTGGATAGTGGATTTGACAACGATCTCAATTATCATTTATGGGATCCTTATATCGGATTTCAATACAAATTTAAAATTGGAGAGGTTACCTTCCGGCCCGGGGTAGTCTATCATCATTATTTTTGGCGGGTAAAACAATTTTCAGAAACCATAACATCCCAAAATAAAGGGGTTTTTCTACCGGAATTTAAACTGGAATACAAACCTTCAAGCAGTCGAAAATTACAATTCGACTACAACTTAAAATCTTCCTTTGCCGATGCCGAAAAATATGCCAATCGATTAAGCTTAAAAAGCTTTAATCAGCTCTACCGAGGGAATGAAAAGCTGGAAAACTCCTTGTATCATAATTTTTCCTTGTTATACCGCAGTTTTAATATCAGCTCGGGAGTTAATTATAATTTTATGCTTAATTATAAACGTCGGGAAAGATCGATCCAAAACCAAACGGTCTTAACCGGAATCGACCGGGTCAACACGGCGTTTTACAGCCGTTTTCCCGAAAACACGCTTTCTCTAAACGGGACGTACAACAAACGCTGGCGGCATCTCTCTACAGGAATCGCGGTACGGGCCTCAACCTCTGATTACACCCGAATAATCAACGGAGAAAAGCTGGATTATAATACTGATAATCTTACCTATAGACTTAGAGCCCGCACGATTTTTAAGAATAATCTGCCCAATATCGAAGCAGGGCTACAACAGAGCTTCAGTCGGACCAAAAACCGGAACTTTAAAAACAGCTATACCTCACTGAGTCCTTTTGTGGAATTGAAATACAATTTTTTAAACGGATTTACCCTCAACATGGATTATGATTATAACCGAACCCAAGATCACACCTCCGGAGAAAGTCAGGTTTTCCAGATTGGGAATGCTTCCCTCTTCTACCGGGGAGAAGACAGTCCCTGGGGCTTCGAAATCCGGATGGATAACGCATTTGATGTAACCACCAAACGTCGGCATTCAGTCAGTGAATTTATGGTTTACGACCAGCAGGTATTTATTCAACCGCGGACGGTTCTGTTTATTCTGTCCTATCAATTGTAATTATCAACTTAAAAGAATGAGGTCATTTAAACTTTCAAAAATGGGCTGCAGAATGACCTTATGGCTCCAGACCCGCCCGCAGACGGGTTTAGTCTTTTTTTGACCGTAGCTATGGCTATGCTCTGCAAAAAAGCTGCCATCTGGTAACAATAATCTCTATCCCTACCTGCCGAATGGTAGGTTTCGCTTCAATCCCAAAAGTTTAAACCACCTCAATTCAAAAAATCAGACTTCAGTCTCGTATAAATAAATTGTATGGTAATTTAAATGCTTAGAAGGGCTATAAAATTGGGATTTAGTCCATAAATAGAGGGTTTTTAAAGTTCATCGAGAGAATTAAAAGTTTAGATGACGCCATGCTATGGATAAAATCAGTAGGCTTTAAACAATAGAATCAACAAGATTCCAATAGTACTTATAATCCGCCCCCAATTTCCGTTGGCACCAAGTACTCTTTAACAGCACCTCCCCCGTATTCGGAATCAGCTTTATAATAGAGCCTACAAAATTTTTTAGAAAAGACACCGAATAATTTAATCATATAAAAACCAATTCCCATGCCCCCTATAATAAGAATTCCCGATATCCCTGTTTTTTTTGCAGTTACGCCGCAAATACCTCCTTCACGAAATCGAACGTTAGTCTTCTTTTTTGATTATTTTTGCAAAAACACACGTATATGCTCATCATTGGAATTGCCGGAGGAACCGGAAGTGGAAAAACTACCGTGGTCAATACCATTGTAAATCAACTGCAGCATGAAGAAGTTGCAGTCCTATCACAAGATTCCTATTATCGGGATACCAGTCATCTTACTTACGAAGAGCGAACCAAAATTAATTTTGATCACCCCCAGTCCATCGACTTTGAACTTCTTATCGAGCATTTAAAGAAACTCAAAAAAGGGGAGGTAATCCCGCAGCCGGTATATTCATTTAAAACCCACAATCGAACTGGTGAAACCCTCCAAACCGAACCGCGAAGGGTGATGATTGTCGAGGGTATTTTGCTGTTGGCAAACCCCGACTTGCGCAAATTATTCGACATTAAAATATTCGTTCATGCCGACAGCGATGAACGACTTATTCGACGGTTAAAACGAGATATTCAGGAGCGCGGAAGGGATATGAACGAGGTCCTCCATCGCTATCAAACGACCCTCAAGCCCATGCATCAGCAATTTATTGAGCCTTCTAAGGAGTTTGCCGATATCATCATTCCCTATAATCGGCATAACCTTGTTGCCGTCGATGTCGTTCAAACCATCATCAAACATCAGCTGAAAGAAGGCACCTGACGTTCTGTAAAAATGCAATCAACTGTTGCAGAAGGAATTAAAAATATTTTTAAAATCTTGTAGAGCTTTTAATTTTCATCCCTCTAATCCTATCTTATTTGTATTTTTGCAGTTTAACGGAAACCCAACAATGGCCAAAAAGAAGAAGAAAAATAAAAAAAACCCCCATACGGCTCCCCGGAAAAAAAGAAGCCTTCCCCCTAACCGGGAACAAAAAGTAGTTATCGGGAGTTTTTTAATGCTGTTTTCCATTGCTCTAATTGTCGCTTTCACCTCTTTTTTACTCACCTGGAAGGCCGATTTCAGCATTTTGGAACAGCTGGAAGACCGAACGGTAGAAACCAAAAACTGGCTGAGTAAATTCGGTGTTCAAATCAGCTATCTTTTAATGTATAGAGGATTTGGGGTAGCGGCATACAGCTTGGCTATTTTAACCGGATTAACAGGCGTTTTCTTATTCTTCCGATTAAAGTTAAAAACTCTGTGGGCGTATTGGGCATGGGGGTTATTTCTTATGATATGGGGTTCCACATGCTTGGGCTTTCTGGCTTCCAAAAATGCCTTACTGGGAGGCACCATTGGCTTTGAAGTCAATGATTTTTTACAGGACTATACGGGATTTATCGGGACTCTTCTCATTCTTATTTTTATCGCTATATTCTATTTGGTCATTCGATTGCGAATTACTCCGGAACGAGTGGGGCAATATTTTAATAAAACTCAAAAAGAAATACGATCCGACTTCAAAGAAGCCAAAATCAGCATTCGGAAGGAGCAAAACCAAAAGTCAAGTACAACTGTACCCACTACTCCAAAAGAGGAATCGGAAGAAAAGGTTCCCGAAACCCAATCCCCCTCTTGGGAAGCAGAATCTGAGGCTCCTTCAAAATCGGAAGAAATCGAATTAAAACCAGAAAAAATTCGAATTGAATCCAAAAATGAGGATGAAGATTTGTCCATGGAAGTTGAAGCCGCCCGGGAAGAAATGATTTTTGGAGAGGAAGGCGATTTAAGCGAAAAAATTATCCGGAAATCCGGAGAATATGATCCCCGATTGGATCTGAGTAACTATAAGTTTCCCACTATTGAGCTCCTTATTGACTATTCTAAAAACAAAGGCGGGATAACCATTAATCAAGCCGAACTCGAAGAAAACAAAGACAATATCGTTAATACGCTGAAAAATTATAAAATTGGGATCTCTAAGATTAAAGCAACGGTAGGTCCCACAGTTACCCTATATGAAATTGTACCTGAGGCCGGAATACGGATTTCTAAAATCCGAAACCTCGAAGACGATATTGCACTTTCTCTTGCAGCATTGGGAATTCGTATTATCGCCCCGATTCCCGGAAAAGGAACAATTGGAATTGAGGTTCCCAACAAAAATCCAAGTATTGTTTCTATGCGATCGGTGCTGGCCTCAAAGAAATTTAAGAATGCTGAAATGCAGCTTCCGGTTGCCTTGGGAAAAACAATCTCGAATGAAACTTTCGTCATCGATTTGGTAAAGATGCCCCACCTCTTGATGGCCGGAGCTACCGGTCAAGGTAAATCGGTTGGGCTTAACGCCATCCTAACCTCTTTGCTTTATCGCAAACACCCGGCCGAAATTAAGTTTGTTTTGGTCGATCCCAAAAAAGTAGAACTTACCCTATACAACAAAATAGAACGGCATTTTCTGGCAAAACTGCCCCATAATGAAGAAGCTATAATAACTGATAACTCACAGGTTATTAATACGTTAAATTCTTTATGTAAAGAGATGGATGAACGCTATGAGCTCCTCAAAAAAGCCATGGTAAGAAACATTAAGGAATATAATACAAAGTTTAAAAAACGAAAGTTGAACCCGGAAAACGGCCATCGCTACCTTCCATATATTGTCCTTGTGGTAGATGAGTTTGCAGACCTTATCATGACTGCCGGAAAAGAAGTTGAAACCCCGATCGCACGTTTGGCACAGCTGGCTCGTGCCATTGGGATTCACTTGATTATTGCCACACAACGGCCTTCTGTTAACGTGATCACAGGCATGATTAAAGCTAATTTTCCGGGCCGGATTGCCTTTCGGGTAACATCCAAAATCGATTCCCGAACAATTCTGGACAGTGGCGGTGCAGATCAACTCATCGGGCGGGGAGATATGCTCTTTACCCAGGGTAATACCATCACCCGGCTCCAATGTGCTTTTGTTGACACCCCCGAAGTAGATAAAATCACTGATTTTATCGGATCTCAACGGGGCTATCCGGAGGCTTTTCTATTACCGGAGTTTGAAAGTGATGAAAGTGGCACAGGAATTGATGCTGATATGGAAGAAAGAGATAATAAATTTAGAGATGCTGCCGAAATCATCGTTGCCGCACAGCAAGGATCAGCATCCCTTTTACAACGCAAATTAAGAATTGGTTACAATCGCGCCGGACGTCTCATCGATCAATTAGAAGCTGCGGGAATTGTCGGTCCCTTTCAGGGAAGTAAAGCCCGCGATGTTTTAATTACCGATCTGGCAGCCTTAAACGAGTATTTAGACAATCCGGAATAACAATGGAATCCATCTGCAAAAACTTAATTTTTTCAATCCACTCTTTACCCTTCTTTTCCTAAAAGGAATGGAGAAAAGATACAAACATGAACGTACAATTATGATTAAACAAGGGTTTGTTCTCTGTTGCATTTTACTACTCAATTATAGCAGTTCCGCACAAAATGCTCAAAAAGCAAAAGAGTTGCTGGAAGAAGTAGCGGCAAAAGTAAAATCTTATGATAACATGGTCATCAAGTTTAATTACACCTTGGAGGATGACGCGCGAAATATTCGACAAAAAACAAAGGGTACAGTACAGTCAAAAGGTGATAAATACAAAATAGAGCTCTTGGGAACCACCCGTATATTTGATGGGAATAAGCTTTATGAAATTATACCCGAAGATGAGGAAATTAATATTTCTCGATATGATCCTGACGGAGACAACGAATTTTCACCTTCCAAAATGTTTTATTTTTATCAAGACGGATATAGTTTTGAATGGGATATCGAGCAAAATAACGAAGGGAGAAAAATACAGTATATCAAGCTAAAACCGGACGATCATACCTCTGGAGTCCAGGAGATTCTGTTGGGAATTGACACGCAGACCAAACATATTTATAAAATTATCCAAATCATGGATGATCAAAATAAAATGGTCGTTGATGTAACCAGTTTCAAAGTCAACCAGCCCCTTTCCAAAAATCTCTTTAAATTTAATGAGGAAAAATACCAAGGATATTACATCAACAGGCTCGACTAAGCGTGAAAATTCTCGATCGTTACATATTTTTTACCTTCCTCAAAACTTTTTTTGCGGTATCTATCATCCTTACGCTTATTTTTATGTTGCAGAGCGTATGGCAAATCATATCCGAATTAGCGGGGAAGGATCTTGATTTTGTGGTCGTTGGGAAGCTTCTATTCTATATTCTTCCTTCCCTGCTCCCCATGGTGCTGCCGCTCACCATTTTGGTTTCTTCGATTATGACCTTTGGAGGGTTTGCCGAAAAATCGGAGTTTGCGGCCATGAAAGCCTCGGGAATCTCATTGCAGCGCATTATGAGAAGTCTGGTGCTTTTTATTTTTGCGCTTAGTATTGCTACTTTTTATGCTGCCAGTCATGCCGTTCCATGGTCTAAATATAAATCCAAAAATCTGCGGTATAACATTCAAGAAGTAAAACCGGCACTGGCCATTGCCGAAGGGGAATTTAACCAAATTGGCCAATTTAATATCAAAGTTGCCAAAAAAACAGGAAAGAACGGTCAAGATTTACATGATGTGACCATCCATATCAATGAACGACCGGGAAATGATATGACCCTTGTTAAGGCCGAAACAGGAAAGCTCCTGGGAAGTGAAGATTCCGGTATCCTTACCCTTATTCTGTACAATGGAACTTCCTATCAAACCCCAAAAACGAAAACCTATCGGGAACGACGAAGACAGCCCTTTGTAAAAAACAGTTTTTCAGAGAATCGTTTTAATATTGATGTGTCGGGGCATAACAACGTAGATTTGGAAAAGGATCGCTACGATAACTTGGCTTCTATGCTTAATGTTAGTGAACTTAAAAAGGCTTTAGATTCTCTCTCACAGAAATTCAATACCGATCAGGAAAATTTTACCAATACCGTTTTCTCCAGAAATGGAATTAATAAAATCGTGCGCGACGGGAAACCTTATCGGCCCTCCCAAGGCCCTCAAGAGGATCGCTCCAACAAAAAGGAAAAAAAATTTACTTTGGACTCGGTGAGTTTTAACCCCGAAACGCAAGAAATTGCAGCCTACTCCGGAGACACCCTACAACAGCCACAAATTAATGTTTTAAGAACTGTTGCAAGTTTTGTATTGCGCGATTCGGTAACCGCCGATTCAACGCTTAATCTATCCCTGCAGGATAAAAAACGATATACGGTTTTCTATGATAGCATATACAAGCAGTTGAAATCTTCACAGGAACGTATCTTTTTACGGGATCTTATCGAGCCTCGGAAAGAAGCACCTCCCAAACGCCCGGAAATTCCAAAAGATTCAATCGCTCATCCCGACACACTGAAAGATTTTTTTGATGCTTTTGACAAAACTAAAAAGGTTCAAATCAATAATCTGGCACTAAGTACAGCTCGAGGTACGTATCGAACCATTCATGAACGAAATAAAGTGATTGAGAAACGTATCGAACAACTCAATGTCACCGAAATAGAAATACACGATAAATATGCGCTGGCCGTGATGTGCTTTGTCCTTTTCTTTGTGGGTGCTCCCTTAGGGGCACTCATTCGCAAAGGAGGAATCGGAATGCCCATGGTAGTCGCCATTGGCTTGTTCCTGGCTTATTATTATATTGGCATGTTTGCCAAAAACGGAGCCAAAGACGGCAGTATCAGTCCTGCATTTGCAACTTGGCTTTCTACTTTTATCATGTTGCCTTTAAGTGTGTTTGTAACCTACCGTGCAACAACCGATCGCGGTTTCCCCATTGGTGAAGCCATTAAAAAAATCGGGGATTTTCTGGCCCCCGTTTTCCGCCCTTTGCTAAAATGGGTAAAGCCTTTTCTAAAAACTCGTAAGGAAAGTGATAAAGGATAAAATAAAGGCTAAATTTGCGCTGAAAATTTTACTCTCTTTATGGCTGAAAAACAGAAAAAAAGCGATCTTAGAAAATTAAATACAATCGATGAAGCCATTGGCGATATCCGTCAAGGTAAAGTAGTCATCGTCGTAGATGATGAAAACCGGGAAAATGAAGGAGACTTTATTGCTGCCGCAGAGAAGGCAACTCCCGAAATGATCAATTTTATGGCTAAACATGGGCGCGGTCTTATTTGTGCGCCCATTACTGAAAAGCGCAGTAAAGAATTAGGACTCGATTTAATGGTTTCCAACAACACTGTACTCCATCATACCCAATTCACCGTTTCTGTAGATCTTAAGGGGCATGGCTGTACTACCGGAATTTCGGTTTTTGACCGTGCAAAAACCATTAAAGCCCTTGTTGATCCCGCTACAACTCCCGAAGATTTGGGACGCCCGGGTCACATTTTTCCGTTACGGGCAAAAAACGGAGGCGTTCTGCGCCGAACAGGCCACACCGAAGCATCGGTAGATTTAGCCCGTTTGGCCGGACTGGAGCCGGCGGGGATTCTGGTTGAAATACTGAATGAAGACGGATCTATGGCACGCCTTCCTCAACTTTTAAAAGTTGCCGAAAAATTTGATCTGAAAATCATATCGATAGAGGATCTGATTGCCTATCGCATGCAAAATGATTCCCTTATCAAAAAACAGGAAGACTTTGATATCTGTACCCGTTTTGGAAATTTCCGATTACGGGCGTATAAACAAACTACCAACCAACGCATCCACATCGCATTAACCAAAGGAAATTGGACTTCTGAAGAGCCGGTATTGGTACGCATCAATTCTTCGTTGGTGACCAATGACATTCTTGATACACTTACACAAAATGAATATCACAACCTCGATAAAATGTTTGAGGCCTTAAACCAAGAAGACAAAAGTGCAATGGTATTTGTCAACTCCGCCCGGGAAGGACTCAGTTTTTTAAAACGGCTGGAAGCCTACAAGAAATTACAGTATGAAAGCCCCGGTGCCGTAGTCGATGCTCCCCGTCCCGATATCGACAATAAAGATTTTGGGATTGGTGCCCAGATTCTTCACGACCTCGGGATTGCCAAAATGAAAATCCTGTCCAATTCCGGACAGGTGAAACGGGTGGGAATGATAGGATACGGACTGGAAATCACCGAATACGTGACCTATTGACCGAAAACGATTAGAACCAAGAAATAAAAGCTCACCTCCGGTAATTTTACAGTCCAAAAAGCCTTGTATTACGGATCCGGTTCATAAATACCGTATCGTATATGAAGCATGCTTCAAGGAAATCGAAACCCTGCATTTTCCCTCCTTGAGGAATATTTTTTAAAAAATACATGTCTTTTATCCCAGCTATTTTATAAATTTCGCCCCAGATAAATATGACGTTATAAAAAATATTCTTTGGGATATAAGATATTTCTTTCTCAAACGTTATATAAAAGCTAACCATTTAAAAAAATTAGTAAACAATGAAAAAATTTATCTTGTATGCCGGTGTAGGCCTATTATTGAGCCTTACCTCCTGTGTTTCAAAAAAGAAATATGTAGCTCTCGAGGACAAGTATGAAAATTCTCAAAATGAGCTTTACGAAAGAAATGCAGAAAATGAAGAAATCAAGGCCAAATTAGACGAAATTCAGAATCAGGTCGATAATTATTATGCAAAAATCAACGCTCTCAAAGAAGACAATTCTACATTGAGCGAAGAGAATGCAACTAAACTGGGATTAGAAGATGGAGTAGCCGTATCCCAAAGAGCTCGTCAAAGTATGCGGAAAATCCTTCAAAACGTAGATCCCGATGAACTTGCAGAAGCAAAAACGCTAAGGGACTCTATGGATCTGGCAATCGCTTACAATCTTCGTGAAAGCTTGGGTGACAATGAAGATATCGACATCCATGTAGATCGAAGTATTGTTGAAATTACCATCTCCGACAAATTGCTTTTTGCCAGTAGCAGCTATCGCGTAAACCCCAAGTCCAATGACTTGTTAAAGCGAATCGCCGAAGTGGCAAAATCGGAGCCGGCTATGGAAGTTCTGGTTGAGGGACATACCGACAATCGCACCTTCATTGAAGGGTCGTATATCCAAGATAACTGGGATTTAAGTCTGCGACGTTCTGCAGCCGTTGTTCGTATATTACAGAACAAATTCGGCGTTGACGGAAAACAATTAATTGCTTCCGGCCGAAGTTCTTACATGCCCATCGTAGATAATGATAGCAAAGAGAACATGAAAAGGAACCGCAGAACCCGAATCATTATTCTTCCTAACCTCGATAAGTTCTTAGCCCTGTTAGGAAATTCATAAGTCGAGTATTGTTTGTCCTTATAAAAAAACCGGATCCTCTTTCTATAAAAGATCCGGTTTTTTTATTGAGGTGGTTTAAACTTTTGGGATTGAAGCGAAAAATAGAGATTATTTTGCAGCCCATTTTTGAAAGTTTAAATGACCTCATTGGTTTATTTTAAAATTTTTGACTTCTATGGCTTTATAAACTATCCTTTGAGCCTTTAATTTAATCTAAACTTCAATTTCATTCCTTCAACCCTCTTATTTCAGGCCTTCGCAATTAATCAAAAAAAGATAATTTGGAGGCCAAATCCCAGCAGGTTATTCCTACACTAACAGAAATATTAAAAGAATGCTTGCTTCCTTTTTGTGGAATTTCGAGAACAGCATCACTTCGGGAAACTATTTTTTGCTGCACCCCTTTGACCTCATTCCCAAAAAAAAGGGCGTAGGTTTCCCCCAAACGAGGCTTAAACTCCTGAAGAGGAACCGCTTTTTCTGCCTGCTCAACCGATAAAATCCGCACGCCTTTCTCTTTTAGTTCTCGGAGGACTTCTGTCGTATCCCTGACATATTCCCACTTCACCGTTTCAGTCGCGCCCAAGGCCGTTTTTCGAATATGCTTGTCAGGAGGTTGAGCGCAAATTCCACAGAGATAAATCTTTTCTATTAAAAAGGCATCCGCTGTACGAAAAACAGATCCAATATTATGAGCACTTCGGATATTATCCAACACAAGAATTATCGGAATTTTCTTTGCCGATTTAAACTCTGAAACCGACTTGCGGCCCAATTCATCATTTTTTATTTTTCGATGTTTCATTTCAGATTTCATAGTGAGGTCATTTAAACTTTTGAGATTGAAGCGAAAAATAGAGAGTATTGTTCCAAATGACGGCTTTTTTGCAGAGCATAACCATAGCTACGGTCGAAAAAAAGACTAAATATGGGCCAATAAAATCATTTTACAGCCAATTTTTGAAAGTATGAATGACCTCAGATTCCCCCTCTCCTTCACAACTCCATTTTTAGACCAACCAAACCTTCATAAATTCAAAATGCATGAAATGCTTTATATTGATTCCCGATCTATTATTTCAAGGCTCATCAAACATGAACCTCATAAGCGCAACAGATTCCTTCATTCTGTTGGTTAAGAATCAAAATAGGGATTCCAAATGTACATTTTAAAAATCATAAAGAATCAATGGAGTCCATACATTTATCTCATCAATCCCTGAAAAAATATTTTTGTCGTTAGAAAGGCTATTTGTTGTATTCCGGTTACCAAAGGAATTCAGAAAATATGCCCTTATATTGATTAGAAGTGAGAGGCCAGTTTACGATCGGCATCTAATTTTAGGAAGGTAAACAGCAAAATCGTAAATCCCCACAGGGAGGATCCTCCGTAACTAAGAAAAGGCAAAGGAACTCCCACCGTAGGTAAAACCCCGATTACCATCCCAATATTAACCGTAAAATGAATAAAGAAAATACCGGCCACACTATATCCGTAAACCCTTGCAAACTGTGTTTTTTGACGTTCTGCCAAAAATATCACCCGACATATCAACCCGACAAACAAAAGCACTACAAAGGTACTTCCTATAAATCCCCATTCTTCACCCACCGTACTAAAGATATAGTCGGTATGTTGCTCGGGAACAAAATTTCCTTTGGTCTGAGTTCCTTGTGTCCAGCCTTTGCCCCACCATCCTCCACTACCAATGGTGATAATACTCTGATTGGTATTATAGCCGACTCCCTGCGTATCCGATATATGCCCTAATACGACGTTAAAGCGGTCACGATGATGTTGCTGAAAAATATTATTAAAAATATAATCAACAGAAAAAGTAAAAAGAATGGAAACCAATCCGATTCCGATATAACGCAAGGTATATTTTCTTCGTTTACTGAGAAATAAGATAGAAGTGATAATAAGAAAAACGCCTGCAGAAACCCATAACGGGCCATAAATCAAGGTAAAAACAAAAACGGCTATACTCGAAAAACCAAAAAACAAATAGCCTCCGGAAAGCCCTTCCCGATACAATGGAAAAATAAAAGCGGAATAGATCAAAGCACTTCCCGGATCCGGCTGCCCCATAATCAATACGGCCGGGATAAAAATGATTAGAAAGGCGTTCGTTTGATGTTTTAAACTCTTTATATTGGTTTGAATATCACTAAGGTACTTGGCCAGAGCCAAAGCTGTTGTAGCTTTTACAAATTCGGCGGGCTGAATGCTAAAACTTCCAAAAGAATACCAAGCACGCTGTCCGGAAATGGAGGTTCCAAAAAAGAACAGTCCAACCAGCAGCAGTAAGGAAGAGAGATAGATTACACTGGAAAAACGTTGGTAGAATTTAGCCTCAACAGACAATACTAAAACCATCAATACCAAGCTCATCACAATCCAAACTGCCTGCTTGGTATAGATTTCATTAAAGTCAAACCCGTGATATTTCCCGTACTCCCCCAGAGATGCCGAATAAATATTAATCCAACCAAAAGTTACCAAGCACAAAAAAATGAGAATACTCAGCCAATCGGGAAATTTTTGATCGGTTTTTAACACTTACAAATTAATTTCAAAATCGGTTCCACTATATTCTTTGGCGTATTCATCTTCGAGGTCATGGGTTAAAATCCAATCTTCCATGGTTTGGTCAACAACCTCGGCATCTAAATATTTAGCCATCATTAAACTGGCAATCCGCGCCGCATAACGAGACCCCCATCGCCCATTTTCAACAAAAACGGCAATTGCAATTTTGGGGTCGTCCTTGGGCGCAAAAGAAATAAAAATTGAATGGTCGGTCAATTGTACCCGCTTCCCATTAATTCTCGTATAGTTTTCAGCGGTTCCGGTCTTACCGCAGGCAACCACATCTTTTATACGCATCGCACGTGCCGTCCCATAATCAAAAACCCCTTTCATTCCTTCAATAATAGGTTCCAGATTTTCGACGTCAATTCCGGTATCATGCTTTTGGGTATAGGCTTCGTCAATTCTCAACTTTCCATCAACTGCTTTTAAAATATGCGGCGTATAATACCATCCCCGGTTGGCAATCGCTGCCGTCATATTGGCCAACTGAATAGGAGTCGTTAAAACTTCTCCCTGGCCAATTCCATTGGATAAAATATAAGTTGCCGACCAGTGGTATTTAGGGTAATTATAAGCTCGGTTATAATATTCGGAATCCGGAATATAACCGGCGCGACCGGTAGGCAAATCATATCCCAAAAAATCTCCCAAGCCAAATTTCATCACGTGATCACGCCAATCATCCACACCTTCCTGAGGCGTCTCAAAGCTATCTACCAGCCGCCAATACGACTTTGCAAAAAAGGTATTGCATGAATTAGCAATGGCCGGGGTAACACTTAGCGGTGAAGCGTGACCGTGGCAGCCCATTCGTGCGCCTCGCCCGTAACTAAACCCGTGATGGCAGGAAATCCGGGTATCGGTATTAATGATACCTTCTTGCAGCGCAATGGCTCCCATTATCGTTTTAAAAGTAGAGCCCGGCGGATACGTAGCCAGTAAACTCCGATCGTACAAAGGTTTATTAATGGTATCATACCACATCTTTGTAAAGTTTTTGGAGCGATCTCGCCCCACCAATAAGGCCGGATCATAACTCGGTGCGGTTATCAAACTCAAAATTTCACCGGATTTTGGCTCAATAGCCACAATTCCCCCTCGTTTTCCGGTCATCAGTTTTTGACCATAATCCTGAAGATCCATGTCAATAGAAAGTGTTAAATCCTTTCCGTTGACGGCCAAGGTATCATAAAGGCCGTTTTTATAAGAACCTATTTCCTTACTAAATCGATCCTTTTGAAAGTATTTTACTCCTTTTTTGCCCTTTAACAAATCTTCATATTGTTTTTCCACCCCGCTTCGGCCAATCAAATCTCCTTGTTGATAATATTTATTGGCCGCTATTTCCATGGGGTTAACTTCAGAAATATAGCCTAAAACATTAGCCGCCCCGTGAACCTGATAATCCCGAAGAAAGCGCTTCTGAATATAAAACCCCGGGAATTTTCGCATTTTCTCCTGTAAATAAGCATAATCCTCTTTTGAAACCTGAGATACTACAACTGAAGGAAGTTGTGGAGAATAGACCCGCGCTTTCTGCAACTGAAGTTTTAAACGTTCCTTTGTAATCTGCAAGTAATCAGCAAACTGAATCGTATCAAAAGCTTCTACTTCCCGCGGAACAACCATCACGTCATACGTAGGCTGATTAGACACTAAGAGTTTGCCATTCCGGTCATAAATATAGCCGCGTTGGGGGTATTCATATTCGATTTTTATCGCGTTTCGTTCAGAAATAACGGCAAAGGAAGAATTAAACACCTGAAGATATAAAAGGCGTCCTATAAATACCAACCCGGTAATCACCACCAAAAGAAAAAGCAGCATTCTACGCATTCTTCTTTATTTTACTTCGTTGTAATAACAATAAGGTTAGGAAAATAAGCAAACTCGTAAAAATTCCCGAAAAGAATGCATTTTTAAGTATTAAAATAATGTGATAAAAATCAAAGAATACCAAAGAGAACAACACTATATGATGAAACAAAACCATCAACCCGATGTAGGTAAAACGCTCCTTGAAGGGGGCCTTAAAAAAATTAATATTGTCATTATCATAGCTCAATCCAAAGGCCGTTCGCAAAAAGAACGGCCGCAAATAAGCAATCACAAGGCAAGCAGCCGCATGAATCCCGCCCGAATCTCCAAAAACATCAAGGCTCAATCCCAATAAAAAGGAAAGTATCAACACTTTCCACTGCTCCATCCCCACCGGTAAAAAGAGGATAAAAAAGATATATAAATAGGGGTTAATGTACCCCATAAAATTAACATTATTGAGGATGATTATTTGCAGTATCAAAAGCCCCGCAAATCGTACGCTATTTAAAAATATATTATTTCTCATCATCCACTTTCAAACTATCAGCTTCTGCACGTCTCTTATTCTGAATGACATAGGCACTTCCGATGGCCGTCATATCATTAAAAAGACGAACGCGAATATCATAAAAATTCTGCCCCGATTGTACCTTTGCCTTTTCCACCGTTCCTATCAAAATCCCTTTTGGAAAAATAAGCGATCGCCCATTGGTCATAATAGTATCGCCTTTGCGGACTTTGGCTACCCGTGGAATATCAATCAGATTGAGTACGTTGGGATCACGGCCATCCCACGCCAGGGTTCCGAAATGCTCTGAATTTTTCAGTTGTGCATTAATGGCCAGATTGGTATTGAGAATAGAAATCACCCGCGAATAATGGGGGCTCACCGCCTCTACCACGCCTAATACTCCACGCGAAGTCATTACCCCATATTCCGGCTGTATGCTATCTTCCTTTCCTTTATTGATAAGGATATAATTATCCAGGCCCCGATATCGATTGGCAATGACCTGAACCGCCTGAATCCTATAGGGGCTATCATAGAAAGTCGTATCCCAGACGTGGCGCACTGAATCTTTTAAAAAATCGGCATTATAAAGCTGCTCTCGTAAACGCCGGTTTTCCTCCAACAGTTGATTATTTTCCCCTTTTAACCGAAAATAGGAACGCATTCCCGCATTCCAAGAATGCAACGTCCCGGAAACATAATTGGTCGAACTCACAAATTTACTTCGCTGAAAAGAATGAGATTGAAAAGTAAGCCCTAAAGAAATACTTAATAAAAAAAGAAAAAGCAATGTATTCTTATGCCGAATGAAAAATTCTATCAGGTTTGACATTGCCTAAAATAGTTCTATTTGGTCAACACATGTCTGTATTCCTCTATATTTTTAAGACAAATTCCCGTCCCTCGTACTACAGATCGCAACGGGTCTTCTGCAATAAATACCGGCAAATCAGTTTTTTGAGAAAGGCGTTTATCCAGACCTTTGAGCATTGATCCTCCTCCGGCCAGATAGATTCCGGTGTTATAAATATCAGCGGCCAACTCCGGCGGCGTTTCAGATAAGGTTTCCATAACGCCATCTTCAATACGCATAATGGATTTATCCAAGGCCTTTGCAATTTCGCGATAAGACAACTCCACTTGCTTGGGTTTCCCGGTTAATAAATCCCGTCCCTGAACGTGCATATTATCGGGTTGAACTTCCAAATCCTCCGTAGCGGCTCCAATTTGGATTTTTATCTTTTCAGCCGTTCGTTCTCCAATAAACAGATTATGCTGCGTTCTCAGATAATAAATAATATCATTGGTAAAGACATCTCCGGCCACTTTAACCGATTTATCACAAACAATACCCCCCAACGCTAAAACTGCAATTTCGGTTGTTCCTCCACCGATATCGACAACCATATTCCCTTTGGGCTGCCGAATATCAACGCCGATCCCGATAGCAGCTGCCATAGGTTCATGAATCAGATAAACTTCTTTCCCATTTACGCGTTCGGCACTTTCTTTTACCGCTCTCATTTCGACCTCCGTAATTCCCGAAGGGATGCAGATAATCATCATTAAAGAAGGCTTAAAAAATCGTTTTTTTAAAGCCGGTATGCTCTTAATAAACATCGTGAGCATCTGCTCACTGGCTTCAAAATCAGCAATTACGCCATCTTTTAGCGGCCGAATGGTTTGTATATCTTTGTGAGTCTTTCCCTGCATCAACGAAGCTTCCTTCCCCACCGCCATGATTTTCCCGGTCATCCGATTCCGGGCTACGATTGAAGGGCTATCCACCACCACTTTATCTTTATGAATAATCAAGGTATTGGCCGTTCCCAGATCAATCGCAACTTCTTCGGTTAAAAAATCAAAAAAACTCATGTTTGTTCTTCAAATTACAGTAAACCCATCCGGTTTACAAATCAATGTTTAAAATGTCTTCTCCCGGTAAACACCATGGCCATACCATGCTCATCACAATATTCAATACTCTGATTATCTCGTCTCGACCCGCCCGGCTGTAAAACCGATTTAATTCCTTCTTTATCAGCAATTTCAACACAATCGGGAAAAGGAAAAAAAGCATCGCTCGCCATTACTGCACCTGCCAAATCAAATCCAAAATGCTTAGCCTTGTCAAGGGCGTGTTGCAAGGCATCTACTCGCGATGTCTGCCCAACACCACTGCCTATCAATTGCTTGTTCTTGGCCAATACAATGGTGTTTGATTTCGAATGCTTTCCAATCTTAGAGGCAAAAAGCAAATCTTCTATCGCGGCCGGAGTGGGCTCTTCTTGGGTCACCGTTTTTAAATCCTTAACGGAATCTGTTTCCCGATTTTTTTCCTGTACTAATACCCCATTCAAACAAGTCTTTACACTTTGCTCCACTTCAAGATCTCCTTTTTGCCGTAATACAATCCGGTTTTTCTTACCCTTTAAAATAGATAAGGCGTTCTCTGAAAACGAAGGTGCTATAACCACTTCACAGAATAATTTATGAATTTCTGAGGCCGTATCCTCATCGATTGGAGTATTACTGATTAAAATCCCTCCAAAAGCCGACAAGGGATCGCCGGCCAACGCATCTTTATAGGCCTCTACCAAAGTGTCTCGCTGTGCTAACCCGCATGCATTGGTATGCTTTAAAATCGCAAAAGTAGGTTTTTCATCCCGAAATTCGTGCATCAAATCTACAGCTGCATTTACATCTTGTAAATTATTATAGGACAAAGCTTTTCCGTGAAGTTGCTCAAAAAGTGCATCGAGGTCACCATAAAATTTGGCTTTCTGATGTGGATTTTCTCCATAACGCAGGGTTTTCGCTTTTGAAAAATGAATGTCAAACTCCTCTTTTTCTCCTTCAAAATAATTTCGTATTGCCGTATCATAATGAGCCGATACCTGAAATGCCCGAGTCGCAAAACGTCGTTTGTCGGCAGTGCTAAAAGTTCCTTTCCCCGCTTTCAACAACTCCAAAAATTCTGTATAATCAGCTTTGGAGGGCACACAAAAAACATCTTTATAATTTTTGGCAGCAGCACGAATCAAAGAAACTCCGCCAATATCAATTTTTTCGATAATTTCTTCCTCCGATGCTCCGGAAGCTACTGTTTTTTCAAAGGGATACAAATCTACAATGACTATATCCATTTCGGGAATATTGTATTGCTTTACCTCCTCCCGGTCGGTTGATTCCTCCCGGCGACTTAAAATTCCACCAAATATTTTGGGGTGCAATGTTTTTACACGTCCTCCCAAAATAGAAGGATAATTAGTTTCATCTTCTACTTTTTGAACCTCTACACCGAGATTCCGTATATATTTTTCAGTGCCTCCGGTGGAGTATATAGTAATTCCAAATTCAGCTAAAGTTTTCACAATCGGGTCAATACCTTCTTTATCAAAGACCGATATCAATGCAGTTTTGGCCATAGATTTCTTTATCAATTGGATTTGTATTCTTTGAGCTGCGAAAATACTATTTTATAATGTATTCCTCCCATAAAAAAAAGTATTTTTGACGGGGTATTTACCCTCAGATTAACGGAGTTGACAGAAAATCAAAAACTAATGGGATAACTCCCGAAATCCATTTATATTATCCGTTCAGCAAATAAATTACACTTTTAATGACCCAGAATCTCGAAGATTATACGCTTAAAATAACGCAAAAAGAACCGGAACTATTACAGGCCTTACATCGGGAAACACACCAAAAAGTGTTACATGCCCGAATGATAAGCGGGGTATTACAAGGACGCATCTTGAGTCTGTTATCCAAATTGATTCAACCTCAACACATTCTTGAAGTCGGGACCTTTACCGGGTATTCTACTTTATGTCTGGCAGAGGGCTTACCGGCCAAGGGAAAATTGCACACCATTGACCGGAACGAAGAGCTGATTTATCTTCAAAATAAATATTTTGACCTATCTGAATACAGCGATCGAATCTTTCAGTATGTGGGAAATGCATTGGATATTATTCCTACCTTGGAGGTCTCTTTTGATTTAGCTTTTCTGGATGCCGATAAAAAAAACTACAATACCTATGCCGACCTTATTATTCCAAAACTTCGTTCGGGTGGCATCTTGCTCTCCGATAATGTGTTGTGGTATAATAAAGTACTGCAACCCACTCAAAAAGGAGACCGGGATACCGCTGTTTTAAAACACTTTAATCAAAAATTAGCAGCTGATCCTCGTTTGGAAAATGTCTTACTTCCTCTTCGGGACGGACTTCTAATCTCTCGAAAAAAATAATGTTACTTCCTCTTTTGATAATTTTTTTCAGAATATAAATTGCAATCCCTTCGCTTCGCAAATGAGTATCGTCATGACGGGATCGGGCGGATAAAGAATTGACCGTCTCGGCTTCCCCGTTGATTCGGCACTTCTTCAGTATTACAAAAACTAAAAATCAAAAACTTTTCCAAATCTCAATAAAAGGTTTTATTTTTGCCCACCCGCCACCTTAGCTCAGTTGGTAGAGTAACTGTTTCGTAATCAGTAGGTCACCGGTTCAAGTCCGGTAGGTGGCTCTAAATCGATCGCTATAGTGTTTTTTCATCTATTCCCGAAGCAATAGCGTTATAGAACTCTCAAGATTAGTGAACAGGAGATAACTGTTACTTTTGTCTTGCCCAAAGAAGATTAGGCCATTACCCGCTGTTGGTATTCTCTTTTCAGAAAAAAGATAAGGAACAACAAGACGCCACAATAAGCCAATAAGCCGATCAAAGTCCCCCAAGTTCCAAAGAAGGCCGAGATTATAAAATACAGCAGTACCGCAACAATATTGATAAATCCAATGCAAAGGCTGGTTTGTAAATGCGTCCAATTCCGTTTGAGAAAAACATGATGAAGGTGATTTTGATCAGCAGTAAACGGACTTTTACCTCGTACCAGACGAATAACCATCACTCGAGCCGTATCAAAAATAAGAATTAAAAGAACTGAAAATATAAACAACATGCGATCCCCATACCCTGAGGGAGTTTCTACAAAAGGAATCACAACACTAATATCAAGAATTCTCAAAGTTAACGCTCCTAAGAGCAAACCAATAATCAAGGAACCCGAATCCCCCATAAAAATACGCTTGGTACTATTGGTCAGATTATAGCGTAAAAAAGCCAGTAAAATTCCTGCAATGGTCAAGCAAAGCATGGTATAGAAAGCATTATTGGTAAGGTAGAAAGCCATCCCATAACACAAAGAAACTATAATTCCGGTTACACCCGCCAAGCCATTTATCCCGTCAATTAAATTATAGGCATTGATCGCCGCAACAACAATAAAGGTAGCTAAAAGATAGCCTATGAGGGGAGGTACTTCATGAATTCCCATAAAACCGTGCAGGTTGGTAATGAGGAATTCCGAAGAAAAAATAATAAGTGCGGTTGCCAATAATTGTCCGATAAATTTTGCTTTGGCCGTAGATATCACCAAGTCGTCCTTTAAGCCGACCATAAATAAAACCGTGATGGCAGCAATTAAATGATTGCCGGTGGGCAGTCTGTGAATGCTCTGTAGAAAACTTATTAACAGGACGAAAACGACAAAAAATACAATCCCGCCAAAATTTGGAGTAGGGCGATGATGGGAGCTTCGTCGATTAACATTTTTAAACAATCGCCTATTCCAGGTTACCCATAAAACCTTTGGGATCAAATAATACGTCAGTATAAAAGCCGACAAAAATATACCTACTCTAAAATAAATGGAATAGTTAAGAAATAGCGATCTTAGCGTACCGGGGTCAAAAATATTCACAACAAAAATACTTGGGATGGCAAATCTACTCAATTTTTATTGAAGGCTATGGGAATAATACGCTTTCATGTTTGATCATGATACTTCTTGCATAAAAATCAAAACTTTTGATTTCCTTTCCTTATCTTCAACCTTTCTTAAAACAAAAATTACTTTTCATGTACCGTAAACATTTTCTTCTATTCAGTTTTATCCTTTTTTTCGTCAGTCTTTCCGAAATAAATGCGGCCAATAATAACATCATCAAAAAAGATTCCACCTCTACCTCTCCTCTACTCAAACCTCAACAATCAGAGACTTCGGGAAGCGTGACTATCGATGGAAAACGAATCGATTATACGGCCATTGCGGGATCACTGGTATTGAAAAACAAGAAACAGAAGCCCACCATCAACATGTCATATACCGCATATTTTAAAAAAGGAGTGCCTGATCAAGCCCAGCGTCCCATTACCTTTGTCTGGAACGGCGGGCCGGGAAGCTCTTCTTCCTGGCTCCACATGGCCGCCTGGGGACCGCAAATATTCGATATTAAAGACTTGGAATACGTCAAGGCTCCCTTTAAAACAAAAAACAACGATAACAGTCTTTTAGATGCCAGTGATTTGGTTTTTATCGATGCCCCCGGAACGGGGTTCGGCGAGATTCTGACAAAAGAAATGGGCGGTGCCGGAAAACGAGAAGATTTTTTTGGAACTGATCAGGATGGGAAGGCTTTTGCCGATTTTATCTACGAATTTATCACACAATACAACCGTTGGAATGCTCCCAAATACCTCTTCGGGGAAAGCTATGGAACCCTGCGTTCTCCCGTTGTCGCCAAAGATTTATTGCGCATGGGAGTTAGCTTAAACGGGATTATCCAGTTGTCCCAACTCTTAAATTATATCAACGCTTCGCGGGCCATTCCGGAAAATCCGGGGGTCGATTTAAATTACGAGCTCATTCTGCCTTCTTATGCAGCAACCGCCTATTACCATAAAAAAACAGCCCATCAAGATCAGGATATCGAGACGTTCTTAAAAGAAGTAGAAGATTTTGCCTCCACCGAATATATCGCGGCCTTAAGCCGGGGAATTCATTTGGAAGAACAGAAAAAACAACATATTGCACAAAAACTGCATGAATATATAGGACTCCCCGTAGCATATATCTTAAAAGCCAACTTACGGATAAAACAGCCCCAGTTTACACAAACGCTATTGGGCGACAAAAACGAAGTAACCGGACGTTTGGATACCCGTTTTACGGGCGACGCCATCAATCCCCTAAGCGAAAACGCCCAGTACGATCCCATGGGTACGCACGTGGGCTACGCCCTTAGTGCAGTATTGAACACCTATTTCCGAAAGACCTTAAAATTCGGTAAAGACAGGCATTATAAAACCAGCGGAAATGTTCGACCGTGGAGCTATACGCGAAAAGGAGAATTTGGATTTCCCAACGTTATGGGAGATCTTGCCGAGACCATGATCAAGAATCCAACGATGAAAGTGATGGTAAACAGTGGGTATTTCGACTTATCAACCCCGTACTACCAAGGGAAATATGAAATGGCTCATCTCCCCATTCCCAAACACATCTACGATAATATCGAATTCCAATATTACCAAGCCGGGCACATGGTCTATCTGCATCCCGAATCCTTTAAAAAATTACACGATAATGTCGCAGATTTTATCAAACGAACGCATTAAAAAGTTTTGAGTTCTATATTTTGAATGGTTTATAAATCTTTATCGATTTCATCCTGAAAATAAGGTTCTTCCGCCCTCAAAATTAGAGCTCCGTTAACAAAAAAACAGATAGGATTATTTCAACAATATAGCTCGATGCAGATCATACTGCATTAGAAAAAGGATCCTATCCAAAAAATTCTTACATTGAATATGAATCGAAAAAAATTGATTTTCATATTTTGAACTTAATTGATATCCGCATTGAATCATGAAAAAAACAGCAACCTTTCTCGCTCTTGTCCTTATTATCTTTATGGCTCGAGCCCAAGAATCATCACCCCGCTCTATTCTTATTCAAAACGTTCATATTTTTAATGGGATCGATAACAGTCTGATTTCTGGCGACGTACTTATCAATGACCATAAGATCAAAGAAATTTCAAATTCTATTTCTACAAAAGAAGCAGAAAAAATTATTGATGGTCAGGGGCAATACCTTATTCCCGGGTTGATTGACGCCCATACGCATATTACCTTTGAAGATATAGAAATGCCGCTTTCCCGGCTTTCTTCCGAAATCGATTGGGCCACCCTGAATATTATTGCTACACAGGCCGCCAAAAAGCGTTTGCTACGAGGTTTTACCACCCTTCGGGATATGGGAGGAAACGCTATTCCTCTATCCAAGGCAATTGATAAAGGAATCATTCCCGGTCCCCGAATCTATCCCAGCGGAGCCTTTATTTCACAATCGGGCGGACACGGCGATTTTGGATTACCCACTGATGTTCCTCGCACGCCGGATCAGCTTTCCTATTCCGAACGTATCGGCTTTACCGCTATTGCCGATGGTGCCGATGAAGTCTTAAAACGAGTTCGCGAACAGTTACGTCAAGGGGCCACACAAATCAAAATGATGGCCGGAGGGGGCGTGACTTCCGATTATGACCCGCTGGATGCCTCCCAATATACGGTAGAAGAATTTAAAGCTGCCGTTTCGGCTACCGATAACTTCGATACTTATGTAGCCGTTCACGCCTATACTCCCACCGCTATTCAAACCGCTATCAAAGGAGGGGTAAAAGCCATTGAACACGGTCATTTAATGGATGAAGAAACAGCAAAGCTTATGGCCGAAAAAGGAATCTGGCTGGACATCCAGCCTTGGGTTGCGAGTAAGGAGTTTTTAGAAGCTGACCCCGATACATTGGACTTTACCAATCAAAAACGTCAGAAAATGTTACGGGGAACCGATAACGCCTATACACTGGCTAAAAAATATAAATTAAAAACAGCCTGGAGTACCGATATGTTTGGAGGAGCCGAAAAGGCAAAAGGTGTCAATTCCTTATTGGTAGCCCTAAAACGCTGGTATTCACCCTACGAAATCCTTACAATGGTAACTTCCAATAATGCTGAATTTCTCCGATTAAGCGGAAATCGAAACCCTTATAAAGAAGCTAAAATCGGTGAGATTTCTGAAGGAGCCTGGGCAGATCTCATTCTTGTTAATGGGAATCCATTGAAAAATATCGATCTATTGGCCAATCCGGAGGATAACTTCCTTCTTATCATAAAAAACGGCGTGATATATAAAGATAAAATCTCTAATAATTAAAGTCATAATTTCCGTGATCAAATTATGAATCATTACCTTTGAATATAGTCCTTTTAAAAAGGTATGACAACAATAACAGAGCATTTACAATCCATTCAAGAACGCATCGATATTGCTTGCAAGAAAGCAAACCGAAATCCGGAGGAAGTCAAACTTCTTTTAGCAACCAAAACAGTCCCTCCGGGTCGTATTATTCAGGCTTTTGATGCGGGCTATACCCGGATTGCCGAAAATAAAATACAGGAGGTTCGAAAGAAATATAAAGCATTAAAAGCCTATTCTCATCACAATCATTTTATCGGGCACCTACAATCCAATAAGGTAAAATTCCTTATTCAAAATGATATTGAATGCCTCCACTCTTTGGATCGGAAACGCTTGGCCAACCGATTACAAAACCGACTTGAATTTGAGGATAAACACATGGATGTACTGATTCAGGTCAATACATCGGGAGAGGAAAGTAAATTTGGGGTTTCCCCGGCCCAAGCCTTGGAACTAACCCACTTTGTCGCTCAAAAAGACCGGCTTCATATCCAAGGCCTGATGACTATTGGTCTTTTTAGTGCAAATAAGGAAAAAGTACTCCCCTGCTTTCGCCTTCTTCGGGAATTAAAGGAGAAAATCTCTGCAGAAAATATCGAAGGGGTAGAAATGAAGGAGCTCTCTATGGGAATGAGTCATGATTTTGAATGGGCCATTGCCGAAGGAGCCACTATCGTACGCATCGGTACGGCCATTTTTGGAAAACGAAAATACCCGGATAGTTATTATTGGAATGAGGGGAGCGGGGAGAGAAATTGAACTTGAAATTGAACTCGAAAAAAGAAGATCTTTAGTAATAAGTGAGTGATGAAGTAGTGAGTAGTGAGTAATTTAAAATTTGCCCTTTGAAATTTGAAATCAAAAATCTACAATCGTTAGTCGTGGCTCGTGGCTTGTGGCTCGTTGGTTGGAGGGATTTTATAATAAACTCCGCGAGCTCTGCGAATACTCTGTGTACTCTGCGGTTAAAAAATGAGGAAAGTAATTAGTGGGGAGAAATTGAAATTGAAATTGAAATTGAAATTGAAAATCAAAAATCTACAATCGTTACCATGGTTCGTTGTTCGGGAGGATGGTAGTTTTATAATAAACTCTGTGAACTCCGCGGTTAAAAAATGAAGGAGTGATTAGTGGGGAGTGGGGAGAGAAATTGAAATTGATTTGAAAAAAGAAGATCTTTAGTAATAAGTGAGTGATAAAAATTTGAATCTCCGAAATTTCCAATCGTTATCATGGTTCATTGTTCGGGGATAAAACTTTATAATAAACTCCGCGAGCTCTGCGGATACTCTGTGAGCTCTGCGGTTAAAAAAGTAAGGATGGTGTGAGTTTTTGAGGTGTGTGATAATTTGAAATCAAAAATCTCTCATATTTAACTCCTCCTGCATAAACTGCACTTCGTATAGATTCCGGTAATATCCCTGATCCAATTTCAGCAATTCCTTGTGCGTTCCTTCTTCCACAATCCTACCATGATCCATGACTATGATCTTATCGGCATTTTTGATAGTCGCCAATCGGTGGGCAATGACAATTGAGGTATGCCCTTTGGTAATTGTATTGGTCGCTTCCTGAATGAGCTGTTCACTTTCGGTATCCACCGAAGAAGTGGCCTCATCCAACACCAGAATACTCGGTTTGCTCACATACGCACGTAAAAAGGAAATCAACTGGCGTTGCCCGGAAGACAACATAGCCCCTCTTTCTTTAACATTGTAATCATAGCCCTTGGGAAGACTGGAGATAAACTCATGAACTCCTATTTCCTTTGCCGCAGCAATCACTTCCTCACGGGTAACCCCGGGATCATTCAGTGTAATATTATTGAATATTGTATCGGCAAACAGAAAAACATCTTGGAGAACAACCGCCACTTCCCGTCGAAGGGAATGTAACGTAAAATCTCTTACATCTATTCCATCAATCAAGATTTCTCCACTGTCAATCTCATAAAACCGGCTTAGCAAATTAATAATTGTGCTCTTTCCGGCACCTGTCGCCCCCACGATGGCCACTGTATCCCCCGGTTTAACCTGAAGAGAAATCCCATGAATGATCTCTTCTCCTTCAATATAACTAAAATGGACATTCCGCAATTCGATATGCCCCACTAATCCTTCGGCTACCACTTCTCCATCATCCGGGATACGGGCTTCAGTATCCAAAATCTTAAACACCCGGTTAGCGGCCACCATTCCCATCTGCATCGTGTTAAATTTATTGGCGATCTGACGAAGGGGTCGAAATAAAATAGGAATCAGTTGTAAAAACATCACCACTACACCAAAAGAGATATCGGCATCGGCCATGGCTGCCACTCCACTGTACCAAACCACAACACCAAAGGCAAAAGAGCTGGAAATATCGGCAATCGGAAAATAAAAAGAGTTATACCAAACGGTTTTGATCCAGGCCTTACGATGTTTTTCATTAATCTTTTTAAATCGTTCATACTCATTTTTCTCACGCACAAAAAGCTGAACGATTTTCATCCCGGTCAGGCGCTCCTGCACAAAACTGTTTAAGTTGGCCACCTGATTCCGTACATCCTCAAAGGCGGCTTTCATCTTAATTTGGAAAATCCGGGTGGCATAAATGATAAAGGGCAGAATAATCATGACCAGCAAGGTCATCTTCCAACTCATAAAAAACATGACTATCAAGACTACCAGCATCTTGAGCAAGTCGCTCACAATCATAAAAAGACCTTCGCTAAAGATGCTTGCAATAGTCTCAATGTCATTCACCGCTCGGGTCACCAGTCGGCCGACTGCAGAATTATCAAAATACTGTTTTTTAAAACCCATCATATGGGCAAACAACTGCGTACGGATATCCCGAATAATCATCTGTCCCAGCCAATTGGCATAATAAATAAACAGGAATTGAAAAATCACTTCCATGACCAATGCAGCCAGCATCAGAATAACGTAATATACAAGAGTAGAGTACTCCTTCGGGATAATTCCTTCGTCAATAGTTACCTTCGTCAAATAGGGCCTGGCCACTCCAAAAAAGGACAGCAAAATCGCGGCAATCGCCACAAAATAAAATACCCGTTGATAAGGCTTGGCATATTTAATCAAACGTTTTAGCAGCCCCGTGTCAAATATATCCCCTGTCTTGTTATCGCTCATTTAAATACATTTAATGGAATCCGGATATTCAATTTTATGAAGGAACAACCCTTTTGCGGGCACTGAAGTTCCGGCGGCACTTCGACTCTTACTTTCAATCACCTCCCGAAATCCTGCCAGCGTCAGTCTCCCCCTGCCCACTTCTATCAGCGTACCGACAAGGGCACGCACCATATTCCGTAAAAAACGATCCGCTTGTACAATAAATATCAAATCCCCATCCTTCCTGAGCCATTCGGCTCGCTCAATCTTGCAAAGATAAGTTTTTACGTCGGTTTTTACTTTTGAAAAACTCTGAAAATCGTTATAACTCCGTAGAATCCCGCAGGCTTTATTCATCTTTTCTACATCGAGTTCATAAGGGCAAAAGGCATAGTAATCCTTTTTAAACGGACTTTTAGAGAGGCTGATCTGATAGTGATATTCTCGAGACAACGCATCAAAACGCGCATGAGCATCCGGTTTCACCCGGTATAACCCGTTAACTGCAATACTTTTGGGCAACATCCGATTCAATTTATAAATCAGGTTCTCGGTTTCGTTTATCTCCTCCCAATCAAAATGCGCAATCAATTGACGGGCATGCACACCGGTATCGGTCCGGCCGGCCCCCACAAGTTCCACCGGGGCTCCAAAAATCTTAAAAAACTGCTCTTCCATCACCTCCTGAATGGTAAGGGCATTCGGTTGTTTTTGCCAGCCGTGAAACAAACTTCCATCGTATGTAATATCAATAAAAAATCGCACTGTTTATACTCTTTTAAGGGTTTGACCTTATCGCCGCTCAGCATTGATACTTCGACAAATTTTGTATAAGCGGCAAAGGTAAAGTTTTCTACGGGCTTACACACACCGTATCACCCGGAACTACCGATCCCGTTTCCCAAATAAGCGTTTAAAAAAGCCTTTTTTCTTCTTCTTGGGCTTCTTCTTTTTGCGAGGGCTTTCCTGGTTATGCAATGAAGAATCCTTACCGGTTTTTTCAAAAGTCATCGAGGTTGGTTCCTTTTTAAACAAACGTTTTAAAAACCCTCTTTTTCGGGTGGGAGCGCAATCCATATCGGTAGAAATCAAATTCGACGGTTGCTGAAAATCGGCTTTCGTCAGAGAATCGAATTGAGGGTTTTGATTTAATCTTTTCAGAAATCCGGCAAAAACAGGAAGAGCAGAATTAGCCCCTTGCCCCAAAGCCGTCGTTGGAAATCTAATCCCCGCATCGTCATTTCCAACCCAGGTCACCGTTACCAAATCCGGCAACAAACCAACGAACCAGCCATCGGTATTATTCTGCGTGGTACCTGTTTTTCCCGCGATGGTATTATTCAATCCATAACGGTAGCGCAATCGCCTCGCAGTTCCACGGTTAACCACCTTTTTCAAAATCTCGAGTATTTCTGTCCGAGTTTTTTCGGACATTGCTTTCGGTGCCGGCTCCCTATTTTTTGCTTTATAGATCGTTTTTCCGTGCTTATCGGCAATACGTTTAATAAAATAAGGTTCCACGGGTCGGCTATCGTTGAGAAAAGCGGTATAGGCGTGGGCGACTTCCAGCACACTTAAATTGGTCACTCCAAGTGCTATGGAAGGCTGATGTTCGATGTTATGTTCGACTCCCAGTTTTCGAACCTGTTCAATGGCCGCATCGATACCAATCTCACGCAAAACTTTTACGGTCACCGTATTCATAGATTGTGTCAAGGCCTCAGCCAGAGAATATTCCAAATCCGGATTTAAATCCGGATCTGAATTCTTCGGGGTCCAATTTTTTTGGTCGGTATAGGTAACAGCTTGTCCCAAAAAGTAATCACAAGGTTCCAATCCGTTTTCAAAAGCAGCGGCATACACAAAAGGTTTAAAAACCGAACCTACTTGACGACGGCTCTGAGTCACATGATCATATTGAAAATAGCGATAATCGATTCCTCCTACATACGCTTTAACTCCGCCGTTGTGAGGATCAAGCGCGACAAACCCGGTATTTAGAAATTTCAGATAATGTTGTAAACTGTCTATTGTAGAAGCCGTAGTGATACGGTTTTTGCCCCAGTCAAATAATTCCATCCGTTTGGGTTTACGTAGAGAATCCATAATCTTCTCCTCATTCCAACCTTTCTTTTTTAAATTCTGATAGATCTTCAGTTGTTGAAGTTTTCTTTTAAAAAGCGGAGTATTCTGCGCCCAGGGAAAGGAATTTCCAAAGGAACGTTCAAAAGCGGCCTGAAGAGGTTGTCCATGTGCTCTCACGGCAGCTTCGGCATAACGTTGCATAGTGGCATCTAACGTGGTATAAATCTTTAATCCGTCACGATTCAAATCGTATCGGGAACCATCTTCTTTTCGTAAAGCCTCGTTTTGTAAGAGATCTCCTGCCCTCTTGCGAATGTATTCTCTAAAATAAGGAGCTAAACCCACCCCCGAAGCAAAACTCTTATAGTTTAGCTTTATCGGTTTTTCCATCAATCTTTCAGCCTTCTCCTCGCTCAAATACCCATATTTCACCATCTGCCGCAAAACCACATCTCTCCGTAGTTCACTCTTCCCCGGAAAAAGATGCGGATTATAACTGTGATTCGCTTTTAACGTCCCCACCAAGGTCGCCGATTGCAAAATGGACAAGTCATGCGTTTGCACACCAAAGAACTTCTGGGCCGCACTTTCAATTCCGTAGGTATTGCCGCTAAAAGGAACCGTATTCAAATACAGTGTCAGGATCTGGTTTTTGGTATATACCTCCTCCAGACGCCGGGCTACAATACTTTCCCGTATTTTATTGATAAGGAGACTTAACAATGCGTAGTGTTTTCGACCGTATAAATTTTTAGCCAGTTGCAGGGTAATGGTACTTCCGCCTCCCGACGATTTTTCCCCCAACAAAAGGGTCTTCCCCAAAACCCGGAAAACACTGTATTTATCAATTCCATGATGTTCATAAAACCGGGCATCTTCGGTAGCCACCAAAGCGTGAATCAAATAATCGGGAAATGCAGAAAAGTCCACAGCCTCGCGATCGGTGATAAAATATTTCCCGATCAGTTCCCCTTGCCCGTCATAAATTACAGAGGCTTCCTCCTGCGTGAGATGAGACAATTCTTTTTTTGAGGGTATTTTCCCCCATACCCCTACGTATATACTTCCGTAGAATCCAAAAGACAAGAAAACGAGAAGTCCTGCAATCAGGCCCAGTCGTTTATATAATCGGCGTCTTCGTTTTTTCTTTCTTTTCCTCTTCTTCAATATTAATTCTACTTTGAAATTAAAAAATGATAATAACTTCTTATTTTTTCAAGGCTTTTCAGCCTGTCTCCCTAAAAGGAAAAATCTTAAAAAGGTTCATGATTCCGAACCACAAAAAACATATTTTATTGCTTTCTTTTATCTCTTTTTCGATATCCCTTCGTCAAAAAGTGAGCAAAGATTAGTATTTTTAAAGCAAATTAAGATCTATGTACAGATTAAAAGTTTTAAAAACTACGTACATCACCCACGATGTAAAGCGTTTTATACTGGAAAAGCCTAAGGATAAGGATTTTATCTATACGCCGGGTCAGGCGGCACATCTCTCCATTGACAAACCGGGTTGGGAGGATGAAAAGCACCCTTTTACTTTTACTTCCCTGCAAGGTTGGCCGGAGGTCGAATTTACTATTAAAATCTATGAAAAACACAAAGGACTTACCGATCAAATGGGAAAGTTGAAGCCCGGAGATGTTATTCTCTTACACGATATTTTTGATACCATCAAATATCGGGGCCCCGGAGTATTTCTCGCCGGAGGAACCGGAATAAATCCTTTTATAGCAATTTTCAGGGCCCTGAAAGAAAGTAATAACCTGAGAAATGTCGCTCTGATTTACTCTAATAAAACCCAAGAAGATATTATTTATGGCCGGGAGTTGCACGAATTGTTGGGAAATGCCTTCCTCAATGTTTTTACCCGGCAAGGGGTAATCGGCTTTCGGGAACGTCATATCGACCGGAATTTTCTGATTGAAAACGTAGGTAATTTTGACTTGAATTTTTACGTCTGCGGTCCGGAGAAATTCACCAAGGATTTAACCGAAGCACTCATCAGTCTGGGAGCCTCTCCGGAATCCATTTCCTTTTAAAAACATATTTTTTATTCGACTGTTATGAGGAATAAACTCCTTCACGATTTTTTTACAAAAGATCATGATCGTGTAGATAAATTGTTGGAACAAGCCACTCAAAATCCGGATCAAATCGATCTTGAATTATACCGCGAATTTCGAATCGGCTTACTCACCCATATCAAAATGGAAGAAAACCTACTCTTTCCCGCAGCTAAGGAAGCCCAAGGAGGAAAACCACTCCCCAATTTTAAGCGATTTCGCCTGGAGCACGGTGCTTTGACTACCTTGGTTGCCGTGTATCCTAATAAAGAAGTAATAAAAGTGATTCAACACGTTCTGGAAAGGCACGATGAAGCCGAAGAAAAACCGGAAGGGATGTATGATATCTGTGAAAATCTCACAAAAGACCACACTCAAGAGCTTATTGAAAAAGCCAAGGAAATAACCCCGGTTCCGGTACACGCCCCCAAAAAAGAGGAATACGTTTTAGAAGCGGCCAAACGCGTTTTAAAACGGGCAGGATACGACTATGATCAAATTCTGAAGTAATGAGCTCGTTTAAACTTTCTGAAATTGGCTGCAAAATGATCTTATTGCCCCATACCTGCCCGGCAGGCCGGTTTTTCATTTTTTTCGTCCATAGCTATGACTATGCTCTACAAAAAAACCTTCATCCCGAACAAGAATCTTCATTTCTGCCTGCCCAATGGTAGGTTTCGCTTCAATCCTAAACGTTTAAATGACCTCCATGAGAAAAACAGCAATAGAAAAAAATAAATTTCCCTTTCGCCATTTAATTTTTCGGCTTCTTTTAATGCCGCTTCTGGCCGGATTCTTCGATCTGCTTCTGCGACTCTTCTCCATCCCCCTACCTTCGGCCATCACCCCCTTGCGCATGGCCGTATATACGGGATCAGCCATAGCAGCACTACTCCTGATGGCCGAGATCATTATGCTTTTTGGCCGCAGTGAATACCGAAAAATCATTTGCAATATGAGCGTTATTTTGTGTATTATATTTCTCATCCTTTCTACCATTCAATTCCTCTAATCTTTTGTATTTTGGAACCGCATTAAAACTGTTTTCATAATTCCGAAAATTATTCGGAAATTCGCTTAAAACTTAGAATCATGCCTTCCATTTCACGTAAAGGCCGACTCCAGCCGGCTTCCCCCATACGAAAATTAAACCCTTATGCCGATAAAGCCCGTAAAAACGGAAAGCATATTTATCATTTAAACATTGGCCAGCCGGATATCGAAACTCCGGAGGTAGCCCTAAAAGCGGTTAAGGAAAATGACATTACTATTCTTTCCTATAGCCCATCGCAGGGTTTTGAAGATTACCGGGAACGACTGGCACAATTCTATCGGGAGCACTCCGGCCTTCCGGTTGAAGCAGAGGAGATACTAATCACCACCGGCGGCTCAGAAGCTTTGTCTTTTGTCATGTCTTCGATTTGTGACCGCGAAGATGAAATCATCATTCCCGAACCCTTTTATGCCAACTACAACGGTTTTGCCAACATGGTCGGGGCTCGGGTTCGCCCGGTTCAAGCGGTCATTGAAAATAACTTTGCCCTCCCCCCCATTGCAGAATTTGAAAAGCAAATATCAGAAAAAACAAAGGCGATTCTGATTTGTAATCCGGGCAATCCTACGGGTTATCTATATACAAAAGAAGAAATTGAGCAATTGGCAGAATTGGTCAAAAAACACGATCTCTACCTGATCGCCGATGAGGTTTATCGTGAATTTGCCTATGATGGAGCCGTGCACCATTCCGTTTTAAAAGAAAAAGGAATCGAAGAAAACGCAATTATGGTAGATTCGGTATCCAAACGTTTTAGCATGTGCGGTGCTCGCATCGGCTGCATTGTCACCAAGAACAAAGCTATTATTGCTACTGCTTTAAAATTTGCACAAGCTCGTTTAAGCCCACCCACTTTCGCCCAGATTGCGAGCAAAGCCGCTCTGGAGGTATCCCAATCCTATTTTGATCAGGTAAAGGAAGAATACGTAGAGCGCAGAAATACATTGGTAGAAGGTCTAAAAGCCATCCCCGGCGTAAAAGTCGGTGAGCCTCGAGGCGCATTCTACTGTATTGCAGAACTCCCCATCGAGGATTCTGAGGATTTTGCACAATGGCTCTTAGAACATTTCGAGGTGCACAACGAAACTTTAATGGTTGCCCCAGCGGGAGGTTTCTACTCGTCTCCCCATGTGGGAAAAAACCAGATCCGGCTGGCCTATGTTTTAAATAAGGAGAGTCTTATTAAAGCGGTGAATATCTTAAAAGAAGCGTTGAAAGTATATCAGAAATAATATGGAATTAATTTCCGGTTTCTCATTAAAAGAGTACAACACCTTTGGTTTCGATGTCAAGGCCAAGCAATATTTTTCGGTAACCAACGAAAAAAATCTTGTCAGAATTCTTAAAAAATGCTATTCCGATGAATTATTCATTCTCGGTGGGGGAAGCAATATCCTCCTTACCGAAGATTTGAATCGTACGGTACTGCATATCAATTTAAAAGGAATCGAGGTCAAAAATGAGAGCCGAGACAGCGTTATCATAAGTGCCAAAGCCGGTGAAAACTGGCATCATTTTGTTCGGTACTGTATCGACAAGGACTATGGCGGATTGGAGAATCTATCGCTTATTCCCGGAAATGTGGGGACGACCCCAATTCAAAATATCGGGGCTTACGGAGTCGAAATGCAGGACACTTTTGTGGAGTGTAAAGCTATTCATCGACAAACACTGGAATGGCGAACCTTCAACAAGGAAGAATGTCATTTTGGATACCGAAATTCGATTTTTAAAAATGAATTGAAAAATCAGTATATCATTACCGAGGTGAGTTTTAAACTCTCCAAGAATCTTCATCAAATTCACGATTCCTACGGAAGTATTAGAAAAGAGCTCGACCATCGAGAAATTCAATACCCGACCATTCGGGATATTTCTGATGCCGTTATTGCCATTCGGGAAAGCAAATTGCCCAATCCCGAGAAACTGGGAAACAGCGGGAGCTTTTTTAAGAATCCGGTAATCTCATCATCCGAGTTTGAAAACCTGATTCAAGCACATCCCGAAGTTCGGTATTACAAAGTCGGTAATCGATATAAAATTGCTGCCGGCTGGCTCATCGATCAGCTCGGATTAAAGGGATATCGCAAAGGTGACGCCGGGGTTCATACAAGTCAGGCTCTGGTCTTAGTTAATTATGGAAGAGCAACCGGAATGGACGTTTTAGAACTTTCCCAAGAAATTCAAAAACGAGTTCTGAATACCTACGGAATCACTCTCGAACGAGAAGTGAACGTCATTCCTTAAAAAGCGGAAATCCAAAAAATCTCGATTTTTCTAATACTTCGTTAAAATCTGAATAAATATGCAATTAAACTCTTTTATACTTTGATTAGCGATGTATTAATCCTAAATTTGTATCACCTATAAAGACAGGATTATGAAACTATTTTTGTTAAGCGTAGCGATTATTGCGATCTGTATGGCGGGAATTGCGATCAAAATATGGGCGAAAAAAGGAGGCGAATTTTCAGGTACTTGTGCCAGTCAGAATCCGCATCTCAATAAAGAGGGAGAACCCTGTAGTTTTTGTGGCAATACTTCTCCTTCGAGTTGTAGTAACGTAGATCGGGTAATGGATAAAAAAGCATCCTGATCCTCTTAAACCAAAAGAAGTATATCAAAGAATCCGGAGTCTGAAAACTCCGGATTTTTTATTTTCGACAGTACACAAAGAGTTTTGTTTTCGCTTTCCTCGCGGCCTTCACAAATCACTGTAAGAGTGCTTATTTTATCAATTTTACAATAGCTTTAGTATCTTAAAATAGATTCAAATCGTACTTTCAAAACTTTAAAGTTTTCTCCCGGTACAATTGTGTTATCTATTTATTAAAAGTCGAAGAGACAGGACCCGGACAAGGTTCCCGAAAACACCGCCTCGTAAATTTCATTTTTTTACGGGGCTGGTGGGTCTGCTGCTTATGATTCAGAACGCGCCAAAAGGATATGCACAAGAAGCCGGCTATCTAAACGGAATCGTTAAGAGCAGCGATTCTCTGGTCTCGGAGGTTTATATAAAAAATCTATCCCGAGGCATCATCACAACGACAAATGATGAAGGGGCTTTTAAGATTCGGGCTGAAGCCGGAGACACTTTGATTTTTTCCCATATAGCCCTAAAAGAATCCGTATTGTTTTTAAAACCGGACGAAATAAATCACCAACCCCTTATTTATAAAATGAATCCACAGGGAATAGCACTCGATGAGGTACGAATAAATCAGTATGCCGATATTGATGCAGTTGCTTTGGGCATTATCGATAAAAAGGTGGAACCACTCACCCAAAATGAAAGAAAACTCAACGCAGCAGGAGACTTTAAATGGATTCATTTACTGAGCCTCCTGGGTGGGAGTCTCGAAGTAGATCCCATTTTAAACAAAATTAATGGAAGGACCAAAAGACTCAAACGCTATATCAAAATGGATCAAAAAATGGAAAATATCCATTTTTTAGAATCTCGTTATTCCAATTATATGATAAAGGATCTGGAGATTCCGGAGACTGCCATCGGTGGGTTTTTATACCATCTGGCCGATCAGGAATCTCTTCAAGCGTTAATCGATAAAAAGCGGGAGGATCAGCTCCAATTCTTTATCGTAGATCAATGGGTGCAGTATAAGAAACTCCTGCATCAGGAAGATGAGTAAAAAGAGAACCTACCGGCTTATCTAATCCATTTATCCGAGCTCCCGATAGAAAATAAAGTCGAGAGCAATACTATTCATTCAAACACCCCTAAAGAATTTTTGACCCCTTTAAAGGTTTACGAAAATATTTATTTTAAAATAGTTAAGCTTATCTGTAACCTTTTGGTAGAACAGAGCGTCCTATTAGTAAAGAACATAACTAAAAAAATTAATTATGAGATTACTTGTACCCATTGTACCCATATTGGGAATCCTATCCACCATTGCTCTACCGATAGGTTTAGGGCTGTATATTGCAATTCGTTCCATAAACACCAGGCACAAGGAACGCATGGCACTGATCGAACAAGGGATTATTCCGCCGGAAGGATCACAATCCACACCTAATAAATATCGTTCATTACGCAATGGGATTTTGATGGTAGGAATCGCCATAGGATTGATTATTTCCTTGATTATCAGTTATCGGCTCGATCTTGATCGAGAACGCACATTTTTGGTCATTGCACCTTCGGTATTACTATTTTTGGGAACGGGTTATTTATTGTTTTATTTTCTGGTCAGAAACAAAGAAGAATTTCAAGAGGATTCGGAACAAATTGATTTCCAATAAAAAATATTCACCTAAATATTGAATTTCGACCAATTCGGCGATTTTCTATGGATGAAAAGTTACGCATCAAACAAATCATGAAAGGCAACACCGCCGCTTTTGGGTATTTTGTAGATACCTATAAGGATATGGCCGTGAGCCTTGCCTTTCGGATTTGTCACAACCGGGAGGAAGCAGAGGATATTGCCCAAATGGCATTTGTTAAGGCATTCCGAAATCTACATACCTTTAAAAGCAGCGGTAAATTCTCAACCTGGTTTTACAGTATCGTTTACAATACAGGGATATCCGAAACCCGAAAAGCCATTTATAAAACCGAGTTTATCGATTATCGGCATACAAATATCAACGAGGAACATTCCGAATTTGACACCCTAAATATAATTCTTCAAAAAGAACGCAAGGCAATGATCGACGAAGCGTTAGCCAGAATTTCTGAGACAGAAGCCGTGGCTTTGACCCTTTTTTACCTGGAGGAAAACTCCATAAAAGAAGTTGCTGAAATTATGTCGCTAACCCCGGCAAATGTCAAGGTAAAACTACATCGCGGACGAAAAAACTTAGCAAAAGCCCTGCGCAATATGAACGTAAACTGAATTCATTTTTATAAATTTTGAACTTCAAAGAAACAAAACGATGGAAGACAATCAACTAAGAAATATTCTTAAGGACTCCCCCATAAAAGCCAGTAAACATTTCACAAACCGGGTGATGCATCAGATCGAAATGGAAGAGGCTCTCACACCCCAAAAAAAGAGGATCCCTGTTTATTCTCCGAGCACAGCCATAGGTGTCTTCGGAGTAATGTACGGACTTATTATACTGACCGGATGGTTTCTCTATGGCCCCACCGGCCCCGATCTGCTCGAATCCTCTCTGTTTCTTAGAATCAGCGGTTTGATTGCCTCGGTTTGCGGGTTTTTTTACTTGATTTCTGCTTTTGACGATTCCAAAATCGATCGCCGAAAATCCTCAAGAACTTAAGTGGAATACACTCTTATTTCCGCTCCGGAATCACCTCCAACACACCGGTAAGCAATCTCCAAAATTTTTGAGTTGAAGAGATACTCGCTCGCTCATCGGGAGAATGGGCTCCTTTTATGGTAGGACCAAAGGAAATGGCATCCATCTGCGGGTAATGACTCAGCAAAATTCCACATTCCAATCCGGCATGACAGGCTACCACATGAGGAGTTTCATTATGCTGTTCGGTATAGATTCTCTTAAGAACTTTTAAAATATCAGAATCCGGACGGGGTTGCCAGCCCGGGTAATCGGCTGCTGTACTCACCTCAAACCCACCGAGCGTCAATACTCCGGTAAGCATATTTACAAGATCCTGCTTCCCGCTTTCTACAGAAGATCGGGTTAGGCATTTCAATTCCATTTTCCCCGATCCCACCTCGACAGCCGCAAGATTATTCGAGGTCTCCACCAAATCTTCAATATCCGGACTCCTACGATATACTCCGTTCGGGATTCCATAGATCGTATTCAACAGGGTTTTCGTTTCCTCCAAAGAAAGTACGGTATCCGGTATATTTTCCTCTTCGACAACAAATTTCAATTGTTTTTCAAGGCTTTCGTATTCCTCCTGTATGAGTTGAGTTTCTTTTATCAGATTAGTTTCAAGCGTTTTCTGCTCCTGCTTGGGAACCACAAAGTGGATCTCACTTTCCCGCGGAATAGCATTTCGTAATCCTCCCCCTCGAATTGTGGCAATCTGAACCCTGCTGTTGGCAGAACCCGCATATAACACACGGTCGATCAGCTTATTGGCATTTCCCAGCCCTTTGTGAATATCCATTCCCGAGTGCCCCCCATTTAAGCCCGATAGCCTTAACCTGAGCCCCACAGCATCCTTACTCGGTTTTTCAGGGGTATATGTTTTTGTTCCGGTAACGTCAATTCCTCCGGCACAACCAATATCAATCTCATCGTCCTCTTCAGTATCCAGATTTAAAAGAATCTCTCCACTCAACACATCGTTATCCAAATTAATGGCTCCATCCATTCCGGTCTCCTCATCATAGGTGATCAACGCCTCAATAGCGGGGTGCTGAAGGTTTTTACTCGCCAAGACGGTCAAAATCGCAGCCACCCCCAAGCCATTGTCTGCTCCCAATGTGGTTCCCCGGGCACGCACCCAGTCCCCATCGACATACATCTCAATTCCATCGGTACTGAAATCGTGTTCTACGCCCCCGTTTTTCTGCGCTACCATATCCATATGCCCTTGCAGTACCACCGTCTTTCGGTTTTCCATCCCCGAGGTTGCCGGCTTTTTTATAATCACATTCCCGGTAGAATCCTGCACGGTTTCCAATGCTAAAGATCGGCCAAAATCCAGTAAAAATTTTCTTACTTTCTGCATTTGCCCGGAAGGCCGTGGAATTGCATTCAGCTGCACAAAATTCTTCCAGACTTCCTGAGGCTCGTTTTTTTGTATCTCTTCGTTCATTATCTGTTATTTTTATAAGAAGGTTGTTAATCTTTCTAAAGTTGGTACAACTTTCTAATACCTGTGGGAATACCATACTCACTCCACATCAAGGTAGTTTTTATCTCTTTTTCGACCATCAATATGAATCGGCTCTATATAAAAGCCCAAATCGGGAACAATCATCTCTATTTCGGTCGGCTGATAGGTTTTACTTGAATCCCAAAAGATTAAATAACCTCAAAATTCTGCGTAAAAGGTAATCATCTCGATCCAAAAAATTAAAATATCCCTTACCTTTTAACTAAAGATTTGTGATTTTTAAAATATTGAAAAATCACTGCCAAAATCATCACCAGGGCACATCCCAAGAAATTGAGCCATAAAAAAGGCATTTTATCTACTCCCATAGTAAAAATCATACCGGCCACAATCAAAAAAACCAATAATTGCGTCCATATCGCTGCCCGGAAAACGCTCCAACTCCCCACATAACGCACAAAAAAAGCCAGTAAAAAAACACCTAACACATTTCCGTAAAATATGGATCCGATAATATTCACCAACTGTATCAGATTATCAAAAAGATGGGCAGAACAGGCTACGATCACCGCCATCACCCCCCAGATTAAGGTAAACCATTTAGACATCCGCACCTCTTGGGCAGTAGATTTTTTATACGATAGATTCCGTTTATACAAATCAATCATGGTTGTCGAAGCCAAAGCATTCAATTCGGAGGCCGTAGATGACATTGCCGCCGAAAAAATTACAGCCAAAAGAAGACCGACCACGCCCCGCGGCAAGTTCCGAGTAATAAAATGAATAAAAACATAATCCTTATCGTTGGTCTCGATAGTTTTATCGACATTTTTAAGGACTTCCCGCCCTGCTTCCCGCAGTTTTTTCGCTTCTTGACTATAATGAAGGATTTTAGTTCCGGCCTTGTTTTTTGCAACTTCATTTTCTGCGTTGATAAACTGCAAGGAAGCTTTCGATTTATGCTTGTGAAGTTCATCATAAGCCGATTGATACCGCTGGTATTGTTCCTTCTGCATCCCGATTTCCTGGGCTATAGGATTAAAATTAAGCGGAGCCGGATGAAATTGGTAGAAGACAAAAACCATGACCCCGATCAACAAGATAAAAAACTGCATGGGTACCTTTACAATCCCGTTGAATATCAGTCCGAGTTGACTCTCCCGAATCGATTTCCCTGAAAGATATCGCTGCACCTGACTTTGATCGGTTCCAAAATAGGAAAGAGCCAAAAAAGTCCCTCCGATTAATCCGCTCCACACCGTATAACGATTACTGAAATCTACCGAAAAATCGAGGATTTCCATTTTGTTATTTGCCCCCGCCAGAGCCAGTGCATCGGTGAAGGTGAGATCTTCGGGCAAAAGCTTAAAAATCACAAGGAAGACGGTAATCAGCCCGATAAAGATTACTGCCATTTGTTGTTTATGGGTAATGTTGACCGCCCGGGTTCCCCCGGTTACCGTATAAATAATAACCAGTGCGCCAATAATAATATTTAAGGTAAACAAATCCCACCCTAATACTACCGAAAGGATAATGGAAGGAGCAAAAATTGTAATTCCGGCCGACAGCCCGCGTTGAATTAAAAACAATAACGCCGTAAGCGTTCGGGTTCTCCGGTCAAATCGGCTTTCGAGATATTCATAGGCCGTAAAAACTTTTAACCGATGGTAAATCGGAATAAAAACCAGACAAATAATAACCATGGCCAAAGGGAGGCCAAAATAAAACTGCACAAACCCCATCCCGTCGGCAAAAGCCTGTCCGGGAGTCGATAAAAAAGTAATTGCACTGGCCTGGGTAGCCATGACCGACAGTCCAATCGTCCACCATTGAGATTGATTACCCCCCTTTAGATAATCATCAACATTTTTTGATTTACGGGTTCTTAAAACTCCGTAAAGTACGATAAACACAAGGGTGAACAACAAGACCAACCAATCCCAAAAGCTCATCCCCATTTATTTAAGTAAAACTCCTCATGAGCCCATAAAAAACTATTATATACAACAGGTTTGCCAGAAGCACCAGTGTATAACTCCTCTTCCACTCATACCGTTTTTCGCGTTCTTCAGTCATTGCACAAGATGATTACAGAACAGAATACCTCATTCTCTTCAATCCTCTAAAATACAAATACTGTCAGGATAATCAAGGATTTGATTTGGAAAAGAAAAACAGAATTAAACCCAAGCTTGATTGCTATACTCCCTCAGAAACGGTTCTTTAAGAAATATATCGGCACTTTAGAGATCAGCCAATTGTCCCGGGCATCCTTTGTATTCCTTCTGTTTTTATAAGGCCAAAAGATTGGCCAACAATCGGTAAGCTCCCGGAACGCCTGCCGGAAGTTGCCGAAAGAAACTCAGTCCCGTATAGATATAATGTCCCTTTCCATAAGGGGCTACCAATAAACTTCCCTTTAATGTCGCCTCTCCCCGGTCATGCATTCCCAAAATCGGAATATATTCATCACTCCAAGAATGTGGGAAATAAAGTCCACGTTCTTGTACCCAACCTTTAAAATCATCTTTAGAAATTTTATTGGGGGTATTCAATACCGGATGATCCGGAGCCAGGAATTCCACTTTAGAATCTTCATCGGTCACGCGTTCATGGGATAGTTCCATAGGATAGGGTCCTATTTTTTTAGTTTTTATACCCGCCAGCTGACTATATTGCGTGATTAGTGTTCCTCCTTGTTTGACATAGTCAAAGAGTACATTTTGATTTAAAACTAAATCGGTATTGGTATTATAAGCCCGAATCCCAATCATAACGGCATCGTATTTCTTTAACTGTTGGACAGAAAGATTTTTGCCCGAAAGTTGCGTTACCCGAAAACCGATTTCCCGGAGTCCTTCGGAAACTTCGTCTCCGGCACCTTTTATATAGGCAATTTCCTTTCCCGCCGTTTTTATCGGGATACGGTTTACCTTAGTTACAGCCGGCAATAACACCGTTTGCACAGGAATATGTGGATAATCAATGACATGAAGCTCCTTTGTATAGGTCTTATCTTTCATTGTAAACTCGGGAGTAATCTCTGCTGTCGAGGGATTTGCCGGTGGAGTAAGAGTAAATTCCAGGGTTCTGGTCTTCCCTTTCTTATCAATATTTACAGTTACTTCCTGCGGCGATAATGTCCATCCTTTCGGTTGGTTGAGTTTCAAATTCCCCGAAATACAATCTTTAAAAGCCTTCATCTTCAACTTTATTTTTCGAGGTTTATCGTCCGGGAAAACCATCACCTTATCTTCCATTTGCAGCGAAACATCGGGAACAATTTTAAAAGGTGTTCGTACTTCTCCCTGAGTCTGGGTGGTGGTTTTATAAATCAGTTCTCGCTCAAAATAAAGGGGTACACCATTGATGGATAAATCAAAGCGAGCCACGATTTGCGGAGGTGTTTCAGGTAAACCGATTAAATCCTGACTCTTTACGGTGTACATTCCCAAAGAATGAGGCTCTCGCAGCCAATACGGGTTCGAATATTCCAGTGTACCCGGAATTTTAAGACTCGTCTCTCGTGTAAACTCACGGTTGTTTTTCAACGATTTATGCAACTCCAACCGTACTTTTACCAGTGATTTAAAATGAACATCCCGAAGCACAACATCGGCTTTAGAGCGATTTATTGCTTCAATATTCAAAGCTATTTCCTGCCCGCGGGTTCCTTGATTTTCCGGGGTAGAGACCTCCAGATAAAGCCCCGCAACACCCCCGATAATTTCTTTAATCTGTTGAGTTTTTAATTGACGCCAATAGTCCTCTTTCAAACCCTGTATTTTCTTGTAGGCCTTTAACAGTTCCGGGAGGCTTCTTTCCGGATGGGCGAAATCATAATTTTTCTGTACGCCTTCCAAGATTACACCTATTTCCGCTCCCCCTTCCACTCGATTCCAGGACGTATCAATCCCGGCAAACACGGCCTTGTCGGCATTTATGATATCCCCCTTAAGAGGTTCAAAAAAATGCAGATCCTCCCCTCTTTCAGTGGCACTTCCAAAACCTTGTGACTTATGCTGGCTTCGGCTTAAGGCCGAAATTTCGGTATTGGAGCGTCCCCTCACCGGTAAATAAGTACCCAAATCCATCTTTAAAAAGCCCTTATGGTCGGCAGCCAGATATTTTTCTTTATCGCCATAAAAAAACCAGGAATCATTAAAATACAACCGTTTGGGTTGCCAGGTTTCTACTTTTTTTAATTGACCGGAAAATTTTGTGGAATCACCGGCGAGCTCGAAGGCCTCAGTGCTTAAAATGGCCGAAGCCGTATGATGCCCGTGCGTATCTCCTGCCGTTCGATGATTAAATCGGTTAATCACCACATCGGGGCGAAATTTTCGAAAAACCCATACTACATCGCTCAAAACTGTATCCCGATTCCAAAAATTAAAGGTTTCTGTGGGGTTTTTGGAAAACCCAAAGTCATTGGCACGAGTGAAAAATTGTTCCGCATGATCGATTCGCCGTGCAGCCAATAATTCTTCGGTACGAATC
Organism: uncultured Flavobacteriaceae bacterium; assembly: GCA_964495935.1. Lineage (GTDB taxonomy): Bacteria > Bacteroidota > Bacteroidia > Flavobacteriales > Flavobacteriaceae > JAJYSO01. The sequence goes on from CAZBXQ010000002.1 coordinate 53,536, forward strand.
ACCCCCAAAAGCTCTCGGATTTCGTTCCCCAATAAATTTTGTCCTCCATCACCTCGGTTCATGGCCAAATAAGCTATACGAGCATTCTCTTTATTAGAAAGATAAGAGATCATAGTCGTATTTTCATCATCGGGATGGGCTCCCACATACAACACCGTACCTAAAAAATTGAGTTTCTGTATTTTTTTATATATTTCTCCGGAGGTATATTCGTTCTGTATTTGCGCCGGCAATAAATAAGAAGTGAACATGGCCATAAAAAAAATCGAAAGATTCTTTTTCATGATATCGGGGGTTTTAGACATTGAATCACAAAGGTACTAAGAGGGGTCCAAAACTTTCTATAATTGACAGCAAAATAATCCTTCCCTTCCCGCCCGCCTGCTTTTACCATGGATCAATAGAAATACCTCAAACCGAGAAACTCCGGTCTCACCGGTACCCCTTCTGTTCTTTCTCCACCTGCATTCTAAATAGAACTTTATCAATGAGGTCATTTAAACTTTTGAGATTGAAGCGAAAAATAGAGATTATTGTTCCAGGTGACGGCTTTTTTGTAGAGCATAGCCATAGCTACGGTCGAAAAAAAGACTAAATCTGGAGTAATAAGATCATTTTACAGCCAATTTTTGAAAGTATGAATGACCTCAACACTAATAAAAAAAGAACTAACTTTATAAAGCGACTGTGAAATAAGGGTGAGGGTGATCCCTGACTGAAAATAGCTTTCCCATTATTTTTTTCGGAGTGATTTGTCCCTTTTGACAAAGGAGAAATCTTTTTCCGGTTCATGGAGTAAGATCTCTCACTGCGTTCGCGATGCCATTTTTAGGAGAGTACCCATTCATAAATGTATAAAATCAATACTATAGGTACCCTGTCAAATCTCAAAATTTTCATATCTTGACCTCCAAATTCGTAATCCATAACCGGCTCTCTCAGGGAGTCCGCATTTATTTTTATCGCACATTCGAATATGGCTGGAAATTCATTTGGCAACTTGTTCAAACTCACTACTTTTGGAGAATCTCACGGAGAAGCTATCGGCGGCATCATCGATGGCTGTCCTCCCAACATCACCCTTAATCTGGAAGCCATTCAGACCGACCTTGCCCGCCGCCGCCCGGGGCAATCTAAAATCACAACGCAGCGAAAAGAACCCGATAAGCCCCTTTTCTTATCCGGAATATTTGAAGGAAAAACCACGGGAACTCCGATAGGTTTTATCATTGAAAATACCAATCACCGGTCTCGTGATTATTCGCACATCAAAGATATTTATCGCCCCAGTCACGCCGATTATACCTATGAGCAGAAATATGGAATACGGGATTATCGCGGCGGCGGGCGATCCAGTGCCCGAGAAACTGCTTGTCGTGTAGTGGCCGGTGCCATTGCCAAACAAGTATTGGAAAATATAAAAATTCAAGCTTTTGTCTCGGCTGTTGGTCCTTTAAAACTAAAAAAAGAAATCCAGGAACTGGAATTTGAAGAAATCGAAAAAAACCCCGTTCGCTGCCCCGATCCCGAATTGGCAGAAGAAATGGTAAATTACATTAAAGGAGTACGAAAAGAAGGCGACACCGTAGGCGGAATTGTCACCTGCTATATCGAAAACGTCCCAATTGGATTAGGCGAGCCGGTATTCGACAAACTTCATGCTCAGCTGGCCAAAGCCATGCTCTCAATTAATGCCGTAAAAGGTTTTGAGTATGGCAGCGGGTTTGCCGGAACTCAACTGAAAGGGAGTCAGCACAACGATATTTTTGAAGGGGATGGAACCACCCGTACCAACAAAAGTGGAGGTATTCAGGGTGGAATTTCCAACGGAATGCCCATATACTTCAACGTTGCTTTTAAACCTGTAGCCACTTTAATGCGACCTCAGGAAACCATTAACAAAGCCTGCGAAAAGGTAGAAATGATGGGGAAAGGACGCCATGATCCCTGTGTTGTTCCCCGCGCCGTTCCGATTGTCGAAGCCATGGCAGCCTTGGTTATTCTTGATTTTCTACTACTGCAACGAACCCTTCAATCGTAATCTCTTAAAACTCAAATTCAAAAAACTTTCACATCCCTCATTATGAAGAAACTCGCATTACACTGGCAAATTATAATCGGAATGGTCGCCGGGGTATTGTTTGCCCTCTTACTGACCAATTTCTCTTGGGGGCCACAATTTATTGGAGATTGGATTAAACCCTTCGGTACCATTTTTATCAATGCTTTAAAACTCATTGCCGTTCCGCTGATTTTAGCTTCTTTAATTAAAGGGATCTCCGATTTAAAAGATATTTCTCAGCTTTCCAAAATGGGAGCTCGGACGATTATCTTTTATATCTGTACAACTATTGTTGCCGTTTGTCTGGGATTAGGAGTCGTTAATCTCATTAAACCGGGAAGTGCCATTTCTGAAGAGACACGAACAGATTTAGTGGAGAGTTATGGCACTCAGGTCGATATTGCCAAAGAAGGTGCTCAACAACAACAGGAAGCCGGTCCGCTACAGGCATTGGTCGATCTGGTACCCGAAAATATTATTGGAGCTGCAGGTGAAAACCAAAATATGCTGCAAGTGATTTTCTTTGCTATCTTCTTCGGGGTCTGTCTGATTCTCATCCCGGAAAAACAAGGTGCTCCGGTAAAAAAATTCTTTGACGGGTTTAACGATGTCATTCTTAAGATGATCGATATTATTATGCTTGCAGCACCCTACGGCGTATTTGCCTTATTGGCTGCATTGGTTGTCGAATCACCCAGTGCCGATCTCTTTGCCGCCTTGGCGATGTACGCATTATGTGTCCTTCTTGGGCTTTTCCTGATGATTTGTTTTTACAATCTGTTGGTCTGGATTTTTACCAAGCGAAAGCCCGGCTTTTTTATGAGCGGAATGTCATCGGTTCAGTTACTCGCCTTTTCCACCAGTTCGAGTGCCGCCACCCTGCCGGTCACGATGGATCGGGTAGAACACAAGCTCGGGGTAAGTGAAGATGTGACCAGTTTTGTCCTCCCTATAGGGGCTACGATTAATATGGATGGAACCAGTTTATATCAGGCCGTGGCAGCTGTCTTTATTGCCCAGGCCTTCGGGATGGACTTGACATTTGGCACCCAAATGGGAATTGTGGCCACCGCGACCTTGGCCTCCATTGGCTCTGCTGCGGTACCCGGTGCCGGAATGGTGATGCTTGTTATCGTTCTGGCCCAATCGGGGATTCCAGAAGCCGGACTGGCATTAATCTTTGCCGTTGATCGCCCGTTAGACATGTGTCGTACAACGGTTAATGTTACCGGAGATGCCACCGTTTCAATGCTGGTAGCCAAATCGGCAGGAAAGCTCAAAGAGATTACTAAACTTAAAAAAGAATTGGAGAAAGAAGATGAATAAAATATTATCGGGGAATAAGGTAATCTTTTTTATTTATGGATTGAAAGATGAAAACATCAATGTTAAACCGGCGAGAGCTATAGCTTATATCTTTGGAATGGGTGCAATTTAATATTCCCGGGATCCAGCATTATTTTTTCATCGCTGTAACAATTGTATCCATAATATCCTGCGCTACCTCCTTTTTGGATTTAAGGTCAAAAGAGGTACTTCCCGATTTGTCAATAATCGTAATCTTGTTTGTGTCTTCCTTAAAACCGGCACCTTGATCCCGAAGTGAATTCAAAACGATAAAGTCCAGGTTTTTACGTTTCAACTTTCCTTGTGCATTGGCCACTCCATTTTCCGTTTCGAGGGCAAAACCAACAATAAATTGATGCTCTTTTTCGGCCCCTAAAGACTGTAAAATATCCTTGGTTTTCTCCAACTCCAAGATCATCTCGCCTTCCTTCTTTTTAATCTTTTGGTCGGCCACCTGTTTAGGTCGGTAATCCGAAACAGCTGCAGCAGCAATAACTACATCAACGGTCGAGAAATAACGATGTGCCGCCCGGTACATTTCCTCGGCACTCACCACACCTACCATCCGGATCTCCGAATGTTGTGTATGCAATGCTGTCGGCCCACTTACCAATATCACTTCGGCACCTTTTTCGGCAGCAACTTCGGCCAAGGCAAATCCCATTTTACCACTGGAATGATTCCCGATAAAACGAACGGGGTCAATCGCCTCATAGGTCGGACCGGCGGTTATCAATACTTTTTTTCCTCGCAATGGAAGCTGCACTTTCATTGTTTTTTCGAGAATCTCAAAAATATGTTCCGGTTCGGCCATTCGTCCGCGACCGATTAAACCACTGGCCAACTCCCCGGATTCAGCATCTATAATCGTATGCCCGGCGGCCTCCAGTTTCTTTAAATTCTCCCGAGTAGTAGGATGCCGATACATGTCTAAATCCATAGCCGGCGCAACATATACCGGACCGGTAGCAGAAAGGTAAGTAGCCAATAACAAATTATCGCTGTGCCCATCGACCAACTTGGAAAGGGTATTAGCAGTCAAGGGCGCAATACAAAAAAGATCTGCCCATTTTCCCAATTCCACGTGATTATTCCAAACCTGATCTTCACCTTCATAAAAAGTCGAGAAAACCGGGTTTTTAGATAGCGTAGAAAGGGTTAACGGGGTCACAAAATCCCGAGCCTCAGGTGTAATGACAACCTTTACTTCGGCTCCGGCCTTAACCAAAAGTCGTACTAATAAAGGTATCTTATAAGCAGCAATCCCGCCGGTAATGCCCAAAAGCACTTTTTTGCCGCTTAAAACAGACATCTCTATTCGCTTTCTGAAAGGTTTGTATTGCGGTAATAAATCTTATCGTGAAGCCATTCATCGACGGCAATCGCATGCGGTTTGGGCAAGCTCTCATAAAATTTGGAAACTTCAATTTGCTCCCGGTTCTCAAAAACCTCATCCAAGCTGTCGGTATAGGTTGCAAATTCATCCAATTTCGCAAGGAGTTCCTTCTTTAATTCCACGTTAATCTGCGTTGATCGTTTGGCAATAATGGAAATCGCCTCATACAGATTACCGGTTTTTTCATCGATATCATTTTTATCGATGGTTACGGTATTTACCGGAGCTTCACTGTTCTTAAAATCCACACTCATAGATATATTGGTCTTAAAATTCTTGTAATCGTTTTTCGACATCGGCTATAACTTCCCGGGCATTGTCAACGTATGCTCCATCCGGAAAATATTTTAAATAGTCTTCAGAAAAATCTTTCGATTTCTCCAAGCGCTCTTTCATCACATTCCGAAAGCTGTTAATAGCCAAGGTATATTCTGCATCCAACTTGTAAAAATACGCTTTTTCCCGAAACTCGGATCCGGGGTTTTCTTTAATAAAATTGTCCAAAGAAGACACCGCTGCCTTATAATCATCCTGATCATAATAAAGCTCGGCTATTCGAAATTCCTTTTCTTCCAGTTTTTCATGTAACTCCGTGATCAATTTATTGGCTTCTGCAATGTTTTCTCCCGCCGGATAACGGGTAAGATACGCTTCTAACTTGTTCAATGCCTTATCGGTTTCGGTTTGATCCAAACTGGAGCGGGGCGATAAGTAATAATAGCTTTTAGCCCCTTTAAATGCAGCTTCCTCGGCCTTATCACTGGATGAATAGGTTTTTGAAAACCGCTCAAACTGATATCCGGAATCAAAATAATTTTTCAATCGGTAGTAACTATCGGCATAAATAAAGGCCAAATGCTCTCCCTGAGGTTTTCCTTTAAATTGTGGTAAAATTTGTTCCAACAACCGCACAGCACGCCGTAAGCTATTCTTTTTTCCGGTCTCTTTTCCTTCTTCATAATACTTATTAGCCATCTCATACTTGGGCTTAATCTCATTCTCCTTGAGTACCTTTTGATAAGGGCCACAGGCTGTTAGCATTATACCCAATAAAAATAAAACTAAAAAGTTCCTCATAGGTCGAGAGAATTTGGGCAAAAATAATGTTTTCTACTCTATTAAAAAAATGGAACTTGGTTTATCCCATGGGAATCCCCGTAAAAAGAAAATACTCTCTCTTTCTTAAAAAACGAAGTAACAAAAAAGAGGCGGGAAAACTCGCCTCTTTTTTGTTTGTACTCCAATTAAATTTTCAGCCCTATTGTCGTTCTCCGGAGTCCGGTTCATTCCTGTGGATATCGTCATCCACACCTTTAAACTTAGCGATAATCTCCCGGAAATGCTCACCCGCAGCTTCTCGTCCTCCCAGGCCGTACGCCAAGGCAACAACCACGGCGAGGGATCCCAGTGTCAAACCGAAAGCAAGATTGACAATTTCATTGGCAATACCCATCGCACGAAGGCCAATTCCTATAAAAAGAACGAGAACCGCCACTCGAATAACAGAGGCGACAAATTTGTTTTTATCACTCTTAGCCATCGCCTGATAAACCAACAAACTGATATAATTTCCAATCAGAAGAATAAGAGCTCCAAAGGCAATTGATCCGGTAACGTCAAGCACCTGGTCCAAAATAGCCGTTAACTGATCTAATTGTAAGGTATCCAAAGCCGTAATCACGCCAAAGAATACAATAAAGAAATACAGAATATTGGCAATCAGCTTTGACAAGGAATTTTCCTCTCCGATCATAGCTTGCAGCTGAATCTTTTGAGACAATTCATCCAATCCTAAATCCTTGAACAAATCTTTAAGAAAATCTGTCAATAATCTTCCTCCCCAAATAAAGATGGTCAATATAATCGCGGCGACAATAACATTCCCCACAATTCCTACAAAACCTTCTAACAAGGCATTTAACGGTCCTCCAATAGCATGCATTTGCAGGGTATTAATCGCCTGAATAAGAAGGGGAATAAAAATAATAATAAAGACAAAACTCTGGAGTACCTTAACCACTTGCGCCGTTGTCTTTTCCGTGTCTTTAACCCCGGTTTTTCCTATCCATCTACCAATTACCTGCCCGCCGGCACCTACTAAACCGGACACCAACTTAGCCAGCACATAGCCTACAAACCCGATGATTCCGGCCGCAATAAGACGCGGGATAAAAGCGAGGAATTCATTCACCATTTCCTCCAGCGGAGTGAGTACCGAGGTAATCCCCAGCATCTCTAAAACAATCAGGAAGACGACCACCATAAGTACATAATAGGTCAATTTTCCTATAAATTCATTGGTATCTCCTCCATTAACCGAGCTTTTAAGTAGTTTTTCATCCCATGAAGTACGTTGTAATAAACGGACGACCAACTTCTTTATCCCTTTGGCAATCAACCAACCGATCAACAGTACAATTAAGGCTCCCAGAACTCCGGGAATGGAATCACTCAGCCTTTCCGAAAAATTAGTAAGTATTTGTGTAAAATCCATAAACAATTAATTTTGGTTAATAAATCAGTAATCTCTATTCAAATGCGACAATATACAATAAACAACTAAAAGTGCTAACACTTCTATCGCTTTATCTGATAAAAATACTTATTTTTTACAATTTTTAAGTATAAAAATGGAATTTTAATGGTTTTATTCATTTTAAACATTTTTATCAGATCTCTAACGATCCTCTCATATTCTCAAAAAAATAGTACTTTTGTCCAAAACACGAAGCATGTTAAAAATAGGGGTTTTAGGAGCCGGTCATTTAGGAAAGATTCATTTGCGGCTGGCACAACAATCCAATCGGTATAAGCTGGTTGGTTTTTTTGATCCGGATCAAAAAAATGCTGCTCAAATTGTCAAAGATTTTGGCTACCCACTTTTTGATTCCGCAGAGGATTTGATCGCCGAGGCCGATGTGGTGGATATTGTAACGCCTACCCTCGCCCATTTTAAAGTAGCTCAACAAGCCTTACAGGCGGGAAAGCATATTTTTATTGAAAAACCCATTACCTATACCTATCAGGAAGCCGAAACCTTGATGAAAATGGCCCGTGAGAAGGGAGTCAAGGGACAGGTTGGGCATGTAGAACGTTTTAACCCCGCCTTTCAAGCGGTCGAGTCTCGAATTGAAAACCCCTTATTTGTCGAAGCTCATCGTCTTGCCGAATTCAATCCGCGGGGGACCGATGTTCCGGTGGTACTGGATTTAATGATTCACGACATTGAAGCCGTGATGAGCGTTGTCAAGGGGCCGGTGAAATCAATTCACGCAAGCGGGGTCTCCATTATCAGTACAACACCGGATATCTGCAACGCCCGTGTTGAATTTGAAAGTGGCTGTGTGGCCAACTTTACGGCCAGCCGAATCTCCCTCAAGAAAATGCGAAAACAGCGGTATTTTCAAAAAGATGCCTATATCTCAATCGACTTTTTAGAAAAGGAATGCGAAGTCGTAAAAATGAAAGATGCCCCCGAGCATCCCGATGAATTTGCCATGATTCTGCAAAACGCCGAAGGAAAACGAAAACAAATCTACTTTGACAATCCGAAAATTAAAGACAATAATGCTATTCTTGAAGAACTGGAAAGCCTGGCGGATGCCATCGAGAATGACACGACTCCCCGGGTTACCCTGCAACAAGGTGCCAACGCGCTAAAAGTAGCCAATCAAATTATGGATATCATTAACGCAGAATACAAACGTTTAAAAAAATTAAACGCCTAAACCATGAAAAACATTGCTGTCATCGGTGCCGGAACCATGGGTAACGGAATCGCTCATACTTTTGCTCAATATGGATATCACGTCAATCTCATCGACATTGACAAAGAACACCTGAAAAACGGTCTATCCACAATATCTCATAATTTGGATCGGATCCTGAAAAAGGGAAAAATCACCGACCAGGATAAAACAGAAACCCTCAATCGCATAAGTTCTTACACGGATATTGCTAAAGGTGTTCAAAACGTCGAACTGGTCATCGAGGCAGCGACTGAAAATGAGGATCTCAAATGCACCATTTTCAATCAACTGGATACCCTCTTGCCCCACGAGGTCATTTTGGCCAGTAACACCAGTTCGATTTCCATCACCAAAATCGCTGCGGCCACCAGCCGCCCCGAAAAGGTGATCGGAATGCATTTTATGAATCCCGTGCCGATGATGAAATTAGTAGAAATCATTCGAGGCTACAACACTTCCCAAGATACTCTGAATCAAATTCTGGAAATTGCAAAAAGCCTGAATAAGGTTCCGGTCGAAGCCCATGATTATCCGGGTTTTGTAGCCAATCGGATTTTAATGCCCATGATCAATGAAGCCATCGAAACGCTATATCATGGCGTGGCAGGAGTACTTGAGATTGACACGGTTATGAGATTGGGGATGGCCCATCCCATGGGGCCTTTACAACTTGCCGATTTTATTGGCTTGGATGTTTGCCTATCCATCCTCGAAGTCCTTTATGAGGGCTTTAAAAACCCCAAATACGCCCCATGTCCGCTATTGGTTAATATGGTAAATGCCGAAAAAAAAGGGATCAAATCGGGAGTTGGATTTTACGATTACACCGTCCATAAAAAAGCCGAAGTACCGGCTCCGCAATTCCAATAAAATATGCCTGAGATTATCCCTTTTCGTGCGGTGCGCCCCATCCCAGACAAGGTGAGCCTAATAGCCTCACGATCGTATGAAAGTTATACTCCCCAAGAGCGTCGAATCCAAATGGAGGCCAACCCGCTCTCTTTTCTACATATCATTAATCCGGGGTATAAACGGCATAAATCCATATCGGGGGAAAAAAGATACTACCGCGTTCGCCATCGATATGACGAATTTAAAAGTAACGGCTATTTGATCAAAGACTCCCGGCCTTGTTATTATTTACATAAAATCATCAATCGGGAAAATCAGGTTTTTCATGGTATTGTAGGAGCCGCCTCTGTTGCCGATTATCGCAGCAATAAAATTAAACGACATGAGGAAACCCTTTCCAAACGGGTAAACACTTTCAAAGAATACCTGGATATCACCCGTTTCAATGCCGAACCGGTGCTGCTCACCTATCCCGACAACCCCGTTATCAATGGAATTTTCCTTCAAATTACAGCACATCGAGCAGAATATGAGTTTACTACAACCTCCGGAGACACCCATTGCCTCTGGGTGGTGGACAATCCGGAGCATCAACGAATCATAACGGCCGAATTTGCCGGAATGGAAAAAATGTATATCGCCGACGGCCATCACCGAACAGCAGCTTCAGCCGCCTTGGCAGAAGCCGATTCGCAGTCAAAAGATCCCATCCTCCGAGAAGGTCCCTCTCAATATTTTATGGTTTTCTCGATTCCCGAAAGTGAACTGCAAATTCACGAGTTCAACCGGCTTATAAAAGACTTGAATGGATTGGAGAAAGAAGAATTCCTGATTAAACTCAACAACTATTATCACATCAACAACCGAGGCAATGCCTACTACGGCCCCCGTCACCAGAAACACTTTTCGATGTATCTCGACGGGGAGTTTTATGCACTTCGTCTCAGAAAGCATAAATATCAATTTCTGAATGCGCTTTCCAAATTGGACGTTAAAATTTTATATGACACTATATTAAACCCTATCTTGGGGATAACCAATCTTCGTCATCATGAACGGATTCATTATATCCAAGGAAAAAAGGGAATGCCTCAGGTAAAGAAACTGATAGATCAAGGAGAATATGCCGTTGGTTTCGGCTTATTGCCCACCACACTCGAGGAGGTAAAAAGAATCGTTAACGAGGGTTTAATCGTCCCTCCAAAGACGACCTATATCAAGCCCAAACTGCAAAGTGCGGTTACTATTTATGAAATTTAAGGGAATTATCGTATGACAAATATTGCAGAAAATATTAATTCTATAAAGCAGCGCCTACCGGAAAATGTCACCTTGGTAGCCGTTTCTAAAACCAAACCCGTTGAGGACATCAGGACGGCCTATGATGCCGGCCAGCGTATTTTTGGAGAAAATAAAATTCAGGAAATGACTTCAAAATACGAGCGTCTTCCCAAAGATATTGAATGGCACATGATTGGTCATGTACAAACCAACAAAGTAAAGTATATGGCTCCCTATGTAAGTCTTATTCACGCCGTTCATAAAATGAAGCTTTTAAAGGAAATCAACAAACGCGCAAAAAAAGAAAATCGGATCATCCGGTGTCTGTTACAATTAAAAATCGCTAAAGAGGACAGCAAATACGGGATGAACATAGAAACCTTAAACAATATTCTCACATCAGAAGAATATGCGCAAATGGAGCATGTGAAAATTGTAGGCTTGATGGGAATGGCAACAAATACAGAAAGCAAAAGGCAAATAAAAACCGAGTTTGAATTCCTTAAAAAGAACTTTGATTCCTTTGCCAAAACGCATCCCGAACTCACAGTTCTTTCGATGGGGATGAGTGGGGATTATCCCATCGCCGTAACTTGTGGAACGACCATGGTACGAATTGGAAGTAAAATTTTTGGAAAACGAAAGCATCACTAATCCAATTTTTTATAACCGCCCGAGACATTGAATTCTATGTATGCCATCCTCGATTTAGAATCTACCGGTGGAAAATACGGTGAGGAAGCAATTACCGAAGTAGCCATTTATAAATTTGACGGAGAAGAAATCCTCGATCAATTTGGCTCCCTGATCAATCCGGAACGAAAAATTCAACCTTTCGTCATCAAGCTAACCGGAATTAACAACGACATGTTACGGTATGCCCCAAAATTTTACGAAGTGGCCAAGCGGATTATCGAAATCACCGAAGATTGTACCTTGGTCGCCCACAATGTAAAATTTGATTATCACCTGCTTCGAACAGAATTTAAACGGCTGGGCTATACGTATAAAAGGGATACCCTATGTACGGTAGAACTATCCAAAAATCTAATCTCCGGGATGCCCTCCTACAGTCTGGGAAAATTAGTTCAAAACCTGGGAATTCCCATAACCAACCGACACCGTGCTTTTGGCGATGCCCGAGCGACAGTAAAACTTTTTCGGCTCCTGCTCAGTAAAGACACTGAGAAAAAAATTATCCGTACAGCTCTCCGCCCAAATCTCCAACAAAATAACAAACACCGCCATCTTAAACTTGTTGAGAATTTACCTACCGAAACCGGAATTTGCTATTTTCATAACCGAAAGGGGAAGGTGATCTTTCTCAGTAAAAGTTCCAATATCAAACGTAAAGTCAATCAGTATTTTACCCGAGACACGTTAAAGGCAAAACTGCTCCAAAAGGAAGTTTCTTCTATAAGCTACGAACTCACCGGCAATACATTAATTGCCACATTAAAGGAAAACGAAGAATTACAACGATTACAACCCCCATATAATCTCTCCCCACCAAAAGAAAAATCATTTTTATTCGGACTCTACAAAGGACGAACTCCGGATCAACAGCCTGTTTTAAAATTACAGAAACTGGATTCCATGGATCATCTTATAACCCCTTTTAAAAATTTAAATCAGGCACGGCACTTTATCAAAAAGATTCTGGAAAAATATAACCTGAGTCCGGCTTGTATAAAAACCTCCGACGAACTACAAAAAAAATCGTTTTCCACTTTTCTTCAGGGCTTATCGGGAAAAGAAGAGAGCCTTTCTCCAGCTGAAAAAAAGCAGGTCGTCCTGCAAATTATTTCCCGCTATAGCTTACCTGAAAAAAATATCGCATTAGTAGGTCCGGGACGCCATCCCGCAGAAAAAAGCGTTTTATTAATTGAAGAAAACAGCTTTAAGGGGGTGGCCTATATCGATTTAAATTATCAACTTAAAAACCTGAAAACACTCCATCATTTACTGATCCCGATGGCAGACAGCCCATATATTCGGTTAGTTATTCTGAATTTCTTTCAGAAAGACTTGTATAAAAGGATTTCTTTTCCCAATGAGCTTCATCGGGATTAATAATCAATTGCCCGAACGAAGTAAGCCGGCTTTCATTTTACTAAAAAACTGTGGCGTAATACCAAGATACGAGGCAATATCTTTTTGTGGAATCTTATATTTTATATCGGGATAGCGTTCTAAAAATCGCAAATAGCGCTCTTCTGCCGTAAGTTGCATATTATCTAAAACCCGTTGTTGAGTTGCCACCAAAGAGCGCTCAATAAGAATCCGGTAAAAACGTTCCATTTTGGGAATACGGTCAAAAATATTCAGTTGTTCCTCACGGGTTTGCGTCATTACCGTAGTTTCCTCAAGTGCCACAATAAAAGAATTACCCGGTTTTTGAGAAATAAAACTATACATATCTCCACTCCACCATCCACGAGAGGCAAAACTCATAGTATGTTCTACCAGATTATCATCGATGGTATAATTTCTCAAGATTCCCGAAAGCACAAAAACATTATCTCGACATACTTCTTTCTCTTTCAGTAAAAAAGATTTGGCGGGATAGCGACCTATGACAAAGGAATCCATAAGAATACGTTCTTCTTCCCTATTCAGATCGACAAACTTTGCTATATGTTCTAACAGTAGCCTCAAAATCAAAAATTACGGTCCGCTTTAGAAACTATCAATCCATATAGAGCGGACGATCCGCCATCAACTCTTTTACCTTGGCTTTTACGCGATCATAAACTCCTTCATCATTTCTATTTTCAATGACCTCATGAATCAATTTAAAAACGGTCTCCATATCTTTTTCTTGCAATCCCCGGGTTGTCACGGCCGGCGTTCCAATACGAATTCCCGAAGTCACAAAAGGGGATTGGGTATCAAACGGCACCATGTTTTTATTGACTGTAATATTTGCACGAACCAAGGCGTTTTCTATTTCCTTTCCTGTCAGATTCTTATTTCGCAGGTCGATCAACATCATATGATTATCGGTTCCTCCGGAAATCACATGATAACCATGATCGACAAAAAGCCGAGCCAAAGCCTTGGCATTTTTTCCCACGTTTTCAATATAGGTTTTATAAGCCGGCGTCAATGCTTCTCCAAAAGCCACTGCTTTAGCGGCAATCACATGTTCTAAAGGGCCTCCTTGGTTTCCGGGAAAAACAGAGCTGTTGAGTAACGTTGACATTTTTTTCAGTTTTCCGCTCCTCCATTTTTGGCCATACTGATTCTCAAAATCTTTTCCCATTACAATCATCCCTCCTCGAGGCCCCCGTAACGTCTTATGTGTCGTGGTCGTAACAATATGGCAATGCTTTACCGCATCATTCAAAAGTCCGGTAGCAATGAATCCGGCAGGATGCGCAATATCAGCTACTAAAATAGCTTTGTTCTCATCGGCAATCTCGCGAAAACGCTTATAATCAAAGTCTCGTGAATAGGAAGAAGCCCCGGCAATAATCAATTTGGGCTTTTCTTTGGCAGCCGTCTCCTCCAAGGCCTCATAATCAATTAATCCATCTTCTTTTTTGACGGAATAAAAAGCCGGATTGTATAGTTTTCCGGAAAAATTAACGGGAGATCCATGTGTCAAATGCCCGCCGGCTGAAAGGTCAAATCCCAAAATTTTATCTCCGGGCTGAAGACAGGCAGCATATACTTCGGTATTGGCCTGTGAACCCGAATGGGGCTGAACATTGGCATACTCTGCTCCAAACATCTTTTTAGCACGCTCAATCGCCAAGGTTTCCACCTCATCGACAACTTCGCATCCTCCGTAGTATCTTTTTCCCGGATAGCCTTCAGCATACTTATTGGTTAAAACCGATCCCATCGCTTCCAACACTTGGGGGCTCACAAAGTTTTCACTGGCAATGAGCTCGAGCCCTTCAAGTTGGCGTTTATTTTCAGCTTTTATCAGGTCAAAAATTCTGGAATCTCTTTTCGGCATGGAATAATTTTTTAAGGTTAAAGAAAAGGTTTCCAAATATAGTTATTTCAAAAGATTGCAGCAAGACGAATACGAAGCTCCCGCATATTTTTTTCCATGCTTCATTAGAATTAAAGGGAAAGTTCAGATGAAAATTTACAAGAAACCGAATACCGATCAATGGTATTCAAAAAATTAAATTTTATCGGCGTATTGTATTATAGCTTTATACCCCCTTCACTCTCTTCTCCTTACTTTATACATACACCAAAGTCGATTTCAATTGATTTTGGACAATCTCTACCAGCTTCCCCCGGCTCCACCACCGCCAAAACCGCCACCGCCGAAGCCGCCACCAAAGCCGCCACCACCAAAACCACCGCCGCCCCAGCCTCGGCCTGATCCGCCGCGCCCCATACTGCTCAATACAATCGCATCGAACAACCAGCTTCCCCCCGAAGAGCTCCCCCCGCGCCCACCGTGACCTCGGCGAATAAGAATTAAAACCAACAAGGCCACAATCAAAAATGGGAATAATCGTTGAATACCCCCCGTGCCCTCATCGGCTTGCCCTTTAAACTTACCTTCGAGAACTTCTATAATTGCCGTGGTTCCCTCATCCAATCCTCGATAATATTCTTCCTGCTGAAAAGCCGGTTTAATAATTTGATTATAAATCAAACTGCTCTTGGCATCGGTCAATGCATCTTCCACGCCATACCCTGTCGTAATCCAAAATTTCCGATCGGATCGGGAGGCCATTAAAAGCACTCCATTATCTTCTCCCTGCTGGCCGATTCCCCATTTCTGGGCCCATTCGGCAGCATAGGTTCCGATGTATTCACCTTGTAAAGAAGGAATTGTAACGACCACAATCTGCGTGGACGTGGTATCGGCATAACGGATGAGTTTTTGCTCCAATCGGGATTTCTCGGCGGCAGAAAGTAAATGGGCATCATCATAAACACTGGTCTGAAATCCGGGTCGATCAGGGATATCACGCTGTGCGCACAGAGGGGAAGAAAAAATTAAGAACCAGCCCAGAAAAAATATCGTCAAATATCGATTC
This sequence comes from uncultured Flavobacteriaceae bacterium, assembly GCA_964495935.1. GTDB lineage: Bacteria > Bacteroidota > Bacteroidia > Flavobacteriales > Flavobacteriaceae > JAJYSO01. Next base: position 69,238 of record CAZBXQ010000002.1, read on the forward strand.
CAATTGATTTTCAGTAACAAATATTTCATGGATATGAGATTTCGTCGGGAAGTTCATTTTGATCTCCTTTTTCATGAGGAAAATACTGTTGAAGCTGTACTCCCGCTTCCAAAACCCCTTTCATCAGCCCTTCTTTAAACTTTCCTGCTTTAAAAAAGGAAGCCATTTTTTGTTTGGTTTCATCCCAAAAATTTTTGGGAACCCGCTTAAAAATTCCTTGATCGCCAAGAATATAAAACTTCCGGTTATTGGCCGCCACATAAAAGAGTACTCCATTTCTACACTCCGTTTTATCCATCTTCAATTGATAAAAAAGATCCCGGGCTCTTTGCTCTACCGGCTTCTTACAATCGGCTTCAATATGTATTCGTATTTCTCCTGAGGTTTGTCGTTCGGCTTGTTGAATGGCGGCTATAATTTCATCCTCCTCAACCCGGGTCAAAAACTTTTGTTTCTTTTGCTTTTTTGTCATTGCGGAATAGAAGATTTGAGTCAGATTTTGGTAATCAATCTTTTACACCTTCTTGTTTTACTGAAAATCAAAGTCCACATCGGGAGCAGTTTCAGCACCTTGATCGGCTTCAAATCGCGTCATTTTATCAAATCCCGCCAGTCGTGCCACCATATTCTGAGGCATCTTCCGGATGTATGTATTGTAGTCCCTGACTGCTTCGTTAAAGCGATTCCGTGAAACATTGATACGGTTTTCGGTGCCTTCAAGTTGCGATTGCAAACTTTGAAAATTAGTAGTGGCTCGTAACTCCGGATATCGTTCAACCGTCACCATTAATCTTGACAATGCCGAGGAAAGACCTTGCTGGGCCTCCTGAAATTGCTGCAGACTTTCTGCATTCAAATTTCCGGCATCAACGTTTACCGAAGTTGCCTTTGCCCGGGCCTCAATAACATCGGTTAAGGTTCCTCGTTCAAAATCGGCAGCCCCTTTTACGGTACTAACCAAATTGGGGATAAGATCACTTCGCCGTTGATAAGCACTTTCTACATCCGACCATTTCGTTTGGGCCTCTTCTTGTTTTTCAACTGCAGTATTATTAACACTAAAATAAAACAATCCTCCGATAACAATAATACCTACAAGGATTAACCATTTTCCCATTGATTTCATACCCTACTCAATTACAATTGTTCTTTAATTTTCAACAGTTCTGCTTTCACCGCTTCCAACCGTTGAATCAACTCAAAATTACTCAGCACCTCGTGTTTGGATTCTTTCAAATATTTTTTGGCACCGTCCAATGTAAATCCCCGCTCTTTTACCAAGTGATAAATCAACTGTAAATGATCAATATCCTCGGGTCTGAAACGACGGTTCCCCTTGGCATTTTTTCGGGGCTTTAAAATATCAAATTCCTTTTCCCAATAACGAATCAGCGAAGTGTTTACACCAAAGGCCTCAGCGACTTCTCCAATATCATAGTACAGTTTATCCGGTAGTTCAATATGCATTAATCCATAGATTGGTTTTCCAATTCCGATTTTTTCAAAAGAATAGCATATTCCTCCGATGTTAAATCACCATGGAAATAATTAATTGGATTAACCGTGCTTCCATTTTTCCAGACCTCATAATGCACATGAGGACCGGTGGAGATTCCGGTACTCCCAACGGCCCCGATAACCTGGCCTCGCTTCACTTTTTCTCCACGGCGAACATTCATTTTACTGAGATGGGCATAGCGGGTTTTATAACCAAAACCGTGATCAATTTCAATCATATTGCCGTATCCCCCAACCCGTGTCACTCGTTTTACCACCCCGTCGGCCGTGGCATAAACATGGGCTCCCTTATTAGAGGCAAAATCGATTCCGGAGTGCATACGTCGTATTTTCAATATGGGATGATAACGATAGCCGTATCCCGAAGAAATAAACCGTAAATCCTTATTCTCAATAGGTTGAATTGCCGGCATTGCAGCCAATAGTTCCTTTTTATTTTCAGCCAGTTTAGCAATCTCATCAAGGGATTTGGACTCTACCACGATTCGCTTCTGTAGTTTATCCATGCGTTTGTTAACATCAATAATCAAGTCGGAATTATCATAGCCCTCCAAATCCTCATAGCGATTCACTCCTCCAAATCCGGATTCCCGTTCTGCTGTTGAAATAGGATTGGCTTCAAAGTAAATTCGATAAATGTTGTCATCGCGATTTTCAACGTCTTTCAATACCTCTTCCGCCCGGTCCATTTTCTTATTCAAAATGGAATACTGCAACTCCATATTCTCCAATTCCCGCGCCAGCATTTTCTCTTTCGGTGTACTAATCTGAGGCAAATTAAGAAAAATCAGCAGGAGAATAAATCCCCCCAGAAAACATCCCAAAACGGCCATGACTATAAACGTCATCTTTCGTCTCTTGCCCTCCTTAATTTTCTGATAGGAAAGCGTTTTTTCATCGTAATAGTATTTGACTTTTGACATTATTCTAAATATCTTACTTTTGCACAATTACTTTGCTAAAACATCATTTCGCGCGCAAAGATAAATAAATTGTTCAAAATAACACATCTATTCTATACATTATCACCGAACTTATCACCATGAAAGCCAACGAAATCCGATCAAAATTTTTAGAATTCTTCACCTCCAAAGAACATCAAATCGTCCCTTCTGCTCCCATGGTTTTAAAAGACGATCCGACTCTTCTGTTTACCAATGCAGGGATGAATCAGTTTAAAGAGTATTTTTTGGGAAATGCCCAACCTCAATATCCTCGTATTGCAGATTATCAAAAATGCCTGCGGGTAAGTGGCAAGCACAACGATCTCGAGGAAGTCGGGAAAGATACCTACCATCACACCATGTTTGAAATGTTGGGAAACTGGAGTTTTGGAGATTATTTTAAGAAGCAAGCCATTCATTATGCATGGGAATTACTCACCGAAGTCTATAAAATTCCCGAGGAGAATCTCTATGCCACTGTTTTTGAAGGCGATGAGAGCGATCAATTAAAACAAGACCAAGAAGCTTACAATATCTGGCGTGAAATCCTTCCCGAAGAACAAATTTTAATGGGGAATAAAGCCGATAACTTCTGGGAAATGGGTGACCAAGGACCTTGTGGCCCCTGTTCTGAAATTCATATCGATATTCGTTCTGAAAAGGAAAAGAAGGAAGTCCCGGGACGAGAGCTGGTTAATCAGGATCATCCACAGGTGGTGGAAATCTGGAATTTGGTCTTTATGCAATATAATCGTAAAGCAGATGGTCATCTTGAAGAATTGCCCGCCAAACATGTCGATACCGGAATGGGCTTTGAACGCCTCTGCATGATTCTGCAAGGAAAAATATCAAATTACGACACCGATGTCTTTACTCTGCTTATCCAAAAGATTGAGGAACTTTCCGGAGCGACGTATCACGAAGGAAAAAATAGCAGTGATACAAATGTCGCCATTCGGGTGATTGCCGACCACGTTCGCGCCGTGAGTTTTGCCATTGCCGATGGTCAATTGCCGAGTAATACAGGAGCGGGATATGTAATTCGAAGGATCCTTAGAAGAGCTGTGCGATACGGATTTACGTTTCTTAACTTCAAGAATCCCTTTATCTATAAATTAGTAAATACTCTGGTGCGGCAAATGGGAGGTGCCTTCCCCGAATTAAGGCAACAGGAGAACCTGATTACCAATGTCATTCACGAAGAGGAACACGCCTTTCTAAAAACTTTGGATCAGGGATTATCCCGATTAGATACAATTATCGAAAAAAGCAACTCGACTACCATTTCAGGAAAAAAAGCCTTCGAACTCTACGATACCTACGGTTTTCCGATCGATTTAACTGCTCTTATTTTATGTGAACGAGGATTGCAACTCCGGGTACAAGAATTTAAAGCCGAACTGCAAAAACAAAAAGATCGCTCTCGATCGGCAGCAGCCACGAATACGGAAGATTGGGTCATCCTGAAGGAAAATGAACCCGAAGAGTTCATCGGGTATGATACGCTTGAAGCTCCGGTACAAATTACCCGGTATCGCAAAATCACTGACAAGAAAAAGGGTTCTTATTATCAGCTGGTGTTTACCTCAACACCGTTCTATGCCGAAAGCGGCGGACAAGTTGGCGACCGGGGAAAACTCGAAGAAGCCACGGGAAACATCATTCCGATCTTTGACACAAAAAAGGAAAACAATCTTATTGTTCATTTTGCCAAAGACCTACCCGAAAATCCGGCTGCTCCCCTAACGGCGAGAGTAGATTCACAGAAGCGCAAAAATGCCATGGCCAATCACTCCGCTACGCACTTATTACATCAGGCACTCCGGGAAGTATTGGGCAATCATGTGGAACAAAAAGGATCATTGGTCAGCCCCAAACGCTTGCGATTTGATTTTTCACATTTCAGTAAAATGAAAGAAAAAGAAATACAGGACGTCGAGGATCGGGTCAATGCCCGAATTCGGAAAAATCTCCCCCTGGAAGAGCACCGCCATGTTCCCTTCAAAGAAGCTGTTGATCAAGGTGCCACCGCCCTTTTTGGAGAAAAATACGGCGATTATGTACGCACGATCCGCTTTGGCGATTCCTTTGAGCTTTGCGGGGGTACCCATGTTCCTCAAACCGGCGATATCTGGTATTTAAAAATTCTGGGGGAAACCGGCGTTGCCTCGGGTGTTCGACGGATAGAAGCCATTACCGGAGATGGAGCTCGAGAGTATTTTGAAGCGCAAACAATGCTTGTCCAAGCCTTAAAAAATCAACTCAAAAATAAACAAGACGTCCTGAAAGCGGTAACCGGGCTTCAAGAAGATAATGCCAAATTAACTAAAAAAGTTGAAGTCCTGGAGCATGAAAAAGTATTAAATACCAAACAAAAACTCGAAGAGGAAATTCAAGAAATAAATGGAATCCACGTTCTTGCCAAAAAGGTAAATCTGGAAACCCGTGACCTGAAAGACCTGGTATTTCAAATGGGAAATAAAATCCCCAACCTCTTTGCTTTGTTGGCTGCCGAGCAAAACGGGAAAGCCGTTTTAACTTGTTATATTTCCAAAGACTTAGTCCAAAAAAAAGATTATAACGCCGGAAAAATCGTACGGGAATTAGGAAAATATATTCAAGGCGGCGGCGGTGGCCAGCCATTTTTTGCTACCGCGGGCGGAAAGAATCCGGAAGGGATTACAAAAGCATTAAATCAGTTTAAGACCTATTTGTAAAGCTTTACAAAAGATTTTTTATCTTCGTCAATCTAACCCATATATTTCAAGATGAAACGTATTTCTACGCTGAGTTTGGTCTTCACCGTCCTACTCTTTTCAGCATGTAATCAAAAACCTCAAAAAGAATCTTCTATGCAAGATCAAAATCCTTTTGCAGAAGCCAGTGATCTTCCCTTTGGCGTTCCCGATTTTAAGGCGATTAAAAACAAACATTTTAAACCGGCAATCTTAAAAGGAATCGAGTCGAAAACCAAGGAGATCGAAGAAATCGCTAATAATAAAGAGGAACCTACTTTTGAAAATACCTTTGTAGCCCTGGAAAAATCAGGTCAGGATCTAAACCGTGTTTTACGTGTTTTTTATCTTCTTACCGGAGCGCACACCAACGATACACTAAAGGCAGTGCGAGAGGAAGTTGCCCCCAAATTATCCGCTCTTAGTGATGCTATCTACCTGAACGACAAACTCTTTCAACGTGTTAAAACGATCCACGATCAGGTGGACAGCTTAGGTCTTGATGCTGAATCCAAACGTTTAGTCGAGGTCTATTACAAAAACTTTGTGCTCTCAGGGGCCAATCTTCCTGATGATAAAAAAGAGGAACTCAAGAAATTAAACGAAGAACTGGCCAAATTGAGAACTACCTTCAGTAACAAATTACTGGAAGCAGGAAAAGCAGCTGCTCTTGTAGTTGATAATAAAGAAGCATTAAAAGGACTGAGTGATTCCGAAATCAAATCGGCTGCAAAAAAAGCTGAAGATCACGGGCACGAGGGAAAATATGAAATTCCGCTCCAAAACACGACTCAGCAACCGGATCTTCAAAAGCTGGACAATCGCGATACTCGAAAGCAACTTTTTGAAAACTCGATTCACCGGGCCGATAACGGTAATGAATATGACACCCAATCGACCTTGATTAAAGTTGCCAAAGTGCGCGCCCAAGAAGCAGAACTTCTGGGGTATAAAAATTACGCCGAATGGAATTTACAAGATCAGATGGCCAAAACCCCGGAAGCCGTTCAGGATCTTTTAGGCCAAATTGTACCCGCTGCTGTCCAAAAATCTAAAGATGAAGCTGCAGAAATTCAAAAACAAATCCAGAAATCGGGAAAGGACTTCAAACTGAAACCTTGGGACTGGAATTATTATGCCGAAAAAGTCCGCAAAGAAAAATACGATCTGGATGAAAATGAAATTAAACCTTATTTCGTATTAGACAGCGTTCTTGAAAACGGAGTTTTTTATGCTGCTCATAAATTGTATGGGCTCAATTTTAAAAAGCGAACCGATATTCCAACCTATCAGGAAGATGTTCGGGTATATGAAGTTTCTGAAGAGAATGGAGATCCAATCGGCTTGTTTTACGGAGATTATTTCAAGCGAGATAGCAAACGCGGCGGTGCCTGGATGTCAAATATCGTAGGACAATCTAAACTGTTAGATCAAAAACCGGTAATTTATAATGTCGGAAATTTTAGCAAAGCCGCTGAAGGAGAACCTCAATTGATGACCTTTGACAATGTCATTACCATGTTCCACGAGTTTGGGCATGCCTTACACGGCTTCTTTGCCGATCAGAAATATCCTACCCTATCGGGAACCTCGGTAGCCCGGGATTTTGTGGAATTCCCTTCGCAATTCAATGAACATTGGGCACTTTATCCCGAAATCCTGAATAATTATGCCAAACACTATAAAACCGGAGCAGTCATTCCTAAAGAATTGGTCAATAAGATCAAGAAGTCTTCTACTTTTAATCAGGGTTATTCGATGACCGAATTACTGGCTGCCGCACAACTCGACATGCAATGGCACTCAATTCCGGCAGATCAGGAAATCGAAAGCGTTTCAGAATTTGAGGAAAAAGCTTTAAAGCGTACCCATCTCTATTCCGAAGAGGTTTTACCGCGTTATCGCTCTTCCTATTTTAACCATATCTGGGGAAGTGGCTATGCAGCGGGTTATTATGCCTATATCTGGACCAAAGTGCTGGATGATGATGCTTACTCCTGGTTTGAGGAAAATGGCGGACTAACCCGGGAAAACGGAGATCGATTCCGGAAAATGATTCTTTCAAAAGGAAACACCGAAGACTACAACAAAATGTTTAAAGATTTTAGAGGTCACAAACCGGATATTAAACCTTTCCTGAAATATAAAGGACTGGAATAAACCACCTTTAAAAGGTATTTTTAAATTAAAACCACCTCCGCAACTTTTGGAGGTGGTTTTTTTATGCGGATTTAGAACACACCACGAGATACGATAATACCACAAGATACAATCTCGCAGCAGCTAAGATAACACTACGAGATACAATCTCGCAGTAGCTGGGGTAATGTCACAAGATACAATCTTGCGGCAGCTGAGATAACACTACGAGATACAATCTCGCAGTAGCTGGGGTAATGTCACAAGATACAATCTTGCGGCAGCTGAGATAACACTACGAGATGTAATCTCACAGTAGCTGGGATAATGCCACAAGATACAATCTTGCAGCAGCGAGGTAACCCACGAGATGCAATCTCGCGGTAACTGAGTCTTATTTTTGAAAATCCGTAATCAAATGATCCACAAAAAACTGCCAGCGTTTTTGTTGTACATAAGGAGCATAGGCTTTAGGATAAGCATGACGAGCACTGGGGATGATAAGTTCATCAAAATATTTCCCGGCTTTGATCAAGGCTTCAGAAAACTTAAATGTGGCCGAAGGATTGACATTTTCATCAATTCCTCCGTGAATCAATAATAATTTCCCTTTCAATTGGGGAGCCAGAGTAACATTGGATTGTTCCTCATACGTTTCATCTACGGGCCATCCGGCATACATTTCGGGATACCAGGCTTTTTCCATCCGCCAGTCGTGATCGCCAGATTCCGAAACGGCCACTTTATAGGTATCGTGAAAAGCCAGTAAGGCATGTGCAGCATCATATCCGCCAAAAGAATGCCCGAAAATCCCAACCCGACTGCCATCAATCCAAGAATATCGATCGGCCAAATACTGAATGGCAGCAACGTGATCTTCCAAATTGTTTCCCAGGTTTTTATAGGACTTATTATGGAAAGCTTTGGAACGGCCTGCCGAGCCTCGCCCATCCACCTGCATTACGACAAAACCCCATTCGGCCAAAGCCTGTGGTGAATCATATAGCCCGTAAACGCCTTTTTTAAAGGTATTGGGGAAAACATTCATATGCGGCCCGGTATAGGTATAATCTACTAGGGGGTAGGATTGCGTTGCATCAAAATCGGTCGGTTTCCAAAGGGCTCCGTATATCTTCGTTTTCCCATCTTGGGCTACAGTCGTAAATAACTGTGGAGGATTCCAACCCAAAGCCTTCAAATCCTCCACATCGGCCCGATCAATTTCCATTAGTTCGCTCCCATCTTCCGTAGATCGTAAAACAGATCGCGTCGGATCCTGAGCCGTAGATTGATTATCGACAAAATATTGATAGTTTTTCGAAATAGAAACTTCGTGATTTATTGGTTCCGGAGTCAGTAATTTTATTTCCTCCCCGTTAAAATCGACTCGGTACAATAAATCATAATACGGATTTACTCCTTCTTCCCGACCGCCGGCCGTAAAGTAAATGACCTTCTCTTCCTCATCGATCGCTTCTATATCTTTGACCACAAATTCTCCGGCAGTAACCGGTGTTGTATTTCCAGTTTTTAAATCAATTTTATACAGTTGCTTCCAGCCCGTTCGCTCGGACGTGATAAAAGCAATATTCTTTTCAAAAATCGGTTTAAACCGAGTGAGATAATCGATATTCGTTGTACTGGTATCGGTATATAAAATCGTCACCGCCCCACTTTTCGGATTCACCTTAATAACATCTTTTCGCTTATACCCCCGATGATTAAAAGTGCCCAGCAAAAAACTACTGTCATCAGCCCATTTTAATCCGTAACCGGCCAAATCATCCATAAAATGCGGAATGGGATCCAGTTGTACTTGGGTTTCTTTTCCGGAGGGGATATCATAAATCACCGGAATATAATGTACCACCGTCGTATCGCCCGGAGAGCCCCGAAAATAAGATAATAATTGGGGGCGATAGAGAGAATCGATCGACTCATCCAACAGATACATTCTTTCGGCGTTCCGGGTATCCATAATCTGCGTCAGCAGCTTTTTACCGTCCGGAGACCAGCTCACGTTCAAATTGGGTTCAGGAATGGCATTCTCCCCTTCCATTACCTGTCCCCAGCCGTAAGAACTGCCATAAATATAATCTTTCCTGCCGTCTGTGGATAAGGCCGTGGTGTCTCTCTTGGTTTGGTCAATCAAATAGAGATTATAACCTTTGATCAATACTGCATATTTTTTATCGGGAGATTCGGAAATGGTCCTATCCTTTTCCTCTATATCTCCCTTTTCAATAAGCTTATCCTTAGCAATACGATAAGTAAATTTCTTTTGTTTCCATTGAAAATCAAACGTTTTTGCATTCTTCCACTTTTGTTGTTGAAGATTCAACTCCTTGGGATTCGCCTCTTTTTGGGTATTTTCTTTTAGTTTATCCGCCAATTTCGCAGAGTCGAAGGCTTCTACTTTTTTCTGATCTTCAAAAGAAATGACATAAAACTTTTTTCCATTCCGGGTTTTCGTTGAATATGCAAATCCCGAATTATCAGAGAACCATTCGGGGGTTACAGAAAGGGTATAGACTTTTTGAGAAAGGCTGTCCCAAACAAATTCTTTGGCTTGGTTGATCTTGGTTTTCCGGGTCTCTCCTTCTTTATCCCTTTGCTGGGCAACAATTAATCCTGTTGTACTCAACATAAAAATAAGCATACAGAGCTTTTTTTTGAGGTTTACAAATTCCATAATTTGATAAATTTTAAAACTTTATAGAAAGGCTCCTCTAAGCTATAAAAAATATTTTATCCCGGTCTTTTTAAAAGTCATAGTTATCAAAATAAAAGAGTATTCGTAACCTTCCGGGGAAATCCTCCATACGACAGACAGGCCTCGGAGGATTAGGCCCGGTCTTCTCGTCTCGGCCGGAGCCAACAGCGGAGGGGGATTAAATCCCATTCTTCAAAAAACGAGAAGATTTTTGAGATGGTGAAGATAAACTCCGGCGATTTGCTTTAAGCACAAAATCTTGCGGTTTTACGGAGCAACAATATGCTTTTTATATTTTACGCCTGTCCAAAAAGGATTGCTTATTTTTACGGATCCATTTAAAATAGAAAACTTTGGCCAAAAAGAAAACCACCCCCTTGATGAAACAGTATAACGGGATCAAGTCTAAATATCCCGATGCCCTTTTATTATTCCGAGTGGGTGATTTTTATGAGTCTTTTGGAGAGGATGCCATCAAGGTTTCCCGGATCCTCAATATTGTATTAACAAACCGAAACAACGGCAGTGAAAAAACAGAATTGGCAGGCTTTCCGCACCACGCCCTAAACACCTACCTTCCCAAGTTGGTAAAAGCGGGAGAGCGGGTGGCTATCTGCGATCAGCTGGAGGACCCTAAAAAGGCCAAAACCATTGTCAAACGCGGTGTTACCGAAATGGTTACTCCGGGTGTCGCCTTAAACGATGAAGTTTTACAAAGTACATCCAACAACTTCTTGGCCGCTCTTCATTTTTCCAAAACCAATATTGGAATTTCCTTTTTGGATGTTTCCACCGGAGAATTTTTAACGAGCGAGGGGGATGCCGATCAAATTGACAAATTGCTTCAAAATTTCAATCCGAGTGAGATTCTCGTTCCCAAAAAGTATAAAAAACAGTTCAAAGAAAAATTTGGTAGTGATTTTCATCTGTACTATAAAGAAGATTGGCTTTTTAAACCGGACTTTGCACGGGAAAACCTCAATCGACATTTTGGAACTACAACCTTAAAGGGATTCGGAATCGATCACCTGGAAAACGGAATTATCGCTGCTGGGGTTATTCTGCATTATTTAGAAGAAACCCGGCACCATCAGTTAAAACATATCTCCACCATCAATCGGATTGCCGAAGAAGACTATGTCTGGATGGATCGGTTTACCATTCAAAATCTGGAGCTCTACCGTTCCCATAACCCGGAGGCGGTAACGCTGCTCGAAGTGATCGATAAGACCATTTCTTCCATGGGCGGACGCATGTTGAAAAGATGGCTGGCGCTCCCGCTTAAGAGTATTTCTAAAATTAAGGCCCGGCAAGAAAGCGTAGCTTTTCTTATAAAAAATTCGCTTCTGCTGAATGAAATTCAGGATGAGGTCAAGAAAATAAGCGACCTTGAGCGATTGATTTCCAAGGTAGCTACCCAAAAAATCAATCCGAGAGAAGTCATGCAACTAAAACAATCTCTGGATGCCGTTCTCCCCATTAAGAAAAGGCTGGAAAATACCGATTGCGAACCCCTCAATATCATTTCGGAAAACCTACACGCCTGCCAGCTGTTACGGGAAAAAATAGGAGAAGCGTTGCAAGAGGATCCTCCGGTGAATATCAATAAAGGGAAAGCCATTGCCAAGGGGTTTTCTGAAGAATTAGACGAACTGCGGAATTTAGCCTATACCAGTAAAGATTATCTCGATCAAATGTTGAAACGAGAAATCGAAGAAACCGGAATTACCAGCCTTAAAATTGGGAGCAATAACGTATTTGGATATTATATAGAAGTGCGAAACACGCATAAAGACAAGGTTCCTGAAGAATGGATTCGCAAGCAAACCCTGGTTAATTCCGAACGTTATATTACGGAAGAACTCAAGACCTACGAAGCAAAGATTTTGGGGGCCGAAGAAAAAATTCAACTCCTTGAAGAGTGCCTGTTCGCTGAATTGGTCACTTGGATGGGCGACTTTATTAAACCCGTTCAACAAAATGCAGCATTAATTGCCAAACTGGACTGCCTTTGTGGATTTGCCCAATTGGCCCAGGAAGAAAACTATTACCGGCCGCAGCTCACCGATACCTTTAGTATCAATATCAAGGAAGGTCGTCATCCGGTGATTGAAAAACAACTTCCGGTCGATCAACCCTATATTGCCAACGATCTTCTTCTGGATCGGGAGGAGCAACAGATCATCATGATCACCGGTCCCAATATGAGTGGAAAATCGGCATTACTGCGGCAAACCGCCCTTATCGTCCTGCTGGCGCAAATGGGTAGTTTTGTTCCCGCCAAAGAAGCCGAAATCGGAATTGTCGATAAAATATTTACCCGGGTGGGTGCCAGTGACAATATCAGTTTGGGGGAATCTACTTTTATGGTGGAAATGAACGAAACCGCCAGTATCCTAAACAATATTTCTGAGCGCAGTCTGGTTTTATTGGATGAAATCGGACGCGGAACCAGCACCTATGACGGGATTTCGATTGCTTGGGCCATCAGTGAGTTTTTACATGAACATCCGGCTCGCCCCAAAACCCTTTTTGCGACCCATTATCACGAACTCAACAAAATGGAGCAAAGCTTCCCCCGAATTAAAAACTACAACGTTTCCATCAAAGAATTAAAGGATAAAGTGCTGTTTATGCGAAAATTGATACCCGGCGGCAGCGAACACAGTTTTGGAATTCATGTGGCCAAAATGGCGGGAATGCCGCAATTCGTCCTCAATCGCGCCAATAAAATCCTTAAAAAGATGGAAGCTTCCCATGATGGAAAAGATTTGGACAAAAAACTGGATCAAGCCGTGGAGCAAGATGCTCAACTTAGTTTTTTTAAACTGGATGATCCGCTCTTAGAAGAAATAAAAGAGGAGATCTTACATTTAGATATCGACACCCTTACTCCGGTGGAAGCACTGATGAAATTGAATGAGATCAAGCGGTTATTGGCACCGAAAAGTTGATCGGAGCCAAACTCTTTACCTATGTAATTCACAAACTCATAATTTGGAAACAAATTTCCAAGTCAAGACAACCTTGTAAAGAATAAGACAATAAGGCCTTGTTACTTTCTATTCATCCAAAATTACCAAGATAAGGCTGGTTTTAAGTTTTACAGAAAACCTTATTACCTTAATAACAACGAGGTAAAGCGTCAGTCTTAAACCTTATTGCCTTATTTAATCCCTCCCAATTAATTTATGAATAATCCAAATAATTATCATAAAGAAAAGAACAATGAAAATGGCCTTCACTCAAAACTCTTCAACAGAGTCCCTACTATAACCGGTTCACCCACGAAATACCACAAAAATCCAAAACAATAAGAAGACCATTTTTTTCAAACCAAAGCAGTCAAAAGAAGGTTTAAAAATCCAACCTTATATTTTACAGAATTATTATCTTGCAAACTTCAAATTGACCAACACTTTATTCTTTATCATGTCCAATTTATACTCAAATATTACCGTATGCCCCGTTGAGGCCATGCTGGAGACCAATGGAAAATATGGTGATTATGGCGGGAGCTATGTGCCGGATGTGTTAGCCGATAAACTAAAGACTCTGGCTGATTTTTTTGATGCGGAAGTCCGTAAACCCAATTTTAAAGAGGAATTTATTCACACCTTATCGACTTATGTGGGTCGGCCCTCTCCCCTTTTTAAGGCGACACATCTCAGTAAAGAAGTGGGGGCTGATATTTATTTAAAACGGGAAGATCTCAATCATACCGGAGCACATAAAATCAATAATGCCATCGGGCAGATTCTGTTGGCCAGACGAATGGGTGCCAAAGAAATCATTGCCGAAACCGGCGCCGGGCAGCACGGAGTGGCCACGGCCACAGCCGCTGCCCAATATGGAATTCCCTGTAAAATTTTTATGGGAGCCGAGGATGCCAAACGGCAAGCCTTAAACGTCAAACGAATGGAGCTCTTGGGGGCCGAAGTCGTTACGACAACCGCCGGGAGGGCTACTTTAAAAGATGCAGTAGATGCGGCATTGGGTTATTACATTGAACATCCTGATATTTTTTATTTATTGGGATCACAAGTCGGGCCTCACCCCTACCCTAAAATCGTAGGATACTTTCAAAGTGTCATCGGTGCGGAAGCACGGCAACAAATCTTGGCGGCCGAAGGCCGCTTGCCCGATGCTCTCTTTGCCTGTATTGGTGGAGGCTCGAATGCGATCGGTCTATTCAGTGCGTTTTTGAGAGATCAGGAAGTACCGCTTTATGGCGCGGAAGGTGGAGGTGAGAATACTCCCGAACATACGGCAGCGACCTTGTCTTATGGAAAACCAACCGTATTCCAGGGAACCTATTCCTATTGTTTGGTTGATGGAGAAGGAAACCCAATCGCCTCCGAGTCCATCGCTGCCGGATTAGACTACCCCGGGATCAGTCCGCAACACGCCTTTTTAAAAGACACCGGCCGAGCCATTTACAAACCCGTTACCGACGAAGAAGCGAAATCAGCCTATCGGTTATTGGCCAAACTCGAGGGAATCCAACCGGCGATTGAATCCAGTCATGCCGTGGCATTAGCTATTAAAATCTTAAAAAACACCGGAAAACTGGCGATAATCAACCTTTCGGGACGGGGTGATAAAGATGTGTCCCGGGATATGTAAAGACTTCCCGGCTTATGGAGAAGCATCATTCTTTTATTTAAAATATGTACAGGAGATTTATTTTTCTATGGATTTTTCTTTTGCCCTTGCTTTTGCGGGCACAGACGAAGACCGAGGCGAAACACGTGATTTTAATCGGGATAGACGGACTGGGCGCCAACTATTTGAAAAAGATCGATCAACTGCCCAACCTTGAGAAACTAAAAAAAGAAGGCAGTTATACCTATCATGCGCGTTGTATCCGTCCTTCTTCGAGTGCCGCTAATTGGGCGGCCATGACCATGGGAGCCGGGCCGGCACTGACCGGCTATACGCAATGGAACAGCAAAACTCCGGAAATTCCTTCTCGGGTAACAGGAAAACACGGGATATTTCCCACTATTTTTGAAATCCTCCATGATCAAAAACCGGAATTTGAGATTGGTGTAATTTATACCTGGGATGGGATTGGATATTTGTTTCCGAAAGAAGCAGTGAGTTATGATGAAAACACCAATGATGACAATCTTACCGAAGAAAAAGCTATTTCTTATATAAAAGAAAAGAAGCCCGAACTCCTGTTTTTGCATTTTGACGACGTAGACGGAGCCGGACACGGGATTGGTTGGGGAACCGATGCCTATATTTCGGCTGTTCAAAAAATGGACAGACGCATCGGAAATCTTATTCAAGCCACGAAAGAGGCCGGAATCTATGAATCTACCATTTTTATCGTTACCGCCGACCATGGCGGATTTGAACAGGGACATGGCGGAGATCACATAGAAGAGATGGAAATCCCCTGGTTGATCATGGGCCCCGGAGTCCAAAAAGGTATAGTCCTTGAAGACAGCATCATCACGTTTGATACGGCTGCCACCATCGCACATATTTTCGACCTTGAAACTCCACAAGTCTGGATCGGACGCCCCGTACAAGAAGCCTTCCATAAAAGGGAGCTATAAAAAACATTTTTAACAAAAAAGACTTTGTGAAATAGAAAAAGGTTTTAAATTTGCATTCGCTATATTTAATAGCAAGTTCATTTTAAAATCAATTGCGAAAATAGCTCAGTGGTAGAGCGCCACCTTGCCAAGGTGGAGGTCGCGGGTTCGACCCCCGTTTTTCGCTCAGGGAAAGCGAAAATTTTTATTTTCGCTTTTTATTTTCTTAAAGTCCGGCTCGGGTGGTGGAATTGGTAGACACGTTGGACTTAAAATCCAATGGCCAGACTATGGCCGTGCGGGTTCAATTCCCGCTCCGAGCACTTATAAACCCCTACTATTTAGGGGTTTATTTGTTATTAAAGATGTTCGATTATAAGTAATCAATCAACACCTTTACATAGGTCTTTTATATTTGTATTTCCCCATTAGAAATTTTAAAGTTATTTTTGGCATTTAAAAGAACTTTTCTCTATGACCGCAGCTGAAGCCCAAATCAAGTTTCCGGGATTAATCCTGCCAGAGGATTATCATCCTCAAATGGATACTCTCCGTACGGCACATGCCTTACAAGAAATCAGAAAATTTGTTGCCTTAAACTTGGAGACCGAAATGCATCTTCATCGGGTAAGTGCTCCTCTTTTTGTTGAAAAGGGAACGGGGATTAATGACGAATTAAGCGGTGTTGAACGCCCGGTAAGTTTTCCGGCCACGGCAATGATAGGAATCGAAGCAGAAGTAGTTCAATCCTTGGCTAAATGGAAACGGATGGCACTCAAGAAATACAATATCAAAGTTCATGAAGGAATTTACGCCAATATGCACGCCATTCGCCCCGATGAACAACCCGATAACCTACACTCCTTATTTGTAGATCAATGGGATTGGGAACAGCGAATCGAGCCGGAGGATCGAAATATCGAGTATTTAAAAAAGACCGTTAAAAAGCTGTATTTTATTTTAAAACGAACGGAAACTTACGTGGAAAAACTCTACGGCATTCAACCCCAATTACCGGAAGAAATCCAGTTTATCCACAGCGAGGAGCTCCTGCAACGCTATCCCGATTTAACACCGGAAGAACGAGAGCGAAAAATTACCCGGGAATACGGAGCTGTTTTTATTATCGGAATCGGAGGAAAACTCTCTAACAATGAATCACATGGCGGACGCTCCCCGGACTACGATGACTGGATTACGCCGAACGATGATGGGTATAAAGGACTAAACGGCGATATTTTGATCTGGAATCCGGTTTTGGATCGCGAAGTTGAATTTTCTTCTATGGGAATTCGGGTAGATCGTGAAAGTTTAAAAAAACAACTGCAAATTCGAAGCCAAGAACACCGAAAGGGATTGTTGTATCATAAACGCTTGCTCGGGGATGAGCTTCCGCTTTGTATCGGCGGCGGAATCGGACAATCCCGTCTGGGGATGTATTTTTTGCGAAAGGCTCACGTTGGTGAAATTAGCGTAGCCATCTGGCCACAAGAAATGATTGATATCTGCGCTGAATATAACATCAATCTTTTATAACGGGAAAAGGCCTACCGCGACTTTTCAAACCGATTAACGGCAGGAAGGAAACAGAAAAAATCAAACGATTAACAACAAATGATTGAAAACGTGTAAAATCCTTTCCAATCCTTGGTTTAGACTCCATACTCGCAGCTCAACTTTTCACTCGTCCCGGAACAATCATGATGGGAATCGGCGAATTTCTCATGACGTGCTCGGCAACGCTCCCCATCAATAAATGCTCAAGGCCTGTTCTCTGGCGGGAACCTATAATAATCAAATCGGCACTCCAATCCCGTCCTACCTTGATAATTTCTTTAAACAGGGAATGACTTTCCCGAAAGTATTTTTTCACTTCTCCCCCTTCATACATTGCCGCCAGTTCATCAAGGGTTTCCCGGGCCTGAGTTTCCATGTGCCCCTTGATTTCGATATAGGAAGGTCCCAATTCGGGATTACTCAGAACGCGCGTATCCATAATATAAGCCAACGCCGGATCAGCCCCCAGTTGACGCGTCAAGGCCAGCCCTTTTTGAGCCGCGGCCAATCCGTATTCGCTATCATCGACTACGGCAATTAAAACTTTTTTATACGGTCTCATAATTTATTTCTTTGTGATTAAATCCATTTTAAAAAAGTTGTTTATTCCATATTTCATTTTCGATATCGGATTATTAAAATAATAAATTTTTCTCTTCCGAAAAGAATATTATAAATTTATTAGGAATTGTTTCTCATGGAATATTGCAATACTCAAATATTCACAAATCAATGTGAGCAATTGACGATCAATAATCTGCATCCTGTTTTTAGATCAGAATTTGGATTATTTACAGCCTTCGATGAATTCGACCAGGTTCATTGTAAATAAGAATTTTTATTTTAGTCCTCTCAAAAATTTTCACTGTCATGCCCAAACTTCCCAAAGGCCACAAAAAGCTCCTCCATGCCTGGGCCTTTTACGATTGGGCAAACTCGGTATATAGCCTGGTTATCGCCTCGGCCATTTTTCCTATTTTTTATGCCAATCTCACCACAACCCAAGAGAATGGGAGGATTATTGACGATACCGTTCAGTTCTGGGGTTTTGCTTTTAAAAACGACAGTCTGATTAGTTATGTCACGGCCTCGGCTTTTTTGGTAGTTTCTGTACTGAGTCCTTTCCTTAGTGGAATTGCCGATTATACGGGAAATAAAAAAGCTTTTATGCGTTTCTTCAATTACCTGGGAGCTTTATCCTGTATCGGTATGTTTTGGTTTAGCAGGGAGCATTTCGGATTTGGTTTACTGTGCTACTTTTTAGCCCTGATCGGATTTTGGGGAAGTATCGTCTTTTACAACTCCTACCTACCGGATATCGCCTTCCCGCAGCAACAAGATCAAGTAAGTGCACGGGGATTTTCCCTCGGGTATATTGGAAGTGTCATCCTGCTGGTACTGTGTTTGGCATTAATTTTATTTCATGACTCTTGGGGGTGGACAAGTGAAGATACGCCCACCCGATTATCCTTTGTTTTAACCGGTATCTGGTGGATTGGTTTTAGTCAATATACCTATCGCTATCTCCCCCGTGGGAACCGGTCCAAAACACGCCCATCCGGTTGGATGCTTAACGGATTCCGGGAGCTCCTGAAAATCTATAAAAGAGTGAAAACAAATACAGCGTTATACCGCTATCTCGCTGCCTTTTTTGTGTATAGTATGGCTGTGCAAACGATCATGTTGATAGCCACTTATTTTGGGGTAAAGGAGTTAGACTGGGGAACGCAAGACGCTACTACCGGACTCATTGTGAGCATTCTTCTTATTCAGCTCATTGCTGTCATCGGAGCCACCTATACCGCCAAAGCCTCCGGCCGGTTTGGCAACATTCCCACCCTGATTGCAATCAATCTGATTTGGGTCGGAATTTGTTTATATGCATTTTTTATTACTACCCCAACCCAGTTTTATGTGGCAGCCGGTCTCGTAGGATTGGTAATGGGAGGCATCCAATCGTTATCCCGATCGACTTACTCCAAATTCCTTCCGGAAACGGCCCGGGATACCACCTCCTATTTTAGCTTTTATGATGTGGCCGAAAAAGTAGGAATTGTTATCGGTATGTTCTCCTATGGTTTTATTGCGCAGATCACCGGAAGCATTCGCTATTCAATTCTGTTTTTTATTCTCTTTTTTAGTTTGGGAATTCTCTTACTTCTCAGAATTCCCAATAAAGGAAAATCCTTATAGCAGAAAATATAGGGGAACCCCGGACAGCAATTGCAGCCCTTCAAAAATCCTAATCTGGTGTATGCCTGGAAAAGCGGTCAAAGGATCAAAGATCAATACCAAGAAACCTTCCAAGTCGCCGGATAAACCTATGGAAATCACCTAAACCTTCTGAAACTAAATCCTTCTCGATGAGGGCAGACAGATTTTTATGCTCTTCCCGGTACCTGACCGATACTAACAATACTCAAAACGCCCCCTCAGCCCTATTTCCCCTACTTTTTCGTTCCTCGCAGCATCTCTCGCTTCCCCGGCGGCCCGGGCAAACGCTCTACTGTAAAGCCTATTTTTTGTAGAATTCGCCGTACACTCCCTTTAGCCGAATAGGTTACCAGGACGCCCTTCTTTTCAAGTGCTTTATAGAGGTTTGTAAATATGGGCTCTGTCCATAATTCAGGTTGGACCCGGGCACCAAATGCATCAAAATAAATAAGGTGATATGATGTGTCCGGTTGAAATTCTTCAAAACGGAGTTTCCGTTTAAGCAGGTTAAACTGCGGAAGAAGCATTATAAATTCCTCCCAAGGGGCTTGGTGCAATGCCTTGAAAATCCTTTCTGCCCGCGGTTTATCCGGAAAAAAATCGGCATACGTAAGCCCCTCCCATTCACTCTTTTGCAACGGGAACCCTTCTACCCCCACGTAGTTGACAACTCGATCTTTAGAACCTGCCGATAAAGCGGTCAATAGCGCATTTAAACCGGTTCCGAGCCCCATTTCCAAAACCCTAATCAGACTTTTATCAATGGTATCAAACACCCGATTTAATCCCTTTTCAATATAAACATATCGAGATTCTTGCAGAGCACCATGAACCGAGTGATACTGTTCCTGAAGTCCTTCCAGTTTAAAACTGGGAGAGCCATCTTCCGTATAAAAAAGGGTACGTTTAAAAGATATTTCTTTTTTCTTCATGGTGGACGAAATTATTAGTAAAATTTTAAACCAACTTCTCTATTAATTTTTATACTTTCATGATTTGATAAAAAACTAAGAAAAGATATCGTATTTTTGCAATTATTTTGATGCTTAGGCAAAACGAAAAGTACATTTTACGATAAATACCATTGTAAACTATAAATTAATGAATATTACTGATAAAATTAAAATTACCCGTGCAAAACAATCCAAAATTCAGGAAATAGATTTAGACAATCCGGGATTTGGTGTATATTATACCGATCACATGCTGATCTGCGATTATGCCCATGGCGAATGGAAAACCCCCGAAATCAAACCGTATGGTCCTTTTCAACTGGATCCGGCAGCAAAGATTTTTCATTACGGCCAGAGTATCTTTGAAGGGATGAAAGCCTTTAAAGATGAAAAAGGAGGAGTCTCTATATTTCGACCCGATCAAAATTTTGAGCGTTTCAACCGTTCGGCTAAGCGCATGTGCATCCCCGAATTCCCCAAAAACTACTTTTTTGAGGGGTTGGAACAACTGTTAGAACTGGACAAGCAGTGGATTAATCCAAAAAATGGCTACTCCCTTTATATTCGTCCTTTCATATTTGCCACTCAACCTCAGATTTCCGCAGCACCTTCCACACAATATAGGATGACTATTTTTTGCAGCCCGGTAAAATCCTATTACACCCCGGGGAAAGAAGGGTTAAAAGTATTGGTGCAAGACCGCTATAGCCGTTCTGCTGATGGCGGAGTTGGTTTTGTTAAAAACGGAGGGAATTACGGAGCTTCCTTCTACCCCACCGAGTTGGCCAAAGAAAAGGGGTTTGCACAAATTATCTGGACCGATGCCGAAACTCATGAATACATGGAGGAATGCGGCACCATGAATGTCTTTTTCAGGATTGGCGACACCCTGATTACGGCCCCCACTAATGATCGTATTCTCGATGGGATTACACGTAAAAGTCTAATTCAACTGGCCAAAGACAAAGGCATCAAGGTCGAAGTACGGGATATCAAAGTTCAAGAGATTATTGCTACGCAAAAAGAAGGCACTTTACAAGAAATCTTCGGGGCCGGTACAGCAGCTATTGTACAACCACTTTCCGGATTTGGGTACAAAGACAAAGAGTATGATCTACCCACAGTTCAGGATCCATACGGGCCGGCACTTAAAAAGGCGATCCAGGATATCCAATATGGACGTGTGGAAGACTCCTACAACTGGCTCTACCATATTCAAAAATAGTTTTTTAAGTTATCCAAATATTTCTTTTCTTTGTCCTCTTAATTTTTTAGATAAAAATGGAGGTGAAGAGTTGATATTTGGTGAAAATATTCACTTTTGAATTAAGAATTTTAGAATTAATATGGAAATGCAAAAAACTCCTCAACATATTGCTGTATTAACCTCGGGTGGAGATGCTCCCGGCATGAATGCGGCTATTCGAGCGGTGGTGCGTGCATGTGCTTTTTATAAAATAGAATGTACCGGAATATTTCATGGCTTTGAAGGATTGATGGAAAAAGACTTTCAAATCCTCGGTCCCCGATCGGTACGAAATCTGATTAACCGCGGTGGAACATTCTTAAAATCTACGCGATCCGATCGTTTTAGAACTCCTGAAGGTCGAGCCACAGCCTTTAAAAATTTGACCCGTCAAGGTATTGAGGCATTAATTGTCATCGGTGGAAACGGATCTTTAAAAGGAGCTCAGCTTCTCCATAAAGAACATGGTTTTCCGGTTATAGGAATCCCGGCAACTATCGACAACGACGTCAACGGAACCGATCAAACCATTGGCTATGATACCGCTTTAAATACTGTAATTGAGGCCATCGATAAAATTAGGGATACGGCCAGTTCTCATAATCGATTATTTCTGGTCGAAGTAATGGGGCGCAATGCCGGCGATATCGCAATGAATGCCGGAATTGGCGGCGGTGCCGAAGAAATCCTGATCCCCGAAAAAGAAAATATGGGACGAGAACGCCTTGTCACCTCCCTAAAACAGAGCCAGGAATCGGGAAAGACCTCAAGTATCGTGGTCGTTTCCGAAGGAAAACGTACAGGAAAAAATATCATGAGTCTGGTTAAATACGTTACCCGGCATCTTAGCCAATATGAAGTGCGAGCCACCGTATTGGGACATATCCAACGCGGAGGTGCCCCAAGCTGCTACGACCGGGTATTAGCCAGCCGACTGGGAATATTTGCCGTCGAAACTCTATTACAAAAAAATGCCAATGTCATGATTGGCGTAAAAAACAGAAAAATGGCTACTTCTACATTTGAAGAAGCTTTAACTCATAAAAGCAAAGTAAGCGAAGAGCTCCTTCACGTAGCCGAAATCACTAAAGTTTAACCCACAAAATCATATATTATGACAAAAATTGGAATTAATGGATTTGGCCGAATTGGTCGAATCGCGTTCCGAATCATGTCTCAACGAGAAGATCTTCAAGTAGTTGGAGTAAACGATCTGATTCCCATTGAGCAATTAGCACATCTTTTGAAATACGATACCGTTCACGGCCGTTACCAAGGAGAAGTACAAGTAGAAGGAAACAAACTGGTCGTTGATGGAAACGAAATTAGAGTAACTTCTGAAAAGAATCCCGAAAACTTAAAATGGGATGAACTGGATGTTGATGTGGTGCTGGAATGTACAGGAATCTTTAAAGAACACGATTCGGCTTCCGCTCATATTAAAGCCGGAGCCCGGAAAGTAGTCATCTCTGCACCTTCAAAAGATGCCCCGATGTATATTATGGGGGTGAATCATACGGATGTCCCGAAGGATGCACAGGTGATTTCAAATGCTTCCTGCACCACCAATTGTCTGGCCACGGTGGCCAAAGTGGTTAATGATCACTTTGGAATTGTCGAAGGACTGATGACCACCATTCATGCTGCGACAGCTACACAATCTACCGTAGATGTGCCGGCCAAAAAGAATTACAGAATCGGTCGATCGGCGATGAATAATATCATCCCAACCTCCACCGGCGCAGCCATGGCAGTAACCAAAGTAATTCCTGAACTGGAAGGAAAATTAACCGGAATGGCGTTTCGCGTTCCAACTGATGATGTATCGGTTGTTGACCTGACTTTCCGTTCTGAAAAAGATACCAGTCTTAAGGAAATCACGGGTACTTTAAAAGAAGCCGCTGAAAACGAATTGAAAGGATATTTGGGATATACCGAAGAAGAACTGGTTTCTCAGGATTTCCGATCCGATTCTCACAGTGCCATTTTTGACGCCGATGCCAGTATGGAATTGAATAAAAATTTCTTTAAATTGGTAGCTTGGTACGATAACGAATACGGATACTCCAGTAGATTGGTAGATCTAACTGAATATTTCGCTTCTTTATAAACATCGATGATGTTGTAAATCAACGTCAAAACTACACTTTACAGAAAAATTGCCTTGAAATAATCACTTCAAATTATAAGTAGTGATTATTTCAAGGCTTTTTTTATATCTTTATGATTCGTGATAAAACCCAATCCTTTTGTTTTGAATCCCAGTTTTTTAAAACTGATGTCAAATCTGAACGAGGAGGTTTTATTGAATGTATAATTTTCGGATTGGTTCTTACTTACAATGGATACAATTTTAATAGCCGATGGGGGCTCTACCAAATGTGACTGGATTGCTTTAAATTCTGCGGGAGAAGTTCTTTTTAAAACCCAAACTGCCGGGCTTAACCCCAGTATTCTCAGTACTCAAAAAATCCATAAACGAGTAGCCGAGAACGAAAAAATCGCTCATATTAAAGACGATGTAAAGCAAGTTAATTTTTACGGTGCCGGGTGTGGAACTTCAAAAAGTCAGGCCAAAATAAAACGATTTTTCAGAAACTATTTTACCGCTTCACAAACCGAGGTTCGGGGAGATCTTTTTGCCGCTTGTATGGCCGTTACCAGTACTCCGGGAATCGTCTGTATTCTGGGAACCGGTTCCAATTCTTGCTATTATGACGGCCGGGAATCGTTGACGCCCAATGCACCGGCAATGGGATATTCCCTGATGGATGAAGCCAGTGGAAATTATTTTGGAAAGGCTTTACTCAATGATTTTTTTTATAAACGAATGCCCGAACAGATAGCTCAAAAGTTCCAATCGACTTATGATCTGGATCCCCAAACAGTGCGTGATCATCTTTATCAAAAACCGAACCCCAATGTATATTTAGCGGGGTTTACTCCTTTCCTGTTTCAAGAGATTCCGCTTCCCGATTATCCCCAAAAACTATTGACGAAAGGATTGCGTCACTTTATAATAAATCGTGTTCTTCCCTATTCGCAAAGCCGGGAAGTTCCGGTTCATTTTGTTGGATCAATAGCCTTTTTTTCAAGCGATATCTTGTCTAAACTATTACAGGAATACCACTTAATCGAAGGAACCATCTTAAGACATCCTATCGAAGGCTTGGTGGAACGGATCCGCAAAAACATATCCGGAGATAAAGAATCTTGATAAACGACCGTTCAGCTCAGCAGAACAGAGGGGTCGTTCGTTCTATTATTTATTAAATTTCTCGTTATAGCGGGTAATAGACTCGTTTATAATTTTCAGGGCTGTATCTTTTCCCTGAAGCTTATCCACTTTTACCTCCTTTTCTTCAAGGGATTTATACAATTCAAAAAAGTTTAAAAGCTCGTCTCCAAAATGCGGTGGCAGATCCTCTACCGAATCCACGTGAGCGACGCTCATATCATCATGGGCAACCGCAATAATCTTATCATCATCTTCTCCCGAATCTACCATATGCATCACGCCGATAACCTTGGCCTCTACTAAACAAAGCGGTTGAATGGCCACTTGCGAAAGAACCAAAATATCAAGGGGATCATGATCTTCCCCCAGAGTTTGGGGAATAAACCCATAATTTTGAGGGTATATCATAGAAGAATACAAAACACGATCCAAACGAATCATACCGGTCTCTTTGTCCAACTCATATTTAGCTTTGCTATTCTTGGGTATTTCCACAATAGCTTCGACTATTTCTGGTGCATTTTCACCAATTTTGGCATCATGCCAAGGATTAAAACTCATAACATGGTTTTTATTTGGTTAATAACAGACCGCCAAAGACGGCTATTATTCCAAGGGTTAAACTTCCTATTGTATAATAAATAAAGGGTTTATATGCTCCTGTCTGGAGCATTTGGGCATTTTCAAAGGCAAACGTAGAAAAAGTAGTATATCCTCCACAAAATCCGGTTATTAAAAACAATCGCCAGTCGTTCGTAAAACCTTCATATCGCAAATATAATCCATAAATCGCGCCAATTAACAGGCATCCTACAACATTGGCTGTAAAAGTTCCCAAAACAGAGATGGAAGGCCAGTTTTTTTGTACTAAAAATCCTGTCAAATATCGACTTACACTACCTAAAAACCCACCTAAACCAATGATTAACAAATGTTTTCCCATAAAAATAATATTTTTGTTTTACAGGAGTCATCAGCTTAAAAGCGGTTCGGGGTGAACTCCATCACCTTTCTTAGCGATGCAAAAATATTACATTTTTATATTAAAAAAAAATATGATTTTCAATCCGTAATTTTCGGTATTCAGCCACCAATCAAGGAAGTTTTTCTTATCTTTAGTTCATAAACTTAACTTACTATTTATGGATGTACATTTCAATTATGTTCATGTATCCGCCAGTGAGCGGCTTGAACAGTTCACCAGAGAAAAGTTGAACAAGTTAGAAAACCATTATGATTTTATCGTCAATGCCGATGTTTATTTCAAAACGGAAAACTCAACAGCCAATGATCAGGGTCGGATTTGTGAAATAAGACTCAATATTCCGGGACCTGAAATTTTTGTTTCGGCCAATGAAGAAAATTTTGATAAGGCCATATATAAAAACATCAGCGATTTAAAACGGCAACTCCGAAAGCGAAAGGAGAAAATGAAATCTCATGTAAAATAAGAAATCAATAAACAGCCGCTAACATTTTGGCGGCTGTTGTACTCTTCACCCATACCAATTTTCAGCTCTTCTCCTCTCCTTTAATAAAATTAAGTATATTTCCCGGAATTTTCTAAACGCTCAATAAAAATGTGCCACCTCTATAAAAAAGTTTGTGATTCTCAGGTCGTGATTTCCGAATTAATGCTTCCCTCCCGCGCCAATTTTAATAATAAAATTCACGGGGGCTATATTTTGTCCTTGATGGATCAAATCGCCTTTGCCTGTGCTTCTAAACACAGTGAAAATTATTGCGTCACCGCCAGTGTAGATACGGTTGATTTTTTAAAACCCATAGAAATTGGAGAATTAGTAACTATGCGAGCATCGGTTAATTACGTCGGTAACAGTTCGATGGTCATCGGGATTCGCGTCGATGCCGAAGCCATTCAAACCGGAGAAAAAAAACATTGCAACTCTTCTTATTTTACCATGGTGGCCAAAAATAAGGCAAATGAAAATACAAAAGTGCCGGGGCTCATTTTGACCTCCCAAAAAGAAATTGAACGTTTCGTTCGGGGGTTGACCCGACACGAAATGAAAAGACAATATAAATCTGAATTTGAAAGTATAGATTTTACAGCCCCCGGTTTAATGGAACGCCTAACGGAATTTCGCGTACAATTAGAACTGGAGGAATAGTATTTACAACTTTTTTTTAATCCTATTTATAATGAAAAAAATTTTACCTGCAGCAGCTATATTCCTGACGCTAATCCTCAGCTCGTGCTCCAATAATCTGGTGGATACCTGGACCATTGACAAGTATGAAATTATCAGAGAAGACGGCAAAGATTCCAGCCATAGCAATATCGGAACGATTACTTTTGAAAAGGACGGAAAGGGCCACAACAACTATCGAATTATCGAAAAAAACCTGGATAACAAATCCTCGTTCGAATGGACTCAGGACGATAATTCGGTTTTAATCAAACCCTTAAAAAGCTCGGGGGAATCAATTTTTACCAAGGCCTGGATTAAAGTGGAAGATCATCCCAAAAAGAAAGTTTGGAAATCAACAAACGGAGAATACGAAATTGAAATTCTTGTCCTTAGTCGTCAATAACACTTCTACAGGATTGTCATAATCTCAAGTGATGCCGCAAATTATTCCCACTTTGTTATAAAATAAGCGGGATATTGATTAATTTGCAAGAAACATTCACTTTCTACATGAACAAGCCTACCCGAATATTTGATATTGCTTTTTATCAGCTGGACAATCACCCCTTAGCGAAAGCACTGGCGACCAAACGGAACGGCAAGTGGAATTTTTTGTCCACAAAAGCATATATAGCAAAGTTTAATCAATTAAGTCGGGGATTATTAAAACTGGGAATTCAACCCAACGATAAAATAGCAGTCGTTACCACGTCAAATATCTCAGAATGGAATATATTGGATATGGCGGTACTGCAAATTGGCGCACAAAATGTTCCTATTTACCCTACCAATACGATCGATGCCTATCACTACGTATTAAATCACAGTGAAGCAAAATATGTATTTATTTCGGACGAGGAGACGTTACAAAAAGTAAACGCAGCCAAGAAAGGCACCCAAATAAAAGAAGTTTACGGATTTGTCGATATAGCAGGCTGTAAGAATTGGGAGGAAGTCCTAAAAATGGGAGAAGAGGAGACCCTGCAAACCCGGGTAGAAGAACTTCGGCGTCAAGTAAAGCCTGAAGATTTAGCTACTCTTATTTATACCTCGGGAACTACAGGCACGCCCAAGGGAGTAATGTTAACCCATAACAACCTGGTGAGTAATGTAATCGACAGTGCCACCAAAGTGCCTTTTGAAACCGGAACGCAAGTAGCTCTGAGTTTGTTACCCCTTTGTCACGTTTTTGAACGAATGTTGATTTATCTGTATCAATATTTCTCGATTTCTGTGTATTACGCAGAGTCCATCGATGCTGTTGCCGATAACTTAAAAGAAGTTCAGCCCACTTTTATAACGGTGGTTCCCCGCGTTTTAGAAAAAGCCTATGCCAGTTTTACAAAAAAAGGAAATGCCATGACCGGCCTTAAACACAAGCTGTTTTTATGGGCTGTTTCCCTGGCCAAGAAATATGAACCTTTCGGGGAGATGTCGGGTTGGTATAAATTTAAATTGAAAATTGCCAATGCGCTGGTGCTCTCCAAATGGAAGGAAGGAATGGGAGGTCGAATTGAGTTAGCCGTATCCGGAAGTTCTGCTCTTTCGCCCGAATTAGCACGGATCTATGCCGCCGCCGGGATGACCGTCATAGAAGGTTATGGATTAACAGAGACCTCTCCGGTGATTTCGGTAAATACAACGAATAAGGAGGATTACAAGTTGGGAACAGTAGGAAAAACAATTCCTCACGTGAAAGTAAAAATAGCCAAAGACGGTGAAATCTTAGTCAAAGGTCCCAACGTGATGAATGGATATTTTAAAGATGAGGAGAAAACAAAAGCTGCTTTTGATGCCGAAGGGTATTTCAAAACCGGAGACATGGGGGAAATTGATAATGATGGATTTTTAAAAATAACCGGAAGAAAAAAACAAATGTTTAAGACATCCGGAGGAAAATATATCGTTCCGGAACGCCTTGAAGGAGAATTGGAAAAATCACAATTTATTGAACACGCCATTGTCGTAGGAGAAGGAAAAAAGATGCCCTCCGCCCTTATTCAATTAGACTTTGCCTTTATTGAGTCTTGGGCCAAACGCAAAGGTATTGCTATGGATTTTAAAGATTTGGAATCCGTTTGTAAAAATGAAAAACTAATCGCACGAATCCAACAAGAAGTCAATACCGCCAATCAAGGCTTCGGGCACTGGGAGCAAGTCAAGGCGTTTAGATTAACACCCGGAGAGTGGAGTATTGAAGGAGGAGAATTAACACCTACCTTAAAAATTAAACGTAAAAACGTACTTGACAAGTATAAGGATTTATACGAAGAGATGTACAAGGAGTAGAATGTACTCGGTCAATTGTTCTGCAATAAATCATTCAAGGCCTTATCGATTTGCGTATATCTAAAAATAAAATGAGATTGTTCTAATTTCTCGCTTACAACCAATTGACTTGACAATATCATTGTAGCCATCTCTCCCAATGTCATTTTTAATACAGAAGCAGGAACCGGAGGAAGAAGCATAGGCCGATGCAGTACTTTAGCGATACTTTTTAATAAATAACGCTGTTTAACGGGGTTGGGAGCTACACCATTAAAAACGCCTTCCATCTGATTGTTGAGCAAATACAGAAATAATTCCGTCAAATCTTCAATATGAATCCACGACTGCCACTGTTTTCCACTCCCCAGACAAGCCCCCATATAGCCGTTTATCGTTTTTTTAAGCAGAGTCAGTAGCCCCCCGTCCGGTGCCAAAACGAGACCGATTCGGACTTTGGTCACATCAACTCCCAATTCTTCAAACCGATCGGCAGTATATTCCCATTCCCGGGCCACCTGCCCCAGGAAATCGTCTGATCGCTCCGGCGATTTTTCAGTATAAAGGCGGGATAATGAACTGGGATAAATACCGATGGCACTGGCCGACAAAAATTGGGTAACCTCGTGATTATTTTTAGCCAGTAAGGTATAAAGAAGCTCACCGGTTTGCTTACGGCTGGATCGAATAGCGGCTTTTTGCTTACGCGTCCAGCGTTTGGAAACCCGGGCTCCCGCCAAATGAACAATTTTATTTACCCCAGCGAGACATTCTTCATCAATTTCTCCTGTTTTTGGATTCCAGTAAAAGCCCTTGCATTGTGACTCCTGTATAATTTGTTTGGGTCTCCGAGTCAGGTAGTGAATGCTAATCCCCCGGTCTTCACACAACCGCTTGAGATGGCTCCCAATCAATCCGGTCATTCCCGTTATTAAGATCTTCATTTTGTTCCCCCTTCTATCCCCTCAAAGTTCCTCAAAATAACAGTAAGCTTCGATTCGTTTAATAGGAATTTAACGGCATTCCCAAAAGATGGCCACCCCTTTTGAATGAGCATGATGGAACCCGACATCAGATAATAAAAGTCGTTTATAATTTTAGAACACGAAAAATTATCCTCGATTTTAACCGGAAGTTGGGAAAGAATTTATAGAATCGCATCAAAGTCCCATAAATAGAGCGTTATGAATATCCACGGAGCGGTATAAAGGGGTAAAAATCCCCCCGTATAAAACCTGAAAAAAAAGCAGATGATAATTCCACCTCCTTCATCTGTAGAAGTTTTCTACGATTTGGGTATTAATCCACAACGATTTTTTGTGTTTTAACCAGCCCCTGTTGATTTTGGAAGCGTACGATATAGATTTGAGAGGAGAGATCAGAAATATCAATTTGATATCGCCCGGACTGGAGGGTTTCCTGTTTTACTTCTCGGCCGATTAAATTAAAAATCTGAAAATGAAGGGGTTCTTCTGCAATCAGTGTCAAATTCCCGTCGCGTATAATGGTTCGCGGAAGACGCACTTGTACCTCTTGTTTTATGTTTTTCGCTTCTTGCGGATGTTCATATTCATAGGTAAACTCCAGACTTTCCAATACCCTCGCAGTCGGCGGATCAATTTGTTGAAATTCAATTTTATAGACGATGTTCTCATCGGGATCCTCTCCTCGCTCCCTTTGATTCCACAGCCGGTTGAGCCCTTCATCAAAAATAGCCCGAGGCGGAATTTCATAAAATCCGTTTTCATTTCCGGGATACACAGCCCCTTCTTGAATTTCTTTGTGACATTCTCCTCCAAAACAAAGTTCAAAATCCCGGCCATCGGTATTTTCAAGTGCTGTTATTTTTATCCGAACCGCAATCGCTTCTGCCGCGTCATTCACTATACTGAACCGCAGATCGGAACCCTTTTCTTCAAGGGTTCTTGTTTTAATTTTATCACCATTTTCAATCCGACCAATAGAAGTCTCCAGCGAAAACTGAGCTTGAACTACAAAACTGATAAGAAAGAAGAAAAAGAAAGTAATTTTGTTCATTCAATAAATTGCCTGTTTTTAACGTTTTTTAATTATATGCCTACTCTTCATTATCACCTGCAAACAAAATACCAAATTTTTTTGGAAGTAAGGCTCACTTTTATACACAAACTTCCATGAATCAATCAAATATAAATGAATTAGTTTTTATAAGGTTAAATTAAAATGGATTTATGAAAATATTAATAATTATCAAATATAATCTAATTTTCAATAGATTTAAACATAGATGATTTCCATATTACAAAAGGTACAGATAATTATTCCCATTTTGGTCCGGAAAAGTATAATTTCAAAAACCATAACTTCCCGGTTATTGTAAGAACCGGTAGGGTTTCCGTTAAACTAATGGGGGTGGCATAAAACTCTTTTCACGGTTTTTATTACTTTTGTGGGCAAAACACAAAAGATATGATTCATCACAACAAATTTTTGGCAATTCTGCTTGCCTGTTTACTTCCATTGGGGCTTCTGGCTCAAAAAGAAAAAGGGGAATCTGAAGGCTTTAATAAATACGAAGCTTTTAGTCCTTTGTTCATGACAGAAATGGCCAATTCTTTTAATAGCTCAACGGGAAACCCCGGGCCCAATTATTGGCAAAACCAGGCCGATTATGATATTCAGGCAACGTTAGACACCGTTCATCACAAGATCAAGGGAAATGTAAAAATCACCTATACGAATAACAGTCCGTACGACCTGCAGTATATATGGATTCAAATGGATCAGAATTCTTTTCGCAATGATTCCCGAAGTAAAGCTTTATATCCGGCAGGAGACCGCAACGGGGTTCGTACTCCCACGCAAGGTTACGAACTTGACGAGGTAAAAATGGACGGAAAAAAGGCGAATTATTTGGTTAATGACAGTCGTATGCAGATTCGTTTGGAGCACCCTATTAAAGCAAAAGGCGGACAAGGCACAATCGAAATCCGCTATGCCTATGAAATTCCCACCCATGGGAAAGATCGTACCGGACGGGTAGAGACTCAAAACGGATGGATTTATACGATTGCTCAATGGTATCCTCGGATGGTAGTTTTTGATGAAGTTGAAGGCTGGAATACTCTTCCCTATTTGGGAACAGGTGAGTTCTACCTTGAATATGGAGATTTTAATTATGAAATAACAGCCCCGGAGAATATGACGGTAGTGGGATCCGGAGTGCTGCAAAATCCCAAAGAGGTACTCCAAAAAGAACAGCGAAAACGACTAGATAAAGCTGCCAAAAGTGATGAAACGGTGATGATCCTCTCCAAAGAAGAAATGAAAGAAGGAACTCACCATGCAAAAGGAAAAAACGGAATGTTGACCTGGAAATTTACGATGAGCAATTCTCGCGATATTGCCTGGGCTGCATCCAAAGCTTTTATTTGGGATGCTGCCAGAATTAATCTTCCCGATGGAAAAACGGCGTTGGCACAATCGGTTTATCCGGAGGAAAACTCGGGCGAAGAGGGATATGCACGTTCTACAGAATATACCAAACACTCCATCGAAATCAATTCCAAAAACTGGTATCCCTATCCCTATGAAGTAGCTACCAACGTTGGAGGGCATGAAGGTGGAATGGAATATCCGGGATTGGTCTTTTGCAGCTATAAAAGTAAAGGAAAAAGTCTGTGGGGCGTTATCGATCACGAGTTTGGGCACACTTGGTTCCCTATGATTGTTGGATCTAATGAGCGCGTGTACGGCTGGTTAGACGAAGGACTGAACACCTTTATCAACGATGTTTCCACCGATGAATTTAACGATGGCGAATATGCAGAGGATAAACATTATCAGGAAATGGGATCGCGATTGTTCAATGACCAAATGGATCCTCTTTTTACACGTGCCGACGTAATTCACGATCAATATAATCTGGCCTTCGAAGCCTATTATAAGCCGGCTTATGCCTTGCATGTTTTACGCAATGTCGTGTTGGGAAAAGATCGTTTTGATTATGCTTTCAAACAATATATAAAAACCTGGGCCTATAAACACCCGCAGCCCTGGGATTTCTTTAACGTCATGAGCAATGCGGCCGGTGAAGATTTGGGGTGGTTCTTCAAAGGTTGGTTTATGAAAAACTGGAAGAACGATCAAGGTATTGAAAACGTGGATTATGTTGACGGAGATTATAAGAAAGGTGCTGAGATTACCCTTAAAAACTACGGCCAAATGGCAATGCCGGTTGAGATTGAAGTCACCTTCGAAGATGGTACAACCCACCGCAAGAAACTGCCCGTTGAAATTTGGATGACCGGTGCCGAATATGTGTATCATTTAGAAGACTCCGATAAAAAGATAAAGAAAGTGGAAATTGATCCCGATCACTTGGTTCCCGATGTCAATTTGGCAAACAATGAATACAAAAACCTGGAGCCTGCTCCTGAGGGACAAAATGTCGATACCGTACTCAGTTCCTACCTGAAAGCCATTGGAGGGGCCGATAAAATTAAGGGAATTCAAGACCTTCATAAAGAGACCGAAGGAAACATGCAAGGCACCCCGCTTACCATTATCAAAGATCTCAAAAAGCCGGATAAATACCGGCAGGAAGTTCAGGTCTTTGGAAATACTGTTCAAGAAATTGTCATTAACGGCGATGATGTTCAGCTGATAAGCCAAGGACAGCCTCAGGAACTGGATGAGGAAAAGAAGGAAGAATTAAAAAATGCTTTGCTCACCGAACAGGATTATATAGAACTCCAACAGGGCAAAGAGGGCTATACGTTTGACCTTCTGGGCATTGACCAGGTTGACGGAGAAAATGCCTATGTGGTTGCTGTTGAAAGTCCCGAAGGAGATACCACTAAACATTATTATGCCGTCGATTCCGGATTAAAACTGATGGTTGAAGACGCACATGGCAGAGCAGTTTCATATTCTGATTATCAAGATGTTGATGGTATTATGATCCCTTATGAAACACAACAAGCTATGGGAGGACAAAATATTAAAATGACCCTGAAAGAAGTCAAAATAAACTCCGATATCCCGGATTCAACCTTTCAATAATAACGACTTTTCAAAAGTCAACAAGAATCAAAACCGGGACATTAAAAACATCCCGGTTTTTTCAATATGGAAAAAGAAATAAAGAAAGCCATAGAAACACTCAGGAGTAACGGCCTTCTCCTCTATCCCACCGATACGGTGTGGGGAATTGGTTGCGATGCAACTTCCATAGCCGCCGTACAAAAAGTGTATGCCTTAAAACAGCGAGCAGCGAGCAAGGCTCTAATCTGTTTAGTGGCCGACTATACTATGTTACAAGATTATATAAAACACAGTCCGCCCAATTTAAAAGAAATCCTTGAACGACAAACCAAACCGACTACCGTGATTTATCTCCATCCCCGGGGAATCGCCTCAAATCTGGTGGCCCAAAACGATTCGTTGGCAATCCGAATTTGCCATCATCCGTTTTGCCAAAAATTGATTCGGGATTTTGGAAGCCCCATCGTTTCTACCTCGGCCAATATAAGTGGTGCTCCTACAGCAAAAACTTTTGGTCAAATTACTTCTAAAATTAAGAAAGGGGTAGATTATATTGTAAATTTGCCCGATGAATCGGGATCGAATGCAGAACCTTCGAAGATCATTAAAATTGAAGAGGACGGTTCGATCAAAACCATACGAGAATAAGAATTACTGTGTTGATGAATAAGGAAATAGACGCTCCATTGAAATCTGAATACCCCAAAGCACTCACGCATCAAATCTTTGATTATATTTCCAAAGCTGCCGATCAACTCGGACAGGAAACCTATGTAATCGGAGGGTTTGTTCGTGATTTCTTCCTCCATCGCCCTACCGCCGACATTGATATTGTAACCGTCGGAAACGGGATTGAGCTTGCGCAAACCGTCTCCAAGCTACTTCCTAACACCCCGCAGGTAAAGATATTCAAAACCTTTGGCACGGCCATGCTCCGAGCCTTAGGTTGTGAGATAGAATTTGTAGGGGCTCGAAAAGAGTCTTATGCCAGAAATTCGCGAAACCCGAAAGTGGCACCGGGAAGTCTCGAAGACGATCAAAATCGACGAGATTTTACCATAAACGCATTGGCCCTGCAATTAAATCAGGAGCATTTCGGACGACTTCGAGATCCCTTTGAAGGATTGAAAGATCTTGAAAAAGGAATTTTACGTACTCCCCTCGAACCGGAAAAAACCTATTCTGATGATCCTTTGCGAATGATGCGTGCCATTCGCTTTGCCAGCCAACTTCATTTTTATATTGAAGACCGTTCCCTGAAAGCCATCACTAAAAATGCAGAGCGGCTGCAGATTATTACCAACGAACGCATCGTTGAGGAGTTCAACAAAATATTGTTATCCGACAAACCTTCTCGCGGACTGGCACTTCTACACAAAACTTGCCTTTTACAACGCATTATTCCCGAGTTAACCGCACTGGAAGGGGTTGACGAGATCAATGGAGAACGGCATAAAGATAACTTCTGGCACACCCTCGAAGTAGTTGATAACATTGCCAAAGACACCGATAATTTGTGGTTGCGTTGGGCGGCTCTGCTTCACGATATTGGAAAAGCACCGACCAAACGTTTTGACAAAAAGGTAGGCTGGACCTTTCACGGGCATGAATTCATAGGGTCCAAAATGGTGTACAAACTCTTTAAACGCCTTAAGATGCCCTTGAATCAGAAAATGAAGTATGTACAAAAATTGGTTTTATTGAGTGCCCGCCCCATCGTCATTGCACAAGATAACGTTACCGATTCTGCCGTTCGCCGATTAATTTTTGATGCCGGCGATGATTTAGACGATTTGATGACGCTCTGCGATGCCGACATCACCACCAAAAATCCAAAGCGGTATAAAAAATACCACGACAACTTTAAAATTGTTAGAAAGAAGATAAAAGAGGTCGAAGAAAAAGATCACATTCGTAACTTTCAACCTCCGGTTTCAGGAGAGGAAATCATGAAAGCCTTTGGTTTAAAACCATCAAAAGAAATCGGGATGATAAAAAGTGCCATAAAGGAAGCCATTCTGGAAGGACATATTCCCAATGAATATGAAGCTGCCAGAGCCTTTATGCTAAAAAAAGGAAAAGCCATGGGGCTTACAATCAATCAATCTGCCTTAAAATAAACTGCGCCATGATTTATAGATTTCGCATTGTTTTAGACACCCTCGATGATGTATTTAGAGATATCGAAATACAACAAGAGGATACCCTTGAAAGTCTTCACAATGCCATTACACAATCCTTTGGGTTCGAAGGTCATGAAATGGCCTCTTTCTACATTAGTGATGAAAATTGGAGCCAGGGGGAAGAAATTGCGCTTTTTGACATGAGCGAAGAACTGGGTTCCCTTCGTATTATGAATGAAACTGCCATCGACTCCGTTGTCAATAAACGGCAAACGAAACTCATCTATGTGTACGATTTTTTAGACTTGTGGACTTTTTACGTTGAACTGGCCGATATTGTAAAACCGGAAAGCGGAATGACCTATCCCAATTTAATGTATGCCCACGGAATTATGCCCGAAAATCCACCGGAAAAAAAATTTGAAAGTGAAGCCATGGATGAGGATCCCGATTTTTATGACGATGAATTTGGCGATAACAATATCGATTTGGACGATTTGGACAACATCGACTTCGATCAGTGGAATTAAAAAGAAGAAAGCAGATCTCTTTCCCGATCCTGTCATTTTACCACCTTCAATATCGGCTTTCCATGACAACATCTTATCTAACTATTTTATAACTTACTAATAATCCATTAGTTGTTATTTTTAAAGATCAGATATAATTTGAATGGGTACTCTCCTAAAAATGGCATCTCGAACGCAGTGAGAGATCTTAATCCATAAACAGGAAAAAGATTTCTCTTTCATCGAAAGGACAAATCACTCCAAAAAATAATGGGAAGGTTACTTTCAGTCAGGGATCGCACTCCCTATTATATGAGGTCATTTAAACTTTCAAAAATGGGCTACAAAATGATCTTATTGCCCCAGATTTCAGATTTAGTCTTTTTTTGTTAACACTGATAAAGTTTGAGAATGCAGGCTAAACGACAAACTCTGATTCGATTGCAAGACTGACCTCTTTACTAACCAGAATTCCTCCGGTTTGTAACGGTTTATTCCATTTCATATCCCATTTAGATCGATTTAATTTTCCTGTTATGCGAAGTGCAAAACGACTTTTTCCTTCCTCATCGGCAATAAAACTACTTCGTATAGCGTCTAAAACGATGTGATTGGTCAGCCCGTGCATAGTCAAAAACCCCTCAATTTTGTAACGATGATCCCCTACTCTTTCTATCGCCGAAGAGACGAAAGACACCTCCTTATGTAAATCGGCATCAAAAAAATCGGCACTTCGTAAGTGATTGTCGCGTTCTTCATGCCCGGTATTAATAGATCCCGCTTGAGCTGTAAATTTGATCTCGGCCGTTTCAAAGTAACGGTCACTTATTTTAATACGTGCCTCGTATTGTTCAAAATAACCACTGACCCGCGCCAACATCATGTGGGTTACTTGAAAGCCAATATTAGAATGCGCCGGATCAATTTTATACAATTCAACTCCCATTATAAAAATTTAGTAATTATAATCAACTCAAAATTACAAAATTGTAGCCAATAATATTTATGGGAGCGTCCCAAAAGTTCATTTCAAACGAAGTGAGAAGTATTAACCTTTTGATATATTAGATAGATCGCTATGCCCGAGGAGGATTTTATTGCTATCCCGCTTTCTTCAGGAAAACTTTGACATAAACATTAAAAAAAGCCCTCAACTATGGAGTCGAAGGCTTAAAATTAATACTGTGATGCTCTTTAAATATACTGTGATTCAATTTCTAAAACCACATTTTTCCCTAACAGAACCCCTCCGGTTTCCAAGGTAGAATTGTAAGTCATTCCCCATTCTTCCCGATTCACTTTACCTTTTAAATTCAGGATTATACGTTTATTCCCCCAGGGATCCTTTTCAATTTTACTGTATTCGGCATCCAATTGAACGGGATTGGTGATCCCATTCATAGTCAAATCACCAAGTACTTCATATTCACCTTCTCCCTTTTTTTGCACACTCGTGGATTCAAAGAAAATATGTTTATTGCTTTCAGAATTAAAGAAATCGGCACTGCGCAAGTGATTATCCCGATCTTTATTATTGGTGTTAATCGATTGTGCAACAGCTTTAAACTGGAATCTGGCATTTTCTAATTGGTCATCAGAAAAATCGATTTGAGCTTCGTAATCTTCAAAATTCCCCCTCACTTTGGAGAACATCATGTGCTTGACATTAAAGCCGATATTGGTATGTGCTTTGTCAACTTTAAAAATTCTACTTTCCATTACAATAGTTTTTAATTATTAGTATTTAGTTATTGTGCTTTGACCTTCCCTAAATAGGGTTGACCGTTTTGATGAATCATATAATTAGTTAATCGGTTAAACACTTCGCAAATTAAGCAGATTGTGTGCTGCTAATTCTTTAACCTAAATAAAATTTGAATCAAAAATATCCAATCATTGCGTGTGGTTCGAGGGGAATGATAACTTTACCATAAACTCCGTGAACGCTGCGGTTAAAAAAAGTGCGGGTGGTGATTAAGAGGAGAGGCCATTCGACAGATTAAGAAAGGATATGTATTTCTTATTCTTTAAAGGCTTTCCCTTTTATTAATATCTTAAATATTCGGGAAGTTCCATGGGGATCTCCATGATCAAAATCTGGCTGTCGGTTTTAGCCGTTATTTCAAAATCTTTTTCGCCCCAGA
Organism: uncultured Flavobacteriaceae bacterium; assembly: GCA_964495935.1. Lineage (GTDB taxonomy): Bacteria > Bacteroidota > Bacteroidia > Flavobacteriales > Flavobacteriaceae > JAJYSO01. The sequence continues at coordinate 108,266 of CAZBXQ010000002.1, forward strand.
ATCCTATGGCATCACGCCGATTCAAAATTTCTGTCGCTATACCGATTCCTCCTTCCATAACCATTAGAAATATCCCGTTGGATGGATCTTTTAAAGTATAGGACAAAGATTTTTCAGCCTCTAAATCGGCTCTGTGAAACCAGGCGTTTTGATGAATCCACACACCTTTATCATCGGGATTGGGCGATAGAATCTGATCCCATTGATTTTTTCGATCCTCCTCCTTAAGTTTGATCTGCTGATAACGCGGCTTATAACCAAGTTGATCCGGAAAAATCCAGATTTGAAAAAACTTGGCTTCCTTCTCCTGATCCGGATTAAATTCACTGTGCCGGACTCCGGTTCCTGCACTCATCGCCTGGATTTCACCCGTTTCGATAATTCCTCCATGCCCCATATCATCATCATGCTCCAATTTTCCCGAAGTAGGAATGGAAATAATCTCCATATTGTCGTGAGGATGTGTGCCGAACCCTCTACCGGCTGCAACAGTATCATCATTGACCACTCGTAAAACCCCAAAATTCATACGCTCGGGATTATGATATGCGGCAAAACTAAAAGTGTGATAGGTGTTTAACCAACCGTGATTGGCATGTCCTCGACTTTCTCCACGATACAAAATTTTAGTATTCATTACCCTTTCTGATTTGATTGAGCAAAGATAGGGAGTTGGTATAAAACCGTCTATTAACCTACGTTAAGAAAGGTCTATTTGATAATAATTTGTCGTGATGTCTTCCCGTCCTGCGTGCGTACCTGAAGGTAATAATTTCCGGCTGCCAAGTGAGAAACATCCACCACATCATTTGCCGTAGGCTTCCCTTCATAATGCCTATTTACCATTAATCGCCCCAGGATATCAAAAATGCGTAATTCATAATGGTCATAGGCTTTATCAAAATTGATATACATAATACCGGAACCCGGATTGGGATAAACGATAAACAAATGGTTCTTTAACGGTTCTCTTTTTTCTCTTGTCGCTCCGGTTACAACCAGGCTAAAGTCTTGTATCCCGTCCTTTAACCGGTCTTTATGGCGAACTTCAAGTAAGAATTCGTCCCCTTCCTCTACGTTGGGAATCCGGATTTGTTCCAGATTATCCACAGCATTATCGGCATCGTTTAAAGCGGGTTCCGAGAAATGATGAGGATGGAGTCGCCACGGATAATATTTTTTTCCCCGGGTATCGGTAATTCGAAGATCCAAATCATTAACCAGGGCGCTTCCCCCGTTTTTTATTTCTTCCGGCTTCCCTGGCGGGTCAGACCAGGCTATCGCTGCTTTTAAAGTCCCGGTTTGTGAAGCTTTTATACTCACCGCATAAGGAACGTGATCGCGCATGGTCAACTCGTCGTAGAAACTCTTCTTTCCGGTCTCATTGTCCAATAACAAACGGGCTGCAGCAGCGACATCCAGTAAACCCCATCCAAATTTGGGATCGGGGCCGGGGGCTTCACCGGCAGGTTTGGCGGTAGTAGTAACAATGGCTTTTAACGTCGCTGCCTTTAAAAATTCTCCATTGTTTAATTGCGAACTCAGTTGTTGTAATAACAGGAGTCCGCCGGCAGCACTCGGAGCCGCAGCCGAGGTTCCCGAATAATAATCGTATTGATTATTGGCCAGTCGTCCTCCTAACGTGGTTGCTACACTGGAGAGAATGAACATCCCGTCGGCAGCAATATCCGGTTTTATGCGATTGTCCTGAGTCGGTCCCCAACTGCTAAATTCCGACATTCGTACACTATCCGGGCCTTGGTATTCCGGCACACGATAGACCGCAGCAACCACAAGTGTATTTTTAGCCGTACTCATTTCTCCGGCCAGGAGATTGTACCCTCCATCATCGGGATTATAACGCTTATAAGCCTCCCGGTCATTACCCGCAGCATTGACGACCAAATAATAAGGTGCCGTATAGATCAGATTATCTACAGCCGCAGAAAATTGGTCATACCCGCCTATCAAATTCATGGGATTTCTTACCTGCTCCAAATCGGGACCATAAGAATGGTTTGAAATTAACAATCCGTTGGAAGCTGCATCATACATTTCTTCAATATCATCATCCCAATCGTAGGCCTCTACCTTAGCTTCATAAGCCATTCCTTGCGCGAGTCTCGCGATAGGAGAACTGAGTTTCCTCCCCACCAGAGTTCCGGCCACTTGAGTAGCATGATCGTCATATTCTTCAGGGTTATCTTTTTGTTTTATTTTTCCTTTCAGCAGTTCATGCTGCCCGCGTACTCTCCCTGCATCCCAAAGCCCTACGATCATTCCTTTTCCACTTAGATTCAGCCCGAGGCCTCCCCCGGGATAAAGTTGGTTAACTCCGATGGTTCGGGCGGCATCCACATTATTGTAAGGCTTTAAATAGATCCGGTTTCCTTTTTCGTCTATCCGGGAAAAACGGGACCAGGATCCCGTTCGATTACGGATTTTTAGGGGTACCTGATGGGGTTTTGCATAGCGTTCAACAGCTATTCGCTGCTGTTTGATCGCTTGTAAATAAGGATTTGAGGAGGAACGAAGTGCAGCCCCATCATAATGACGAACAATCTGCTTCCGCTGGGAAGCCGTTTGCGCACTTCCCGGAATACCATACATTCCAAAAACCAATAAAAAAAGCGTACCTATTCTTTTTCCCACTCCTCTTTTTTCAAATCAACGCAAGGTAAAGACTTTTTAAGAAACCTTCCCGCAAAATTATTCGCAATTTTATCCGAAGATATAAAGTGAAAGGAATATATTTGTGACTTAACCAAATGACAAAAAGTATAATGAAATTTATTGTCTCCAGTTCCTATTTACTTCAAAAGCTACAAATATTAGGAGGGGTAATTAACAACAATAACACCATTCCTATTTTAGATAACTTCTTATTTGAACTTCACGGAAATCAATTGAAGGTTTCTGCTTCTGATTTAGAAACGACAATTACAGCCTCGATGGAAGTAGAATCTGAAGATAACGGGAGTGTTGCCATCCCGGCAAGATTACTACTGGATACGCTTAAAACCTTTGCAGAACAACCTCTTATTTTTATCGTAGAAGAAGGTAATAATACGGTCGAGTTGAGCTCCAGCCAAGGAAAATACGCATTGGCCTATGCCGACAGTGACGAATTTCCCACCGTTCCCGAAATCGAGGATTCGGAACAGGTCAGTATGCTGGGGAATGTCTTGGCCACCGCTATCACAAAAACAATTTTTGCCGCCGGAAACGATGATCTTCGACCGGTTATGTCGGGCGTGCTATTTGAATTTTCTGAAGAGGGCTTAACGTTTGTCGCCACCGATGCCCATAAATTAGTAAAATATTCCCGGGAAGATATTGCCGTAGAGAAGGCAACCAATCTAATTATGCCGAAAAAGCCACTTACCCTTTTGAAAAGCACCTTGGCCGGTAGTGAAGATCATGTAGAAATAGAATACAATGACTCCAATGCTCGTTTTACCTTTGACGATATGGAGTTGACCTGCCGCCTGATTGATGGAAAATATCCCAATTATGAAGCGGTGATTCCAAAGGAAAATCCGAATATATTGGAAATCGACCGACAACAATTCCTGAATTCGGTTCGCCGAATTTCTATTTTCTCCAATAAAACCACACACCAAATTAAACTCTCCCTCGCTGGATCAGAATTAAAAGTTTCTGCCGAAGATCTGGATTTTAGTAATAAAGCCGAGGAACGATTAACCTGTGATTATAATGGAGATGATCTTGATATCGGATTTAATTCCCGATTCCTCAATGAAATGTTGAATAATCTGGAATCCGATTATATCCAATTGGAGATGAGCCTTCCTAATCGGGCCGGAATCCTGACCCCGAAAGATGGATTGGAAGAAGGGGAAAACGTGCTTATGCTCGTTATGCCGGTCATGTTAAATGCCTGATATAACTTTCCGGAGCCATCTTTTTCCAAATTGATCGCATAAAAAAAGGATAGCTCCCTTAACCCGAGAAGGGTTATTCCTGATTTTAATTTGGGGAAAGGTCTGAGGCGGCGTAAAAAATAGAGTCAACAGGCATCAAATTCTACAGGAATCTCGGGAGCGCAAAGTTTCGGGGGAGCTTGCAACAGGGTATTCCTTTCTTTTTCAAGGTTTCCAAACAAAAAAGGAACTCGCTCCTCCTATTTTAGGATAAGAGGTGATTTAGACTTTTGGGATTGAAGCGAAAAATAGAGATCATTGTTCCGGATGACGGCTTTTTTGTAGAGCATAGCCATAGCTACGGTCGAAAAAAAGACTAAATCCGGGGCAATAAGGTCATTTTGCAGCCCATTTTTGAAAGTTTAAATGACCTCTAAACATCAACTTGAAAACCGGAGAGTATGCTTTCTAAAATCTTTCAACTTTTACGCATTGGAGACATTCGGGTAAATAAAGAACAAAAGGTCGAAGGCAAAGAGCTTGACTATATACTGATAGGAGCTTTGGAATCTTCCCTTAATTTTGCTTATTTAAATTCTTATACTACGGGACTTAATGATATCGAACTTAAAGTAATAGTCGAAGATAAATGGCAAATCAAAAGCCGGGAGGAAGCCTTAGAAACCTTAAGCAATCTCATTAAACAGAATCAAGATCAAAACCTAAATCTCGTCTATAAAGCTACCGAAAAGACCAATTATAAAGAGTATTTAAAAACCAAATTGCCGGAGGATAAGATTGCTTTTCAACATTATCTGCTGCTCTGTGAAGATCTAAAAAGGGTAATACCTCCTCTACTTCAAGAAAACGTTCTAAAAAGCTATAAAGAACCCATCGGATTTAAAGATACCGCCTATAACATGGCTCGTGGAGCCTTACTGGCACGATGCTGCTATGATCTTGGGTATTTCAATAAAACCGTTACAAAATCTATTTTAATCGGACTCTACAAAGCACTCAAAAAGGACTGCAAAACCTGGGAGGCTTATACCAAGAGCTATATCCTGGGGCGATCTCTCCAAGGATACAACGATTTCAAAGACATTCAATTTTTAGCCCAAAAACTTTTGACCAATCGTAAAAGCCCCTTGAATGAACGTGTGATTATTTAATCCTCAGGCAAATTTACCCCTAAGGGATAATCTCTCTTAGAGGCCTTTATTCATCGTCAAACCAATCCTCCATTTTCTCTTCATACCATTCTTCCAAATCACGTCTTTCCTTCTTGGTCGGGCGTCCTGTTCCCTTTTTCCGCCCCTTGGATCGGTCATATTTCAAAAGCTCTCTTTTCTTTAAATTTTCATGAGGTGAAACATCCATCACATATAGGTTTACCCATTTGGCTCCCTGTCTGGATGTGGGAAGATCAATAACCTTTAATTGATAATCGATTTGGTTTTTTCGAAGGCTGATATCATCTCCGATAAATACATCTTTTGAAGGCTTCACATGTTGACCGTTAATCTTCACGTGCCCTCCCCGACAGGCCTTGGTAGCCAGGCTTCTGGTTTTAAAATAACGCACGCACCACAAGAATTTATCAACTCTCATATTCAGAATTTTACTCAAAAATAAACAAAATACAATGAAAATTGTATCTTGCGCAACTAAACCCAAAGATGCAGTGAAATTGCGAAATTATATCTTTCTGATTTTTATTTTTGTACTTCTATCTTGTGAGAATGACAATCGTCGAAATCCTTTTCGTCCGGAACCGGCCAGAGATGAAGCCGAGGTCTATGAAGAAAACATCGAAGAAATAGAATCTTTTCTGGAAACGCATTATTATAAAGTTGAGGATGATGAAGTACAAGCCCACTTTAAACGGGTGGTATTTGATACTATAGGAAAAAAGGATACCGATAAAACCCCGCTTATCGAATCGGAGCATCTAAAACAAAAGACGGTACAGCAAAATGATGTCGAATACACAGTATATTATCTGGTCATTAAAAAAGGAAATGAAGAGGAGTATCAGCCCACTTTTGCCGATAAAGTAGCGGTTTCTTATAAAGCCGAAGCACTGAATCAACGGTTGATGCGCAATGTTCGTACCCCGATAGTGGTTGATTTTCCACAATCGAATGAGCCCTTTATTACCCTAAAAGGAGTAATCGCCGGAATTACCGAATTTCATGGAGGAAGCGCGATCTCCGAAAATCCCGACGGAACCATTGAGTACAGCGATGACTTTGGAATTGGTGCCGTCTTCGTACCTTCAGGACTGGGCTTTTTCAATGCCCCGCCTCAGGAAGCCTTAATTTTACCCTACGATCCTTTTATCCTCTCTTTCCAATTAATCAGTGCCGTCCAAATGGATCATGACGGAGATGGAATTCCTTCTTATATGGAGGATCTCAATGGCAATGGTAATCTGGACGATGATGATACCGACGGCGATGGAACTCCTAATTATCTCGATGACGACGATGACGGTGATGGCACCCCAACCCGTGACGAAATCATCATCCATAAAACCGATAAAGACTGGTTAACTCCGGCGGATATTGAATTCCCGGACAGCAATGATAGCGGAACCCCCGATTATTTGGATAAGGAGACAAAATAATCTATCCGCCTTCCCTAAAATTTTTAAAAAAAATCAAAGAGTAGTCCTTTTTGTTTTTTACGACTCCCGGAAGAGCAACCTTCCTTGATAGACATTATATTTATTGCCCGCACTCGGGATAAAATAGCCGATTGCTCCCCAAAAGAGATAATGAGGTCGCTATTTTCTTGACGTGCTGGACACGCCAGATTTTAAACCGAGAATCAAAGCAGATTTTCAGAAATATCCTTTAGTTTTTCCGTGTTCTCCACAAACTTCAACTCATCGATAAACTTTTGTATATTACCGTCCATTACACTGGGCAAATCATAAACACTCAGGTTGATTCGGTGATCGGTTACCCGACCCTGCGGATAGTTATACGTCCGGATTTTTTCACTGCGGTCACCGGTACGCACCATGGAACCTCTTTTTTCGGCATCTTCAGCTTCTTTTTCTGCCAATTTCAAATCATATAACCGGGAACGCAACACGCGAAAAGCCTTTTCCTTATTTTTATGCTGCGACTTTTGATCCTGACACTGCGCCACCAAACCGGTAGGTTCATGAGTCAGCCGTACTGCAGAATACGTGGTATTCACCGATTGCCCTCCGGGCCCCGAAGAACAAAAATAATCAATGCGGACGTCCTTGGGATTGATTTCGACATCAAATTCCTCCGCTTCCGGAAAAACCATCACCGATGCAGCACTGGTATGAACCCGCCCCTGCGTTTCGGTTTGGGGTACCCGCTGAACCCGGTGAACCCCGGCCTCATATTTTAAGGTTCCATATACCTCTTCCCCCGAAACCTCAAACTGAATTTCTTTAAATCCGCCATTGGTGCCTTCATTAAAGTCCACAACATCAACTTTCCAGCCTTGATGCTCACAATACCGACTCAGCATTTTAAAAATATCCCCCGCAAAAATACTGGCTTCATCGCCACCGGTTCCGGCCCGTACTTCAACCACGGCATTTTTCTCGTCCTCCGGATCTTTGGGAATTAATAACATCCGTATTTTCTCTTCCAGCTCGGGAAGCGCACTTTCGGCTTCTTCAAGTTGGAGTTTGGCCAACTCGATCATCTCTTCGTCGTTGGAGGTCTCCATTAAACTTTTGGCCTCTTCGATGTTATCGGTAAGCTCGATATATTTTTTGCGCTCTGCCATGAGCTCCCGGAGCTCTTTGTATTCCTTGGTGAGTTTGACATAGCGTTTCTGATCTTCAATTACCGCAGGCTGGATAATGAGGTCACTAACTTCATCAAAACGCTGTTTTATCAAATTCAATCTATCTAACATAATTCGGTTTTAGTTATGGCAAAAATACAATTATTTGAGGAAAGAAAATCCAAGTTCTCAACGAGGATACTCAATTACTTCAAGATCACGAATGTCTCCCTGATGGATCTCAAAACGTAACATCGTCCTTTTCTTGTGGAAACCATGACGCCCGATCGCCCCCGGATTCATGTGCAAAAGCCCATATTTTTTATCATTCATTACTTTTAAAATATGAGAATGTCCCGAAATAAAAAGCTGTGGGGGATTGGTCGCAAGCTCCTTCCGTACACGGGCCTCATAACGCCCGGGGTAGCCGCCGATGTGCGTAATCCAAACCGTTACCCCTTCACAGGTAAACCGGTTATTCAAAGGAAAATCCTGTCGGATTTTCACCTCATCTATATTTCCATATACCGCTCGTAGCACACCCTTTCCCTGCAGTTGATCGGTAACCTCCAGCGAGCCGATATCGCCGGCATGCCAGATTTCATCCGCTTTATTGGCATAAGCCAGGATTCTATCATCCATATACCCGTGCGTATCGCTCAGTAAAAGAATTTTTTTCATAACTTTCTAAGAACTAAGAAGAATAAGCAGGGTTACACCCTTTCAGTAGCTTTTTAATCTCTTTTGAGAAGTAATTTATCATCCCTCGCCAACTTCATTGAAGGTATATGACGAGAAGAAGGAATCTATTGTTTATCAAAGAATTAAAAATGGATCACTTCGTTACCGAAAGAAATCGTTTTGAGACACTTGCCATCCCGTAGATTTAAAACGCCTATAACAAACGGTCAATAATGGATTCAATCGTAAAACCTTCTGCTTCCGCTTTGTAATTTTTTATGATTCGATGACGTAAAATTCCATGAGCCACGGCTTTTACATCCTCAATATCAGGAGCGTACTTCCCCTGTAAAACAGCGTGGGTTTTACCGGCCAGAATCAAATTTTGAGAAGCTCTCGGACCGGCTCCCCAATCAACATATTCCTTGACAAAATCTGAAGTTCGAGCTCCGTTAGGGCGGGTTGTGGATACGAGATTTACGGCATATTCAATAACGTTATCGGGAACCGGAACTCTTTTAATCAAGGCTTGGATTTCCAGGATTTCAGGAGCCGAAAAAAGAGTTTCTACCTCATATTGATGAGTCGATGTTGTATTTTTAACCACCTGCACTTCTTCTTCAAACGTTGGATAATCTAATAATACCGAGGTCATAAAACGATCTAATTGGGCCTCGGGCAAAGGATAGGTTCCTTCTTGTTCAATTGGATTCTGAGTAGCCAAAACAAAATAGGGAGCAGCGAGCTGATAGCGTTTCCCCGCAATGGTCACTGCTTTTTCCTGCATCGCCTCCAGTAGGGCAGCCTGCGTTTTAGGAGGAGTCCGATTAATTTCATCGGCTAATACGATATTGGCAAAAATGGGGCCTTTTATAAATTTAAATCGTCGATTCTCATCCAATATTTCAGCCCCCAAAATATCACTGGGCATAAGGTCGGGGGTAAACTGAATGCGGCTGAATTGCAGTCCTAAAATCTCTGACACCGTATTAATCAACAATGTCTTAGCCAAACCGGGAACCCCCACCAATAAGGTATGCCCTCCCGAGAATATAGAAATTAAAAGCTGATCGACAACATTTTCCTGCCCCACGATAACCTTCCCGATTTCGGCCTTGACCCGCCGGTATTTTTCAACCCATTCATCCACTGCCTTTACATCCGACATACTTTTCTATTTTTTAAGCCAATTCTCGTCAAAATCACACTTGGAGAATTCCTTATCCACTTTTACAAAGGTTTCTTCAATCTCTTCCTTTCGCCATTTTTCAACGGCCTTAATCTGCTTGTTCTGAAGAGCCAGATCTCGAATTTTGGTATAGTCTTTAGAATAATCTGCAATATGCTCGGGATAAAAATGAGTGACGGTGAGCAGCTTATAATATTGTCGTCCGGTTCGGGTTTGATCACTCAGGGGTTTGGAGATCTCCCCTTCTTTCAGCCGTTTGACTTCGTTATACATGGTGGGATCAATATCAGTCATCACAAAACGACCATCACCGGTTTCCGGATTGATAAGGCGGCCCCCGTCACCACGTGTTTTCTCTTCATCAGAAAAACGCAGTGCTGCCTCGGCAAATGTATAGGTTCCATCCTCAATCAGTGTTCTCACGCTGTCAGCCTTGGCTTTGGCGGCTTCCAGCGAAGCCTTCGTCTCCCTTGGAATCAAAATAATATGACGAATCATACGTTGCTGCCCCAAAATCCGATCTACCTGAATAATATGATACCCAAAAGAAGATTTAAACGGCTTACTGATCTCCCCTTCGCGAAGGCTAAAAGCAATTTCTTTAAAGTCCTTATCCAGCGGATCTTTTCGGGTAATGGTCATTTTCCCTCCGTTAACACTGGTTCCGTCCTGAGAATACAAAACGGCTTTGGTGGCAAAACTGGCACCGTTATTTAAGATGTCATCCCGCATATCGTTGAGCTGTTTCACCACTTTATCAATTTCAGCCTGCGGGGTTTTGGGTTCAATAACAATCTGAGAAAGTTCAACTTCGTCATTGAATTTTGGCCGCTCATCTTCCGGAATATCCTCAAAATAATTTCGCACCTCCTCGGGAGTGATCTCGATCTCATCGATAATCTTCTCTTGCATAGCCTGTGCCAATTGATTCTCCTTATTGACTTCAAAGAGTTCTTCACGAATTTCATCTTCTGAGTCCTTTCGATAGTATTCCAATATTTTATCCATACTCCCAAGATGTTGCTCCAATTGCGCTAACTGCTGATTGACCTGATTCTCAATTTGAGCATCTTGCACCCGTTGAAAAACGGTACTGTCCTGTAAAGCCGCATGTGAGAAGAGTTTATTTTCCATCATATTATTGACGATCTCACAATCGGAGATGTCGGATTTGTCGGGAAAGCGATTTTCCACATCAATCCTAAACTTCTCGATATCACTGTCCAATATCACATATTTTCCCACCACAGCCGCAACGCCGTCTATTTTATACCGATCAAAATCAGTTTTCTCAAGGGAATCCATAGGAGATTCCTGAACTACCGGAGCAATCGTACGTTCGGTCGGATTAATTATCGAGTCCCGGTTCATCATCTCTGTCTCGTTGGAAGGTGTAAGGGTGTTACCGGGATTGGTCAAGCGATTCGGATCCTTATTGTTGGTATTGAATACCTGCGCCTGCAATGAACCCATATACAGCAATACTCCTATAAAAAAACAGGATTTAAGGATAGGTTTCAAAGCGGTTGTGTTCCAATGCATCATCTAAAATTCTTTTTTCCAATTTTTTTTCAAATTCTAATTTCCTCTTATTTAAAATAATACGTTTTATTCGGGGTTTTAAAAAGCTTTGCGGGGCATCTTCATCTCTTAAACGTACATCTTTAATATAAATCAAATATAAACTTATCGAGTCATTGACCTCTATAAAATTACCTTTTTTTAAGTATTTTTTATTGTCGGGAACCAGATTCCGATCCTCAAGAATAGTCGTCACGCTCCTGGCCGTCAACCACAAGGAGTCATTCAGATTATAAGAATCGGATAAGGAAGCCTGATCTTCCAAAATTTCACGATCCTCCTCGTCAAAACGCTCAAGTCGTTTTTTGATCTCATCGGTATTTTTAAAATCCTTTGGCAGCTTGATATAACGCAGCTTTACAATATCCCGATCCAGCTTGTATTTTTGCTCGTTTTGGGAAAAGTACCGATTGATTTCATCGGCACTTACCACGGTATCCAATTCATGTTGAACCAGCCTTTCTTTATAGGCCTCGGTGTATAACTCCTGCCGATAATCATTGATCATGGCTTCAAACTGCCGCTGCTGCTCGGTAGGCAGGTTTTGTTTGGCTTTTTTTAAGAGAAGTTGCTTGGTGGCCCACCGGTTGATATAATTATGAGAAAAAGCGGCACTATCCTCCGGGGAAAGTGATTTTGGCAAATTTTCCGACAGCTCTTTACGGCTCAAATAAACCTGATCTAAACGCGCCACATTTTCGGCGGCATCCTGCTTCGTAACAAAAGAGTTACAACCCCATCCGCTTCCCAAAAACAGAGTCGCTGCCAGGGCCATCTTCCATCTCCGAAGACCGTTATAATTCCTTAAAAGAACCGATACCCAGTTCATAATCAAACCCGATGATAGCCGAAATTACGCGCTCTACAAGCATCCAAAAAATCAGCGATTAAAGGCACAAAGCTAAATAAATCTTGTCGTAAATAAAAAACCTTAGTATTTTAGCACTTATGCAAAAGAATACCATCAATATAAAAAATAGAAAAGCTCGATTCCAGTATGAGATTTTGGAGAAGTACACGGCAGGAATTCAGCTGGTAGGAACCGAAATCAAGGCGATTCGGGAGGGAAAAGCCAGTATTGCCGAGAGTTTCTGTGAATTTCACAACGGTGAGTTGTTTACGATTAACATGACCATTCAAGAATATTCTCATGCTTCTCACTTTAATCACGATCCGCGAAGCGAGCGAAAATTGTTACTGACCAAAAGAGAACTGAGAAAATTATCTAAAAAAGTGACCAATACGGGGCTTACTATTATTCCTCTGCGTCTTTTTATTAATAAAAGAGGATTGGCAAAACTTGAAATCGCCCTGTGCAAAGGGAAAAAACTTTATGACAAACGCGAATCGATTAAGAAAAGAGAATCCAAGCGCCGACTGGCTCGCATTAAAAAGGAATTTAATAATTAGCAGTATAGAACCGTTGTTTCATGTTTCCTAAATTTATTTTGTGGGGGGTATTTTTGACCCTCCTTACAGCCTGTTCTTCCAATGGAACCATCGGTACAGCATTGCCGCGGGATGGTTCTGCCCAGTATTTTCCTTTGGCTATCGACAATCAATGGGTATATACAGGACTGGATGAAGAGGGACCGAGAAAGGAGGTGGATCTAAAAGTTAGAGATTCGGTAAATGAATTTGAAACCACGGGGTTTTCTTTTTCTTCAACCACACCGGTAGAAGATCAAACAACGACTATAAATATGCTGGTTAACGGCACTATTCACAACATTTCAAGCCGTATTATTTATAACGGAAATTTGATTCTAAACCTTCCGGTTCTTGAAGACAGCCTAAAAATCCCCTTAAAAAATATCGTTCTTTTAAAGCAGAATAATGAAGCTTTTCAAAAGGTATCCGAATTTCAAGATTCAATTTCTTCAACGCATTCTTATTCCGATGGCGAGATTCCGCTTTATTTTAAATATACGGTAGAAAGTTATTCAGATGCTATTCCCAAAAATTTTGTCATTGACGGAATTTCGCATGACCATGTTCTCACGGGTGAAATCACGGTAGATCTCTCGATTGAACTCCGACCTTATGGATATTCGCCGGTTTTAATTTTACCCCGTCAAACCGTTTTAAAAATTCAAAATCATTTCATTGAAGATCTCGGTATCGGACTCATCGAAGAAAACCAAAACTTTCAATTTCAACACTTGGGTATCCTCCACGTAAAAAATGATACGATGATAGAAAATACATATAAACAAAAGGTTATATCATATTACTTAAAGGATTAATTTAAATTTTTATTTATAAATTTAGTTAACGATCCGTTTGTTGCAAATGGTCATTCCCCCGTTAATTAGGAGACTCCGTATCCACCGCCTAAAGATTGACGGTAAGAACTAAATTTCAGGGGAGTCCAATTGCATTAATAACTGCCCGCAACTTTGGTCGAAAGCCATAAGAAGAAGGATTTGTGAAATTGCGATTCAGCCCATAAATACGAGATTTTTAAGCTTCCTTCAACAAATTTGAAAGTCGATAAAGGATAGCAGGATATGGTTCCTTCAAGAGTTAACCAAAAATTAACGCATTTCATTCCATAAATCGGCATATTTGCTTTTCTAAAAGAACACGACATTCATGAAAAAATGGTTGATATCATCATTGATTTTTTTCCTGATGGGAATAGCAATGCAGGCTCAGGAAATTAGTGAAAATGCGATCGGTTTACGATTGGGCGGTGGCGAAGGTTTTGGCCCCGAAATAACCTATCAGCGTTACCTCTATGAAAACAATAGAATTGAGGCCGATTTGGGCCTTCGAAACAAAAGTGATTTCAATGCCTTTAAAATCGTGGGGCTCTATCAGTGGGTATGGCCTTTGGAACAAGGATTTAATTGGTATGCCGGAGCAGGAGCAGGAATCGGAAATATACATGATTCCAGAGGTATTGAGCGTCATGATGATGGTATTTTTGCCCTTATAGCCGGAAGCCTTGGGATTGAATATAATTTTCAAGATATTCCCTTGCAATTAGCCCTCGACTTCAGACCCGAAATAGCTCTGGCCAACTATGATGTGTATAGCAATTTTGCTCCGGACTTCGGATTGAGCATCCGGTATCGCTTCTAAAATACCCGCTTCAAAAATAGAGATTGGTGCGTTGATCCTTTTTAAGGAATCGCGGTCTTATCATCTCTTTTGAAGATTGACTTGTCATTTTCCATGGGATTGAAAGGCAGACGACGAGGGATAAATTCCCCTCTACATGAGTTAAAATTTATCACGGCATTCAAAATAAACCTCTGAGATGCTTACTGTGAGACGATCGCGGTTTGAAATAAACGTTTAAGCCCACTACTTGTTCCTTTTTCAGCTCCCCCGTTTCAACACTAATTTTTTTATCTTTAAACACAGCTCACGGAGTCATCTTCAAAAGATATTAAAAATGAAAAAATCAAAAACAACCCGTTTTGCAATCTCCATTAGCAAAGAACTGTTTGATCATTTTAACAAAACTCTTGAACGAAAAGGCTACCCCAGCAGATCACAAGCCGTGCAGAACCTGATAAGGAAGTTTATAATGGAGGAGGAATGGGACGAAAAGGAAAATGCCTTGGGCACTATAACCCTCGTCGTCGATCACCATGCCGTTACCTTCCCTTCCGCGTTAAACGAAATTCAACAGGATTTTCACGATGAGATTATTTCGAATATGCATGCGCATCCGGATTCCAATAATTGTATTGAAGTGATTATGGTAAAGGGAAAAGGGAAGCGAATACGGGAGCTCGCTGATCGCGTGATCAGCACAAAAGGCGTTAAACACGGAAAGCTGACTCTAACCACAGGCGGATCAACATAATAATTCTTCAGGTTGATTCTGCTAAGTATCCTTTTAAACTATAGGAATATCAACCCCCGAAGAACCCTCGGACCAAGGCTTATTATAAATTTTGACAGCATACGTGCCGTTATCCTTACAGCTCCCTTAATCCGCCTATTTTTATCGAATGATTACCTTCAAATCGCTATAAAACAATAGGTTTTTACGTTATTTGTAGTCAATCCATTCGAACCTATGAAAGAAAATAAGCCGTATGCAGTTATTACCGGGGCCAGCCGCGGACTGGGGAAATGTTTTGCACAAGAGCTTGCAGAACGAAAGAGAAATCTTATTTTAATAAGCCTTCCCGAGCAAAACTTACTACAAACCGCCCATTCACTAAGCGAAAATTTTGGAATCCGGACAAAATGCTATGAAATAGATTTATCTCAAAAGGAAAACCTGTTGAGGCTAACCCGGGAAATAAATAAGCAGTATAACGTTGATCTTTTGGTAAACAATGCGGGAATTGGCGGGAGTCAGCGATTTGGCGATATTCATGTCGATATACTGGATGAGATGATTTTATTAAATGTGAGAGCTACCTCACTACTCACACATCAACTCCTCCCCAATCTCTTGCGCCAAAAGCAAGGCTATATTCTTAATATTTCCAGTCTTGCCGCCTATTCTCCGATGGGCTATAAAACCGTTTATCCGGCTTCCAAAGCCTTTATCGATTCCTTCTCACGAGGTTTAAATCGTGAATTAAAGAATTCTTCGGTATCGGTAAGCGTGATTAACCCGGGGGGTATGAAAACGACAGAGGAGCGAACTCGTCGTATCGAAAAACAAGGTTTTTTAGGCCGATTGACAACCCGCGAACCTGAATATGTAGCAAAGCGTGGAATTGAAGGAGTCTTAAAAGAAAAACCAGTAATCAAAGTCAATCCGCTAAGTTGGTTGGTTTTAAAAATCACGCCCACTTGGTTATCACTTCGTATTTTAACACGAAAAATGCAGAAAGAAGCAGTGTGAAGAAAGTATTTGTTACGGGAATCAGCGGGCTTTTGGGCACCAATTTGGCAAACCTCCTCTTGGTCAAAGGGTTTATCCTGTATGCCATGATCAGAGAAGGAAGCCGATATCACGGAAAAAAACATAAAAACCTGAACCTCATTCGCATGGATCTCTGGGGAGACTACGATCCTTATCTGCAAAAATCAGACTTTGTTGTCCACTTGGCAGCTGATACCTCAACCAACAAAACTTCCCCGCGGGATTATGAAATGATTAATTATAAAGCCACCCGACGGTTGTTTGAACACGCCCAGCAGTTGGGAGTCCGACGGTTTATCTACATCAGCACGGCAAACACCTTGGGTTTTGGATCCCGGAGCGATCCCGGAACAGAAAAAAAGCCGATGAGCCCCCTATTCAACCGCTTGTTTTATGCGCAAAGTAAGGCACAAGCAGAGGATTTTATCGTCCGTGCATCAGCCGAGATGGAAGCCTGTATTCTCAACCCTACCTTTTTAATCGGTCCTTATGACCACAAGCCCAGTTCGGGGAAAATCATCCGAATGGCATGGGGTAAGAAGATAGTTTTTTATCCGCCCGGAGGAAAAAACTTTGTTCCCGTAAAAGACGTGGCCCAAGCCATTTACAAAAGCCTAACCATCTGTAATCCTTCCGGAAACCATTTAATTGCCGGTGAAAATCTTACTTATAAAGAGTTCTATACAAAGCTTCGAAGCATAACACATGATCGTCAGGTATTGATCCCCCTGCCTAAGCCGCTATTATTACTTTTGGGCTACCTGGGAGAACTGATTCGTAAACTGGGTATTAAAACCAGTTTAAGTATCGTGAATATGAAGATTTTATGTATCAAAAATTTTTACAGCAATTCCAAATCCCGTCAGGTACTCGATTTGGAATACTCCTCCGTTAATCAAGCTATCAAAGAGGCACTTACCTACTTTAAAGCCATGAATAAACAGGAAAACACCATAGAGATCAATCGAAACAAAAATTAAATATTGAAGCGGTTCAAACTTTTCCATTTCCGGAAAATACCGCACGTCATAAGAAATATTACTTTCTATGCCGAAAACCCCTATTTAGAGGTTTAACGCTATTAATTGACGCTTTTTTCTTATTTTTCAATCTCCTAAATCTAAACCCCATATTATGGATGTTCAGCTCCATAGAGTCTTTGAAATTATATCCGAAAAACTAAATGATTGGTTTACGGCGATGGTGAGCTTATTGCCCAATTTGGTAATTGCCGCTATTGTATTTGTCGTCGGCTTCTTTCTGGCCCGTAAACTCAAAAAATTCCTTAAATCAAAGTTCTCAAGGATCTTCCCGACTCCGACCCTGGCCAATCTTGCTTTTAGCATTCTTTATGTCATCATGATCCTAATGGTCGTTTTTACCGGCCTCAAGATCATTGGTCTCGATGGAGCCATTGAAAAAACCCTGGCCGGAGCCGGAATTATAGGAATCGGGCTGGCCTTTGCTTTTCAGGATATTGCAGCCAATTTTATGTCGGGTATATTTCTGGCTTTTCGACGACCTTTTTATAAAGGGGAAATCATCCGCGTACAAGAATTGGAAGGTTTTGTTACCGAAGTTAAACTGAGGGATACCTGCATTCTTACCTATCAGGGCCAGTTGATTACCATCCCCAATCGGGAGGTTTTTCAAAATCCGATTATCAATTACACCCGAATCGGCAAGCGAAGAGCCGATATTATTGCCGGTATTCCCAAAAGCAACGATTTGGAGGAAGCGCAAAAAATCGCTACCGAAGCTCTTCGAAACGTAGATAAAATCATCATGGAGGACAGTCAGGTCATCTTTCGCGAAATCAAGGGAAACATCACCTATTTTATTGCCGAATGCTGGGTAAATTCGGGAGTTTATCAGGATTACAAAGTCTTTATTAACGACTGCATCATCGCCATTGACAAAGCCTTTAAAAAGAATAATATCAATATGCTCAACGAAGAACTCTATATCGAATTTGGGGGTGAGCAGATGCAGGATACTTTGAAAAACTGATTTTCGTAGTCGGCATCAATCCCATTTTTCATTTCATTTTGAGCCCATAAAAAACCACCCTTTTCAAGGTTATTTGAAAAGGGTGGTTGTATGGTTATGATTTATCCAAATTTACTGCACCTCCAGTTCATAAGTCAGATTATCTAAATTTAAGGTGATGGTATAGACTCCGGCACTCACCGGAATGTTTGCCGCTCCCTGCCCCAGATTGCCATCGGCGGCGTCACTTCCGTAATCCAGATCCCAGGAATTATTGGCCCGAAATTTAATTTCACCATCCGTAAGCTCTACGTTTTCGGCATACCAGATTCCGTTTCCGGAGGCATAATCACTGGCATAGTCAATTTGCAAGGGAATATCCGGCCCCTCCCAACCATTGGGAGTAGCATCACCTACAACGCCCCAGACCTGATCGAGGGGTTCCAGTTCGTATGTTTCTCCGTCAAGATCTACCGAGATAAGATAGGTCCCGGCCTGCACATCAATATTATCACCGCCGGCGACGAGATTTCCGTCGCTCCCTCCCCAATCTTCATCCCAGGCATCGTTAAGCCGAAATTTAATTTGGCCATCGGTCAATGTTATCAACGTGCGGAATTTACCTGAAGTCTCATCAAAAGTGAGTTCCTGATCCGGACCATCCCAACCGTTTGCTGTGGCATCCCCCACAATCCCCAAAGAAAACTTCTTCAAGCTGTAAGTGAGTTCCTCCAGGTTCATCGTAATTTGATACTGCCCGGCTTCTACTTCGATATTAGCACCTCCCGGAACCAATTCCCCGTTTTCACCACCAAAATCATTTACCCATTCATTATTCTCACGGAACTTAATCTCCCCATCCGTTAAGGTAGCATAGGCCGCCAGTACATCTTTTTTTCCCGTTTGATAAACCGGGATATCCGGGCCATCCCAGCCATTGGGAGTAGCATCTCCAACAACTCCCCAAGTCGTGGAAAGATCAAGAATACCGGTATAGGGTACAACTGTTAAGGTCGCTGTATTGGAAACAAAAACTTTTCCGTTGGAAGAACCTACCTGTGCCAGAACGCGAACATCCAGTGTACCTTTCTCTTCCGGTTCGAGATCCAAAGACAAGGCTCGAGCATTAAGTTGCTTGACACTCAGGGAAAAAGATGTTTCATCAGAGACCATTAGTGTAACGGGATCTGAAAAATCACCTCCGCCTTTTACCATTTCAAGAATATAACTTACCGGCGTGTTGACTCCCGTTTCGAGAACATCCCATGTAAAATTAACGCCTTCTTGATCGGCCTCTTCACCCTCCAACACGAGATCTGTAGCCGAGGCGGTGAGCTGAGGATTTTCCAGCGCGGAATCAATCATTGTATAATCCTTATCACTACAGCTCACGGCCCCGGTAACAAGTATTAATCCAAGTATATAGTTGACAATTTTCATCTTACTTTATTTTGTTTTATACAATTAAAAATCAATACCCCGGATTTTGGGTTAAATTATCGGGATTGGCGGTCAAATCAGAAACCGGTAAAGGATATAAATTATAGATATCATCGGTTGACGTTCCGCCTTTTACCCCTCCTTTCCACGGCCATAGATAGTCTCCGCCCGTGAATTTTCCAAAACGAATCAGATCGGTTCTTCGGGTAGCTTCCCAATACAACTCTCTCCCCCTTTCATCTAATATAAACTGATCGTCGATTTTACCGGCTGAAACCGTCTTGGCATGAGCCCGTTCCCGAAGCAAGTTCACATAGGTAGCATCGGCCGTTCCGGTTTTCATTTTGGCCTCCGTCCACATAAGATATACATCGGCCAGTCGGAACAACGGGAAATCGATACTCACCATACTGGCGTCGCTCTCTCCCGTTTTTCCGGGGCTTCCATCCGAATTCAGGTTCTTAAATTTCAATACTCCGTAACCGTCACTGTAAACCGTTACATCGTTAATTTCGATGTTTTGTCCTTCCGTTAGGAAGATTCCCTCCCCACCGTGATAAGGTTTTCCTCGATCGTCCTTCACATCGCTCAAATCGCCATCGGCATCGAATAGATAAATCAGGTTTTTGGTGGTACGGGTTCCTCCCCATCCACCACCGGGAATCCCAATTTCGGAGGGGCTTACGGCATCTCCGCCGATCGATGCATTCACAATAAAGTTAGTTCCCCCATAGGACTGTGTATGTTCGGCATCTCCGGGAATTCCAAAAATAATCTCATGAGCGGCATCTCCGGTATTGTTATCGGCCAGAAACAGGTTTTCATACCGATTTGCCAGGCTGTAGCCGGTACCCATAATTTTTTCGGTATAAGTAATAACATCTTCATACCGGGGTTCTCCGGTATAGACTTCAGCATTCAAATACAGTTTTGCGAGCAAGGCCCAAGCAGCTGCCCGATCGGCGCGTCCATACTGATTTGCCCGAGGTTCCACCATTCCAGATTCGATGTCCAGCAATTCTGATTCAATATAGTCAAACAGGTCTTTTTTGCTGATTTGTTCCGGCATAAAACCACCCACCGGATCCTCTTCTGTTTTAAAGGGAACATTGCCAAAAATATCAAGGGCGTGGTAATAGGCCAGAGCTCTCAACCACCGCGCTTCAAGCTGATATTGATGAACCAATTCCTGATCCCCTTCTGAAAGGCCTATTGCCTCCAAGCGATCTTCTCCGGAATCCCGGATAAACTGATTCGCCAGTTCTACTTCGTATAGAAAACGACTATAGGCGGCATTGATAAATTCACTGGAGCTCGTCCAGGTCTGGAAATTCAACGTTTGCAGTGTTCCGTCATTCCAGGCTATTTTGGTTTCATCGGTCGGCAATTGCTGCAACTGCCAATAAGCTCGCATATATTGCCCAAAGCCTTCATCGATTCCTCCGATATCACCGGCTCCGGCCGGACCTTGCTGCCCGGAAAGAGTTAATCCGGCATAAACTTTTGCGATCCCCGATGTATAATCTTCTATGCTCTGATAGGCTTCCTCGCCCACAATCTGATCCGGGTCTTTTACCTTGACATCCAAATCACTGGTACAACCTTGGCTTACCAACAGTCCGAAAATTGCTATTAAATAAAATATATTTTTTATCCGTCTCATGGTCAATAAGTTTAGTGATTAAAAGTTAAGGTTTACCCCAAACGAAAAGATTCTTGATCGCGGGTAGAAATTATTGTCGATTCCTCCCGGAATTTCCGGATCTAAGCCGTCATAGTCGGTGATCGTAAATACATTTTGAGCAGTACCATACAACCGCATTTTCATACTTCCCGGCAAAAGATCATCAAAGGTATAGCCTAAAGTAATATAGTCCATTTTTAGGAAAGAAGCATCCTGAATATAATAATCCGTAAAATAACGATTATTGGTAAACCCGGAATTAAAAGCATCCTTCTGGATATTCGTAATAAATCCCGAAGTCCCGCGAATGGCCGCATACGTACCAACATCAGAAGCCACATTATTATACATATAATTTCCTAAACTGGCACGCATGGAAAAGCCAAAATCCCAGTTCTTATAATTCAGATTCGAACTCAGTCCCAAGGTCCAATCCGGTCGGCCGGAATGAAAAACCCGTAAATCTTTATCGTTAATCTTACCATCGCCATTTTGGTCGATATAGGCATCTTCAATCGGTCGTTTATCCTTGTCATAAACTTGCTGGTAAACATAGAAAGACTGAGCGGCCTGACCGACCATATTAACTTGAATGGTGTTCCCGGTACCGCCCGAAATACCTCCGGTTTGATAGAATTCAGAACTGCTGGATCCCGATATTTTGGTAATCTTATTTTCGTTCATCGTAGCATTGGCCCGTACCGTCCAAGTTAAATCTCCCGAACGTATAAGGTCTCCTCCCACTTCGATTTCAATCCCCTTGTTTTCCATCGACCCGATATTGGTTTGTATCTGATTGTTAAGATTAGGTAAAGAAGCCGCTACGGTCTGTAACATATCCTTGGTTTCCTTTTGATAGACATCCACAGAACCATATAAACGATTCTGCAGAAATCCAAAATCCAATCCGAGGTTCCAGGTAGTCTGCTCTTCCCATTTTAAGTTGGGGTCATAAATATTCGGGCGCAGGGTCGGCACATATCTATCGCCGATGGGATAATATGCCAAATGATTGATAGATGACACATAAATGGGCTTATAGGGATAAGGATTACTCCCCAGATTCTCTTGTCCGGTGATCCCCCAGCTCAATCGCAGTTTTAAATTACTCACGGCATCCGAACTCTCCAGAAAGTTTTCCTCTGCTATATCCCAAGCCAGAGAAACCGACGGGAACCATCCCCATCGACTGTCCTTGGAAAATCGGGAAGTTCCGTCTCGACGAATCGTGGCCGTTAACAGGTAGCGATCATTAAAGATATAGTTCAATCGCCCGAAATAGCCCAACAAGACCCGATCATACGGAGAACGTTTATCATAATTGGTCACGTTCTGATTGTAATTCTGGGCCCGAGAGTAATCATCTACTGCAAATTTCTGGTACGAATATCCGGCTGTGACATCCAAGCTGCTTTTAAGAGCTTCTATCGCTTTGGAATAATTAAAATAAAAATCAAATAGAGTATTTCTTCTAATCTGCTTATAAACGCTCTTTACACCTCCATTTTCCGGATTGTCGGCATTGTAATCTGAACGGGCATAAGGAGGTATGGTGTTGGATCCTTTCCCCTCCGAATAATCATAGCCCAAATTCAAAACCGCTTTTAAATCGGGTAAAAAATGAAAGTTATAATCAAATTTTAAATTTCCGACACTTCGGTTTACATAGGAATGGTTGTCTTTTAATTGAAGCAGAGCCACCGGATTGAGATTGGCAATGGCAATCGGATCCCCGCTACTGTTACGCCACTCCCAATAGCCCCCAAAATCATCATCATCTGAAAAAACCGGTTGGGTCGGATCCATTCGAATGGCACTTCCAATGGCTCCCTGATCGGCAAATTGATTTTCTTCATAAGCTCCTCTTACATTTGCTTCAATTTTTAAATGGTCATCCAAGAAGCTTGGAGAAAAATTCAAGCTCGCCGTTGAGCGTTCAAAATCTCCTGTTTTTAAAATCCCTTCCTCCTTAGTATATCCCAACGATACCCGAAACGGAAGAAAATCTCCCAATACCCCGGTTACGCCTACGTTGGCATCGTGTGCAATTGCAGTCCTGAAAATCTGATCCTGCCAATTGGTATTTTCATCTCCCATTAACTCCCGGGCTGCACTACTGCCTCGCTCCTCCATCACGTTACGAAATTCATCGGCCGATAGAACATCCACTTGATTCAAGCGATCGTGAACAGAAGCCGCATAGTTAAAACTCACCTTTAGTTCCTGGTTCTTTTTCCCTTTTTTGGTAGTAACGATAATGACCCCGTTGGAGGCTCGGGCTCCATAAATCGCCGTAGCCGAAGCATCCTTTAAGACGCTTATGGATTCGATGTCGGCCGGGTTGATACTATTTAAGGGATTAGCCGATCCGGAAACACCGGATCCGTTATCCAAAGGCACTCCGTCAATTACAAAAAGAGGATCGTTTACGGCGTTCAGTGAAGATCCTCCGCGAATTCGAATTTGCGATCCGGAACCCGGAGCACCTCCTCCGGAAATGACCTGCAATCCGGATACTTTCCCACCAAGCAATTGCTCAACGGAGGTATTCAGCCCGTCATTAAAATCTTTGGCCGTCACCCCGACCACTGATCCGGTTGCATCTTTATAGGTAGTGGTCCCGTATCCAAGGACGATTACCTCATCCAGCATCTGCGTCGAGGTTTCCATGGTAACGGTAATCAACGGCTGCCCGGTATATTCCAGCGTTTGATCCTCATATCCCATCAGATCAAACTTTAAAACATCTCCTTCCTCGACCGCAATACTAAAATTACCGTCGAAATCGGAATACGCCTGGGCCCGGGTACTTTGATTGATGACCCGTACCCCCGCTAACGGAGTTTCATCGGTCTCCTTGACCACCCCGGCAACCGAAGTCTGGGCAAAACTCCAGAGCGGAGTGAGGAAAATGCATACAAGCAATAATTTATTAAACATTCTCATAGTATTTCTTTTAAGAATTCTATTACAAAATTTTCTTCGTTGTTAAAGGTATTTAAAATTTGCCTCAATTTCCCTTGTTAAAGAGGAAGCTATCGGACGCAAACGTTTTCGTGTTAATAAGTTTTTCATATTGTTGGTTATTAGTATTTTAACAAATGGGGATAAATAGCTGTTTTAAGATGTTAAAAAGTTTTTTAATCCATTTTATCACTTCAAATCCATTGTTGTTCTTTTATGGATTTGTGACGTTTCTTTATTGCATTTATCTGCTGTAGGTATTGCGACAGGCTATGCCCGGATTACAATGCTGTGTTACCGGAGATTCGCGAGCCGATGGGCCTACCATCCGGAGAATACGAGCAGCAATACTAATTTCACCATTTTTCATCATCAAAACATTAATCGATAACATTTTACCTTTTATTACAGATTCAAGGCCAGACTAAAACGCACCCCTCCCTCCAATGGATTAGTTGCGTTTTTAGCGGTATTAAACAAGTATGAGAAATTCAACTCTGCCAGTGCATATCGAAATCCGAATCCCAAGGTAAAAAATTGCCGGTATCCCTTGTCCGGGCTTTCGTGAAAGTAGCCTGTACGCAGTGAAAAAGCATTGCGGTATTTATATTCGATTCCCAATGCCCAAGTGATCTCTTTGAGCTCTTCACTAAACCCGTCGGGAGCCCCTCCAAAAGAAGAAAAAATACCTTCGATGGCACCTTGGTGATAGTATTCATCCTGATGATTGATTAGGCCATCTCCATTGGAATCCTTGGGGGTGGGAATTAAGAGTTTATTGAATTCTATATACGCACCGATCCTGTTCTCCTTATTAAAAATAAAATCATGCCCGGCTCCAAGGCTTAAATTGGTGGGCAGGAATTCTCCTTCGGTTCCGCTGTAATATTTTATTTTGGGGCCGATATCGGACACCCTAAAACCGGCTCTCCAACGGCTATCAAAAGCCTTATGAGAAATTACCGAGCTTTCATAAAAACCGGATATATCGATACCCAATCCGGCAGCTGCACGGGCATCATCAGAAACCGAATGCAATTTCATATCCGATCGGATATAACGCCCCGTTATTCCCATTGAAAAATGATCGCTCAGTTTTAAGGCATAACTCAGATCCAACGAAAACTGATTGGGATTCAGTTCATATCCCGGGTCGTTTATGCTATTTCTGTGTTCCACGGCACCCAAGCTAAAATACCGGATACTGGCGGCAAATGTGCTGCGTTCATTTATGCGGTTATAAAAATTGAGCTGCCCCACGTGAACATCATTGGCTATTTTTCGCAGATAAGGGGTATAAGATAAGCCGATTCCTCGTTTTCTTTCGATAAAAGCGTATTTGGCGGCATTCCATTGTTGAGCATAGAGATCGGCTGAAGTGGCGACCCCGATATCTCCCATTCCCGAAGCTCGGGCATCTCCCGCGATTTGCAGAAAGGGAACCGCCGGGGTGAGTACCCGATCACTAATCTCGGTAACTTCCCGATATTGCCCAAAGGAATTGGTCAGGAGAAAAAGGGAAACCGCAATACTTAAACAAATGGCCTTCTTCATAATTTCTTTTCAATTCTGGTTACAACGGACGGTGCAAGGTTCTACAGCTCCTCAATTTCCGATGATCATTTTGGTTTTTACCACGCCGCGATTTGAATCCAACCGAATAAAATAGATCCCTTTCCCAAGGTGATCCACCGGAATTTCGACAACACCTTCTCCGTCTTTTAGCCGGACTTGCTTGACCATTTTTCCGGCCAGGTTGTACATACTAATAATCCCTTTGGTCGCATGAATATAGCTGAATCGGGCAACTCCTTGAGTGACCGGATTCTGCACCAATCGAAAATCGATCTTTCCCGCATCTTCCAAAAGATCCTCTTCTTCTTCGTCCTCTTCAACTCCCTGCGGAAGTGCATTTCCAAAAATCTTAAAGCTCCCGGGAGCCAGATTCAACCGCATTGCCGTATCTTCCACCTCGATTTTGGAATAATCCATCAAATCGTACCAAGTTCCCGCAGTTGTGAATTCGGGCTGCATAGACTGATCTTCAAGGGTGAAATTGGCAATGATAAGGACTTCCTTCAAAGCTTCTTCCGTGTTCGAATTCCGAATATGGATATGCGGTTTTAAATCACCGGATCGAATCTCAAAATCACGCGTATCGAACACCTCATTATGTAAGCGCAAATCGAGCAAGTGTGCCCAAGTATTATAAACTTCCCGACTTTTCTCATCGGTATCGTAGTGCAATGCAAAAGCCGATGGTTTTTCCTGCAGTCGGCAGGCTCCGGAATCGAGATCAACCGTACCATCGGAACAGGTGTATATACTAAGGTCATATCCCAATTCGCCAAATTGCCAGATCATTTTGGGACCCGGGAGAGGTAAAAAAACCGCTCCGTAAGCTTTTTGGCGTTCCAACGCCGTAGATAAGTCCCGGATCCGGTAATCGCCGTTGGAATTTCCATATTCCAGATTTTTGAACATCAATCTTTCCTCATCGTGGCTTTCTCCGTAATTCATCGCTCGGGGAGCCTCAAAACCGTGTTCCTTATAATGCACGCGATCAAAATTGCTGTTTTCCTCATACCCCATGGTATTCTGGTTATAGGGATCGGTCATCTTGTTCCAAAGCAGTACTCCTTTTCCTTCGTCAAGGCGATAATTTGCCCATTCCTGTTCTTCTCGATCTTCTCCAAGGTGCTCAAAGATGACATAGGAATCTTCGTCAAAACCCCATTGGTAATCCGCATACAATTTCATAATATCCACCCGGTCCTGCTGGTAAGCATTGGTACAGGCTTCATCGCCCTCTGTACAAGCTTGTGTAAATCCTTTGGTCAAGTCCCAACGAAAGCCATCGATGTGAAATGCTTTGATCCAATGCTCCAAAACCCGTTTTACATAATAATGCGTCTCGGGACGAGAATGGTCAAAGTCATTAAAAACGCCATAGGCATGCCGAGCCTGCTGATTAAAATAAGGATTATCTGCAGCGGGCGGGCCAAATCCGGTCCCGGCGGGATCATCCATCCACATTCTTACTAAAGGATTTCTATCGGTAGCATGATTTAAAGCAATATCGAGAATAACGGCAATCCCATTTTTGTGACTCTCATCTACAAACCGTTTAAAACTTGCAGCCGTTCCATACGATTTATCCAAAGCATAATGAAAAGCCGTGTCATACCCCCAAGAAGTCGTTGCATCAAATTCCATCACGGGCATAATCTCTATAGCATTGATATTCAATTCCTTCAAATAAGGCAGTTTTTCCATCAGACTCTCCCAGTTGGAAGCCTCTGTAAAATCCCGCATCAGCAGTTCATAAACTACTAAATCGCTTTTCTTAGGACGGTCAAAATCCGTGATTTCCCATTTATATTCCGGTTGGCCGGTTTGAATTATCGAGACCGCGTAGTCCTGTCCTTTCGGATACTCCGGTAACTCGGGATACGTGGAGGCCTTTATTTTTTTGCTGTCATTAGGGGCTAAAACCAAGGGCGAATAGGGATCAGCTACCCGGATTTTACCCTCGATGCTGTATTGAAAAGTATAAACCTCCTGCGGAGAAAGACCCTCAATCTCCAACCAAAACAAATCCCGGTCTTCGCGATCTCTTTTCATGAGATACTCCCGATCTTCCTGCCAGTCATTAAAACTCCCCACTACATAAACAAAATCCTTCCCGGGGGCATAGAGTGCGACTCCGGCTTTTGAAGGATCGTCGGGATCATAAGAAATACCCGGACGCATATAGTCGGGAATGGAGGCGGTCTCCGATTCCTCTTTTATATTGACTCGGAATATCTTTTCCACGACATCATCCGTTTCCCGGCTGACGGCTCTCACGATCACTTCGGCATCTTGAGTTACCCGATACGTATAATCCAAATTTGTCGATTCTCCCGTACTCGTATAAATGGTATGTCCGTTTTCCTCAACTTCAAAAAGAGCAGGCAAAGTAGCTTCTCCCAGGATCTTGATATCGCTTTCGGCATCGGCATAAACCCGACTTTCGGCCTCGGGGCTTTGAAGTTCGAATCGATACCGGCCAACGTTTAAAAGAATATCGTCGGATTGCCGGCTTCCATCTGCATTTTTAACGAGAAAACCGATCTTATCAAGAGGTTCGTTTCGGCCATAAAACTCCTCGACAGAAGACAGGGTAAAAGTGTATATTCCGATAGAATGCGTACTGGAGACAAGGTTGAGACGGGCTGCGTTAGGAGCATTAAAGTCTCCTGCATTTGTCGGTGCATCCCGGGTTTCTCCCGCTTTATCAATCGACCAGGCCCACAAATAAAGCGCATGGGAACCGGTCACCCCAAAATCCTCTTCATCCACCCGAATCGTAAGGGTAATTGAATCGGTTTGCTCAAAATTTGAAGGGGTAACCTCGACTTCAATTTCGACGTTTTGCGCCAAAAATTGAAAAGGCATTAAAAATAAAAGGAGAACGAAAACTTTCCTCATATTTAATTACTCGTTTTAACTACTGTTTAGCATAAGCAGAAACTCCCGGCAGTATGCGTTTCCGACCTTTTTCTGATCCTGAATAAAAAACTCATAATCAACCTCTTACACCATTTAATTTTATAAATATCAAAGGTGTAACGACGACTCTATAATTTTCTATTTCTTACTTCTCGCAATCAAACATAAAAATATTATCCTAAATATTCTATAATTAATTAAAAATCAAACTACTACAACGTTTGCGTGTTAATAAGTTTTTATAAAGCTCTTTTTTATGACCATAAATTTGTCCCAAATCCTTAAATTTACTTGAATTTCAATGTTCAACATCAATCATCAAACCAGAATCCATGCCCTTACGCCATACCACTACAACAGATATATAGCTGTCTATAATCTCTTTTTTGAAGGGGTTTGTCATTTCACACCGAGTATTCAGAAGAGCGGTCTGTTGTTTATCAAGGATTTACTATTTCTCATTACAGTACCCATGACCTTTTTAAGACCGTTACTTTATTTTAATCCTCCTTCCTCAAGGACTACGGCAGACGGGAAGACAGAGAACAAATTCCTCAGGGTTTACTCCAATTTTTCGTCACAGCCATAAACCAACCGCAATGCATCCAAAAATCACTTTAAAAGTTATCGCAAAGGAATTCGGAGTTTCTATTTCTACCGTTTCAAAAGCCCTTAAAAACAGCCCTGAAATAGGGAAAGAGACTAAAGAACGGATTCAAGCTTTTGCCGCGTATTACAATTACCGGCCCAACACCACAGCACTCAGTTTAAAAAATCAAAATACCAAGACCATCGGAGTAATTCTGCCCGATATCGTCCATCACTTTTTCTCTTCGGTGATAAAAGGCATTGAAAGAGTAGCAAATACCAGGGGATACAAGGTTATTATCTGTTTATCGAATAACTCCCTCGAGAAAGAGGCGTTGAACCTCGGGCTTTTGGCCGATGGCAGTATTGAAGGGTTTATTCTGTCGGTAGCAAAGGAAACCCTGCAGAAAAAGAGTTATGACCATATCGAAAAAGCCATTCGCCAAGGGTATCCTTTTGTCATGTTCGATCGGGTTATCGAAGAACTTCCCTGCGATAAAGTCCTAATTGATGATCGGGCCGGAGCTAAAAAAGCAGTAAGTTATCTCATTGAAAGAGGGTGCAGAAAAATTGGTGCGGTGACTACTCCGGATTACTTGAATATCGGAAAACTACGCACCAAAGGCTATAAAGAAGCACTAAGAGCCCATCATCTACCGTTTTCCGAAGATTTGGTTTTAAAAGTCGAAGACGACGAACGGGCCCCGTCCTATATCGCAAAATTTCTGAAATCACGGGATATTGACGGGCTTTTGGCAGTGAATGAAACCTATGCGGCCTATGCCGCAAAAGCTTTACTACAAGACAATAGAAGGATTCCCGAAGAGGTCTCCATCATTACTTTTACCAATGGAGAAATCTCCAAGTTATTTATGCCGGCCTTTACCACCGTCAATCAAAACGGTGAAGAAATGGGGGCCCGCTCGGCAAATATCGTCATCGACCGGCTGGAACAGCAAAAAAAAGAAGGCCGACCGGTACAAGAAGCCTGGTACCATCATATTATAGAAACGGGAATAGTCATCCGTGATTCTGTAAAATAATCCGATTTTTGGGCGATATAATCAGGTGTATGCTCTTCTTTCCCAAAATCGGATAGATTTTTTTTATTCCATCCATATTTTTGTTTACCTTCGAACCTTGCGAGTCTTAACTTCTATTTCTTACTTCTCAACCATACGTTAAGATAAGCTGTCTAAAACGCGCTTATCGTATTGTTTAATTATAACATACGACCATGAAGAAGCGTAAATTAGGATTCTGGGAAATCTGGAATATGAGTTTCGGGTTTCTGGGGATTCAGATGGGATTTGCCCTTCAAAACGCCAATGCCAGTCGGATCCTCCAGATTTTCGGAGCCGATGTCCAAAGCCTTTCTTGGTTTTGGATTATTCCACCTTTGGTGGGATTGATTGTCCAACCTCTTGTAGGTCATTATAGCGATGCCACTTGGACGCGATTTGGACGGCGAAAACCTTATTTTCTTGTCGGTTCTGTCCTGGCAGGAATCGGTTTGATTTTTATGCCGCAAGCCGGAATTTTTACCGCTTTCCTCCCTACACTTTGGGTAGGTGCCGGATTTATGATGATTATGGATACCTCCATCAATATTGCGATGGAGCCCTTTCGAGCTCTTGTTGCCGATTTACTCCCCACCGATCAAAGAACGCTGGGATACAGTATCCAGACCGTTCTTATCGGAATTGGTGCTGTCGTCGGCTCATGGCTTCCTTATGCCCTAAGCAATTGGTTCGGGATTTCTACCGAACCTGCCGATGACGGGGTGCCTTATCATCTTATTCTGTCCTTTATTATAGGGGCGGCTTTCCTGATTGGCGCTGTCTTGGTAACGCTCTTTACAACCCGAGAATATCCCCCTGAGACCTTGGCAGCACTCGATCATGAGAAAGATTCGGAAAAACCAAAAACCAGCCTGATGGATATCTTTACCGATTTCGCAAAAATGCCGGAGACCATGCGGCAATTAGCCTGGGTTCAGTTTTTTTCCTGGTTTGGCCTGTTTGGACTCTTTGTCTTTGCCACCCCGGCCATCGCCCATCACATATACGGCACTCCCTTATTGGAATTCCGGGAGTTTTCAGAATCACAACGTCTTACTTATCGAAAAGCAGGAGACTGGGTGGGCCTCCTTTTTGGGATATACAACGGAGTATCGGCCCTATTTGCCTTTTTTCTGCCGGTTCTTGCAAAAAAGATAAGCCGGAAATACACTCATGCCATTTGCTTGATTATCGGTGGATTGGGGCTCATCTCTATATATTTCTTTTCCACCCCCAATATGTTAATTATATCCATGGTGTTTATCGGGATTGCCTGGGCCAGCATTTTAGCGATGCCCTATGCCATTTTAGCAGGTTCAATTCCGGCTCAAAAAATGGGGGTTTATATGGGGATTTTTAACTTTTTCATCGTGATTCCGCAAATCGTCAATGCCATCATTGGGGGGCCGATCGTCAAACACCTTTATGGAGGAAATGCCATATACGCCTTGGTGACCAGTGGAGCCGCCATGATCATTGCGGGAATTCTGGCCATACGCGTAAATGATATAGACGATAAAACAGAACTTCTTAATTAGAACTATATGATATCAAGTTTTATTTTTGACCTCGACGGTGTTATTGTCAATACGGCTAAATACCATTACCGAGCTTGGAAGGAACTGGCCGATCAGCTTCATATTCCGTTTAACGAAAAGGAGAATGAACGATTAAAAGGAGTAAGTCGCATTCGTTCTCTCGAAATTATTCTGGAGCTTGGTCATATAACTCTGTCTAAAGAAGATTTTAATCGTTATATGGCCGAAAAGAACGAAGAATACCTCCGTTATATCAACCAAATGGACGAATCTGAAGTTCTCCCCAAAGTAAGAGAAACCCTGGCTTTTTTAAAAGCAGAAGGCTACAAAACCGCTTTAGGATCGGCCAGCAAAAATGCCATGACGATCCTGAATAAAATCGGGCTTTTACATGCTTTTGATGCGATTATTGATGGCACGATGGTAACGCACGGAAAGCCCCATCCCGAAGTATTTTTACGGGGAGCCGAGGAAACCCGAACCGCTCCTGAAAATTGTGTGGTATTTGAAGACGCCGTAGCAGGAATAGAAGCCGCCCATCGAGCCGGGATGCTCGCTATTGGGATCGGCTCCCGGGAAGTCCTCCCCGAAGCCGATTATGTATTTTCGGGTTTTGAGGCAATCACCTATGACTTTTTAGTTCAATTATAATCATTCGATCAACTTTAATTCTTTATAAAAATGTTTCAAGATCATATTCTACCCGATGCCTGGTCTATTATCGAAGAAGGCTTTGACAAAGACCGGATCAGAGCCTCCGAAAGTTTATTCAGCCTGGGTAACGGAGCCATGGGGCAACGGGCCAATTTTGAAGAAAAATATTCCGGAGATTCGCTACAGGGAAGCTATATCGGCGGGGTTTATTACCCCGATAAAACCAAAGTGGGCTGGTGGAAAAACGGATATCCCGAGTATTTTGCCAAAGTCATTAATGCTCCTTCCTGGATTGGAATTGAAGTTGAAATTAATGGCGAAGATTTGGATTTAAATACTGCCCGGATTCGTGATTACCGGAAAGAATTGAACATGAAAGAAGGGTGGTTAAGTCGCTCTTTTATAGCTGAATTATCAAATGGTATTGAAATACAAGTTGAAGCTCTTCGGTTTTTATCTCTGGCTATTGATGAGCTCGGTGCTATTCGGTATTCCGTAACTCCCCGTAATCAATCTGCCGAAGTTATTTTCAAACCCTACCTTAATTCCGACGTTCATAATCAAGATGCCAATTGGGAAGAGACTTTTTGGGAGGCACTGGGTTCGGGAATAGAAGATGATTTTGCCTTTGTTCAGGCCAAAACTTTAAAAACCGAATTTAATGTGGTTACTTATATGAAAAATTCCGTGCTCTTAGACGGAAAACCACAAGACTTCTCTCCTTCCGTAGAATCCTACACCTCATCCCGGGTTCAATTTGATTATCCCATAACGGTCGAAAAAGGAAAAACGGTCAGTCTTATCAAATATGCCGGATATACGGTTTCGACTAATCATCCGGAGGGAAAGCTGAAAGCCGCAGCTCAGGAAATAACCCGCAAGGCCGAATCCCGGGGAT
This sequence comes from uncultured Flavobacteriaceae bacterium, assembly GCA_964495935.1. Taxonomy (GTDB): domain Bacteria; phylum Bacteroidota; class Bacteroidia; order Flavobacteriales; family Flavobacteriaceae; genus JAJYSO01. The sequence continues at coordinate 141,531 of CAZBXQ010000002.1, forward strand.
TTGACAAACTCCTCCAACAACAAAAAGAGGCCTGGGCCGACATTTGGAAAATGGCCGATATAACCATCCAAGGAGATATAAAGGCACAACAGGGAATACGCTTTAATATTTTTCAGCTCAATCAGACGTATTCGGGAAAAGATGCCCGACTCAATATTGGCCCCAAGGGATTTACCGGCGAGAAATACGGCGGTTCCACTTATTGGGATACCGAAGCCTATTGCCTGCCTTTCTATATGGCCACCAAAAATCAGGAAGTCGCCCGAAATTTGCTGGTTTATCGTTATAATCACCTGAAAAAAGCGATTGAAAACGGAGAAAAATTAGGATTTACAAAAGGAGCCGCCCTCTACCCCATGGTTACCATGAACGGAGAGGAATGCCACAACGAATGGGAAATCACTTTTGAAGAAATTCATCGAAACGGAGCCATCGCTTTCGCCATTTACAACTATGTGCGATATACCGGAGATGATCTCTATATCCCCGAAAAAGGTCTGGAAGTCTTAATCGGTATCGCCCGATTCTGGCAACAACGGGTGAATTTCTCCAAGGCCAAGAATAAATATGTTTTATTGGGAGTTACCGGGCCCAATGAATACGAAAACAATATCAATAATAACTTCCATACCAATTATATGGCAAAATGGTGTCTGGAATATACGATGGAGCAGCTCGGGAGGGTGCGATCCGAATTCCCTTCCGACTACGATCGGATTCTTAAAAAAACCGATATTTCTGAAGAGGAAACGAAGAAATGGAAAGAAATTACCGAGAATCTTTATTTTGCCTATTCGGAGGACCATCAAGTATATCTACAACAGGATGGCTTTTTGGATAAAGAATTGATATCCGCTTCAAAATTATCTCAAAAGGAACGCCCTATCAATCAAACCTGGTCTTGGGATCGGATCCTTCGTTCGGCCTATATCAAGCAAGCCGATACCTTGCAAAGTTTCTACTTCTTTGAAGATCATTTTACAAAAGAAGAATTGCAGCGACACTTTGACTTTTATGAACCTCTAACGGTTCATGAATCTTCTTTATCTCCCTGTGTGCATAGTATCCAGGCAGCAAAACTCGACCGAATGGAGCAAGCGTATGCTTTTTATTTGCGCACTTCACGATTAGATCTCGATGATTATAACCGGGAGGTGGCCGAAGGGTTGCACATCACTTCTATGGCGGGTACCTGGATGAGCGTGGTCGAAGGATTCGGGGGGATGCGCGTTCGGGACGGAAAACTCCATTTCGATCCCAAAATACCAAAACAATGGGAAAGTTATTCCTTTAAAATCAATTTCAGAAATCATATTCTAACACTGAAAATATCTCATCGGCAACTCCAGTTCCTGATGAATGGAGAAAATGAATTAGAAATCGAGGTTCGGGGTCAAACCGTCCAACTCATCCCCAATGAAACTTATACCCTTTAAATTAAACCCGATAATCGTTTTTATATCCCCGCTTCTATTTGATTATCATCAAAATTTTACCATCATGAAAAAGTTAACAATCACCTGCTATCTACTTCTCTTCCTAACGGGAGCAACTTTTGCACAGGAATTGCAATCGCCCTCCGGAAACTTTGTACTGCAGTTTTCGATCACCGATGATGGGATTCCTACCTACCGTCTCACACTAAATGGAGAGGAAGTAATCCGTCCCAGCCAATTGGGTTTCATCTTTAAACAAAAAACCAAAGACGAGGATTTTGATTACCAAAGTGAAGTCGATCGGCAGAAAGCCAAAAAAGAAGCTGATTTCCAAACCGGTTTTAAAGTTATCGGTTTTGAAGAAGATCAATTTGACGAAACTTGGAAGCCCGTGTGGGGAGAAGTCCGTGAAATCAGAAATCATTATCATGAACTGCTCGTAAAACTACGGCAAAAGGAGACAGGGCGGAATCTCAATATTCGTTTTCGATTGTTTGATGAAGGCTTGGGGTTCCGGTATGAATTCCCGGAGCAGGAAAACCTGGTGTATTTTGTGATCGAAGACGAGAAAACCCAGTTTGCCATGACCGGCGATCATACGGCTTTTTGGATTCCGGGGGATTACGACACCCAAGAATACGATTACACGGAGTCCAAACTCTCTGAAATCCGAGGGCTTTTTGATAAGGCTTATACCCCAAATACCTCCCAGACCCCTTTCTCTAAAACCGGCGTGCAAACCGCTTTGATGATGAAAACTGAGGCGGGGCTGTATCTTAATCTGCACGAAGCGGCCTTGATCGATTATCCGGCTATGAGTTTGGATTTAGACGACAAAAACATGATTTTTCAGGCTCATTTAACACCAGATGCTTTGGGCGACAAAGGCTATATTCAAGCTCCTTTCAACACCCCTTGGCGAACGGTTATAGCCAGCCATGACGCTCGGGACATTCTGGCTTCCAAAATGATCTATAACCTGAACGAGCCTTCTAAAATAGAAGACACCTCCTGGATTAAACCGGTCAAGTACATCGGGGTTTGGTGGGAAATGATCACCGGAAAAAGCACCTGGGCCTATACCGATGATTTCTATTCCGTTCGACTCGGAGAAACTGATTACACGAAGGCAAAGCCCAATGGAAAACACGGTGCCAATACCAAACATGTCAAAGAATACATCGATTTTGCCGCCGAAAACGGTTTTGACCAGGTCTTGGTCGAAGGTTGGAACGAAGGCTGGGAAGACTGGTTTGGCCACCACAAAGATTATGTTTTTGACTTTGTGACTCCTTACCCTGATTTTGATGTAGAAGAACTGAATAAATACGCCCACTCCAAAGGCGTAAAACTGATGATGCATCATGAAACCTCCGGTTCCATTCGCAATTATGAACGGCACTTGGATACGGCCTATCAATTTATGAAAAAGTACAAATACAATGCGGTTAAGAGCGGCTATGTGGGCGATATCGTACCTCGGGGTGATTACCATTACAGTCAAAACATAGTCAACCATTATCAATATGCATTGGAAAAAGCTGCCGATTATCATATTATGGTCAATGCCCACGAGGCCGTTCGCCCCACGGGAATCGCCCGTACCTGGCCGAATCTGATCGGCAATGAATCAGCGCGGGGAACCGAATATCAAGCCTTCGGAGGGAATAATGCCAATCACGTCACCATCTTGCCCTTTACCCGTTTATTGGGTGGGCCCATGGATTATACGCCCGGTATATTTGATATGGACGTGAGTCATTTAAATCCGGACAATCATTCTCATGTCAATTCAACGCTGGCCAATCAACTGGCACTTTATTTGACGATGTACAGTCCCTTACAAATGGCAGCCGATGTGATCGAAAATTACCAACGTTTTCCCGATGCTTTTCAATTTATCAAAGACGTACCGATAGACTGGCAAGACAGTCAATATTTAGAAGCGGAACCGGGGCGTTATATCACGGTCGCCCGAAAGGATAAAAACAGCGAGAACTGGTTTGTAGGAAACGTCAATGGATTGGAGAAACGAACTACTACAATCAGTCTTGATTTCTTGGATAAAGGAAAGCAATACACGGCTACAATTTATGCCGATGGAAAAAATGCTCATTATAAAACTAATCCGCAGGATTATGTGATTTCGACTAAAAAGGTAACCTCAAAATCCTCTTTAACACTGACCTCTGCACCGGGTGGAGGTTTTGCAATTAGTATTATAGAAAAGAAATAAGATGACTATAAAAAGATTTTTACCGGTATTGATTTTCCTATGGGGTACAGGATCTGTATTCGCACAGGTCACCTTAAAAGTCACCGCCCTCCCTTCCAACACTCCGGAAAAAGCCCAACTCTATGTGAGTGGTGATTTTAATGACTGGCAAGCTTCGGCTACCGAGTTGTATCGCGATGCGCAAGGAAATTATACTACTACACTACATGACGGAGAAGGAAGCGTGGAATACAAAATAACTCGCGGAAGTTGGAAAACCGTCGAAGGAAACGTCTCCGGCGGTTTTCGAGAAAACCGAAAATTGACCTTTACCGGAAAGCCTCAAACGATTGACATACAGGTTGAATCCTGGGAGGATCTATCGCCCGATCCACCCCGGCCTACGGCCGAAAATGTAAGCGTTCTCGACTCGGCTTTTTATATGCCGCAACTCGATAAAACCCGGAGGATATGGTTATATCTCCCGCCGGATTATAAAGATTCCGATAAAACCTATCCGGTAATCTATATGCAGGACGGGCAAAACCTGTTTGACACCAATACCTCCTATGCGGGAAGCTGGGAAGTCGAAAAAACGCTGAATCGACTGTTTCAAGAAAAAAACGATTATGGCGTAATCGTCGTGGGCATTGACAATGGGGAACAGGAACGAGTGGATGAATATACTCCTTGGCCCCATGAAAAATACGGAGGAGGAGAGGGTGAAGCCTATATAACTTTTATTGCAGAGACCTTAAAACCTTATATCGATAAGCATTACCGAACCCGGAAAGAGGCTCAATATACGGCTCTTATCGGAAGTTCTTTAGGAGCACTGATTTCTACTTACGGCGGGGTGAAGTATCCTGCACGATTTCAAAAAATAGGAGCACTCAGTCCGGCTTATTGGATCAATCTACAAGAACTGAGACAGTATATTCAAAAATCAAAATCCGATTTATCAAATATGCGGATATACTCGATTGCCGGTGCCGAGGAGGCTGTAAGCGGATATCAAGAAAGCCGGTTTGTAAGTAACAATATCCAAATGATCGATAAAGCATTAAGAAATAAGGGGTTAAAGAAGAGGAATACCAAAATACAAATTGATCAGGATGGGGAGCACAACGAAAAGTACTGGAGACGGGAATTTGGAAAAATCTATCAATGGCTGTTTAAAGACGTCAAATTGAAATGAGGAATTGGATTCCCCCTCTTCTACCGATTATTAAAGCGCTTTAAACTTTCCTCAGTGGGCTGAAAATGATCTAACCGTCATTTTCAGTTGTCTTTAACCCATTGAAAAAATGATTTTTCTACTTGGTTTTAGCCCATAATAAATTCAGATTTCCCGACTTCTCATAGAGGTGGTTTAAACTTTTGGGATTGAAGCGAAACCTACCATTTGGCCGGCTGGAATAGAGATTATAGTTCCCAATGACAGCTTTTTTGTAGAGTATAGCCATAGCTACGGTCGAAAAAAAGACTAAACCCGGCTGTGGGCAAGTCTGGGGTAATAAGGTCATTTTGCAGCCAATTTTTGAAAGTTTAAATGACCTCATAGTATAAGGTGGTACAACATTCTATAAAAACGATTTATAATCGCAGTTTCAGAGTCTCTTTGCTTTTTAAACTCAATTAGCCTTTAACGCATTTTTTTAAGTCCGTTTATTATTTTATCAAATAGCTCACTTTGTTTATCTGTGTTTTTCGCAGTTCTTTTTTGCTGAAATAACCGTGTAAACGAAATAAATAGGTCCTATTCTATACAGAACCAAAAGTGATCCTTGTTTTTAATAGTTTACCTCAATTGGGGCCTTATAAAAGTTATAATCCTTACTTTATTTACTTGGTCAGCACAAAGTAGGGAGCCGTATCGCTTTTCAGTTTCCACACTTGTTTACCGTTTAAGGAAACAACTTTTAACCGGACTCCGGTCCGCAACCTCTCCAAGGAGGACTCTATTGTGTCAATATCCTTATCATTCCATTGGATATAGGTAATCGACCTGTCCTCCATCTCAGATTCGTTAAGAGAAATAGAAACTCTATATTCATTTGCATGCTTAAAAACGTGATATCCCTTGGGATAATCCATGAGAGGACCATAATTCACTTCCTGTTTTTTGCCGTCGATAACGTAAAATAGTTTGAATTTTGACGTATCCCAATGGTTGGGGTTCTCGGGATCCAACAAATCCTCGTTCTCGGTATTAAATAGAGAGACCTCAATCGCTGTAGCATGAATGGCATTAAATTCATTTGTTTCGTCATCAGAGCTACTGCAGGCTGCAAAAAGGATTACGGCCGGAATTAAAAATAATTTTTTCATAACGTTATGGGATTGTATTGTAAATTATTTTTTGTTATTACTATATATAAAGTTAATTTTTTATTCTAAATACGCAAAAAATCAATAAAATTTAACATTTAAAGGCCCATTGTTTATAATTTTTTATAGGCTCTTCGATAGGAACTCGGGGAAAACCCGGTTTTTTCCTTAAACTTTTTACTGAAATAACTGCGGTCTCCAAATCCACTTTCATAACCAATCGTAGAAATCGTTTTCTCCGTTTTTGTCAACTGGCTGGAGGCATAGTCGATTCGGTAGTCAATGACCACATCGGTAAAGGTTTTTCGGGTAGCCGTTTTAAAGTACTTACAAAAGGATTGCGGCGTCATATGGATTAAATCGGCAGCTACCTTTAACGATAGCCGTTCATGAAAATTTTCAACGATATAGGTGAAAATTCTTTTTACTCGTTCGTCCCGATCCTTGGCAAATTGCAACAAGGTATCGTTTTGATCAAGAATCATACTCTTTATGCCCGCCAAATCGTTTAATAGCTCCAAGAAAGCGGTAAGCCGTTTTAAACCCTTATACTTGGTGTCTAACTGCTCTATTCTTTTTCGGAGTTTATTTTCCGGGTGAAATTTGATACCTCCTCCCGCCCTTTCCAACAATTCCCGAATATCACGGGTTTCCGGTCGCTCTAAAAAATCACTGCCCATAAAGTCATAATCAAAATGAACGACAATCGCACCGGGCAATTTCCGTCCCTTCAATTTTTCTTCCAATTTCCAGCAATGCGGTAAATGCGGCCCCAGTAAAACAAGATCGCCGGCAGTAAAATCGGCAATATGGCTGCCCACATAGCGCTTCCCACTGCCTCCCGTAATCAGGGTCAATTCATATTCTTTATGGGCATGATACGGAGCATCAAAGGCCTGTTTATCAAACTTTCTGACCAGAAAGGAAGCTTTATTGGGCTTTTGAACAAATTCATTAGTAATCTTATTCATCGTTGTTTTTTTTAATTGATAGGGTAATAAAAATCGATATCATGATAATATAAACCAAATATAGGCGAAATAAATACACGTTTAATCCCTAATGATCTCTTAATTTTGGAAAAAAGCAAGATTTATGAAAACCCAGAAAAACAAACTACCAAACTTGGATACACCTTTATCCTTAACGGAAGATCAAATCGGTGAATTCAGGGAGAAGGGGCATACCCTAATTCGAAAAGCCGCCACCGAGGAAGAAATTTTTGCCTATCATCCCTATATTATCGATGCCGCCGATCGGTATAACGAAGAAAAGAGAAAGCTGGAAGACCGCGATACCTAC
>CAZBXQ010000003.1:0-121875 GCA_964495935.1 uncultured Flavobacteriaceae bacterium
CCCGGGTGTTTCCCCGCCGTTCTCTTCTTTCCTATCTGTTTTTTCGTATTTTTACCGAAAATACTAAGTAAAGTCTAAACCTCTTTATACCGAATAACTTACAAGTATTGCAATTGTAATCGGTAACGATTTAGTAACGGTGCTTACTGCATTCTTCTTCATTCAGTTTCCTTGTAACTCAAGGACAAATATAAGCAAATTCAGAAAATTTTAGGATGTAAAACAAGCAAGGAATCATTGTGTCCAACTTCTTCTTTATCGTAATTCTTTTGACAAACTCCAAATAAAAATCACCCAACTTGGGTGTATCTTGGGTGGTAATGTTATTTAGAATTACGAAGTTTGTGATATAACCGGATTGTTTTGACTCTAAGATTAGCAATCTTTTAAAATCTTAGTTATGAAACATATTCTACAAAATGTCATTTCTGAGATAAAGAATAAGGAAATTAAGGTTTCATCCCAAAATAAAAGATTAATTGATGAAGCTTACGAAATGACCTTATATCTTCAGGAACTCTTATTTTCCATTAAACAGCTTGTCATTGAAAAAGGTTTTGAAAACGATGACGAAGAAATTAACTTCTTTCGAGTTGTTAAGCCTCAAATATTGGGTAAGCTGATTTATTATAACAAAGTATATCGCATAGAGACTGTCTGCCCGGTAAAGAATGGCAAGATGTACTTTAATTACTATTCTATACAACTTGAACGTATTAAAGAAGATTACGCTAAACATATTTGCAATTCAGGTTTTTACAGGTATTACCGATCAGGAAGAACAGACCACGATAGCACTTATTTTAAAAGGGGAAATATCAATTATCACGATGGATTGAATAGTATCGTATTTGAAATCGATACTGCTTTCTCCACTTTTTTCGATTATAAAGTGGCACGAATTATAGCTAATGAATTGTTGTATTCATTTCTTCTCACTAAAATCAGTCCCGACGAAAACCCGGATTTAATTCTTCAAAAATCACAGGGTTCCAAAGATATATTTTGGACTGATAGCAAGAACGCCTTGATTGAATTGGTTTATGCATTATATGCTGCCCAAGTTATTTCGTATGGTAAAATCGGTATCCGAAAAATCGGTTTGATTTTTCAGGTGCTTTTTAGGGTCTCTTTAGGTGATCTACACCACGCATTTCATCGGATGAAAACCCGTGCTGGATCCCGAACGGCCTTTTTGGATCAATTAAAAGTTTCCCTTGAAGAATATATGGATAAAGACCTTTAAAAACGTCTCCAATTTTAAGAGCAGTACATTTGGTTGTGCTGCTTTTTCTTTTACCAATATCTACCCATTGGCTAATTCCTCCTTTCCTTAAATTATATAATTCCGTCTGCATTAATCTACTGAAAAACAGGGTTTTGACTTTTTTTTTAAATAATTGTTAAATCACCAAAACCAATTGGCGATCATTGGCTGACTGCCCCTGCCATTCCCTTCATCTTTGTACCTGAACATTTAAAGTCTTGTACAATGAAATTAATAACCATAGAAGCAGAAGCTTGGAAACGGTTATATGACCGGATCAATAATGTAGCCGATTACCTACAACATCTTGAAGCCCCAAAATATGACGAGTTGTGGTTGAACAATCACGAGGTATGTCAATACTTACACCTTAGTGAAAAAACCTTATGGAGGATGCGCAAACGAGGGGAAATTACCTATTCAAAAATCTATGGCCAGTATTTCTATACCCTTGGAGCCATAAAAGAGCTTCTTGATGCCAATGCCATACAAAGTAAGGATGAATATATCATTGACCTTATGGATAAAGGCAAAAGCTATATCGAAAAAGGAAGAAAATTCAAATCCAAAAAATCTTAAATCAAAACGCTATGAATATCGACAGAATGGAATTTTTATCGTGGATGAAGCGCATTATGGATCGGTTTGACCTGCTCGGTCAAGATATTTCCGAATCCAAAAATAACCTTAGCAGTATTGATGGAGAAGAACTACTGGATAACCAAGACGTCTTACAGATGCTAAAAATCAGTAATCGCTCCCTGCAACGTTACCGCTCCTCCGGTAAGTTGCCTTACTATACCATTAGTGGAAAGCTGTATTATAAGCTTTCGGATGTCCACCAATTTATTCGGGACAGTTTTGCTGCTTCTTCATCAAAAACCAAAGCCAAAAAATGACAATGAAAGTCAAGGGATGCCTTCACAATTAATAGAATGAGTATAGCCTATACATTAGTTTTTGAATTTTAAATATTTCTGATTATGGAAAAAGAAACACCGATTAAAGAAGATGTTCAGGAGCAATTATCTGAGATATTACTGGTACTGGATAAGGAGAAGAAAAAAATCCAAGCCGTAAAGAATATCAAAGAGAATGGAGAATTGGAGACTGTTGATCCTACGAAGAAAAATCAAAGTCAATTTATGCGTGTGGATAAACACGGTGATTTTGTTTCCAACTTCCTTTCCAATTTCATCCGACAACTGAAAGACCCTACCCGTTTTTCATTTTTTAAAGTACCGGATAAAAATGCTACTGAACTGGCTGATAAAATGCAAAAACACGTGGATGAACCCACACCTGAAGGGGCAGCCTTAATGAAAGACCACGAGGTCAAACCCACCAATAAAAAAGAAGAACAACAAAACCAAAATGAAATGGAAACCAAACAAACCACAAAAACTGATGAATACCGTTATCAACCCGAACAAATCGATTGGGAAACAATGAACAACCTGGGCTTGGGAAAAGCACGGTTAGAAAAAATGAATTTATTGGAACCTTTATTAAAAGGGTACAAAACAAATCAGCTGGTACCGGTAAGCGTCAATTTAGGGACAGCCATCATTCGTACAGATGCCCGTTTATCGCTTCAACCCAATAAGGAAGGGAAAATAGTGGCAGCCATTCACGGCATAAGAAAAAATCCCAATCTGAATTTTGAGTTTTTTGGGCATCAATTCACGGATGAAGATAAACAGAACCTACTTGAAACTGGGAATATGGGACGTGTGGTCGATCTGACCAATCCCAAAACAGGCGAAACCATTCCCTCACTTGTCAGTGTAGATCGGATGACCAATGAATTAATTGCCTTTCGAGCGCAATACGTGAAAATTCCGCAAGAGATAAAAGGGGTTAAACTGGACGAGCCCCAAAAGCAAACTTTAATGGAGGGAAAACCCCTCTATTTAGAAGGAATGATTTCCAAAAAAGGGACTCCGTTCAACGCAACCTTACAATTCAATGCCGATAAGGGATATGTAGAGTTCTTATTTAATCGAAACAACAAACAGCAATCTTTTGGTAAACAGCAAAACCAAAATCAGGAGGCACCAAAGGTATTTCGTGGAAAGACTTTGGGAAAGGAACAATATCAAAAATTCAAAGATGGACAAACGATTTATGTGGATGGCCTCATCGATAAAAAAGGTAAAAAATATCAGGGCTACATCACTTATAATAAAGAGACCCACAAAACGAAGTTTTCATTTCAGAACCCTAATAAGCTAAGGGAAAAAGCTAAGCCTGTAGCGGCGCATAAAACGCAAACGGCTGTTAATTCCGAAGGGAAAACAAATGAAGCCACCAAACACATTGAAGAACCCTTGAAGAGCAAGCAACAAGCGCCTGCCAACAATAAGCAACAAGCCCAAGAAGAGCAACCAAAAACGCCCAAAAAGACCAAAGGCAGAAAAATGTAAACCGTTATGGAAACAATTATAGCAGAAAAGCCGAGCGTTGCCCGAGAAATAGCCGTTTTATTGGGGGCTACTGAAAAAAGAAAAGGGTATCTAACCGGAAATGGTTATTTCGTAACCTGGGCGTTCGGTCACTTAGTTGGACTGGGAATGCCTGAAGACTATGGCATTCCCGGTTTTCAAAAAACCTCACTCCCAATCTTGCCTGATCCATTTCTATTGCGTGTGCGAAAGGTTAAAAAAGGGAAAAACTATGTGGAAGATCCCGGTGCTCTAAAACAATTGAAAATCATTGAAAATCTTTTTAATCGCAGTGAGAATATTGTAGTGGCTACCGATGCCGGACGGGAAGGGGAATTGATATTTCGCTATATCTATAGTTACCTCAAATGTAAGAAGCCTTTTCAGCGGTTATGGATCAGTTCACTGACCAAAAAGGCCATCAAAAAGGGTTTTGAAAACTTAAAACCCGGAAAAGAATTTGAAGGGCTTTTTAAGGCAGCACAAGGAAGAAGTCGAGCGGATTGGCTCATCGGAATCAACGCCACCCAAGCCTTGACCATAGCCGCTGGTAGAGGTGTTTATTCCCTTGGAAGGGTGCAAACACCAACCCTTGCCTTGTTGTGTAAACGTTATTTCGAGAACAAGGAATTTACGGTGCGTAAATATTGGAAAATACAATTGGCGCATACCAAACAATTCATCGATTTTAAAAGTACCTCCAACAATAATTGGGAGAACCAGAAAGATGCAGAAAATGCATTAAGAATGGTTCAAAGAAACGGTCAAGCCCAAGTTCATTCTGTTGAACTGAAAAAGGTTACGGAACAACCCCCGTTACTTTATGATTTAACCGGATTACAAAAAGAAGCCAATAAAAAATTGGGGTTATCTGCCAGTGAGACTTTGAAGATAGCCCAAAGTCTTTATGAAAAAAGATTCATCACCTATCCCCGCACGGGAAGCAAATATATTCCGAGAGACATTTGGCCGGAAATCGCAAATCTTGTTAGGGCATTGGCGGATAAACAATCCATTAAACCTGCTGTTGATAAAATAAAATGGAGTCAGTTTAATAAACGTATTGTCAATGATCTAAAAGTAACCGATCATCACGGATTGCTGGTTACCGAAAAAATTCCATCGGCACTCAATGTCAAAGAAAATTTGATCTATGATATGATTGCTCTCCGTTTGCTGGAATCCCTATCCCAGGCCTGTATAAAAGAAGTCTGCAAAGTTACTATCCAAGTGACGCATTATGATTTTACGGCAAAGGGAAATAAAATCCTTGAACCGGGATGGCGTACCATTCAAGGTGATTTTGATGTTGATAAGCCTGAATCTACACAAAAACTACCCGAATTAGAGAAAGGAATGGAACTCAAGGTTAAAGAGACAAAAATTCTGGAAAAGAAAACCAAACCTCCATCTCTTTATACTGAAGCAAGCTTACTGGCCGCTATGGAAAATGCCGGAAAAGAAATCGAAAATGAAGAAGCACGAAAAGCATTACAAAACATTGGTATTGGTACGCCGGCAACACGGGCTGCCATTATAGAAACTTTGTTTTCCCGGAATTACATAGAAAGAAAAAAGAAAGTCTTACTTCCCACCAAAAAAGGGCTACAGGTCTTTGAACTGGTAAAAGACCTAAAAATTGCAGATGTTTCAATGACCGCCGAATGGGAGCTTGCACTACAAAAAATTGAAAATGGTCAAGCTGATGCAATCGACTTTCAAAAAGAGATGGAAAAGTATGCGGAATCCATTACAGCCGAATTATTAAAGACCACCATCATTGGAGAGGATTTGCCGAAACTGACCTGCCCAAAATGTAAATCTCAGAATTTGATCATCTATGAAAAAATTGCCAAATGTTCAGATGATAAATGCGGCTGGAAGCAGTTCCGTAACATCTGTGGTGTACAAATCGGGATTGCCGATATTGAGCGGTTAATCACACAAGGGAAAACTTCACTTATCAAAGGAATGAAAAGTAGATCCGGGAAAAAGTTCAATGCCTACCTTGTTTTAAACAATCAAGCTGAAAGTTCTTTTGAGTTTGAAAAAAGGGAAAAATACAAAAAGAAATGATTATTTTAGTTTTTTGTGAAACAACTACCTGTAAGATAATGAAGTATGCCAGATAAACTTATAATAACACAAAAAGATATTGAAAATTTGATACACACAATTCGGGGCAAACAGGTAATGTTGGACAGTGACCTCGCTAAGATTTATCAAGTAGAAACAAAGGTTTTTAATCAGGCAGTAAAGCGAAATATCGAACGGTTTCCCGAAGATTTTTGCTTCAGATTAACAGAATCCGAATGGAATTCTTTAAGGTCACAATTTGTGACCTTAAACACCGGAAGAGGTCAACATCGAAAATATTTGCCACAAGTTTTTACCCAAGAGGGTATTGGAATGTTATCAGCTATACTCCGTTCTGACGTTGCTATTAAGGTTAGCATTGAGATAATGAAAGCCTTTGTGGAAATGCGAAGGATGCTTATCAGCAACGCCTCTTTATTTCATAGGTTGGATAAAATTGAGATAAAGCAATTGGAAGCTGATGAGAAATTTGAGGAGATTTTTAAGGTGTTGGGAAATGAAAAACTACAAAGTGAAAAAGGAGTTTTCTACAACGGTCAAGTCTTTGATGCCTATTCTTTTGTTTCAGATATTATCCGAAGTGCCGAAACTTCGGTTATCCTATTGGATAATTATGTAGATGATTCGGTATTGACTCTCTTGGGTAAACGCAAAAAGAAAGTGACCGCAAAGATTTATACAAAATCCATTAACAAACAACTTCGGCTGGATTTAAAACGATATAACAGCCAATATTTGCCGATTGAAATTGAACTTTTCGCCGATGCCCACGACCGATTTTTAATCATTGACCAAACAGAACTTTATCATATTGGAGCTTCGCTCAAAGACCTCGGTAAAAAATGGTTTGCGTTCTCTAAAATGGATGTTGAAGTCGGTAAAATGTTGCGGAAATTAAACGAATTATAATCCCAAAAATCTGATTCGTATTCCAATTTTCTGCACAAGCCATCCCTTTCCTTATTAAGCCAAGGCCTACCACTTCTGCATAGTCTGAAGGGACTCTCCTTAATTTAGTTTTCTCTAATAACAACAAACGAAAACTAATATGAAGACTTCACAAAAAGACTTGTCCTACTACAAATTACGGTTGCAAGAGCATCTCAATAGTAGCTTCCCCGAAAAGGCAAACGACCAAAAGTTTATCGCGCAACGTTCTTCGTGGGCAGCCAATGCATATGAAGGTGCGTTTTTGTCGGGAAAACCTATAGACCAGTGTGATGAGATTGCCAATTATATCCTTTTTGAAAACTTACATTATTCCAAATTCGACACGGTTTTTGAAGTAGTCTGCAATGAGTTTGATACCCTTATGACAGATGAGGAACTACGACCATTTGCTTTGAAAGTGCTTCCCTTTTGCGAACCTATATTCTCCAATTATAAACTTACCGATGATTTTGCTTCGACCAATGAGTATGACCAGCTCTATACGGAGATAACCGGAACCATCGCTATATGGATTAACGAGAATGGCCTTCAATAAAAAGCAACATCTCGAGCAAAATATAGAAGCTCTACGCGTTGCTTTCACACTGGAAAAAGAAAATCGAAAAGCCACTGTAGAAGAAAAATGGTCAATGCAGCAATACAGTGGGTTTGGCGGGCTGAAATTTGTTTTGAACCCCATACATAAGGAATCTGATTTCAACCAATGGCGAAAATCCGAACAGTATTTATTCCCCCTAACCCAAAAGCTCCATTGGCTTTTACAAGAGAATGCCGCTGATGAAAGGCAATATAAACGGTATGTGGATAGTATACGAAGCTCGGTTTTGACGGCTTTTTATACCCCACCACAAGTTATTGATTCAATTTCGGGAATTATAAGGGATAAGGGATTGGAAATACAAAATTTCCTTGAACCCTCTGCCGGGATTGGTTCATTTATCCAATCTTTTAAGAAAAACCATCCTTCAAAAATTACAGCTTATGAAAAAGATTTGCTTACCGGAAAAATCCTTCGACAACTTTATCCCGATAATCCAATCCGTGTAAGTGGTTTTGAGGAAATCCCTGAAAAAGAACAAAACACCTACGATATCATTGCCAGTAATATTCCGTTTGGAGATACATCTGTTTTTGACCTGTCATTTTCAAGAAGCAAGAATCCGGCAAAAATGCAGGCTGCACGGAGTATTCATAATTATTTCTTTTTAAAAGGAACAGATACACTGCGGGATGGTGGCCTATTGGCTTTTATTACTTCTCAAGGTCTTCTCAACAGCTCAAATAATGAACCGATCCGTAGGGCTCTAATGCAACAAACTGATTTGGTATCGACTGTTCGTTTGCCCAATAACCTCTTTAGTGATTATGCGGGTACAGAAGTCGGCTCGGACCTGATTATCCTACAAAAGAATACGGCAAAGCAAAGTCTAACCGAAGCGGAAGAATTGTTTTGTCAAAGCACCCAAACGGAGTCCAATGCGCCCTCTAATGCTTTATTTCAACAAGAACATCGAATTGTTTATACCGATAAAAAAATGGGTAGCGATCCTTATGGGAAACCCGCCCTTATTTATAGACATAATGAAGGGATTGAAGGCATTTCCAAAGATTTAAAAGGAATGCTTTCGGAAGATTTTGATAGAAATCTAAATCTTCGTTTGTATCAAGGTAAATCACAACAAGACATAAAATCTTCCTTGCCCGTTTCCCCGGTTGTAAAAACAATCGTAAATGAACGACGGCTAAATCAGTCGGCAACCTTACCTAAGCCCACGCAAAAAGAGCCACAGGAAGCAGTTCAGCTAAGCATCTTTGATTTATTTAAAGAATCGACTACATCGGTTCAGAATAAGCAAAACAAACCAAAAAGAAGACGACTTTCCAAAAGGAGAAAAAGGCCCAAAGTGAGGCAAATGAATCTCTTTAGTGGGGTAAATTCTCAATCTATAAAAAATGAAAGTGCCAAACGAAACCCTCGTAAAAACTCCCAAATCAATGGTAATGGGCAAAGAATAGTAGGAGATTTATTTTCTCAAGGGAATGAAAGAGATAAAACAGTAAAACGGGAATCCATTATCATTCCCGAACCCGGTTTATATCGTCAAGACCTTAAACCTTTTTACCGAGAGGATTGTCTGGTTATGGACAAAAACTGGATCGGCCATTTACAAGAGGTAGATAAGGAAGGAAATCGGGCTGTATTCCATCCTTTACAAATCCCGCATTTTCAAAGACTCCGCGCTGAAGCGTATGTCGGATTGCGGGACAGTTACCTCGATCTTTATCAAAAGGAAGCGGAAACTCAGATGGAGCACAAGCAGGAACGTGAAACGCTCAACCAGCTTTATGATGCGTTTGTCAAAAGGTTCGGAAACCTTAACAAAGCCGAGAACATCAAGCTTATCAAAACGGACAGCGCTGGAAAGGAAATCCCTTATTTGGAACGTGTTATTGGCGGTATCGTACATAAAGCTGATATATTTAACCGCCCGGTCAGTTTTTCTACCACAACTTTAGCTACCGACAATCCACAAGAAGCCTTGGCAGCTTCACTAAATAAATTTGGGAAAGTGGACTTGGCTTATATGTCCGAAATCAGTGGAATAACAGACGACGACTTAAAAGAAGCTTTGCAAAATCGTATCTATTACAACCCTTTGCAGGAAAACTATGAAATTTCTGAACAGTGGATAGCCGGTAACGTAGTTGAAAAAATCCGAGAAGTCCGTAATTATATAGACCTTCATCCGGAGGATGAGGAAGCTAATAAAAGCCTTGCCGCATTAGAAGAAGCCCGCCCACGGCGTATCGAATTTGATGAACTGGATTTTAATCTTGGGGAGCGTTGGATCCCAATCGGTATTTATTCCCGTTTCGCTTCACATTTATTTGATACGAACGTCAATATCTTTTACTCGGATAGCTCGGATGATTTCTCGATAAATTGCGACCATAAGAACGTCCATATTTGGGATAAATACGCCGTTAAATCCCAAAGCAGAACTTTTGACGGCATCGCTTTATTGAAACATGCCCTTGTCAATACCACACCCAACATCACCAAAAAAATCAGTGTGGGTGATAAAGAAGTCAAAGTCCGTGATATGGAAGCAATTCAAATGGCCAATACAAAAATCGATGAAATCCGTACCGCTTTTACCGATTGGCTTCACGCACAAAATGACGATTTCAAAAACAAATTAACGGATCGCTATAACAATACCTTCAACTGTTTTGTCCGTCCCAATTACGATGGTAGTCATCAGGAATTTCCGGGCCTTGACAGAAAAGGAGTTGGCATAGAAGATTTGTATTCCAGTCAAAAGGATACGGTATGGATGATCAAACTAAACAAAGGGGCGATATGTGACCACGAAGTGGGCGCAGGAAAAACCTTGGTGATGTGTACCGCCGCACAGGAAATGAAGCGTTTGGGACTGGCACACAAACCAATGATTATCGGATTAAAAAGCAATGTTCACGAGATAGCGGCCACCTACCGTGCAGCTTATCCCCACGCTAAAATATTATACCCCGGTAAAAAGGACTTTACGCCTAAAAATAGGCTACGCATCTTTGGGGATATCAAGAACAACGATTGGGATTGTATTATCCTTACCCACGATCAGTTTGGAAAAATCCCCCAATCACCCGAAATGCAGCAAGAGATTCTTCAAACAGAACTCGATAATGTAGAGCAGAATTTGGAAGCCCTTCAGGCACAAGGCAATGAGATTACTCGTGGGATGCTCCGCGGGGTACTCAAACGAAAAGAAAATCTGGAAGTCAAACTAAAAACCTTACAACACGATATTGAAAATCGGAAAGATGATGTCGTTGATTTCAAAATGATGGGAATAGACCACTTATTTGTGGATGAAAGCCATCAGTTTAAAAACCTGATGTTCAATACCCGTCATAACCGAGTGGCCGGGCTGGGTAATATGAACGGGAGCCAAAAAGCACTTAACCTGTTGTTTGCCATTCGGACTATCCAAGACCGAATCGGTGATGATATGGGAGCAACTTTTCTTTCCGGGACCACCATAAGCAACTCCTTGACAGAATTATATCTGCTTTTCAAATACTTGCGACCACGAGCCTTGGAAAAACAGGGTATCAACTGCTTTGATGCGTGGTCAGCTATTTATGCAAGAAAGACAACCGATTATGAGTTTTCGGTAGCTAATAACATAGTCGCTAAAGAGCGTTTCCGCTACTTCATCAAAGTACCGGAGCTTGCGCAGTTCTACTCTGAAATAACAGATTACCGAACGGCCAAGGACATTGGCATTGACCGACCCGAAAAGAACGAAATCTTTTACAATATTCCACCAACACCTGATCAAGAAGTTTTTATTCAAAATTTGATGCAGTTTGCCAAGAATGGAGATGGGACTTTGTTGGGTAGGGCGCCTTTAAACCAACGGGAGGAAAAAGCAAAGATGCTTATCGCAACGGATTATGCTCGGAAGATGTCTTTGGATATGCGAATGGTCAGTGATCGCTATCACGACCATCCCGACAATAAGGCTTCGCATTGTGCGGCCAACCTTGCCAAGTATTACAATCAATATAAGGCGCAAAAAGGAACCCAGTTTGTGTTTTCGGATTTGGGAACGTATAAGCCCGGTGAGTGGAACGTTTATTCGGAAATCAAACGCAAACTTGTAGAGGACCACGATATTCCGCCACACGAAATTCGGTTTATCCAAGAAGCGAAGACCGATAAGCAGCGTAAAGAACTGATTAAGGGAATGAATGAGGGAAGGATCCGAATTTTGTTTGGTTCCACAAGTATGTTGGGAACCGGGGTAAATGCACAGAAAAGAGCGGTTGCCGTTCATCATTTGGATACCCCTTGGCGACCGAGTGATCTTGCTCAACGTGATGGTAGGGCAATTCGAAAGGGCAATGAAATTGCCAAATACTTTGCCAATAACACTGTGGATGTCATCATCTATGCGGTGGAAAAATCATTGGATAGTTATAAGTTCAATTTGTTGTATAACAAGCAGCTGTTTATTGATCAGCTCAAGTCCAATAATCTTGGAAAACGTACCATTGATGAAGGCAGTATGGACGAGAAATCGGGAATGAATTTTTCTGAATATGTAGCCATTCTTTCTGGAAACACTGATTTATTGGACAAAGCCAAAATCGAAAAACAAATCGCCGGATTGGAAAGTGAAAAACGAGCCTTTAATCGTTCAAAATCTGTGGCAAAATACAAGTTAAAAGATTTTACGCATACTTTGGAAAGTTCACAATCCCGCTTAAAGCGGATGAGTCTCGATTGGAATAATTTGCAGAAACGTCTTCAAAAACGATCGGACGGGTCTTTTGCAAATCCGGTTTTATTGAATGGATTTGCTTCTAATGCCAACCTTAAACAGATTGGAACAAAACTCAATCAAATCAAAGAAAAGGCAAGGACAATTGGAGAATATGAAGAGATAGGGAGTTTATATGGATTTAATCTCTTAGTCAAAACTGAGTTATCCGAAAAAGATGGTGTGGATATTAGGCTTAATCGATTTTTTGCACAGGGAGAAGGAAATATAAAATACACGTATAATAACGGAATATTAGCCAAAGACCCAAAATTGGCGACGACTAATTTTTTAAAGGCACTTGAAAAATTGCCTGGTTTTATAGAGCAGGAAGAAAAACGGATAACCGAAATCAATAAAGATCTTCCAGTGCTTCAGGAAGTCGTAAACGGTACTTGGTCCAAGGAAGACCGGTTAGGTGAGTTAAAAACAAAACTGGCTGGGATTGAGCGAAAAATACAGTTGTCTATTGCTCCTAATTCTGAAGAGAAAATCGATATGCCAATAGATGAAGAAACACAAGTCGCTCCAATTATAATTAATCAAGTAGAGAAAAAGGATGCTATTTCGACTCGAAGTGTATTGTAAAAATATATTTCAATTTACTTCTTGTTCATCCATTTTTTTAATCAATGCCTCTCTAAGATTATCAAGGAATTTTGTCCTGTTGATTTTTCTACCTTTAACCTCTAAATAAGTATGATAAAAATTACCCAAATTAACATTAAAGGTACGTTCGAACGTTTTTGCAATTACTTTAATGTCTGTACTTCCATTACCAAATGCACCATAAGAATGTAGAGCATATATCAATTCGGTTAATGCCCTTTTACTGCTTGTCCAAGTTAATGAAGAATTATCCAATACTTTTTTCTGATAATTCTCGTTAACTTGATTTTCAAGATGAACTTGAAGAAGGTCATTTGCTATAATATTTGCAACTTTAAAACCGTGAGAAGTGGAAAACCGATGATCCGCTTCAAAATAGTAATTATCCAAACTCAATTTTATGTCGTGCTTTCCTCTTACAAAATACTTATGATCAAGGTAGGTACTGTTAGTACGGTAGTACTTATAAAAATCGAGGTTATTGTCAAAATATATTTTCAGTTTTTGTAACTCATCATTAAGGTGTCTTTTTATTGTCGTTTTTCCGTTGGGTTTCTTAGTTTCAATTTTGTATAAGGTATTGTGAAAAATGAGTTTTGAAACAAGAACCGGTTTTTGATGTTTAAAGAAGTTTATTTCTTCATCAATGCTTTTAAAATCATTTTTTAAAACATATTCTTTGACTTCAATGAGAGTTTTGATAATTAGGTGGATAATCGATTCAATTACTTGAATTGAAGGTTTGCTTTCTATTTCTAAATCATTAATTTCAAGCTCCAAATTATTTAGAGTGTATTTATAAAAGTTTTTCATTATAGCTTATAAGTTTTTTGATGAAATCCCATTTACCAATACTTAAAAAAATAAGCAGAACCCATAATTTAACAAGACTTCTATTTATACTATTCATTTAATTGGCGTTCTTTTTAGAAAATAATTGCACGAACTTGTTTCTAATTTAAATTTTGAACCATCCTTTTTGATTATTATTTTTACTTTGATTACCAATAATCATGTTCCACTAATTTATTAATATTGCTATTATAGTCGTTTTATGAGTTAAGACTTCCTTTAGAAATAAAGTTGATAGAATAATGACTAAAGCAAAGCTTAATTTCAAATTAATGTTGGCTATACCCAATTTTGCAAAAATTGTAGTAAGAGCAGCAAACAAGGCTGATAATAAGGCATAGAAATATCACATAATAATTAGAATTTAAAAATTTTTAACCCATTCAAGGCCGAACCTTTTATTTTGATAATACGGCATTATCATAGTTGTTGTTTTATTTTCCCTAACCGTAAGCAATCTATTGATCTTAGGAAAAAGCCAGTAAGCCAGCTCCGTCGAAAGAATTCCAAAACCTGCTCCTCCTACAATATCGCCTACCCAATGTTTGTCATTAATCACTCTATATACTCCGGTGAACACAGCAAACGAGTATCCGGAAATTGACAACCAGAAATTGGTATTTCTATATTCTCTGAATATAAATTGTGCAGAAGAAAATGCCGTGGCCGTATGTCCCGATGGGAAAGACAAATTATTAGAACCATCCGGTCTTTCTTCTTTTACAATGTGTTTTAAAGGAATAACAAAGCCGGCAGAAATCAGTTGCGACGTGACATAAATAATGGTTCTGTCCCTGAGGTTATGTCTGCCCTTTATTCCTGCTGCATTTAAACCATACACCATTGCTGCCGGCGCATATTGGGTATAATTATCAAAGTGGATATGGTCAGGTCGATGCTCATTTAGCTCATTCCTTGTTGAAAAATTGAGTTGCTTCAACCCGTCATTTTCCAAACTGATTATCCCGAATCCGATAAATACCGTTGGTGCAATTAGATTCCTGTAATCCAGATTATAACGGGTATTGTTGTTATTTGAAATACTGTTCTGGATGACTGTTGTTATATCCGGAATCGTGTCTTGTGCAAATACGCAAAAACCATTCATCAATATGATAATTAAGATGATAATATAATTTCTTGGAAACATTTTTATAATTTTAGTATGATTTAAAATTTATAATTGTGTCCCAATGTTCATCACTAACTAAACCCGTCACAAAAACATTCCCTTTTTCTATTTTCAAGACAATATTTACAAACAACAAAGCTATTTTATAGGCCACATCTTTCAACGTTCTTGAAATAGTTACAGAACTTTTTTGTGTAAAGGAAATTTCAAATAAGAAGGGCAATGTCATAATTAAAAACTTTGTCTTAAAATGATTTTTAATCATTGTGATCTTAATTTTTACCATCCAAAGATGAAAATTGATTTAGAAGATTTTCTGAATTCTGTGTCTAAGTCAGAATCTTTTACTCTTATTCAATAGTTAATAATCATATTTTTTTTGAGATATCAAGTTAGGGAACCAAAAAATCCATAAAATTTATTGGGGCTGGTTTCCTTTTCACATACCATTTGTATGAGCCATCAATATTCTGAATAATCAAGATCCATCCATTAATCAGCGTCATTTTCAACATTCTGGATTAGGTTTTATTACCATCCAAAAACCCGCCTTCGGGGAGGCTTATTGCCCACACATTCAAAATTTTTTCAAAATCTCTTTGGACTTTTGTGCTTACTTGGATTTTAATCTTAGAAGTATTTAATTATGAAAAAGAAAAATATTGAATTATACGGAACTCTACTTATATTAGGATTTCTGTTTATCGGTTGCCAATCTGAGGATGGGCAATTAGACGAAACTACAATACTGCATCCGGATCATGTAGTTGTGGTTGTTGAGGAGAATCGAGGATTTGGTGATATTATGGGATCTGAGTATGCTCCTTATATTAATGAATTGGCAGAGAAATCTGCATTATTTACAAATTCTCACGGAATTGTTCACCCAAGCCAACCCAATTACCTGGTCTTATTTTCAGGAAATTTGCAGGGCGTATTGGATGATCATTGCCTGACCTTAGAAAGCCCTATTAATTCTCCAAATCTTGCATCCTCTTTAATGGAAAAAGGATTGACGTTTAAAGGCTATGCGCAGACATTGCCTTTCATAGATTATATGGGATGCAGTTACGGAACAAGTGATTTGACTGATGGAACTCTTTATGCGCGAAAACATGCACCTTGGGTAAATTGGATAGGAAACGGTCAAAATAATATTCCCGATTCCATCAGTTTGCCAATGTTTGAATTTCCTACAAACTTTAATCAATTACCAACAGTTTCTTTTGTTATTCCGGATCAAGATTACGATATGCACAATGTGGGACCCTTGGGCAGTTCGGAAGCAATAAAAAGAGGTGACGAATGGTTGGAGAATAACATAGATCCTTATGTCCAATGGGCAGAAACTCATAATAGTTTACTCATTCTAACATTTGATGAAGATAATTTAACTGATGGGGACAACCACATTGTAACCCTGTTTTATGGTCCTATGATCAATGTAGGAGATTATTCCGAGTGGATTGACCATTACGATGTTTTCAGAACTATTGCAGATTTATATCAACTCCGAATTGCAGATGATAACATGGGCGCGGTTATTGATGATATATGGAAAAATTAGGAAAATAGCCTTGTATATAGTTTATTTATCCAGGGTATTTTATGCTAAATTCACCTTTTGGAATTGATCAATCTGATTTGTTTTCCCCAATTCCGGAAATAGTAACGGATGATATTTGAGCAGAAACCATCGATATAACTAAGTTTCGGCTCTATTCCGAGGAATTTATAACATCCAGATACTAAGGGGTTTTTATCATCATTTTTATATCGTCTTGTCCTAAAATAAAGGTTGAGACCAGATTCTATGATTAGAAAGGGTATTTATGTGAAACTTTAAGGGTTTTCAGGTGCAAATCCTGAAAACATACTCATACTACGAAGCCTGGTAAAGCGACAAAGCTGAACAAAATAATCGTCGCAATGAAGGAATATTCATTTATTAAAATGAAATTATTCCTTTGAAATTTTGAGGTAACCTTTAGATTTAAAAATAATTGAATTGAAGGCAAATTAAAATTGGATTTGTTGATCAGCATTTTAATCACATCCCCAATCAACCGATTTTTTCAAAACGAAGAAAAAACGTACTTCCTTTTCCGTATTCGCTCTTTATCAAGATTTGCCCGCCTTGAGCTTCCATAAATTCCTTACTGATGGCCAGCCCCAGGCCAGTACCCCCTTTTTTTGAATCCGGAGCACGAAAATAACGTTCGAATATTTTCTCTTGGTATTCCTTGGCTATTCCAGGACCGGTGTCTTTTACTGAAAATTGAAGGTGTTCCTTTTTTTCTTCTATCGACAAATAAACAGTTGTATTTGGAGCTGAATAACGAATGGCATTGGAAACCAAGTTAATCAGGACCCAAGCAGTCTTTTCACGATCGGCACGAATTTTTGAAACGCTCCCGGGGTAGTTTATCAAAACTTTTACTCGTTTTTGCTGAGCTTGTTTTAAGGTTACCTTAGCGGCATATTGTGCGATTTTTTTGGGATCTGTGGGAAAAAGGGATAATTTTATGTGCCCGCTATCTATTTTGGTCATTGCCAACAATTGGGTCACTATTTCTGATAGCAATCCGGTATCCTGTTTTATACTTTCCACTAATTCCCTTTGCTCTTGATTCAGCCCTCCCACTCGTTTATCTTCTATCAATTGCAAACTCATATTGATCGATGAAAGGGGGGTTTTAAAATCGTGGGAAACGTTGGCTATCCATTTTGTTTTAGCCAGATCCAATTGTTTATATTGTGTGATATCTTTTAATTTAATTACTTTTCCGATATATTTTTCTGTTTTTTGTCCGCTCCAAGCCAATTTTATAGGAATAATTTCTTTTTCAAAATAAATGTCATTGTCAGCACCAGTTATTCGAACGATTTTATTTACTCGACTATCGGTTAAGGAATAAGGTTTAGTATACCCCCCCAATACAGATTTTACAAATGAGTTTTTATCTGCGAGGTCAAATATGGACTCTCCTTTCACCTGTTCCGGTATTAATCCCGTTATTTTAGAAACGGCTTCATTTATGAATAATATCTCATTTTTTCCGTTCATTCCAAGAACTGGTTCATTCATATTATTAATTAAGATGTCCCTCCATTTCTTTTCCATCATCAATTTTCCTAAATTACTACTCTCATATTCCTCCAGTTTTTCGGCCATCAAATTAAAAGAATCCGCTAATACTCTAAATTCGGTATTTCCCTTGAAATGAATACGTTGTGAATAATCCTTCGCGGCAATTTGATGAAAGCTAGCAGACAGTTTTTTAATAGGATCCGCGATATTGGAAGGGAGGTTGAAAAAGAGCAAAGCTGAAACAGCAATACTTATCCCTGCCGATGCCATAATATATAAAATGGCTGTTTTTGCAGATGATTTGGCTATATCACTTTTATCTTCAATAGTATTCAGGTTAATGTCTAAAAGGGCATATAAGTTTTCCCGTATTTCTTGTTTTTTCACATTTAAGGAATCAGTTCTATATTGATTAAACTGCTTTCTCAACATTGTTGTCTTCTCTACTTCTCCTGGCTCAGTATTATTATTCTCTTCAAACATTAGATTGCGCTCAAAGATTTGAAGGGACTCCGGGGAATGCGATTCCAGTGCCGATAACATTTTTTCTATATATTGAACACTCTGGTAATTGTCTTTCAAAATATTATCCGTGTCCAATTTTATGGAATATATAAGATAAATCCCTATGGCACTAAATAATATGATGATAAGGAGAAGCGATCCTATTCCCGTTTGTAATTTTGCTTTTGTTTTCATTCTCAGGAATTGTTAAGTTCATTTTTTTTAATTTTCGGTTAGCCCGTAGGCTTTCATCTTTCTGTAAAGTGTGGTCAATCCGATATCGAGCAATTCTGCTGTTTTGGTTTTATTTCCTCCTGTGAAGTTTAATATTTTTTTTATATGTTTTTTTTCGAGATCGGCAATTTTAAAGGTGGGAGGATTCGGGTCTTGGGAAGAAAAGAAAGGATCTCGAATTTGAACGGGCAAACTTTCTATACTTAGTTTGTTTTCTTCGGATAACAGAATACTTCGTTCAATTATATTTTTAAGCTCACGGATATTTCCTTTCCAATAATGTTTTTTAATTAGGTCGAGATAATCTGCCGGAATGGTTTTTATTTTGTTGTTTATTTGAATGGCAAAGTTTTTTAGAAAATGTTGCGCCAAGGCTTCGATATCCGATGTTCTTTCTCGTAATGGGGGCAATTGTATCTGAAAAGCCGAAATACGATAAAAAAGATCTTCCCGGAAAACCCCTTTTTCTATTTCCTCCTGTAAATTCCTATTTGTGGCGGCAATAATTCGGACATCCACTTTGGTGGGTTTGGTTTCTCCTACTCTTAAAAATTCCCCCGTTTCAGTAGCCCGAAGAACTTTTGCTTGTAAATCCAAAGCCAATTCTCCTATTTCATCCAAAAAAATGGTTCCTTTATGGGCTTCTTCAAAGAGGCCTACTTTATCTTTAGTAGATCCGGTAAAAGCTCCCGCAACGTGACCAAACATTTCACTTTCCAGTAGATCTTTACTAATGGCAGCACAGTTGATAGTCACGAATTCTTTTGAAGCCCTGGGACTGGCCCGATGTATGGCTTGCGCAAAAATTTCTTTTCCGGTTCCGGTCTCTCCTGTTAGCAGAACAGTAGTGTTAACACAGGCTACTTTTTGCGCCAATTTTACGGCTTCAGTTATTAAAGGGGAATCTCCAATGATATCCTCAAACGAAAAATATTGGCTGCCTACACGTTTTTTTAGCCGGCGGATTTCCTGGGTCATTTCCACCTTTTCCAAAGCGCGATAAAGCAAAGGGATTATCTTATTGTTATTTTCTTTGGTGATATAATCAAAGGCTCCGTTTTTTATGGCCTTGACCCCATCCGGTATGTTTCCATACGCGGTTAATAGAATAATCTCAATTTCCGGGTATTTTTCCTTAATTTCCTTAGTAAGATTCACTCCATTGCCATCAGGAAGTTTAACGTCACATAAAATGACATCTATTGGAAACTGTTTTATTTTTTTTCTTGCATTCTCACAATTAGAGGCTTTTACCACTTCAAAACCTTCAAGTGATATTATTCTCGCCAATAAATTTCTCAATTTTTCTTCATCATCAACAATCAAAATTCGCCTCATAGCATAATTTTTTTATTATATTTTTAAAGCAATTCTCTTTTTGGCTAAATTAGCTTTAATTCAGTAGATATAAATATTTCTCTATACTTATACTTTTCCCAAAAACTACCAGGATATCGTCTTTCATAAATCGCATTTCGGGTTTGACCAGTCCTACGACTTCTTTTTTTATTGTTTTATGACCTAAAAGATTACTTTTTTGGGTGTTTCGTATAATGGTTATGATATTCAAATCAAATCTTTTTCTAAACTCGGCTTCCGCTATCGTTTTATCTATCAATGAATCGATTAATTTGACTTCAGATACTAGATAGTCTCCTTCAATTTCAAAATTATCCAAACTCCCCTTTAAATTAATTTTTTTTGTCAGCTGTTCTGCATATTGTTCTTCGGGTTTTATAATCTGATCGATTCTCATAGCTTCAAATATGCGGTCTTGGGTAGTGGAAGAAGAACGGGCATATACCTTTCCTTTACAATATTTTTTGGCTATTGCAGCAGTCATAATCGCTGTTCCTTCATCGCCGCTCATTGCAATTATGGCTATATCCGTGTTGGCCAAAGGCAAGGTAGGGTATACATTCAAATTACGTGAATCCATTATCACAGCGTGAGAGACCTTATCTTTAATGCGTTCTATTTTATTGGGATCTTTATCTATCGCTATTACCTCGTTTCCGGTATTTTCCAAAAAGACGGCCAAGGAGCTTCCGAAATTTCCTAATCCAAAAATTGCAATTTTCATAATTTCGATTATTTATTAATTAATAAGAATGTTTTCTTCAGGGTATTCGTAGTCTTGCGGTTTAAGGCTTCTCAACAATCCCGTCATAAGATTTATCAAGCCAATTCTTCCGAAGAACATTAGTGCGATGAGGACGTATTTACCGGCTGTTGATAATTGGGGGGTTATTCCCATAGAGAGCCCGGTTGTGCTAAACGCAGAAAAGCTCTCAAACACAATTGCCAAAAACGAAAAATCATCTTCAAGAGAGGACAAAAGCAATATTCCTATACCATTGGCCATCAAAGCCAGAATAATAATGGAATATGAACGTTGAACGGCCTCATTGGCAATCCGCCTGGTGCCTATTTGGATGTAGGGCTTGTTGCGTGCTGTTGAAAAAATATTGAGGAAAGCTATTGCAATGGAGGAAGTCTTAATCCCCCCACCCGTGGAAGCCGGAGAAGCACCTACCCACATAATAAAGACGATGATCAATATTCCAGGGATCGTGAATGCACCATAATCAACGGTGCTGAAGCCACAGGTCCGTGCCGTGACAACGGAAAACATAGCCGTGGTGAATTTTCCGAAAGAGGAAATGTCTTCGGTTAAAACCGTATTATATTCTGTCCCTAATATAATGAGAGCTCCACCAACAATAATGATCAACGTCGTATAGGTAACTATTTTTGTGTTTAAGGTTATCAGCCTTCTTGTGGCCTTATGGTTTGTGCTCGAAAAAATATTGACAAAAATCTGTTTGATATATTTCAAAAAATTGAAGGAGATGAAGTAACCCAAGCCGCCAAATGTTATTAATCCCATAATGATCCATTGCATAGCGTAATTGGAACGTACCGTTGGAGTGGCAAGATTTTCCGGTAGCGTGGAAAATCCGGCGTTGCAGAAAGAGGATATAGAATGGAAAACAGAGAAAAACAGGGGATGCTCCAATTCTAAATTTCTTGTAGAATTATAAATTAAAATGGCCCCGACAAGTTCAATAATGATAGAAAACAGTACGATTTGAACTGCCAATCTCATAATATTGTTCAGTTGCTTGTCTCCGAAAATTTCGCTGATAAAAAGCCCTTCTTTATAAGAGGAACCGGTTTTAAAAAAGTAGGCAAAAAAGGTAGTAATGGTCAAAAGCCCCAATCCTCCTATTTGAATAAGACCGATTATTATGGTCTGCCCGAAAAGCGTAAAATCCTGAGCCATATTTAAAGTGACCAATCCGGTAACACACACGGCGCTCGTTGCTGTGAATAATGCATCTGTATAGGCAATAGGCCGCGTGGCGGCATCAGGCAACATCAGCAAAAATGACCCCACGAGTATCACAATTGCAAAGCTTCCTACAAAAAGAAGAGCCGGATTAAAATAATGTGAATATACAAACCGAACAAAATAAGTTAGGCGAACCAATAAATAAACAAAAAGCATATATGCAAAGACATACTTGGTTTCAAGAAATGCGTCCAAAAATGATCGATCAAAATTTAAATAAACGAGGACCATTTCCACCAGCATCCCAACAGAGAGCACTATTAATGAATTCATCGCCTGCTTTCTTCCGTTTTCACCTTTCATTTTTATAGAAAACACGTAGAGATGAACTCCCAAAAGGGAAATTGTAAGGGTCAGGAACAGCCCTATTTCGGTCTTCCAGGAAAACGGAAGCCGAGTGCCCCCAACATCAACAACCAATAAAGCAAGGAGAAGAAAATCCAATATAGCGGTCAAGAAACCAGCTCTGAGTACTCTTTTTAAAAACATATTTTGTTTAAGAATGTTATTTAAAACTTTATCTCTATTAAGAGAGTCAAGCCCTAAACAACACCTGTTCCAAACTCGCCAAATACACGCTATTAATTGTATATCAGCCAGTTATGTTATTTATATGGACAAATCTAAAAAATAAAAAACCCTACCATTTAGGAAGGGTGATTTTCATTATGAAAAAGGAAATCGATTTGGTTTGGACTATCTCATAGAACAACCCAAAGAGGTTTCTTTACTTGTCTGTAAAACTTTAGTTCCTCTCCTTATTAATCCTAATCGGTAATTTTAAGTACCCAGACAGAATTGTCAGACAAAGACGAAGTAGGTAATAAGCAAGTTAAAAACTTGTTTAAATCTATTTGTAAAAAACGTCCTCAAAATGTTTAAAGTCTTAAGGTGATTTCATAATGTTCATTTTAAAATAAAACCCCGATTTTGAACTGTTTTGCTCCTTTTCGGGGTTTAATTTTCGATGAGCATATAATTATTTATCCAAAAGCCAAATAATCATATATTTTTACAAGTACTCCTTTTAAAAAGAAGAACCAAAAATCAATTATTTTTTCTATTGCTCATATTAAGCTACGTTCTTGCAAGCTTCTGCACACTTTCTGCAAGCTTCTGCACAACGTTTACAATGCTCCATGTGAGTATGTTTTTCACATTCTTCTGCACAAGCTTTACATATTTTAGCGCATTCCTTCAGAATTTGGTTTGCATATTCAGACTCCCTTGCTGAAAGAACAGCCCCGAGCGAACAAATATCTGCGCAGTCTAAATCAAGCTCGATGCATTTTCTCAACATTTTTACGTCACTCTCATTAAGGCATGCTGTTGCACAATGATTACATTCCGTTATGCAGTTTTGAAGTGCTTCTAATAGTTCGTTTTTTAGTTTGTTCATCACATTTTTTGTTTTAATGATTTAAATAAATTTTCAATCTTAAAGTTAATAAAAGTTCTTGGAACTACTTTTGTTCACTTTTCAAACCCCTCTTAATCTATGAACTCAATTTAAAAACCAGCTTTTTTACAATTTTTAATAAAGCAATAAGTACTCTGATCTGAGAAGGGATGGAGAGGTCATCTCAAAGAATTTGTATTCTATTTTATATAGTTGAAAAAACTCGACTTAATAATTTACATTAAGTCCTACTCCAAATCCCATATCACTGTCGTAATGGGCTCTGATCCCAAGATTTCGGGAAAGGATATAACGCAATCCACCCATATATTCATAATCTGTATTGACCATAAATTCTCCACGGAGTCTTGGTGATAGTGGGATATCCTCCCGCGATAATTGTAACCGAACATTTCCATCGTGATATACTTCAGCTTGAAAAACAACCAGCATTGGCAAGGTGTAATTAAAACCAAGGCTTACCGCGGCGCGTTTATCCTTATTATCCGTTTGTCCAAACATGTTTTTTTCGTGTAAATCCTTACCATTTTTTCGGTATCTCGCATCAAATCCAACAAAAGGCATAAACCATTGCATTTTCCCAATATACCGACCAAAATGGGTTTCACTTTCATAACCGTTTTTGTCATTATATCCCAAACGCCATTCTGTACCCAAACTCCAACGTGCATTTTCAAGCATCATTTTACCATCGTTTCCATTGCTTGCAAAATCATTCTCAGCTGTGAAGAACTTCATATTGCTTTCCCGTTGCAGCGTTTTATAAGCTTTTTCTTTGTTTGGCAATTCAGGATTATCATAATCGCCAACACTAAAGATACGATTCATACCGCCCATCATATGATATAAGATATGGCAGTGAAAAAACCAATCCCCTTCGGTATTAGCCTCAAATTCAATGATGTCCGTTTCCATCGGCATAATATCCAACACATTTTTCATTGGTGCATAGTCTCCTTTATCATTTAAAACTCTAAAGTCGAAACCGTGAAGGTGCATGGGGTGGCGCATCATGGAATTATTATGCAACACTAACCGAAGGCGCTCTCCTTTTTTTACAGGTATTTTATCTACTTCCGATAAAATTTTGTTGTTCATACTCCATACATAACGATTCATATTCCCGGTAAGTTCAAGATGAATTTCACGAACGGGCTTGTCGTCATCAAAATTGGTTTTTGTAGGCGATTTCAACATTCCGTAATTGAGGGTTACGATATCATTTTCGCTATCTGAATGATTATGATGGTCGGAATGATCATCCATATCCATTTCGTCCATATCACTATCTTTGGGAGGCTTCTCCATCTCCATTCCTTCCATCTCCATATCGTCCATTTTGTGGTCTTTCGTATCAGATACTTCCGGATACATCACCGCATTCATATCCATCTGTTGCAAACTCATATCCATTCCCATATCTTTCATATCGCCATTCATTTTCATCATATCGTTCATCATCTTCATCCCTTCAAAATATTTTAATTGAGGAAGGCGATCTGCTAATTGCTTTTGTCCTTTACCTACAAATAAAGAGGTAGAGCCTGAACGGTCTTCAGGGGTGGCTAATAATTCATAAGATGTATCCTTCTCCGGAATTGTTACGATAATGTCATAGGTTTCAGAAACGCCTATTAACAGTCTATCCACTTCTACAGGTTCCACATCATTCCCGTCATTGGCAACAATCGTGATTTTTCCACCGGCATAAGTCAGCCAAAAATAATCGGCGTTTCCGCCGTTGGCTATCCGTAAACGCACTTTATCACCGGCTTCGAATTGTGAAAGTTGCTCTTCTAATTTCCCATTGACAAGGAATGCATCATAATAGACATCACTCACATCCATTGCCAACATTCGTTTCCATTCATTGGTGAGTTTTGTTCCAAAATGCCCTTGTTTGATTGCTTCCCAATAACTTTGTGTTGAGCCTTTTTTAATTTCAAACCAATCTGTTTGATAATGTAGCATTCGCTGGATATTCTTAGGGTTCATATTGGTCCATTCACTTAAAATAACAGGAACGGTGGGCAAATCATCAATTCCTTTTCGCAGGGTTGGATCATTCTCCTTTTTGTGCATAATGAACATACCGAACATTCCTATTTGCTCCTGATAACCTGAATGAGAATGATACCAATGCGTTCCATTTTGGATGATGGGAAAACGATAGGTATAGCTTGTTCCCGGTTCTATAGGTTTCTGCGTAAGATAGGGCACCCCATCCATTTCATTGGGGACCCATACACCGTGCCAATGCAGGGATGTGCTTTTTTTAAGCTTGTTGTGAACTACAATTTCGGCAGTATCCCCTTCGGTAAATTCTAAGGTTGGCATCGGAATTTGTCCATTAACCGCTATGGCGTGCTTTTCTTTTCCGGCAAAGTTTACGAGCGTATCTGTTACATAAAGATCGTAACGGACTACCTTTTGAGCGAAAATCGATTGTGTGCACAACACTACCAGTAATATCGCTATTGTCTGCTTAATTATTTTTGTGATTAAATTCATTTTTTGACTATTTTATGATTATTGTTTTTCTATCCAATTAATTATTTTTTGTATTTGCCCTTCATTGAGTTGCGCCTCAGGATGTAGCCAAGTATAAGATGGCGGCGGCATTTTATTTTCTTCAATCTGTGTCTTAATTGATCGCAAGAGCCTTTCTTGTTTCCTGTCAGAATAATCGCCCCATTCATTAAAATTTAGGTCGTTTTTTGCATTTTTAATATGGTCTTCCACCAACAGTCTCCCGGGTTGGATATAATCAAACCACTCATATTGTGTATTGTTACTATGACAGTTGTAACAAGAAGCTTGTAAAATTTGTCCGATTTCTTTTTGGGGCTGATATATCTTTTTAAAATCAGTGGTATAATCCTGTCCGTCATCTATATTCTGGGCAGGTTGATAAAATTGAAAAGCAATGAACAAACCTATTAAGGTAAGACCTACTATTTTCCATTTGGAATTGTTTTTCATATTTATATTTCTAATTTAATGTTGATGTTCATTTGAAACTGTTCCTGCGTTTTCATTCATCATACTTTTTTTGCCCTCCAATTGTGCACTGGCATCAATAGAAAAAGCGCCGTTTGTTACTATTTCATCTCCATTTTCTACGCCAGATGACACCACATAGCCGTCTCCTAATGACGCTCCTAAAACAATCTCTCTCATTTTGAAGGTGGGAATGGAGGCACTCGGTTCTTTCACGTAGATTATCGACCGTTTACCCGTCCATAGAACTGCTGTTTTGGGAACAACAACATTATCCATTCCTCCAAGGGGTGCATTCACAATTGCTGTGGCAAACATCTCCGGTTTGAGTAAGTTCTGATTGTTGTTTACTTCTACTCTTACCTTTGTAGTACGTGATACAGCATCCACAATAGGATTTACGAATACAATTTTCCCTTTAAAGATCTTTCCAGGCAAACTTTGTAAGGTATATTCCAACTGGTCGCCCACTTTCAGAAAGGGTAAATCACTTTCATAAGCACTAAAAACAGCCCATAAACGGTTTAAGTTTGCAATATCATACAACACGGTACCTGGATTGATATAATCGCCCTGATTTACATTTTTGCCCACTATTACACCAGTTTCATTGGCGTAAATAATTACATTAGGAGAAACAGTTTTTGAATTTAATATTTCGGAAATTTGGTCTTCAGTCATCTTCCATAATTTCATTTTTTCCTTGGCAGCTGCCAACAAACCCGGTTGTAGCTCGTTTAATTTAGCTGCTTCCAGCAGTTCCTGTTGTGCTGCCAACAAATCGGGAGAGTAAATCTTGGCAATGGGTTGCCCTTTTTTTACCGGTTCACCCGTAAAGTTGACATACAATTCTTCAATCCGGCCATTGACGTGTGAAGTTTGAGAACGCCGTAAACGCTCATCAATCTCAATGGTGCCATACAATTGTATATCTTTAATTGCTTTTTTGTGTCCGACGACCGTAGTTTGAATATTTGCCAATGCAATGGCTTCTTGTGTCATCTGAATGGCATCTTCATCCACTTCGTGGCTTGAGTGATTATTGTTTTCATTTGTTTTTAAGGGGATTAAATCCATGCCACAGATAGGACATTTTCCAGGTTTGTCCATTCTGATTTGCGGGTGCATTGAGCAAGTCCATATCGTTTCGTCTTTTTCATATGCTACTGCCTCTACGGAATGATCGTCGTGGGTTTCTGTCCTTCCAAACACCAACCATCCCAATAATAAGCCTGATAATAGAATGAGTGCAAATTGTAAGAGCCTATTTCTTAAAATGTTTTTTAATTTTTTCATTTCTTTCATTTTTGATATGTATTAAAAGAGGTCAATTTTTCAATTGAAATTGCCATTGAATTATAACCTGCTATGGCTTCGGCTTTCTTCAATTGGTAATCCAACAACTGGCGTTGCACCTGAATAACATTGGTTAAATTGCCTTTGGCGGTTACAAATTCCTGCACAGTCAGGTTATATGTGGTAAGTGCCAGTTCTGTTTGTTTTTTATAAAGAGCAATGGAACGTTCGGCATCGTCCAATTGGTTTTTGAAAGCATAGAATTCGCTCTTTAAATTATTAAATGTGTTGTCTCTTTTTTCCTTATTTGACTGCTGCCATAGTACGCTTTCATTTTGTTGTGCATGGTATTTTTTGCGAAATAGAGGTAAAGAAACCGACACCATTGGCATAATCATATCTCTACCGTTCATATTTCCCATTTTAAACATCTCTTCTTTCGTTTTACCAATGAGCATATATTGAGCGCCAATGCCAATCATCGGATAGCTCATTTTTTTATCTTTTTCGGCTTTGGCTTTGTAGGCCATTATTTCATTTTCAATCATCATTAAATCCGGATTGTTGGCATCAATTGATTTTAAGATGTCTTCAATCTGGAACAAGAAAGTTGTTTTGACTATAGCATTACCGATATTCACCGTTTCGTTTACATCTCTGTTTAAAAGCATATTAAATTTTACTTTTTCCGACCTTAGTAATGCCTTTAAACTTTTTATGTTATTGTCAACTTCTGTCTGTTCCAATCGTATTCTAAGCACATCAGACATTCCGGGAGAAGAGCTGTTTGACGTAGCAGCATACCTCCTTAACGCAAGTTCTTCCAGATTTTTAAGAAAGCCTCTATGTTCCAGATTGTTATTGAGCTGTTCACTTAGCTTTTGCATTTCATACCATTGCAATGAAACTTGTAATATTAGATTATCCATTTCTGATTTGTATTGCTCCAGCTGTATTTCCGCTTCATAGCCCGCTTCAATTCTTGCCGCCTTTCTTGTGCCAAACCAAGGAAATCTTTGCATTATACTGAAGTTGGCAATTGAACGACCGCCAATAATATCCATCGGTGTAGGAAAAAATTCACCGGAAAACTCAGGATCGTCAAATGCCCCTGCCTGAGGAACCTTTTGTAAATAGG
The DNA here is from genome assembly GCA_964495935.1 of uncultured Flavobacteriaceae bacterium. Classification (GTDB taxonomy): domain Bacteria; phylum Bacteroidota; class Bacteroidia; order Flavobacteriales; family Flavobacteriaceae; genus JAJYSO01. The sequence continues at coordinate 28,724 of CAZBXQ010000003.1, forward strand.
CTTTATAAGCCAGTTTTTGAGCCTTCGTCCCGGGATTATTTTCAATAGCAACAGCTATATAATAATCTAATGAGTCTATTACCGTGCTTTGAGCAGCCATTTGTAGCGGCAAAGCAACAATTGCTAATATGACAATGATTAAGCAACCGATATTTTTGATTCTATTTTTCATTGGATTTTCTATTTTATTTTTCGGTTGGATGTCCTTTACGAATGGCCCATTCTCTCCACCAACATTGAAATACCGGTATCACAAACATCGTCATTGACTGGATCAACATCCCTCCAAATGTTGGGATAGCCATTGGCACCATAATTTCAGCTCCCTTTCCGGTAGAGGTCAATACCGGCAATAGGGCAATCAAAGCAGTAGCAGTGGTCATCGCTGCAGGCCTAACACGCTTTAAACCTGCATAGACAACCGCTTCCCTCACATCTTCTTTTGTTTTAGGATTGCGGTCAATAAAGGTGTCGTGAATATAAGTGCCCATAATAACCCCATCATTGGTGGCCAGACCAAACAATGCAATAAAGCCTACCCAGACTGCAATACTCAAATTAATGTCGTGCATCTGAAACAAATCGCGCATATTCATACCTCCGACTGAAAAGTTCATAAACCACGGCTGACTGTATAGCCAGAGTAGGATAAAACCCCCTGCAAATGCTACAAACACTCCTGAAAAATGGATTAATGAAGCCGTTACGGTTTCAAACTGAAAATATAAAATCAGTAGGATGGCAAGCAGGCTTATTGGAATAACAAGCATCAGTCGTTTGGTGGCGTGTTCTTGTTGTTCATAATTACCTGCAAACTTGTAACTCACTCCTTTAGGTAATTTTAATTCACCGGAAGCTATTTTTGCTTTCAGTATTTTATCTGCCTCGTGTACTACATCTACTTCCGCTTTTCCGCTTATTTTGTCAAAAATTACATACCCGATTAAAAAAGTATTTTCACTTTGAATCATCTGGGCGCCTTTTGCAAACTCTATATTTGCAACTTCTCCCAAGGGTATTTGCGTTCCTGTTCCTGTTGGGATAATTATTTTTTTCAAAGCTTCAGGATGATCCCTTAATTCACGCGGATAACGAAGCCTTACGGGAAAACGTTCTCGTCCTTCTACGGTAGTCGTTAATGCCATTCCACCCACAGCAGAACTAATGACTTCTTGTAAATCTTCTACTGTAATGCCATACCGTGCCATTTTATTTCTGTCCAAATGAATTTCTACATAAGGAGCGCCAACGGCACGGTCATAAAACACAGTGGAGGGGATGACCGACGGAGCGCCTTTTAGAGCCATTTCCAATTCTTTACCGGCAATTTCTATTGATTCTAAATCCGGACCGGAAATTTTCAATCCCATAGGCGCACGCATTCCAGTGGAGAGCATTACCAATCTTGCCTCTATAGGTTGAAGCTTAGGAGCAGAAGTCATCCCCGGTAAATGTGATGCATTGACAATTGCCTGCCAGATATCGTCTGCCGTTTTAATATTAGGCCGCCATTGCCTAAAAAACTTGCCGTTTTTATCTATCAATAAACTGTCTTTCGGAATTTTTCTAAAACCGTTATCACGGTTGTATGTTGTACCGCCAACTAACTCATATTCTCCTTTTTTGTTCACTTTAAACCGCTCTCGCTGGCCATCTTCATTTAAGATATATTCCGGGATATAATTAATGGTATTTTCAAACATTTGTGTAGGAGCAGGGTCCAATGCAGAGTTTACGCGCCCCCATTTACCAACCGTAAGTTCTACCTCAGGGATATTTTGAATACGTTTATCAAGCGTGCGTATATATTGTAGGTTTTGTTCAATACCTGTATGAGGCATCGTTGTGGGCATCAACATGAAAGAACCTTCATTTAAACTCGGCATAAATTCCTGTCCCATTCCTGGAAAAATTTTGGTTGACTTTTGCCAAAATCCGGTTTCCTTAAAACTTTTCCAGCCAATACTTTCAAATCCATTGGCAACAAATCCTAAGTTCTTATCCATCCCCTGCCAGGCGAGCATTCCCCAAAGTAAAGTTAGGATTGGTATGGCCATAAATTTCCAACGGTGGTTTAATGCCCAACGTAAGATGTGCTCGTAATAAATAACCAAAAGCCACAGAAGCCCAAGTACAAATGCAATTGCCATAAATACAAATACGAAATTGGTTGTTATACTCGTCTCTGTACCTAATGGTAACCATTCTTCAGAGAGATAGGAGAGCACAACTAAAAGCGCAATCGCTATATTTACGTAATTTGCTGTGCGGTCGCCCTTCCATTGAGCAACGAAAAGGTTATTTAATCCGATAAGCGTTAATGCTACCGCCGTAAAAATCCCGCTATAAACCCACAAAGCAATGCCTGAAACCACGAGGATATAGTTCATTATCCTTCTCAGTTTTTTTCGTTCTATCTTTATCGAAAAAGCAAAGTAGGCAATCGTAGGTATGACGATCAATCCTAAAATAAAAGCCGATGTAATGGCAAAAGTTTTAGTAAATGCCAAGGGTCTGAAAAGTTTTCCTTCTTGTCCTTCCATAGCAAACACTGGCAGAAAACTGACGATGGTAGTAAGCATTGCCGTAGTGATGGCTCCCGATACCTCAGAAACAGCCTTTGAGATTAGATTGACAAATGCATTTCCTTTGCTTTCGACACCTTGCTTTCGTTCTTCTTCCATATAGCGGATAATGCTTTCCACAAATACGATTCCCACATCGACCATCACTCCAATTGCAATGGCAATACCCGATAGTGCTACAATATTGGCTTCTACTCCAAGATATTTCATAAATATAAAGGTTGCCAATACGCCAAGTGGCAGAATGCTGGAAATAATCAAAGAAGCTCTGAGATTAAACACCAATACAATAACCACAATAATGGAAATCAATATTTCGTGCGCTAATGCGGACTCCAATGTTCCTATGGTTTCGTGTATCAAGCCGGAACGGTCATAGAAAGGCACTACGGTAACTTTGGACACAGATCCGTCAGACAATGTTTTTTGTGGAAGTCCGGCCTCCATTTCATTAATTTTTGCTTTTACATTGTCAATGACCTCCAAGGGATTTGCACCGTAACGGGCAACCACTACGCCACCAACGGCTTCCACGCCTTCTTTGTCTAATCCACCCCTCCGGGTAGCCGGCCCCAGATTAACAAAAGCGATGTCTTTGATTTTTACCGGAACATTATCTTTTACCGTTACTACGGCGTCTTCCAGATCTTTTATGTTTTTAATATACCCTAATCCTCTCACCAGATACTCAACTTTGTTTACCTCTATCGTTTCCGCCCCGATATCCAAATTACTTTTTTGAATAGCGGTCATTACATCCATAATTGTCAAGTTATAAGCACGAAGGGCATTCGGATTTATATCTACTTGATATTCTTTGATAAAACCACCTATAGAAGCCACTTCCGCTACTCCTTCGGCAGACGAAAGGCTATATTTGGCGTAGAAATCCTGTATTGTCCTTAGTTCATCCGGATCCCAGCCACCGGTTGGTTTTCCCGTTTCCGGGTTTCTGCCCTCCAAGGTGTACCAAAAAACTTGGCCAAGAGCGGTTGCATCGGGGCCCAAAGAAGGAGTAACGTCAGCAGGCAAAGTTCCTGCCGGAAGGGAATTGAGTTTTTCAAGAATTCGGGAACGGCTCCAATAGAATTCTACATCTTCATCAAAAACAATGTAGATAAAAGACATCCCGAACATAGAGGTACTTCTAATAGTTTTCACTCCAGGTATTCCTAAAAGAGAAGTAGTCAACGGATAAGTAATTTGATCTTGAATATCCTTTGGTGACCTGCCCATCCACTCGGTGGCAACAATCTGCTGATTATCCCCAAGATTGGGGATAGCATCAACAGGTACCGGATCGCTTGGTAAAAAACTTTGATGCCAATTAAATGGCGCGGTAACCAGCCCCCATACCAGCACAGTAAGCAGTAATAACAGGGTAACTATCCGGTTATTCAGAAAGTAATTGATGAATTTGTTCAGCATAATATTCGTTTTTATGTTGTAATCCCGAAAATTATGGCATAAGCTCCTTTACCACTTCTCCACAATCTGACATCTCCTTTCCATAATACGGGTTTTTAACATCCTTACCGTCGCTTATCCAATCGGCCCCTTTTCCGTTGTTAAATTCGGCACAATGGTATTGATATAATTTCTGTGGCGTTCCAAAAAGAGAGATTAGGTCTAATATATCTTTGCTCAAAAACTCGAGATGCTCCCGTTGATGGTCAATTTTCCCAGAGTTCTCCTCAATATGCTCCGCATTTTCCCTGGCATCTTCTGCTATTTCCTTGTACTGTTTCTTTTTGCCGGAAGGCAGATCATCTATATACATATCTTTTAGTACAGTTACGAGCTTCCCGCCTGCTTTAGAAGCAGCTTTACTGTCATTTTCTGTCAGCGCATTTTTTAAAGCCAAATAGTCTGCAATAATGGGCGCTATATTAAATTCCTTATTCTCCACATTTTCTGTGGTGGCTGTATTAGCGTCTTTTGACTTGTCCTTATTAGAGTTGTTGCAAGAAACGGCTGTGGCAACAATAAGTGCCAATCCTATGATTTGAATTTTTACATTTTTCATTTTTCTGATTTTTTAATGTTGTTTGTTTTTATTGAGTTTTAATAGTGTAGCATTAAAAGCTACAACGATGGTGCTTGCACTCATCAGGATTGCTCCAACCGCCGGGCTTAAAATAAATTTTGGATAAAGGATGCCTGCGGCCAATGGGATTGCGATCACGTTATAGCCCACAGCCCATATAATATTCTGAATCATTTTTTTATAGGTTCTTTTCCCAAAATCGATCAGGGTCGAAACATCCCTTGGGTCACTGTCGACCAAAACAATATCGGCTGTTTCGGCAGCTACATCCGTACCGGATCCTACCGCAATGCCCACATTGGCCTGTGCCAAAGCAGGGGCATCATTCACACCGTCTCCGGTCATTGCCACAATCTGCCCGTCAGCTTGAAATTCCTTTACTTTCTCTTGCTTATTATGGGGCAGCACATTGGCCAAATACCCGTCCATATCGAGTTGTTTAGCCACTGCGGCAGCAATTTTTTCATTATCTCCGGTAAGCAAAAAGGATTGGATATTCATCTTTTTTAAGCTGGCTATGGCTTCTTTGGAACCTTCCCTAATACTATCGGCGAGCGAAATAATCCCAACGGTTTCTCCATCGATCAACACAAAGTTGACGGTTTCCAAATCTTGGTTGATTTCCTCCGGAATTTCAGGAATATCCAAGTTGTTTTGCTTGTAATAGTTAGGACCGGCAGCTACTACAGCCTTATCCTTTACGGTTCCTTTTACACCCATTCCCTGCATATACTCAAAATCTGATGATCTCCATAAATCCAGATTTTTGTCTTTTAACACGCGCATAAGTCCTTTTGCGATGTGATGTTCCGAATTTTGTTGAAGAGCAGCAGCATATTGAATGAGCTCATTTTCAGAATAGGTATTGTTCAGCGAAATTACCTTCTGCACTTCGTGAGAGCCTTTGGTCAGTGTACCGGTTTTGTCAAAGATGACCGTATTTAAATTCCGCGTTACCTCAAAAGCGGTTCGATCACGAATAAGCAGACCATTTGTTGCCGATCGGGTGGTTGATATAGCGACCACCAAAGGAATAGCTACCCCTAAGGCGTGGGGGCAGGCTGTAACCATAACGGTTACTGTTCTTTCCAATGCAAAGGCGAGGTCATTGCTTTCAAAAAACCAGAAGAAAAATGTAAGGATACCTGCACCAAGGGCAATAAATGTGAGCCATTTGGCTACTTTATCTGCCAGGTTTTGGGTTTTGGATTTGTTGGCCTGTGCGTCCTGAACTAAATTAATGACCTTATTAAGATAGCTGTCTTTTCCAATACCAGTGGCTTTTATGGTCAGAGCACCATCCCCATTAATTGTTCCGGCGATTACTTTTTGGTCTTTCTCCTTTTTTACCGGCATACTTTCTCCGGTCAGCATACTTTCATTGACATACGATTGTCCTTCTGTAACCATTCCGTCTGCCGGTATTTTTTCACCCGGTTTGATCAGTACACTTCCTCCATTTTTTAGCGCATCCAAAGGGATTTTTGATTGTTCTCCATTGCGAATAACCGTTACATCCGTAGGCAATAGCGCTACCAGTGACTGCAGGGCTTTGTAAGCTGCGGTTTGGGATCGCATCTCCAGCCAGTGCCCTAATAACATAATATCTATCAGTGTTGCTAGCTCCCAAAAGAAATCCATTCCTTTTAAGCCCAGCACAACGGCAGCAGAATAGAGATAAGCTACGGATATGGCAATCGCCACCAAAGTCATCATTCCGATAGCTTTGGCTTTTACTTCGCCTACAATTCCTTTCAGGAAAGGCATTCCTCCATATGTAAAAATGAAGGTGCCCAATCCCAAAAGAATATATTTGTCTCCTTTAAAACTGAAATCAAAGCCCAGCCAATGTTGTACCATTTTCGATAAAAAAAGAATAGGTATCGTTATGATCAGACTGATCCAAAATCGCCTTAGGAAATCATTGGTATGATGACCTTCGTGCTTGTCATATCCATCACTGACTTGATGGTGATCGTGAGCGTCCGCTTTATGCAGACTTTTCCTGCTTGACCCTATCGGAACCAGATCCATTCCGCATAACGGGCACTTCCCGGGTTCGTCCCTTAGCACCTGTTGGTGCATCGGACAAGTATATTTTGCCATAATAAATGTCTTTATAGGTTGAATTAATTATTTAATGTATCAACCGTGCTCCCGCAAGACATCATCTTAGAACCGAAATAAGGATTTTTTATTTGCTTACTTTCACTTAGCCAATTGGCATCTTTCATCGGGCAATGTTGGTAATAAACAGCTTCTTGGTAATCAGTTACCTGTGCCAATTGATATACCTGTTCAGAAAGTTCAGAAAATAGTTTTCTTTGCTTATCCAAGTTTTGGGTTTTGGAAATACCTTCTGTGTTTTTGGTTAAATCTTTTGCGATTTTCATCCAAACCGTGTGCTTATTTCCAGAAAGTTCAGCCATATCCACGGCTTTTATATTCTTAGTCATAGCCGTAGCTTCTGACGAAGCCGATGCTGGATTTGAGTTGACTAAAGCATTTTTTAGAGCAAAATAAGAATTAAGAATGCTTTGAAAAGGCGTACTGTTTTCCGAAGTCTTATGTGTTGCCTGGGTGGTAGGGCTTTCAGACTTCTTCATAGAAGTATGATTCATATCCATATCCCTCATTCCCATATTTTCATCCATTTCCATTGTCTTTTCATTAGACAGTGGTTTCAATGACCTTTTGTACTGACATTGATTGGATAAATTGGCATAAGCTCTTGCAGGCGCTAAATATTCTTCGTTATCATAACCTGCCAATGCAATGCGTTTGAGGATTTCGCTGTCAGTGGTTTTTGTATAATCGAATAGGATAGTAGCAGTTTGAGTGGTCTCGTTCCATTCCACTTTAGCCATTTTTTTCAGGCTTCCGGCTTCTTCTATATTTGTTTTTGCAGTTTGACAACTGCCGGAAATTTTCGCTGTGACCGTTTTTGGATTTTTGATTCCTGCAAAAGTATTTTGCGTTGATAGTAATACCACGATTACTATCAATATTTTTGATATTGATTTCATTTTGAATTCCTTTAAATTAATATAATAGTTGATTGTTCAAGAGCTGATATTGCTCCCGACAAGATGTAGTTGTGGCTATACAACCATTAAATTAACTTATTTTGGGAGGTACCCAAATGGAAAGAAATTGTGAAGAAAGAAAAACTTCACTTCCGAAAGTAAGTTGCTTTATGGCAACTGGTAAAGGATTGGTGTCAACTGTAAGGGCAGGAACTACCACGTTGCAATAAACGCAATGGCAACCTGAATGACTGCATCCCGAATCGCACCCCTTGTCTTTATGATCTGATTGGTGATTTTCACAACAGTCATCACTATTCGAATGTCCGCTTTGATGATCACAGCAAGATACGGTCATATCCTGCTCCGATTCGTTACAGGCATAGATCAAAGTCGGCATCAATAGAAAGCCGAACAATGCAAGGGTTAATATGAAAATATGTTTTTTCATCGCGCTAATGGGAGCAAAGATATGAAAAAAATATTACCCCAGTACTTTCTTTTTAAACTGTTTTGCCGTCATCTTATATATTTTTTTGAACGCTTTATTCAAATGGCTCTCATCGGTAAAATTTAGTTCATATGCTATCTGGGATATGGTTAAATTGCTGTATTGCAAACGAGTCTTTACCAGCTCTAATTTATATTGAAGGATAAATTGTCTAATGGTCTTTCCGGTTTGTTTCTTAAAGTATGTTCCTATGTAATCCTTGGAAAGGTGAAACTGAGCCGCCAGACTTTCAAGGGTAAGCAATTCATTATGATAGATATGGTATTGTATGTAATTTACCATTTCATAGGATTTATTAGACGGTTTGTCAGCTCCCTTTTTATCATTAGAGAAAGCGGCATACCGTCTAATCAGATGAAGTAGTAAAAAAACAATATTTTGTAAAATGATCACATCTGAAAATACCTGATTATTCCATTCAGAAATAAGTCGATGAGTAAGCGTCGCAGCAAATAACTTGTCTTCCTCATTAAGAGGAATATACCCTCTAAGTTGATTGGCATTCTGAAAAAGATATTCCAATTGCTTAAAAAAATAGCCTAATTCAGGCTTCTCTCTATTTAGAGCCGCATTTCTGCCAAAAAAGGAAGCTGTAAAATCGATTATACAAAAACTGGATAGCTCATGAGCCAGAAAAGCATGAGAATCTGCGGGTGTTAATAGAAAAAAATCATCTTTTCCATAGGTAAACTGATTTTTGTTGATGGCATGAACCCCTCTTCCTTTCAAAATATAGATAATTTCAAAACAGTTGTGCCGGTGTACCGGGCTGTTATCTGCGTAATGCTCTACAATGGACAAATGAAAATCCTTGCTGATTGTGTTTTGTTTCATCTTGTAAAAGTACCAAAGATTATTGGTTTTTTACCTGTGATAGAATAATTGGACAGATTAATTTTGCTCTATCTAAATTAATATTTCCCATGAGAAAATTTTGGAACACCTATAAGCCTGACCTCATAAGGATTGGCGGAACTGCCTTAGCCCTACTGATCAGCTTGTCCGGCATCTGGAAGCAGGTATCTGCTATAAATTTTATTGCTATTGTCGCCACGCTAATTGGAGGTTTTCCTATGTTTAAGGAAGCTTTTGAGGCCATAAGAAAGAGAAAAATGTCGATGGAGCTTTCTATGGCTATCGCAGTTTTGGCATGCTTGGCCATTGGTCAATTTACAACCGGATTGGTAATCACTTTCTTTGTTCTTGTTGCTGAACTTTTGGAAGACATGACTGTTGATAACGGTCGGGATGTACTAAAAAAAATTGCCGCGCTCCTTCCACAAGAGGCTATGGTACGAAAAGCAGATGGCGAAGTAACTATTTCCGTGAATGAACTACAACCTAAAGATCTAATAATTGTCAAGAGGGGCAGTACTATACCTGTTGACGGTTTAATAGTAAAAGGGAATAGCTATGTGGACCAAGCTGCCATTACCGGCGAATCGATACCAGTCGAGAAAAGTGTCGGAATGAAAGTACTGGCAGGAACGATAAACCAATCTGGGGTAATCGAGATTAGGTCTACAAGTACAGGAAAAGATACGATTTTTGGAAAGATTGTCCAGGTGATTGAAGAAGCACAAAAAACCGAGGCTCCTATAGAAAAAACAGCTGATAAGCTGGCAGCCAGACTGGTCTATTTTGCATTTGCCGGTGCACTGATTACTTTTATTATCACGCAGAATATAACGGCTGCTATTTCCGCACTGATTGTGGCTGGCGCCTGTGGAGTTGCGGCAGGGACTCCTCTGGCCATACTTGCCGGAATTGGCCGTTGTGCCAAAGAAGGTATTATTGTAAAAGGAGGTATTTTTCTGGAACAACTGGCCCGTACAGATGCTGTAGTATTTGACAAAACCGGCACGCTCACCTTGGGAAAACCCAAAGTAAAAAAAGTTTTATGTCTTAATGGTACAACTGAAAAAGAGTTGCTACAAATTTTAGCTACCTCGGAGCAATATGCGGAGCATCCCATAGCGCAGGCTATTTTGGAAAAGGCTGGGGAGGAGAATATTTTTCCGGGAACTTATGAACGATTAAATTATTTAGCGGGCAAGGGGCTGATTGTTTCAATGGGCAATCAGGATTATTATATTGGAAATAGCGTACTGATGCAGGAAATTAAAGTCCCTGTTTTGCAAGCAGATATCCAGGCGAACAATAATAAATCCATGATTTATGTAAGTGACGGTAAAAAAATACTGGGTGGCGTTTTTATTGAGGATACGATTCGGAAAGAAGCAAAATCAGCCATAAGTACTTTAAGGAATTACTTGCAGGGCACGATCAGTCTGTTATCGGGTGATGCCCAATCCATAGTTACGGCCATGGGGGAATTTTTAATATTGGATGAAGCTATTGGTGAAATGTTACCTGCCGAAAAGCTGGAATATATCCGTCAACTGAAATCAACCGGCAAGAAAGTGGCCATGATAGGAGATGGCGTGAATGACGCACCAGCTTTGACAGAAGCTACTGTTGGTATTGCGATGGGAAGCGGAACAGACATCGCTTTTGAAAGTGCAGATATGATCTTACCCACGAACAACTTGTTGAAGGTAGCGACCGCAATGCAGATCAGTAAAAAGGTTATGGGGGTTATTCGCTTTAATTTTTGGGGGACTATTGTAGTTGATAGTTTTGGAATTGGTCTGGCTTTGTTAGGACTTTTATCCCCTATGGTGGCGGCGCTCATTCATGTGGGATCAGAAACGTTCTTCATTTTAAACTCTGCCAGGTTATTTAAGAAGTGATTTCGTTCATCTTGAAACTCCTATCGTTTGATTCTATAATGCAAAATTAGCAAGGTAAGTGTCAAGAAGATTCTTTCATAACTGCGGTATGAACAAGGGTATTCGGTTCAACGTGAATAAATACATTTGAAATATTAGGATTTTGTTCCATCAGAAAATCCTTTAATCTGTGTGAAATAGCATGGCCAGCTTCTACAGAAATATCCTTATCAACTATAATATGCAGATCAACATTAAAATACATCCCCAACTTTCTGAGATAACATTTCTCAGTATTTAACACACCTTCAACCTTTACAGCTTGTTTTCTGATTTCACTCACTAAATCGTCATACTGTTGCTCATCCATTATATCACCGAGAGCCGGCCTGAAAATCAGATAGCTATTATATAGAATAAAGCCTGAAGCAAAAAGAGCCGCCCAATCATCTGCTGATTCATAACCTTTGCCAAATGACAAAGCAATCGAAATTCCAATGAAAGCAGCCACAGAGGTAATAGCATCACTTCTATGATGCCAGGCATCCGCCTTTAATGAGCTGCTCCCTGTCATTTTTGCACGCTTCATCACATGTCTATAGGATGTTTCTTTCCATATAATTATGGCGCCCAAAATAATAAGTGTCCAACCTTTAGGTAATTTATGGGGTGTTCCAATGTTTTGTATTGCCTCATAAGAAATTAGGATGGCGGCGGCTATTAGGAATCCTACCACCAAAAAAGTTATTAACGGCTCTATCCTTCCATGTCCATACGGATGGTTTTTATCAGCCGGTCTGGAGGAGTATTTTAACCCAAACAGAACCAAACCCGATGAAAATATATCAGCTGTGGACTCAATTGCATCTGCTATTAAAGCATATGAATTGCCAAAAATACCTGCTAGCCCTTTTATAACTGCTAAACCGGTGTTGGTAATAATACTGAAATATGAAGTTCTAATTGCTGTTTGTTCACTTGTCATCTTTGTTGACTTTACTTATTTTTATTATTGTAAAGATAAATAATATGTTGGAAAGAGGGATTTGAAAAGTGTTTTGATCGTATTTATATCTATTTGAATGTTAAACTCTTATAGAACACCTCAAATGTCTTATTGAGGGTGGATACCTACTTCCTTTTCAACAAGGAGAAAATGATATGATGGAAGTATTTACAGTGCCATATTTATGTTCTTCAACAATCTGAATTTGCAAGCTTTTCAATTTTGTTATGGAGCTGGTTTTCGCAAACTTTTAGCTTTTTCTATTTCACTCAAAAATTAAAAATGCAAAACGACCTAATTCTAAAATTTCATTCTTTGTATTCGTACAGCATTCAAGATTATTAAAAATGCTACGTCAGAAAAATGGCTTCGATTATCACATAGATATTCATATAAAAATAGAGGCCAATCTGTCTGTAACAGAAGGACACAATGTTGCTGATTTAGTAAAAGATACGATTTTACATAGCAACTTGAGGATGATCAATGTGATGGTTCATGTGGAACTGTATAACCAAAAGTAATCTTCGGGATTAAGAGCTACTCTCGTTTCGGAGTTTCCTAGTTCAATTTCTGTGTTTTTATATCGTGCGTCGGTTAAGGCAACTCCGTTATTTTTTGGGTTTTAGAAATTTTGGTTTGAAAATAAAAATGGCCGCCACTGCTGCGACAAGCGTTAAAATACCGCCATAAAAAAAATCGGATCCGCTAAAACGGGCGCCTAATAATCCGGCCACCGGATAAGCAATAGCCCACCACAAATGAGAGAAGGCAAAATGAGCACCGTAAACCTTTCCCTGATCTTTATCTGCAATGTTTTCTGCGATGAGTGTTTCCGAGGGCATCTCTGCCAGACTTTGTCCCAAACCTGCGCTTATCCATAGTACTAAGAGCGCCGAAAAGGAAACGTAATTAGCAAATAAGATAGCAGTTCCCAATAAAAACACCCCGACAATTAATGACAAAACTCTGGTTTTCGAACGGTCTAAACTGCCTGCAACAAAAGCAGCAATGGCAGCGCCCACACCAAAAGCGGCCATTACGTATCCGTAATCATTATTTCCCAATTTTAATACGCCTTTCACGTACCCTATTGTATTGACCAGAATCATTGCTCCGGCAATGGCCGATACAAATTCGATACTTAGTGCAAAGCGAATAATTTTGTTATGAAACAAAAGACCTATTCCTTTTTGTACTTCTCTCCAAGTTTTGTGTGACTCTTGCGTGACAGGCAAAACTCCTTTTTGTAAAGTTTCAGAAGGAATTAATAATATTAATATTGCAGCAACGATGAAGGAAACACTATCAACAACAAATATCTCACGCGTGCCAAACCATACTGCTAAAATTCCTGCCAGTGCCGGTCCTGCTACCCCTAAAACCTGGTAAGTTGCTACAGAAAGACCGACAGCTTCGCGATAATACTTTTTTTCAACCACCTGCGGAATGACCGTTCGATAAGTTGGTGTAAAGAAAGCATTAAAAACGTTTAGAAGGAAAATCAGTGCATACAATTGCCATTCTACAGTTACAAAAATGAAACAAAATACGATACCCATCCTAAAAAGATGTGTTGTAAAAAGTATCTTCTTACGATGTATTTTATCGGCCAATACGCCGGCAAAAGGTGAAAATATTATATAGGCAGCTACGCGCAAAGTCAGGGCCAAAGACAGTATGGTTGCCGATCTTTTTCCGCCCAGTTGAAAAGCCAGTAAAGCAATGCCCACCCAGGTAAAGGCATCGCCCAACAGACTGATGGTTTGTGCCGAATAAAGTTTGGCAAAGGTTTTATTTCGGAGCGTTTTAAACGGCTCGAATAATTTTTGAAAGATGCTTTGACTATCTTTTTTTTCCAAACTTAGTTAAGTTAAAAAGTTTACAATTATAACATTGTCCCGATTATGATTATCCAGTAGACAAATTCCTTCCAGCCTTAGTCTCTTTTATATCCTTCTTATACCTAAACACCCAGTGCAAAATTAAACTGGCAAAATCAATTAAAACAGGTAAAAAACGAATAATTTATGGTAAGTTTGTGGTATGAAAAAGAACTCATTTAAATAGAATTTTAATTTATCCATTAAGGAATATGCTACTAATAATGCGCCGTTGCACCGACACAATTATTTTGAGTTAATTTATGTTTTGGATGGCAGGGGTATTCACGTCATTAATGAAAACCAGTTTGCATATGGTAAAAGTGATTTGTTTTTATTGACTCCTGGAGATGTCCATACTTTTATGGCTCATGATCAATCGCAGTTTTGTATCATCGATTTTACATCCGCTTTCTTTGACCACAAAATGCCATTTAACAAGACTGAGCCTGAACAAAGCTATTTTTTAGGCAGTTGGAATACCTGTTTCAAAATGGTTTACAATTTAACGGATTTTTTAAGCTGAAGGATGAAGATAAGTTATTTGCAGATGCACTATTGCATCGATTAATATTAGAATGGGGCAAGAAAGTATTTTTAAATGATATTATTATATATAATCTTGTATTTTTACTACTTAATATCATTTCTCGTTATGCCTCCCTTGATTACAAATTAGAATTAGTGAAAGCAAGATTGCTTTACACCGATCTTACAATATCTCAAATAGTCTTTGAACTAAATTTTACGGACGAAAGTCACTTGAACAAAGTCTTTAAAAAGAAATACCGGATGACGGCTAAGCAATATAAAAACAAAAAAATTAAGTTTTAGTTTAATGCTCAAAATGAGAAAGAAATTCTAAAGAGAAATCCGTTGCAATCTTACTGCATTCAAAATGGCCAATAACGCTACGCCTACATCAGCAAAAACAGCTTCCCACATTGTTGCCAAACCACCCGCACCTAAAATGAGTACAAGGCCTTTTACCACAAATGCCAATGTGATATTTTGCCAAACAATTTTCTTTGCCTGTTTACCAATATTGATTGCCATAGGAATTTTACTTGGCTTATCGTCTTGGATAACCACATCGGCTGTTTCAATAGTAGCATCGCTACCCAATCCACCCATTGCGATGCCTACATCGCTTAATGCCACAACAGGTGCATCATTCACCCCGTCCCCAACAAAGGCAACGGTTTCATTCTTGGTTTTTATTTTCTTGACTTTGTTTACTTTGTCCTCGGGCAATAAATCACCAAAGGCATTGTTTATACCCAATTTATCTGCAACGAATTTTACTACTGTACTTTTGTCGCCACTTAACATTGTAGATTTTACATTGAGCGATTTTAGTTTGTTAATTGTGGTTTGAGCATCTTCCTTTATAGTATCGGCAATCGTGAGATATCCAACAAACTTACTATCATAAGCCACTGCAATCAATGTATAAACAATACTATTCAAATCTATATTATGAGTAATAGAAAACTTGTCCATCAGCTTAAAATTGCCCACTAATAGCTCTTTACGGTTTACATTTGCTTTTAATCCGAGCCCCGGTATTTCTTCAGTATTTTCTAACCTGATTTCGTTGTTTGGTTTTCCGACGTATTCGTGAATAGCGGTCGCTACAGGGTGGGTACTACGACTTTCCAAGACATTGACCATTTCCAAAATTTCTTTCTGATTAAATGCTTTATCAAATACAACTTCCTGAACCTTAAAAACCCCTTCCGTCATTGTACCTGTCTTATCCATTACTACATTTTGAACGGAAGCCAATACATCTAAAAAGTTACTTCCTTTAACCAAAATTCCATTGCGACTTGCTGCACCGATACCACCAAAATATCCTAATGGAATAGAAATTACCAATGCACACGGACAGGAAATAACCAAGAAAATCAGGGCACGATACAACCAATCTCTAAATAGATAATCTTGCACAAAAAAGTAGGGTACAAAGCAAATGAGAACAGATAGAAACACGACAATAGGGGTATAAATTTTGGCAAACTTGCGGATAAAAAGCTCCGTTGGTGCTTTTTGTGAAGTGGCATTCTGTACCAATTCCAAAATCTTACTCAACTTGCTGTCAGTGTATGCGGTCGTAACTTTTACCTGCGATACGGTGTTAAGGTTTATCATTCCTGCCAATACGGTTTCGCCTTTGCTCTTTGTGTCGGGCTTGCTTTCGCCCGTCAAAGCTGCTGTATTGAATAAAGCTGTTTCGGATAATAATTTGCCGTCTAAGCCTAATTTTTCTCCTGCTTTAAGCTGTATGATTTCGCTGATGTTCACGGTTTCCGCTTTTACCGTTTGCGGTTCGTTGTTTCTTAAAACCGTTACTTCGTCAGGTCTTTGGTCTAGTAAAGATTTGATGTTTGCTTTAGCTCTGGTTACCGCTAATGTTTGAAAAATTTCTCCAATAGCATAAAACAACATTACGGCAACGCCTTCAGGATATTGGCCAATGGCAATTGCCCCAACGGTAGCAATAGTCATCAACAAAAACTCTGAAAAAAATTCGCCTTTGCCAATGCTTTCAAAAGCTTCTTTGATTACAGGAACGCCTACAGGAATGTAAGCCACCACATACCAAACAATACGAACCCAACCTGTAAACCAATTAGGTTTTATAAAATTGTCTAAAGTAATACCCAACAACAAAACGATCAATGAAATGACTGCAGGTAAAAACATTGTGAAAGTGCTTTCATTATCACCTGAATGGTCATATCCGGCATCATTGCTATATTCATCGTTGTTGTGCGGTTTGGTGTCGCAACAATCATCTTCGTGTATTAACTTTTCCACACCGACTTTAGGGGAAATTTTATCTTCTTGTGAACGACAAAGTTTTCTGCCTTGTGTATCGTAAATATGTTTATGTTCCATCTTTACTTTTTTTATTGTTATACAATCATTCCTAATATCAAGAAAATGAGAAAGCCTGAAAAGAAAGTTGATATATGTCAAACGGTTTCTTTTTCTTTGTGGGCTTCAGTTAATAGTTTTTCGGTAACACGGAAAAACAATGCAGATAAGCCAAATGATAATACGATTTCCATTTCGCTGTCCGACAGTATGTGCAGCAGCGTTTCGCCCAATATGGTATCTATGAAAAACACCATTGATAAACCAAAAATTATCTCAACAGCTATTTCTTTTCTTGAACCATCGTTTCCGAGTCCTGCTGCGGCTGCAATTTCTAAATTTATCAGTTCAACAGCTAATGCTATTGTCAACAAAAAATCTATTATTTGACCTGCCGTAAAACCAATACCCATTAAATAGACCTATTGATATTGCTTTTCGAGAAGCCTCCCTTTTTCTTTTTGTCTATCTTCTGAAAGGTTTCTAATCAAAAGTGTTGTAAATACACCCTATGCAAAACCCAATATAACTTGAAAAAGTCTTTGTTCTTTTACTACATGGAGTAAGATTTCGAGCGCAACAACAGAGAAAACAATACCTGCGGCAAAATGTAAAAAAAGACTGCGCAAATCGCCATTGGGCATTTTGTAAATCGCAATAATGCCCGATGCAACCATTGTAAAAAAAGGAAGCAGAATAAACAAAAGGATTTTTTGAAATAGCGCAGTCATTATTATTGATTTTATTCCTCTCCTTCATTTTTCAAGGCCATCAGCAAATTGTAAGCGCCTTTGATAACGATTTTTTTGTTTTCAAGGCTATTTGCATTTAAGACTGCGGTAAATCCATTTTCCGAATCTCCGGGTTGAATAGGTACCATTTCAAACTCGTTGTTTCTTTTTGTTATAAACACGTATCGTTTCTCTCCAAATCGAACTACGGCTTCATCGGGAACAGCCGGAGTATCATGCAAAAAGGTTTCAATTTCAGCATTCATGAACATTCCCGGCAACAGGCTCTTGTCGTAATTTTTAAAATGAGCGAGAACTTCCGTGGCATTTTGATCGGAAATATTTCCAGTAATGGCTTCTATTTTACAAGCATATTTTTTATCGGGCTGTTCGTTGGTAAAGGCCATTATATTTTGTCCTACTGCGATTTTGCTTATATCTGCTCCAAATACTTGTAACGATAAATAAATGTTCTTTGGTCGGATCAATTGAAATAACACATCGCTTGGATTTATAAATTTTCCAACGTTTACATTCACCACAGAAACATATCCGTTGATGGGTGAATATATATTAATCGTCCGAGAGATGTTTCCTGTGGCTACTTTTTCGGGAGAAAGCCCAATAAGCTTTAATTGTTCTTCCAAGGCTTTTATTATTGCCTGTGATTCCAAAAAATCAGCCTTGGCTTGCTGAAATATCTTGTCGCTGGTTGCTTTGGTTACATTTAATTCTTTTTGCCGATTGTATTCTGCTTTCAGATTACTGTTTCTCGCTTTCGTCGTTAGATAATCCCGCTGAAGCTGAATGTATTTTGGTCCTTTTAGCACTGCAATCAACTGGCCTTTACTAATAGATGCTCCGGGAAGCAACTTAGTTGATTGTAAGTAGCCTTCCATCGGCACACTTATAGAGACCAAGTCTTCGGGTGGAACCTGTATTTTTCCACTTACTTTTATTACAGAAGATAGTGCTTTAGTTTTCAAACTTCCTATTTCAATGTTTGCGTTTTTATATTGTGCATCGGTTAAGACAACGACATTTTCTACGCCCAGTGGTTTGCTTTCGTCAAGTTGCGCATCGGCAGTTTTATTACCACAAGATGCAAGCAAAAATGCGATAATAGATATGATGATTATATTTTTCATTTTTAATTAATTTTATTCGATTGTTTATTTTGAAAGATAGAATTCTAGTTCGGCTTGTTTTAAATTTCTGTTTTTGAGTGCCTCCACATAATTGCTTCGGATAACGATGGCC
Organism: uncultured Flavobacteriaceae bacterium; assembly: GCA_964495935.1. Taxonomy (GTDB): domain Bacteria; phylum Bacteroidota; class Bacteroidia; order Flavobacteriales; family Flavobacteriaceae; genus JAJYSO01. The sequence goes on from CAZBXQ010000003.1 coordinate 47,388, forward strand.
TGATTGGTAAGAAGTACCCAATTTAAGTAATCAATAGCGCCGCTTTTAAACTGCTGATTGGCGGTGGAGGTGATAGTTTGTGCATTTTTCAATCCTGTATTTTGATAGTACAATACTTCTTTGTTGAATTTTTGGTATTCTGCCAAAGCTGATTGTGCATTCTTCTTTATGGAAAGCATCTTTGCCTCATATTCTCCTTTTGCCACTTGTGAATTCACTTTTGCCGCATCTATTCTTGCCTTGAGCCCACCACCAAAAATGGGAATACGCAAGCCTACATTGAAATAAGACAACCGAAGTTGGTTTTCATACATTTTGTCATTGGTGTCAACGCCCTTCATGCCCTGTAAATTATAGCCAAATGTAATATCAGGCCATCGCAAGGCCTTTTGAGAAGCTGTAAAGGCATTTGCCGTTTTTTCTTGCTGCTCTAAATATTTCAGGATAGGATGGTTGGCTAATGATAAAGTTTCAACTGACAATAAAATAATGTCTTTATTCACTTCTATAGGTGTGTAAACCGTGTTGGTATTTAGCAACAGTTGAAATTGGAGTTGTGCGATTTCCTTATCATTCTGCAGCGTCGAAAGTTGCAACGCAATTTGATTGCGGAGGTTTTCTGCCGTTGTTTTCTCCAAAATATTGCTTTCTCCTGCTTCAAAGCGCTGAGAAGCTCTTGTTAGAAAATTGTCGAAAAGGCTATCGTTTTGTCGCAACAATTTCTCTTTTTGTTGCAGATACAGTAAAGAAAAATAAGCTTTCGAAACATCCCGTCTTAATAATACTTTTCGGACATCCACCTGTAATACGCTGGCTGTCCATTCATTGTTCAAGAATTTTTTGTTGGACGTGTAAACAGTCGGGAAATTTAGAGTTTGCGATATACCTACTTCTTTGTCCTTATAAAGGCTATTGAATTGTCCATACTGAACACCAATACTAGTGGATTTAAACAGTTGTGCAGACTTAGTTAGTTTTTCTTTGTACTTTGACTTTAAACTCTGATTTTTCACATTAAGGTTGTTATCTAAAGCCATTTGAGTAGCTTTTTCTAAGCTAATCGGTGTTTGTGCTTTTACACTTTGAATCGTTCCAAATGAACAAAACGCAATTACAGTAATAACCTTTATTGACTTTTTAGAGAATCTAATCTTCTTATGAAACATAATATAAAGTATTGGTAAAACAATTAGAGTTAAAAATGTTGCAACCATCAATCCTCCAATAACTACCGTAGCCAAAGGCTTTTGCACCTGCGCACCCAAACCTGTGCTGATTGCCATTGGCAAAAAGCCGATGGAAGCTACGGAGGCGGTCATCAATACGGGTCGTAAGCGAGTCTTCGCTCCCTGAATAACAATTCGCCGTATATCCTTAAATCCATCCTCTTTTAATTTTTTAAACTCGGAAATCATAACCATACCATTGAGTACGGCAACTCCAAATAAGGCAATAAATCCAATCCCTGCAGAAATACTGAATGGCATTCCGCGTATGCCTAATGCCATAATTCCACCAATAACTGACAAGGGTACCGCGGAAAAAATCAATAAGGCGTCCCGAATCGATTTGAATGAGAAATAGAGGAGCAGGAGTATTAAAAATAAAGCAACAGGTAATACAATCCCCAATCTAACTTTAGCTTCCTGAAGATTTTGAAAATCACCTCCATAATTAATGTAATATCCTGGTGCTAATTTCATCTGTTTGTCCACCTTGTTTTTCACTTCATCTACCAGGCTCTGTACATCTCTATCTTGGGCATTAAATCCGACTATAATTCTCCGTTGACCATCTTCTCGTTGAATTTGAATAGGACCTTCTTTTATTGAAACATTAGCAACCGTACTTAACGGTATTTGTGCTCCGGAAGGTGTGGCAATCAAAAGATTCTGAACATCTGTAAGTCCTTTTCTCTTGTCCTCTTGCAGCTTTACCACCAAATCAAACCTCCTTTGACCTTCATAAACTTTTCCGGCTATTCCCCCGGCAAAGGCGGCATTCACAGCATCGTTGATATTACTGATATCCAAGCCATATTGCGAGATGGCGGCACGATTGTATTTAATCACGATTTGAGGCAGACCTGTCACCTGCTCTACATACAAACCACTGACTCCTTTTACGGTTTTACTAATATCTCCTAACTGTTGCGCATAATTGGCTAAAGAGTCTAAATCATCGCCAAAAATTTTACAAACAACTTGTTGTTTCGCTCCTGAGAGCAGTTCATTGAACCTCATTTCAACGGGGTAGGCAAATCCAAAAGTTACTCCCGGAATAACACTTAGGGCTTTCGTCATTTTTTCTGAAAGCTCATCATAAGTTTTTGCAGAGGTCCATTCCTTTTGATCTTTAAGAACAATCATCAAATCGGTCGCTTCAATTGGCATCGGATCGGTGGGAACTTCGCTGCTACCGGTCTTCCCAACAACTTGTTCCACTTCTGGAAATTGACTTAAAAGGATTTTGGAAGCCTTTGCTGCCGCCTGGTTAGATTGATCGATATTGCTACCAGGCAACACCCTCATTTCCACCGCAAAATCACCTTCTGGCAGTTCGGGAATAAATACACCTCCTAATTTTGTGAAAACAAAAATCGCTGCAACGAAAATTAATATGACTATTGAAAGAATAGCGCCACGAGCTCTTAAAGCCTTTACTAAAAAATGTTGATAGAAATTCTCCAGCCTCTTCATTATCCTTTGTGAAAAATTCTCTTTTTGGCTCACTTTCTTGCTCAGAAATAGGGCACTCATCATAGGTACATAAGTCAGTGATAAAATGATCGCGCCAATTAAAGCATAAGCTACAGTTTCTGCCATTGGCCGAAACATTTTACCTTCAATTCCCTGTAATGTTAGAATAGGAGTATAAACAATAAGGATAATGATTTCTCCAAAAATGGCTGCATGCAGCATTCGTTTGGCATTTACTGAGACTTCTTTGTCCATCTGACTTTGCGTAAGATGCCCTTTTTCTCGATATTTTCGATTTCTAAAAATTTCGTGTAAGACCGCTTCCACTATGATGACGGCACCATCTACAATTAATCCAAAATCCAAGGCGCCAAGGCTCATTAGGTTTCCTGTTACCCCTGAAATATTCATCATAATAACAGTAAAAAGCATCGCCAACGGAATAACCGAAGCTACGATAAGCCCTGACCTAAAATCCCCTAGGAAAAAGACCAATACAAATATAACAATCAGTGCTCCTAACAATAAATTTTCTGTTACCGTATTGATGGAATGATTGACCAATTTGGTCTGGTCTAAAAACGGATCAATGGTCAGTCCTTCAGGTAAGTTTTCTTCAATTTCATTGACACGCAATTTTACATTTTCTATCACTTCACTCGCATTGGCACCTTTCAGCATCATCACCACAGCGCCAGAAACCTCTTTGCCATTTCTTGTTAAAGCACCGTAACGAGTAGCGTGTCCGAAATCCACTTTTGCAACATCATTAATCAAAAGAGGAATGCCGTCCGGTAGATTCTTGATGACTATATTTCGTATATCATCCAATTTGCCCACTAATCCCTCACTCCTTATGAATAATGCATTGGGTCCCTTTTCAATATAAGCCCCTCCAGTATTTTGATTATTTCTGTTTAGAGCTTTAAATACATCACTAATAGTGATGTCGTAAGCTTTTAGTTTTGCAGGATTTACAGCTACTTCATATTGTTTTAAAAATCCACCGAAGCTGCTGACTTCTGCTACTCCTTTCACTCCCAATAATTGCTGACGAACAATCCAGTCTTGAATGGTTCTCAATTCTGTAGCATCGTATTTATCTTCATAACCTTTTTTGGGGCGTAGCGTATATTGATAGATTTCTCCTAATCCAGTAGTAATAGGCCCCAATTCTGGCGTCCCAAATTGTTGCGGAATCTCGCCTTTTACGGTCTCCAACTGTTGCGAGACTAATTGTCTGGCCCAATAAACATCCGTTTTATCGTCAAAAATGAGCGTAACAACTGACAAGCCGAAGCGTGAAAAGCTTCGAACTTTCTCTAGTTCGGGAATATTTTTTGTAGCTTGTTCAATGGGAAAGGAAATTAGCCGTTCCACATCAGCGGCTCCTAAAGCTGGTGCAACGGTAATAATTTGAACTTGATTGTTCGTAATATCCGGTTTGGCTCCTATCGGAAGTTGGGTAACCTGATAGGCGCCATATCCGATTAGTGCCAGGACAAAAAGCCCTATAATGAGTTTATTCTTTACAGAAAACTCAATAATCTTATTTAACATAATTATTTAGTTAATCATTAAACGTAAATGCAATACAGGCTTATAACTGTATCAAAAGGAGTAAGCAAAAGAATGCTTACTAACATTAAAAATGATTAACTAAAGATTGGAGGTCGCCATGGACTTCCGTAGAAATCAGAAATATAATTAGATTCGATAAAAGGGAATTGCTCCTTAATTTGGTGAGGATGTTTAATTTTTACCTTTTGTACATTTAGTTTAAAGGTCACAGTAGTTGTGTTACAGCAATAACACGTGCAAAATGGAGTACAATAATCTTTCTTATTGGGATGGATATTTTGATTTTGAGAATGTGTAATTTTTGCAGGTTCATTTTGAACAGTTCTTACCTCTCCATCTGTGCAAGGCACAATCGACAAAGCTAATAAATACACACTAAATATGATTGCAAAAACTTTCATTGTGAGCAAAAATAATAAATAAATTTTAACTGAACAATTGATGTATCCGATTTTTCAAAATTAAATACTTAATCATTTCGTCTTTTAAATTATTTTATAATATAGCGAGCGAGATCAGATTCATATTTATCTAACGTTCTTTCATTACATCATTACTGCAAAAGATGTTGTGATGTCCACTTAAAAGAATTAATAATTTTTAAACTCGACCGATTATAATTTTGAACGAATTGCTTACAAGATTAATGGGATAATAGCTCTAAAAATCCTTTCTTCGTTTAAATCCTGAGTTGAGATTCCAATACTACCATTTCCATAAGGTTGGTATTTTTTGATATTATCAAATTTAAAAAGCCCGATTACCGGAATCTGTGCCGTACTCGCCAAGTGCATCATTCCGCAATCCCCGCTAATAAAAATTGTCATTGCACTCATCATCGAAGCTAATTCTCGAAGGTCCTTTCCATAAAAATGAGTAGCCGAAAAGTTTATTTGAGAAACATTTTCAATCGGTAAAACCTCAACTATATTGAAATTTTCTCCGTATTTATCTTTTAATTTTTCATAAAATGGCAGCCAATCTTCGGGAGCATAACATTTATCAGCTGTGGCATAGGTATATACACCGATAGTTGGTTTATGGTTTTGTGTTAATTGATAAAGAATATTTTTTCCATTTTCCTTTTCGGACTCTGATAATTTCAAATCAAGCACAGGTATTATCCGCTCTTTAATTTGAGTGCCGGCTTCGGCTAAAAAATGCCTAAGTTGATAGACCGGCCGTTTGGCAAAATGCTCATAATCCTTCGGAGCCGATTCAATAAGGGCATCCGAACCAGATAATAGACGATATTTTGAATTCGAAAAAGCGGTAGCCAACCTCCCCGATGAAGACCCATCATTGGCATTTATTACCAAATCGTATTTCTTTTTTTTAATGGATAGCCAACTGCGGATATACTGGAATGGGTTCTTAAAATGATCCTTGGGAAGCAGGATAAGCCTATCTACACTCGAATAATTTTTAAAGATTATTTTCCCTAAATTACCTTTAAGGAATAAATCAATTTTAGCATTGGGAAAGATGGTTTCAACTTCCTGCACTATTGGCGTAATCAATATTTGATTGCCTAACCGATGATTGGGTCTACAGATAAGAACTCTTTTTATTTCCTGAACGTCAATTGATGTCGTGTTTTTTCTCTTTTTGAATACAAAAAGAAAGTTCACCAATCCTTTGGTGAATTTTCTTCTAAAAGCATCTGTTCTTTTTAAATATCTTTTGATGTGCCCCATCTGAAAATTATTGGTTATGCGGCAAAAGTCGATGATGAATTAGAAGATATTTTGAATTTTTAATTATGAAGGAACTTACTCTTCTTTCATTTTTCTGTTTGTAAAACGTTCACTTACGGTTTGATAATATGAGATCGTTTCATTAATCAATTTTTGGTCACGTTTACTTTGTTCAGAAAGAGATTTGGGGCGCTTATTTTTTATTTTGACACGTTCTAAGTGTTGATGTATTCGTTTAGCCTAAAAAGGGACAAAAATTTCCTTTGAAACAATATATAAGTCCAAGTAGTGGGTACAACTGTAGAGGATGTAAGAAATAGATTTTTTTCTGGTTCCTAAAACTTCATCTTGTTTAAAAATGTTGGTAATACCACCAGTAGCAAGGGCAATGCAATGATAAATCCTCCAATGACGGCGATGGCCAAGGGTTGATGCATCTGAGCTCCGGTACCAATTCCCAATGCTAAAGGTGTCAAAGCGATGATGGCACCGATGGCGGTCATCAATTTCGGACGCAAACGGGTGCTGATGGCATAAACAATAGCGCCTTCTTTTCCTTTCTCTGCAAAACTTTCCTGAAATTGGAGATAGGTAAAAATGGAATTTTCTCCGATGATGCCCACCATCATAATCAGACCCGTGTAGCTGCCGACATTCAGCGGTGTGTTGGTCAGGTAAAGCAACAGAATGCCTCCCGAAATTCCCATGATGGAAATACCGAGTATAATTGTAGCCAATGAAAGTCGGCGGTAAAGAAATAAAATAACAGTAAACACCAAAAAGCACGCAATAATCAGGATAGTCAGCAATTCTTTGAAGGATTGTTGCTGTTCTGCATAAGCGCCGCCATACTCAATACTGTACCCTGCCGGTAATTTGATTTGGCTGTTGACCTTGTTTTGAATCTCCTGTACGGTACCGCCAAGGTTTCCGCCATCCAAACGTGCGGTAACCAAGCCGACAGTTTGTAAATCCTCACGGTTGACTTCTGCGGTACCCTTTGTCAGAGTGACTGTAGCAAATTCACTGATGGGTTTCAGCAAACCGTTAGGCAGGGCAATCATACTGTTTTCAATATCGCTGACCGATTGATTCGTCTTGTCGTTGTACAGCAACCTGATGGGAGTGTATTGGATTTGGTCAAAAATATTTCCGGCCACATTTCCGTCTAAATTGGCCTGAAGCTGGTTTTGAAAATCCTGTACTGAAATGTTGTATTGCGCCAGTGTCGTCAGATTGGGCGTGACTACAATGGATGGCCCTGCAATCACAATTCCGTCAAATACATCGGCAGTGCCCTTTACTTGTTCTACAATATCTGCTACTTTCTGGGAATAATCCTGAATGATATTTTGATCCTGACCAAATATTTTTATTTGAATGGGTTGCACACTCGTCATCAAGTCGCCCAACATGTCGGAAATTACCTGCCCAAAATCAACTTCTAATGGTAACCCCGAAGATATCTCTGAACGAAGTTCATCAATCACTTCATCGGTTGATTTATCTCTGTTTTTCTTTAGCTGTATCAGGTAATCACCGTTGTTGGGCTCTGTAATAAAGAATCCCATTTGGGTTCCAGTTCTGCGGCTGTAGGCTTCTACATTGAGGTTGGATGCAACGATTTTGTCCACAATTTTAAGTTCCCTGTTGGTTTCTTCCAAGGAAGTTCCAGGGAGAGAGTTATAATCTAACACGATGGACCCTTCATCCATTTCGGGAAGAAATCCGGTACCGATTTTGGGCAAAATGAGGACGGTCAGTAAAATAAGTACTCCCACAAACACATAGCTTACCCACGGTCTGTGAATGAAAAAACGTACCCATTTTCTTTCTTTTACATCATGCCCTTTCAGTCCGGTAGCGTGTTTACCAAAACTTAATGCTAAGTAGATGACTGGAAGTAACAACCAGGTGGCAAAAAAGGAACAAATTAGCGTGATAATCATAGTGTCAGTCATCACTTTAAAATAGGCACCAGCTACACCTGTCATCAATCCGAAAGGCAGAAAGATAACGATGGTACTGAGCGAAGACCCAACCATGGCTTTAAGCAAAAACTTCATGGCTTTCTGAACCAGCACTTTGGATGATTCGCCGGGATATTCTTCATGCGTTCGGTGAATTTGTTCTACTACTACCACTGCATCATCTATGATTAAACCAATAGCCGCCGCCACAGCGCCTAAGGTCATAATATTGAAGGTTTGCCCTATAGCATAAAGCACCAACATTGTCAAACTGAGGGTGATGGGTATAGTAATTAAAATGACGGCACTGGCCCTCACCGACCGCAAAAACGTAATAGTCACCGCAATAGCCAGCAGCAGTCCAATCCATAGCGCATCCGTAACGCTTCTGATAGCGCTTTGTACGAAATCTGCCTGCACATAATAGGGTTTCAGCGCTACATCTTTCGGCATTGTTTTTTCCAGCTGTGCAATCTTGTCCTTCATGGCATTGGCCACATCTACTACATTGGCATTCGGCTGCTGAATCACCGCTATCAATATACTCTCTTGCCCGTCAGCATTGATTTTGATGTACTGTTTTGCCTTATGAACATTGACAGTGGCAATGTCGCCCAAGTGGATGGTTCGGCTGCCGTTGTTGCTGATGACGATATCACGCAACTGTTGCTCGTTGACGATTTGTGCATCGGTCAAGGTCAGATAAAGCCATCTGAAATCGGAAGAAAAACCGTTGGATTTGATGAAATTGGTATTGTTAATTGCCTGTTCTATCGCAGAAGGAGTAAGCCCCAATCGGGCCATCATTTGCTGATTCATCAGCACCCAAAATTCCTTGTCCTGACCGCCCATTATTGCAATCTGACTCACACCCGGAACCTGCGACAGAAATGGCTTTATGGTGTAAAGCGCCAATTGCTTCAGCTCTATAGGGTTCATGGATTTAGAGGTCAGTGCATAGCCCATTACAGGAAGAATAGAAGGGCTCATTTTTTCAACCGTGATACTGATATCGGGCGGCAACTGATTCCGGACTTCATTGATGCTGCTTTCCACCCGTTGTTTGGATAAATCAATATCGCTGTTCCAGTCCATAAAGGCGGAAATCTCACAACTTCCTCTGCTGGTAGTGCTTTGTACCATCTGAAGATCCGGTACTTTTTTTATCGCTTCTTCCAAAACCTTTGTCACTCCCACCGTCATCTGGTTGACGGGTTGCTGGCCGGCATCGGCAATTACTTTTATCTTCGGAAAAGTGATTTGCGGAAATAGAGCCGAATGGATTTGGGTATAAGAAAAAATGCCTCCAGCTAAAACCAGAAAAATCAATACAAAAAGGGGATTACGATATTTTACAAAAAAAGATTCCTTCATCTTGCCCTACTTTTGAATTTGAACAGTCGCTGTGTCTGAAAGTCCGAAGTTCCCCGATATCAGTACCCTGTCCGAAAGCCCGATATTGCCGGACTTTATCTGAATAAACTTATCTGTCTCCAATCCTTTTTCAATTGACACTTTCACGGCGGTATGGTCGTTGATTAACTTCATCACCCAGAAAGAACTTTCCGTTTCATCGGCTAATACAGCCGTTTTGGGAATGCTCAGACCAGAAACAGTCGTTGTATTGAAATGGATGGTCCCGATAATATTTTGGGGTATGTCACTGCGGGTAGTTTTCAACAACACCTTTACCGTTTGAGAAACAGGGTCTGCAGTTGGCATAATTTTAGCAACGCTTCCGTTAATAATTTCTCCGCCGGGCAACGTGATCGGCAGCGTATGTATTTGCCGAATTTTACTCAAATACTCAAACGGAACTTCCACTACAAATCCGAAACTGCTTGCATTCGTAATAGTCGCCAGCACTTCGCCATCCTGCACGTAATCACCCATCTGATGATTGAGCATGGATACATAACCGGTTGCAGGACTTGCCACCGAAGTGATTCCGTTAAAACGAAAAGAGGGGTCTAATTTATTAATCGTGTTGCCCAAAGCCCTTGCCTCCTTGGTTTCCAAAGTAAAAAGTACCGCTCCTCTGCCCACGTGGTCGGCTGGTTTTATGGTCATCATAGTGATATAACCGTTCGTATTGGCCTTTACATCTGAACTCAACAGATAAGTTGCGGTAGCATTTAGGGTAACCTGGTTGCTCAGTGTAACGGTATCTGTGGGGGAAGCAATAGCTACCTGGGTTACATTTTCATCAGGACTTTCAGCATCTGCTGCTGTGGTTACTCCTTTGTTTTTGCATTGAGCAAAAAGAGTTAATGCGAGAAGTAAAAGAATAATTTGTTTCATCATTGCAGAATAAGGTTTTGCAACTGGTTTTGAAGTTCCATGATATTGGCGCGGTACAAGATGATGTTGGTTTTGAGGGTCAAGAAATTTTGAATGGACAAAATAAAATCTGTTATATGTACGTCACCTGTGGGAAGCTGTTTCCCATTGGCCTGCACCAGTGTTTCGGAATATCTGATTTGCTCGTTGGCCATGTTGAGCATTTTTTCGTATTGATTAATCTGTCCGTTCAGTTGCTGTGTCTTTTGTTCATATTGCCTTTGTGCCTTTTGTTCGTATTTTTCTCTGGTATCTTCCGCCAATTGATTTTGCATGAGCAACATTTTCTTTTGACGCCCGTCGTAAATCGGGAATGTGATAGCAAACCCACCCATGATGCCGAAATTTTTATAAGGGGTAATGGTAAGCGCGGATTGATAACCTGCATTAGAAATCAGACTGATTTGGGGCTTATAATCATAACCGATGACTTTGGATTCGTTGGCCAACTTTAAACTATCCGCTCTGAACGAGGCTGCATAAACACTTTCAGAAAAGCCCGGCGAACTAAGGGTTTCCGCAAAATCAGGAGGTTCTAAAGGCAGATATTCAGTATCTATAATCCCTGAGAGATATTTCAGCAAGGCATAATTATTTTGCAGGTCTGCTTTTTGTTGTTCCAAGTCAAGTCGGCTTTGCTGAAGTGTAACTTTGAAAGCCAGATAATCCGCTTGCCTAAAAACAGCGCTACGCGTGAGTTTTTGTAAAATGACATCTTCCTTTTCCAGTAAATCAATAATCTCGCAGTTTATATTTAACTGCTCCTGTGCGGTATAGGTCAGGATATACTGATTAGATACCGTGTTTTTCAGAGTTTGAACGGAAACCTTTTTCTTTGCCAGAATCTGCTGAACCTGCAAATGAAAAGCCGACAAGTGCGTTTCTTTATTTCCCTTGCTCAAAAGTGTTTTTGAAACATTTACCCCAGCAAAAAGGCTTTGCTTATTGGTAATGATTTCATCATACCCCCAACCGCCAATCACTGGTGCATAAGAACCGGAAGCCTCTCCCGAAACCAAAAAACCATAACCCGCCCGTAGCTTCAAACTGTCTAATTTAGCAGACGCCGCCTGGTTATTCAGGTCGGTAAGCAGGGGACTGTTTTGGGTGGCGGATTTAATAAAATATTCGAGTGTAATAGATTCCTGCGCATGTAGTGCGGAAGAAAAGAACAAAATAACTATGACCGGAAATAACCTACAGAAAAGATACTTTAATAACCGCATCTTGCTATTGCTAAATTGATTGAAAACAAAAGATGAGCCTCAAAATGGCTCATCTGATAATAAATCAACATAATCAGTCTTTATCTACATAAAGAAACTTACCTGAATGATCAAAAATCAAATCTAAACCATTCACTTCTGCTTCGTAGGTAACCGTTCCTTTTGCATCTGTGATTTTTGCGGTTTCTTTGATTTTATTGCCCGCATAATTTTTGGCAATGTAGGCTTTGGCATTGGCAGGAAGTGTGTCGGTACTGATTTCAACCTCTGTTTCAAGAATGTTTCCGGAAGCGTCAATCAATACAGAATAATCCGTTTCATCAACTTCAAATTCTGCTTCGTAATTACTACTCTCTTTATCCCATTTCAGCTCTTCTGCATTGGGATAGGATTTTTGCAAGGCTGATCTAACTACTGCCGGAACCTCTTTTTCCGACACTTTTTGTGCGTTAGCCAGTGACACGCTTGCCACTACTGCCAACAAAAAAACTAATTTTTTCATTTCCTGATTTTTTGATTGTGAGCTCCAAATTTCCAAAGTGATTTTGAAGAAATTTAGAAGAGAATATCATTTAAAAATATTCATCTCCTCGTTATAAACAAGACTTTGGATATTCAAAAAATTCAAAACGCTGTGAAATATGTAGTTTTGAGAAGTAGTTTTGTTTGGTTTGAGTTGTTTTGAACCATCGGAAACCCATACAATGAAGGGAATTTCATATTGTTCTTTCGGGGCGAAACTCATCGGAACGCCGTGCATATACAGATTTTTTTCTCCCAAAGATTCTCCGTGGTCGGAAACGAAAAGCATTGTGCTTTTATAATCTTTCAGGTCTTTTAAATCTTCGATTACCTTGTGTAAAATATAATCGGTGTAAACAATCGTATTGTCGTACGCATTGATAAGTTCCTGATGGGAGCAATTTCCCAGTTCCACGCTGTTACAGGCAGGTTTAAAGATTTCAAACTCAGGCGGGTATTTCTTGCCGTATGTTGGTCCGTGACTGGTGCTGGTGTGCAGGATTATCAGGATTTTGTTCTTTTAAACCGGTTAAAAGAACTTCATCAAAATCGCATCGTTCGCCTTTGCAAGCCGCCTTTAGATCTTCTTTTTTCTGATATATTTCAATATGAACGGGTGGTTCGCCATATCACTTCTACATTATTCCTGTTTAAATAATTGGGTAAAATCTCGTATAAATCATTGGAATCGGTATGTTCCAAGATACATTTTACTCCGGCAGTGGTGTATGTCGCGCAAGAATTTGCATCGAAATGAAAAACATTTTCAGTTCTGGAAAGCAAAGGGTTCGTATTTCTTGCGTAACCGTACAAGGAAAAATTCTGTCTTCTCGCAGATTCTCCGATAACCAGTACCACCACCGATTTTTCGTTATCTTTTATCACAGTGTCGGGCAGAAGAATTTCTTTTTTATTTTTTTTGAGCATTATGAATATGATAAAGTGCGGTATTGACGGAATAAGGCCACGGCATTGCCAATCCGCCCAATTGTTTGGAATTCTTATCAATCCAAAGCCAGTTACTTGCATTGACAAATGCCATAACCACGATAAACAATAGGGTAAGCGAAGAAGTCGTGAGGAATTTTTTCAATGATACATTGATGATTTTTGCTTTAATGATATAAATCGCCGGAAGAATTCCTAACAGAACAACATACAATATTAACTTAAACGAGAAAAAACTTCCCATCTCTTCGGAATTGGTATTGAATACGTTGCTAATCATACTTTCATCTATGATGATACCGTAAGTATTTACAAAATAAACTGCAATGGCGCTGATAATAAAAGTTAAAGTCAGTACAACCTTGCCCGCCATTCGGAAAAGAATATGTATAAGATAAAATGCAAAAGCATTCTCAACGACCATTAAAATTACTAAACTGACCACCAGAAGGATGCCGTTAAAACTCGTGTAATCAATATTATTAAAAACAAATCTGAAAAACGGAAAATGAAAGAATACGAAATTCAGTACACTCAACACTAAAACGAAATGCTTGATGTGGATGTTATTCTTTAATACTTTTAACATAAACGACGGTAATTTTATACAGAAAGGAAAGTCAGCTTACAAAAGACACATAAAATATTATCAGAATATTGTCCTAAAAAATGATTGAGAAAATAAAATTTCTCTTTTTAAATTCCGATGTAACCGTCAATAGACAAAGCTCTTTGACCGTACAAATAGAAGGAAGGCGATTGAAATCAGTAAAACCAGAGGCAAAAATTTGAACAGTTTATTTACTCTTTCATTTTTCCGTTTGTAAAACGTTCACTGGCAGTTTGATAATAGGAGATCGTTTCATTAATCAGTTTTTTGTCTTGTTTATTTTGTTCAGAAAGAGATTTGTCTCCCTCCGATACTTTGAATTGTTTTACCCTTTTGCGGTCATCAATTTGGGTAAATAAGCCGTCTTTTAAAACACCTAAAGTTCTGTAATTACCGATAAAAGCCCTTTCCTCACCTGCTTTGGTTTGGTTAATATCTTTCCCATACAGTTCAGAATCGTACGTCCAATTCAAATAACCAAATAAGGTCGGCATCAGATCGATTTGAGAAGTAAGTCTGTCTATTTTTTGAGGCTTATGGGGTAGGTTATAAATAATAGCCGGAATGTGATGTTTATCGATGTTGATTTCCCATTTGCCGGCACTGCTTGCATTATGATCGGCCACGACGACAAAAACCGTATTTTTAAACCAAGGTTTAGTTTGTGCTTCCTTTATAAATTCTCCCAACGCATAATCTGTATATTTTACCGCTGCATTTCTACTCCCTTGTGGTAAATCAATTTTACCATCGGGGAAAGAATAGGGCCTATGGTTGGAAGTCGTCATGACGAACTGAAAGAACGGAGTCTGAGAAGAATGACTCTTATCTGCGTATTTGATAACCTGTTGGAATAAATCTTCATCGCAGACGCCCCAAGCATTCTCAAAAGTGACCTCATTATCAGGAATAGTATAGCGGTGCGTTTCAATTCGATCTGAAAGAGGATTTCCTCTGTTCCTGTCCACGATATCAAAGCCTTGTCCACCAAAAAAGTTATTCATATTGTCAAAGTAGCCATCACCTCCATAAATGAAGTATGGATGGTAATTTTTCTGCTTCAATATGGTGGCAATTGAAAAGATATGATCGTTGTTAGGCCGTCTTACAATGCTGTTTCCAGGAGTTGGCGGAACACTTAGTGTAAGGGCCTCCATACCTCTAACGGTTCGGGTTCCAGTTGCATAAAGATCAGTAAAAAAGACGCTCTGTGCCGCAAGATTCTCATAGTTGGGTGTTAAGTTGTCTTTATTGCCGAATACGCTTAAAAAATCCGCACTGAAACTTTCAATAGTAATCAAGATGATGTTGGGACGTGCCTCCAGATCTCCAGTTGTAGTGCGATTGATTTTATCCCATTGTTCGGTATTATACTGTTGGTTTTCCTGTAAAAGATTTTTTTTCAACGAGGAATAAGCATCTTTTTCATCTATCGTCGGGTAGAAGGTGTCATAATCCAGTTCATTTGATTTGTAGGCGGCAAAAAATGAAAACACCCCGTTTTTACCAATCTCATTGATGACCAAATTATTACTAAAGTCAGCCATCTTATTTTTCATTACAAAGAGCAATAAAACAGTGATTATTGCAATGGGAAAAGTATATAAAAACCTTTTTCGAAAAGTTGGTCTATTCGAGAAAGTATAGTTTAAAATTCCTGTTTTGTGAAATAAAACAAAAGTGCCGATTACCAAGAGGATTAAAACAGCAATTATTAAGGGTAGTGGATACGATTGGTTAATATTGGAGATAACCTCATAGGTGTAGATCAGATAATCGACTGCTATAAAATTAAATCGTACCCCAAATTCATCCCAAAAGGGAAATTCTGCCATTAAGCTGAAATACAGGATGATCAAAATAAGTGATAAATAGATATAGGTGAAAATCTTATCCGCTATAGAGCCTATCCATCTTTTAGGAAAAAACAACAGGTAAATGGCATAAAGCAACAAAAAGGACAACACCACTGTCAGATCGAAAAGCAGCCCTGTTAAAAAAGCCCTTAATAGATAATTCAGCTGGAAGATTAAATCTTTTATGGACCAAACAAGAAGGGTAATCCGCGTAATAAAGGATAATAAAATATATAATAATCCAACAGATAATAGGATGGAAAAACGGTTTTTAAAATAGCTTTGCATAAATATAGGGGTAATAGATAATCAGAATAATAGCTACAGAAGTTGCGGCTGCAAAAGTGACTGCACCCGCAGAAATGTCTTTGATAAAGCCAATTTGTTTATGGTAATCGGGATGGACGAAATCACAGAGTTTCTCCACAGCAGTATTGATACCTTCTATACTAAGAATAAGCCCAATGGCCAACACTTGGAATAACCATTCTATCTTCGTTAGGCCGCAGATAAATCCAATAAAAATGAAAAGTGTTGCTATGGTACACTGTGAAATAATAGAATGCTCAGTTTTAAACAATAGGTAGGCTCCTTTAAAGGCATATTTGAAACTTTTTACCCTTCCGAGTAAAAAACCATCTTTTGATTTAACCATTTCATAACTCGCTAAAGATTAGACGAGCCAAAAATAATGGTGGATTTAGAAGAAATTTTGAATTTTAGGGCTGTACGGAAAACCGATGGTTTTGTCCATCAAACCTATAGTGTACGCTCCACCCGTGAAATTTGCATATTTCCTTGACAATGGAAAGACCTAACCCACTGCCACTGCTACTGGCTGACATTCTTGAAAATCGTTTAAATAATAAATCTTGATCAAGTGCCTGTACTCCTGAGTTGCCTACTTCAAATCCTAATTTAGAGACCTCCACTTTTATCAAGCCACCCGGCTCGGTATGGCGAATGGCATTGATCAATAGATTATTGACCAAAGTTTCTGTTAACATACTGTTGCCCTTTAAGGTTAGAGCTGATAGAATACGGGTTTGTATGGTTATCCCTTTTTCTTTAAAATGTTCTTGTAGAGCTTCAATTCGTTGAATTAGTAAAGCATCAACCTGAATGATTTCGGAGCCGTCAAACTGATTATTTTCGATTTTAGCCAGTAATAAAAGACTCTTATTGATCCTTGAGCTTCTTATTAACGCCCTATTCATTTCTTCGGCTAAATGGTATTGATTAGCCGTTAAATCTTCACTCTGCAAAAGAATATCCAATTTATTTTGCAACACGGCCAATGGGGTTTGCAATTCGTGGGAAGCATTTTCAGTGAATTCCTTTTGGGACTTATAGGTGGCAATACTGTGGGAAATCAATTTTTCAAGGGATTGGTTTAATTCCTCAAATTCCTTTGTATCCGTTTTTTCAAATTTTATCTCTTTTTGATTGTTGAGTTTGAAACTTTTCAATTTATCCAATGTTTCCTGAAAAGGCTTCCAGATCCGGCGAGATAATCTTCGGTTAAGCAGCAATAGGCCTACGACAATAAATACAAAAAACAAAACCGTTAGAACCGTTAAAGCCATAATCGTTGCCCTTGTTTCTTCAATATTGGTTTCCACTGTAAAGCGATACGGATTTTCGTTAATATGTACTACTGTAGAAAGCCCTCTAAACCGTTCTGTTTTTTCGGTTGAATAGGGTAGATTTTTTTTATCAACACTGTAGGTACTGTCTTTTAGATTATCGTTGGCGGGAAGTGGATGTATATTTGTTGCCGGTTGAATTTTGTTCCAAAGAGCAATACTCTCATCCAACTCTTCTTCAGATAAATTAAGTTGATTGAGTTTATATACTGTTTTATCGGCAACGATTTTATTGTATTCATCCAATTCAGCCTCCCAAATTCCATCTATTACAAAATAATAGACCGGCACGCTGATGGCAAGGATAACCAATAAGTAAATAATGAACGGCTTTGTTGTTTTACTGAGTAATGGCTTCATGGGCAAATATTTAGGTTACGCTTTCCCATTTATAACCGGTTCCGTAAACCGTTTTTATATAAGGCTCACAACCTGCTTCATTTAATTTCTTCTTTAGGTTTTTAACGTGGGCATATACAAAGTCATGATTATCGAGCATGTCTGCAAAATCCCCAGAAAGATGTTCTGCCAAAGTGCTTTTGGAAAGTACCCTGTTTTTGTTACCAATAAAGTACATCAGTAAATCAAATTCTTTTTTTGTAAGCAAAATCTCCTGTTGATTTGCAGAAACCGTCCTGGCCATAAGATCTATTTCCAGTTCGTCCTGTTTTACAATATTTGAGTTGTTAAACTGTCTTCTACGGATCAAAGAAAAAATACGGGCATTGAGTTCGGATAAGTGAAAAGGTTTCGTGAGGTAATCATCAGCCCCAATTTCCAGACCTTTAATTTTGTCATCCAATGAATCTTTAGCAGAAATAATGATAACCCCATCTTGCTTGTTTTCCTTTTTTAGCGCTTCAAGGATTTTCAACCCATTTCCATCGGGCAACGTTATATCCAACAAAATGCAGTCATATTCATAAACACCTATTTTGCCCATAGCTTCATTGAACGTAGCGGCAGTCTCACACAAATAATTTTCGGCAGAAAGGTATTGGTCAATACTTCTGGCCAGTTCTTTTTCGTCTTCGATAATTAAAATCTTCACGGTATAGGGCTTTTATTTTGCAAATTTAACTATCCAATTTTGAATTAATTTGGAATTAACGGATTCTACAATGTCGTGATTATTTTAACCATTTCACTTATGTAGTTTAAAAATAAACTCCAATCCACCGTCTTTTCTGTTTTTTACGGAGATGTTTCCTTGGTGAAAAAGTACGGCATTTTTTACGATAGACAAGCCTAATCCGGTTCCACCGGTATCGCGTGTCCGGCCTTCCTGCACTCTGTAAAAGCGCTCGAACAAGCGATTGAGATGAGCTTCGTCTTCGATACCGGCTCCGGTGTCGTAAAACGAAAAATAATAAAAATTTTCATCTTCATTAAAAAGCAAAACCTTGATTTCCGTATGGTTCCCGGCATACCGAATGGCATTTTCGGTAAGGTTTTTAAAAAGGGAATAAAGCAAAACGGCATTTCCGTTTACCGATAGATGATCGGGAAGCAGCCAGCTCATTTGCATTTCCTTTTCATTTAAAACGGTACCCATTTCTTCTTTTACCTGGTTTAAAAGCGCTACGAGGTTGACGGTTTCTAGCTTAAACGTATTGGTGGCCTCTTCCATTTTCGCAATCAATCCCATATCTTTTATCATTGCCGATAGATTTTGGGTCTGTTTATAGGCCTGACTTAAAAAATGTTGCTTTTTGTCTTCCGGAAGATCTTGCTCGATAAGCGTTTCAAGGTATGCGCTGATACTTGTCACCGGGGTGCGTAATTCGTGTGCGATATTGCCGGTCAACTCTTTTTTGAGTTGTTTGGTCTTCTCCTGCCGGGTGATGTCATTGAGGATGATCTCAGAACTTTTATCTTTAAATATATTTACCTGTAAGGAAAATATTTTGCCTTGTTTACGGATTTCGGTTTCAAAATAGTTTCCTTTTTTCCTTTTCAAAAATCCTTTTACCGGCGCAAAAATCGGATCTTCAAGACTTTTTTCGATATTTACGGAGGGATTTTCTATAAGTTGATTGACATATTGCAAGAAAAGGCCATTGTACAATTCCACTTCGTTTTTTGGAGACAGAAAACAGACCCCTTCTTCCGATATTTGAATGTGTTGTAACAGTTTTTGTTTTTCAATGCCCAAATTCTTTTTGTTTGCAGACAGTTGTCGGTAGTTTTCGGTCAGTTTTGTTCCGATTTCCCCCAATTCATCATCAGGAAAACGAATATTCTTAAGATTTTGCTGTTCGCCTTGAAGGGCAAAGTCCCGGAGTTGCCGTACCGAGGTTCCAAATTTTACGGTTACTTTGTGAAGAAGCAGCAGAAATAACAGAAAAGAGATTCCCAAGAAATAGAGAAATACATTGTCTGGTTTTAGAAATTGTTTCAGCTGTAAATTGTAAGGTAACGCCACGCGAACAAACCCGTTTTTCATTTCCTTGGCATAATACAGATAGGGAATAGCATTGGAAGCAGAAGTGCGTATGTCAGAACCCTTCCCATTCTCTATAGTCTGTTTGATTTCCGGTCTTGACAAATGGTTTTCAAGGGTTGAAACAGTGTCGATATCATTATCAAACAAAACTTTGCCCTTGTCGTTGATGATGCTTATTCTTAAGTCGGCCGGTAAAAAAGAATACAGGGAATGAATTTCCTGTTGATGCTCACTCGATGCTTTTTCTTCGGCAGTAATAACCATATCAGTATAGGCATCCAAGCGTTCTTCCATAGCCTCCCGTTTGGAAGCGATTTCTTGGTAATGTCCCAGTATCGCAAAAACAAGGGTAAAGAGGGCAAATAATACCGAAAAATAGAGAAACAGACGTTGACGGAAACTCAGCTTCATAATTTATCTTGATTAAACCAATATCCATACCCGACACGGTTGGTGATAACCTCGCCCAAATCTCCCAATTTCTTCCTCAAGCGGGCGATGTGTACATCTACCGTGCGTTCACTTACATACGTATTTCCCCAGATTTGGTTAATAATGTGTTCACGCGAAAACATACGATCCGGATTTTGGGTCAAAAGGGCAAACAGCTCAAATTCCGTTTTGGTCAAAGAGATTTTTTCGGCGTTGATAAAAACTTCTTTTAGATTAAAATCGATGGTTATCGGCCCCATTTCCAATACTTTATTTTCGGAAATATGGCCCACCCCCGGAGAACTGCGCTTTAAAACCGCCCTGACCCTTGCAATGACTTCTTTAACCGAAAAAGGTTTGGGAATATAATCATCGCCGCCTACCGAAAATCCGGTCAGCATATCGTTTTCCGTATCTTTGGCCGTCAAAAAAATAATTGGGGTTTGGATGTTTCTTTCCCTCAATTTTTCCGCCATTTTCAGACCCGACATGCCGCCCATCATAATGTCCAACAAAATCAATTGAAATTCGCTCAAAGGTAGCTTTAAAGCCTCCTCGGCAGAGGCAACGGATTTGACTTCAAAGCCTTCGTTTTTCAAATTAAATTCCAATATTTCGGAGATGTTGGGGTCATCATCTACCAGTAAAATATGTTGTTTATTCATTCCGTTTCTCTTTTTTCAACGCTTGGGCACGTTGGATACAATAGGTTTTAAAAATACAAAATTATGGGGTTTAAAAATTGAAAAGAGAATGTGTAAATAAGAAATCCACACATTCTCGTAATTGAACTAATCCAAAAAGCTTAGAAACTATAATTCGTCCACGAGAAAATCGAAGTCGGGCAGCCCGAATTACCGGTTTCGATGGTAACATTCGGGAATCCATCGGAAGGGTTGATCGGTTCCCCCAGAATGTCATTACTCAGTTCATTGGAGAGACTGATGGAAGTAGCAGAATCCCCATCTCCTTTTCCGTCTTTTAAATCGACGAGATCAATGGCGGTTCCGGTTCCTTTGACCAGGGCATTGGAAATGGTTGCTCTTGCACCCCTTCGAATTTTGATAACATCTTGCATTTTGTCGGTAACGTTTGACGGATCGCCATCGGTGGCCGGCGCCAATCTCAAATCAAAGGTTATGTTTTTGACCACGAAGTCGGATTGGTCTTCTTGATCGGGAAAATTGCCATCCAGGTTTCCATCGGCTTCAATCCCCCTTGGATCGGATTCTGTACTGGTAAAACCTTCTTCCCAAATCCCATACGCATTCTCCAAAGTGCCGCTATAGCCTTGTGTGAAATCAAACATATCGTCATCGGAATTGACGACCAACAGATTCTTTACATTGACAGTTCCTCCGAAAAACTCGACCCCGTCATCGGCTCCGTTCGGAATAAAAATATTTTCGATATGGGTTCCACTTCCCACGCCGTTAAGGGTCAATCCGTTGTGTTCCACATCGGCGCTGGAGCGCGCTCCGGTGTATTCGAGAATCAAATAGGTAATGCTTCCCGAATTGTCTGCAGGGTCTGTTCCGCCGTATTCAAAGGAAGAACTGATTTCCGTACTTCCCGTTGTTCCGCCGGCCAAGGGCGCTTTCCCATTAATGATAAGACCGCCCCAATGTCCCGGCTGTGCATTATCACTGTCGGCCGTCATCACGACCGGATTATCGGCCGTCCCGTCAATATTGATTTTTCCGCCTTGCAATACCAAGATATAATTATTAAATCCTTGTTTTGCTTTTAGGGTGGTTCCGGCAGGGATGTTCAGCACGCCTCCTTCCTCCACAATCACCGGCCCCGTAACAGTGTACTCAATAGAAGCATCCAAGGTTTCGGTTTCCGTAATGCTTCCGGCCAACTCGGTAGCGGTGGTTGGCGGTTCAGGGTTGTTGGGGCCGTCATCACTGCTTGAACAGGAAGCCAAGGTAAGCGCCAAAAGCAAGATAACAACGAGATTAAAATGCGATATTTTTTTTGATAGGTTCATTTTCATTTCATTTAATGGTTTTAGTTGTTTTTGATTCTTTTTCATCGTTTTTATTATTTTTATGTAGGACAAAAATCTTATTGTGTTATTACAATCGGGTTGAGACGAGGTTATGATTCGGTTACATTTTGTGAGAAATATTCCGTAATGGTCGATTAGATTTTAAGGCTGACCCCAAAACTGAAATTGATGCCCTTATTGAATTTATTCAAAGTGATTTTTTCGTTGGATCCGCTTATTTTCCGAGTGAGTTCAACGGGGGAATCCAGTAAATTCTCGATTTTTAAATTGATTCCCCATTTTTTCGAAAATTGATAGTTGGCCACCCAATCGAGGGATGCGACTCCTTCTTCCATAATATCCTTGTATCCGATGGTTCCGATCGTATAAATGCGATCGCTGAAATAGTTGAAGACGAGAGAGGTGGTCAAACTTTTATCTGCTTTGGAATGGTGAAAGGTCGCATCCACATTGAGCAAAAAGGGCGATGCTCCTTCCAATCCGGAATTGCGCGTGGGGGTGTTGGTGAGTTTTAAATCGGTGGATGTCAAAATATAGGAGGCATTTGTACCCAAGGTCAATTTATCTTTCGTTTTGGTTTCAAGATTTTTTCTGTTGAAAATGTTTTTTTGAAGCTCCACCTCAATGCCCATAACGTCAGCGGCGTCACTGATGTTTTCGTAGGTGAGCAATCCCGCCGAATTCCCCTTGTCCACTCTTCCGATAGGGTTTTTAATCCGCTTATAGAATAAAGTTGCCGAAAACAGTTCGGATGCACTCCAATAATTATCCCATTTTAAATCGAGATTGTAATTGTCTGACGGGATAAGATTCGGATTCCCTTCACTCGCAAAGCTTATATTGACGTACTGAAAAGGGGAAATCTCTTTGGATTGGGGCAAGGTGTAGGTTTTGCTCGCTCCCAAACGGAAGGAATTTTTTTCATTCAATTCATATTTCAGATTGAGGCTCGGCAAATAGTAGGGCGATTTGATACTGTTTTGACCGGTTTGTCCGGGAACGTCATATTTTACCTGAAGATCCACAAAATCGGTTCTAAAACCCATATTGGCACTCCAAGCTTTCGTAACTTGATAATTTCCCTGGGCAAAAATCGAATGGTTGTTTTTGGTGACTTCATAGCGGTTCGGGTTACTCTCCGTCACCGAAAAAACATCATTTTTAAAATTGGTGGGATTATACAGTTCGTCCAACTTTATATCCTCTAAGGAAACAGAACCGGGGATTGGAGAGAGATTGTATTCAACCGATTCAAAATCATTATTTGATAAACGCCCTTGATATCCAAAGGAAATATTCGAATTTCCGCTTTCTAAGGCATCTTTTAACCCATAGCTCAATTCAAATTTCGTCGTATAATCCTGCTCCTTGAGTTCAGAGAAAAAGCGTTTCTGCCGATTGCTTCCTGTCAACCCAAAAGAACCGTTTTCCTTTTGGGAGAGATAATTTTCCCGCCTGTCGGGCTCGAGACCTTTTATGGTATTGATGGAAAAATCAGCGGTTAATATCAGATTTTCATTCAATTTCCATCGTGACAGTAACTGATGCACAAAAAGGAGGTTGTCGTTGATCTGTTGGCGCCTGATAAACCCGCGGTCGTCAAAGGCATCTTGAAATCTTTCCGAATTCCGACCGAGATAATCCCCTACATATTGATCGGTTGAATGAAGCATCATAAAATTGTAGGCCACGGAATGCGCTCTGTTGAGGTCGTAATTGATATTGGCTAAAATCAGTTGATGGGTGTTATTCTCATATTTTTTACCAATTTGGTCTTGATAAATTGTTCCGTTAGAGGTGGTGTTGCGCACGATTTCTTCGGTAAACAAATTCTCGGTGGAATGACCGGCTACCACAAAAAATGACAAGGGATTATCGCCCAAATAAAAACGCTTTCCTCCAGACAATCGGTAATTTTGATTCCATAACATAGTGGGAGATGACAGATCTAAACTGTTGGCGAAATCAAACTGTCCGGCAGTGGGTCGGCCAGCTTTTGCAAAACCAAAATAATTTGCCCCATCGGGTTTATAGAAGGTTTTGCCGATGGTGTTGCTGTTAAAACCGCTCGACAAGTCCAATCCTAAGGAAGAACGTCCGATCAATTCTTTGGAGGAAATATCGATAATAGCGCCCTCGGCATCTCCCGTGTTCTGCGCGGAAAACACCTTATCGACACTGATATTCTGAATGATATCGGTCTCAAAAATGGACAAGTCTATATTTTTGTATTCAGGATCTTCCGAAGGCACCGGCAGGCCGTTTAACAAAGTGGTATTGTAGCGGTCGCCCAATCCGCGGACGAAAATGTTTTTCACCCCTTCCTGCTTGGCGATTCCGGAGACTGAAGAGACGGCGGCTCGGGCATCTCCAATTCCTTTTCGGGAAAGCTCTACCGCACCGATACTTTGCTTGGACAAAATCGCCTTTTTCCGATCCGAGAGCAAAACGGCTTCGGTTTCTCGATTGGCCTGTACCACAATTCCCACAGTTTCTAAAATATTGTCCTGAGGACTGAGTGCCATCCTGATTTGCGAGGTTTTGCCGGCATTTACCGTTACATTTTCCAAAGTTTGGGTCTCATAGGAAAGGGAAGAACCGGAAACCCTGTATTTTCCGGCCGGAACACCGGTAATGATAAATTGTCCATCGATGTCGGCCATTGTCCCAATGTCTGTGCCTTCTATGACAATAGAAGCAAAAGAAAGTGGAGATTGACTTTCCTTGTCTGTAATCTGTCCTTCAATTGTACCGGTCTGCCCGAGGGCCAAAACGGATTGAAAAACCAGAGACAGGAGTAATATAAATTTTAAGGTGTGTTTTTTAATCATTGATTGTTTTTTTAATTCGGGACAAAGGTGGGAGATGGGTGTTTCCAAATGGTTACAGGGAGATTTCGATTTGATTAAATTAATCACTGAAAGAGCGATGATTATAGGGAAAGGATAGCTTCTACAGAAAAGGAAAAACCCCCTTCCAATTTAAAACACAATGTTTTAAGGGGGTAAATAGGTGGTTATACAACTTGGAAATTTAATGCATTTTATAAAGTCTTGGCAAGGGTCATAATCGAAGAGCTTATGTATTCAATTCCGATGGCGATGACGATAAACCCAACAATTCGAGACACGGCATTAAGGCCCGAAGCACCGAGCCATTTCACGATATAACGCGAGTTTTTTAAGGACAGGTAAATAAGCAGGCAAACAGCTAAAAGCGCACACAGGATGATGAGTTGATCCCGGATGAAGAGATACTCTTTTTGCAGGGAAATCAACAACGAGATGGTACCCGGACCGGCCAACATAGGAATGGCCAACGGGGTAAGCGAGATGGAATCCCGGGTTTTCATATCTTTTTCTATGGATGCATTTTCAATCCCCTTGTGTTTGTTAAAACTACCGGTGAGCAGCGAAAAACCGGAAGCCACAATCACAAGTCCGCCGGCAATGCGGAGGGATTCAATGCTGATTCCAAAAAAAGTCAAAATGTATCTGCCAATGGCAAACGCAACCACCAATATGACAAAAGCATTAATTGAAGTGAGGAGCGCTATTTTACTTTTTTCTTTTCTACTATCATTTTGAGTCAATCCGACGAAAATGGGCAAGGTTCCCAAGGGATTCATCACCGAGAACACACTTGCAAAAACGATCAAAAATAATTCCATACACTTTATCCTAACACTCGATTTTGGTATTCTTCTATCCCCTCACTTTGTGTAAACCTATACCCAGCCGTAAACAATGGAGAAGTGATGATAAAATCTGCGGTGGAGCGCGAACAGGCATAGACCACATTGTACAAGGTTGCAATACGAAGCAAGGCTTTTATATCTACATCGTGAGGTTGGGGCTCCATCGCATCCCAAAAGAAAACCAACACATCCACT
This sequence comes from uncultured Flavobacteriaceae bacterium, assembly GCA_964495935.1. Taxonomy (GTDB): domain Bacteria; phylum Bacteroidota; class Bacteroidia; order Flavobacteriales; family Flavobacteriaceae; genus JAJYSO01. The sequence continues at coordinate 73,267 of CAZBXQ010000003.1, forward strand.
TGTCGGGTACAGAGCAAAGCGCCCATTTGCTGGTCACCGCCCAACGGACCGGATTTTAATTTTGTAATATTCAAGGTGTGTAATTCACCTTTCTGAATCATTCGGTTTTGTAAATGCTCCTCTACCAAGCTTCCGGTGGTCCCGGTGCAAACCAATTGGTAATGAACGAGCAATTCCCAATGGGAATCGACCCACGCGATCAATTCTTGTTTGCAGTTGTCGTGCGCCACTAAAGCGATTGTTTTAATTTTGGTTTCCCTACTTGTTTCTGTTTTTTTCATATCATATTATTTTAATTTTTCTATGACAAAAGTAGAAGTGGAATGTTACGCCCGTATCAAGGGAAAATTAAGATACGGTTAAAATTGCGGCTTAGTTTTGAAACGACAATCCGGTTTTTCAGCAGGAGGATGTATTTTAATTTCAAAAGACCCGACCCATTTTAAAAATGGATCGGGTCTAACATCAACGTTAAGATTTAAACAAAATCCTTATTCAGTTTTCCCTTTATGTTTCAGCACTTTTGCTTTTACATAAAAAACAATTTCCTCTACGATATTGCTGCAATAATCCCCAATCCTTTCCAATCGATGGATCAATAGGATAGTTCTTAATCCACAGGGGATTTCTTCTGGATGGGCTTTCAGATATTCCGCCGTTCGTGAAAAAGATTCGTGGTATAGGGTATTGATGATCTCTTTCTTCGCAAGAATCTTTCGATACCCACGCGTGCTTTCGGTCTTATATTGCACAAAACAATCCGACAACATATGCAACATCGTATCAAATAGTTTTTCCAGATCCAGCTCCTCTTTCAATTTTTCATCCAAATCGGAATCTTTTTCATCGGCAATATGATGGGCCACCCCGGCCGCCAAATCGCCAATACGCTCCAAGAATATCCCTATTTTTTGCGTGGAAAGAACGAGCCTCAAATCGATTGCAACCGGACTGAACAAAGCGATATAATTTTCACAATTGCTGTCCACTTTCAATTCGAAAGCATTCACTCTCCGTTCCAGTGCCAAAATGTCCAAGGCCAGAGCCGTATCATTGTTCATAAAAGCCTGTTTGGCTTTTTCAACCTGCGAAAGTACCAACTCCCACATATTGTTTATTTCCTCTTTAAGGAGTTGCATCTCCTGATCACTGTTTTTCATCTTATTTTGTGTTTTTAAACTGTTGTATTAACCAAACCTTCCGGTGATATAATCTTGTGTTTTCTCGTGCCGCGGATTGGTAAAAATTTCTTTTGTATCGTTGTATTCAATCAATTTCCCCAAGAAAAGGAAAGCGGTCTTGTCGCTTACCCTCGCCGCCTGCTGCATATTGTGGGTGACCATTAGGATAGTATATTGATTTTTTAACTGGTAGATCAACTCCTCGATTTTAGCCGTTGATACCGGATCCAATGCCGAAGTCGCTTCATCCAATAGCAGGACTTCCGGTTTCATAGCAAGTGTTCGCGCAATGCAAAGTCGTTGCTGTTGCCCTCCCGATAAAAAAGTTCCTTTTTGTGATAACTTATCCTTGACTTCATCCCATAAAGCGGCGTCTTTAAGTGAATTTTCCACGATTTCTTCGCGATTGGTTTTACTTAATTTTATGCCGTTTAATGAATATCCGGCCAATACATTTTGTGCAATGCTCATCGTTGGAAAGGGATTGGGGCGCTGAAACACCATTCCTATTTTACGGCGCAACAAAATGGGATTCATCCCAAAAATATCCTTTTCTTCCAAGATGATTTCTCCCAAGCTATGTGCTTCCGGTGTCATCTCGTGCATCCGGTTGATACAGCGGATTAAGGTTGTTTTCCCGCAACCTGACGGCCCCAGAATGGTCCAGACTTTTGCTGGTTCGATATCTAGATTAATGTTTTTTAGCACCTTGTTTTTACCAAAAAAGGCACTGAAATCTTTTATTTTTAAAATTGAATTTTCCATTTACGTTCAATGATTTTTGTAAACATATTGAGGGTCAATACGATGACTATTAAGATTAAGGAAGCTCCCCAGGCCAATTGATGCCAATCTTCATAGGGACTGGTCGCATAATTGAAGATAATCAGCGGTAAACTGCTCATCGGCTCCGACAGGTTGGTACTCATATACGAATTGCCAAAAGCGGTAAAAAGTAGCGGTGCCGTTTCTCCTATAACCCTTGCTATTCCTAAGATCGCCCCCGATAATATGCCACTCATACTGGCCGGGACAATCACTTTCAATACCGTTTTGTAATAAGGTACACCGAGGGCGAGAGAAGCTTCTTTGAGATGGCCAGGGACCAATTTCAGTGTTTCTTCGGTGGTTTTGGCCACAAAAGGAAGCATCATCATCGCCAAAGCGGCACTTCCGGAAAAGGCTGAAAAACTGCCCATCGTTCGGACCACCCACTCGTAAATAATAATTCCGATGACGATAGAAGGAATTCCCTGAAGCACATCAATGGCCAAGCTGCAATATCGACTCCATTTTGATTTTTTATTTTCGTTGAGATAAATTCCCGTCAATACCCCCACCGGAATGGCCATAGCGGCAGCCACACCCACAATGATCAAGGTGCCTACAATAGCATTTGAAATACCCCCTCCCGATTCTCCCACGGGTTTGGGTAGCTGGGTTAGAAATGACCAATCAATCGCCACAAAACCTTGTCTGAGAATATAAAACAAGATAAAAAGCAAGGGCAAGGTGGCGAGCAGGCTCAATAAAACCACCGCTCCTTTGAATGCGTCATTTTTAGTTTTTCTCCATTTTATATGTCGATCCATCATAATTATTTCGTTTTTTTCAGTCGATTTATTGGTCTCTTTAGCTCCACGCAAAATGGGCAATAATCTTTTTCCCGATCAGGTTAATAATCGCCACGACTATAAACAGCAATAGGCCAATTTCTACCAAAGAAGCAGAATAGACTGCGCCGGTAGCTTCTGTAAATTCATTGGCAATTACACTCGCCATCGTGTTGGCCGGAGAAAAAATGGAATCGGGGAGGGCATTGGTGTTTCCAATCAGCATCGTGACGGCCATTGTTTCTCCCAAAGCCCTTCCAAGGGCCAGCAAGATCCCGGCAAAAAGTCCCGATAAAACATAGGGAATGGATATTTTTCGGACGACTTCAAATCGCGTGGCGCCCAAGGCATAGGCCGCTTCTTTCAAATCGGAAGGCATCATTTGGATGACCTGTCGGGAAAGCGAGATGGTATAAGGCATAATCATAATGGAAAGAATAACCGAGGCGCTGAAAATTCCAACCCCATAAGGCGGGATGTCGAGCACGTTCTGTAATTTTCTGACCAGCGGAATCAAAACAAACAATCCCCAAAATCCATAGATGACCGAAGGAATAGCTGCCAATAAATCGATCATATTTTTTAGGATTTTAGCAAAAATGCCCTTTTTGTAATATTCCCCGAGAAACAGGGCTACGGCCATAGAAAAGGGGGTGGCCATCACAAGCGCCAAGAAAGAGGTGAGCAAGGTACCTACCAAAAAAGGCAAGGCTCCAAAGTTTCCGGTTACTGGATTCCAAGTCCTTCCATAGATAAAAGCGAGTCCGTTGGCCCTTATCGAAGGCATTGACTGCACCGTCAAGGTAAGGAAAGCCGCCAAAACCAGAACAATAACCGCGATAGCAACCAGCCATAAGGTCAGGGTGAATCCTTTCTCTTTTCGGCCGAGGTTTTTCGTCCATCTGACGTGGGTGAGCTTTGGGGTTTCATTCATTTCAATAGAGGTTCGTTATTAAACGTTACCGTTTTTAGAATATCCACGGCTTTCTCTTGTACCGATTCTGGTAGTTTTCCGTATTCCAAGGCTTCATTAAATTCCTGACCTTCGTGAATCACCCAATTAATGAGTTCAAGAACGTTTTGTGCCTGTGCCATTGAGCGTTTGTTGTACGATTGTTCTTTGTACAGCAGGACGTAGGTAAAACTGCTCAAGGGGTACCCATCGGGAGCGGAAGTGTTGGTGATAGAAACCCGCAAATCCTTAGGCATTTCCTCAATATTGGCCGCTGCACTCGTCGCTGCGAGGGTTGGCGCCACATAATTCCCGGATTGGTTTTGCAAGAGAGCCGTCGGCATCTTATTTTGAGCCGCGTAAACCAATTCCACATAGCCGATAGCACCGGGCGTTTGCTTGATAAATCCGCTGACGCCTTCATTTCCCTTGGCTCCCAAACCGACCGGCCAGTTGAGTGATTTTCCCATTCCCACCGAAGCCTGCCAATCGCTGCTCACCTTGGCCAAATAATCGGAAAAAATATAGGTAGTTCCGCTTCCATCCGAACGGTGTACTACAGAAATGGAAAGAGGGGGCAAGTCTACTGCTGGGTTTACTTCCGCGATTTTGGGATCATTCCACTTCTTTATTTTTCCCAAAAAAATCTCCGATAAAACTTCCGGGGTAAGTTTAAGATTGGGGTTACCCTGGAGGTTATACGTAATCACCACTGCGCCCAAGGCGGTAGGGATATGCACGATGGGTGCTGGCGAACCCTCCATTTCTTCGACATTCATTGGCGCATCCGAAGCTCCAAAATCCACAATCTTATTTTGCAGTTGCTGAATTCCCGCACCCGAACCAACCGATTGATAATTTACTTTTATGCCATTTTTCTTATAATATTCCGCAAACATTTTTGAATAAAGCGGATACGGAAAAGTAGCCCCTGCGCCGATCAAGGTGCTTACATTTTTTGAGGAACTTTGTTTTGCATTCGACTGCGAAGAATTCTTTCCGCAGGAAACCAGGATCCCGATGATCCCAAGTAGCATTAAAATATTCTTGATTTTCATAATTCGTTTATTTTTCATTTTTAGATTGAATATTCCGTTTTTATTTTATTTGTTAAACCGATAATACACAGTCATTCTCCCAGCCGGATCAACTCCGCTTTTTGGTACGTGATTACCGTTTTTACCTTTACTTTTATAATGATTGAGCCAGAGGTTGGGCATAATATGGATGTTCTCAAAAACTTCATAATCCACACCTACGGTAGCAAAGAGCTCTTTCGTTGAAGGATAATCTTCTAAATAGATGCTATTGGAGGTATAGTTTACATCGGGATCGAACCAATCCACTCGGGCAAATACCTCTAATTTCTTGGGACGTAGGTTCTGCGTGAAAAAAAGCGAAACCCCAGTGGCTGCCCTTGTAGTGGTAAGAGAATCCGCAAAGCTCAATGTAGAAAGGTAGGACGTGGCATTTTTATTAAATTGTTTAAAAACTTCCAGACCAACAGCCGTTCGCGAGGTTTTATAACCGACAAAGGCCTTTAACAATTGGGTATTTCCCGAGATATCAGGGAAAGGAGCCGTTTTGTTGTATTCATAATTAACTTGGGTGATAAGCTTTTTATCCAAGAAATAAGCATATAAAGAAGTATATAGTTTCTTATGGGTATCAGACTTGAACTTGGTCCCACTGTTGTTGGCATACAAGAGGTCATATCCGAACCGCTCTTTTGTTCCTATCCTTCCATAAATACCGACCCCGAGGTCACTTGACGAGGAAATTCCCCGCATATCGGCCAAAGTCTTTTCGATCGATCGGTATCCCCAAATCGATTCCGAAAGCCGCGAGAATGTGGGCGTAGCCTGCTGTCCTAAAACGATTGCAGCCCGTGGGATTACCTCCTCAATTTGGAGATAGGCGTGTTTGATAAAAACAGACCGGTTTCCGTCCGGTAGCAGGTTGGTTTTATCGCTATTGGCCTCCATCCCCGATTCGTGGGCCAAGGTGATGTGGGTAGAGATGTTTGGAGAAAATTGGTAACCATATTGCAAATACAGCCTGCGAATATTAAAGGAACTGTGGTCCTTTTTTAAGCCCGAATATTGCTGCGTCCCCCTTTTTTGCTGATCGGCCTGTACCATATAGGTATAATCGCCAAATACATAGCCGGAAAGATTTCCGGAGGGCTTAAATAAGGTGTCCTTCGAAATGTTATTTTGTGCTACCGCACGAGTTGCAATCAGTAAGGTCAAAAAAACAAACCATCCTGTTTTCGTCATATCTTATTGTTTTTATTTTCTTCGACAAAAGTAGCGGGAGGGTGTTACCCCGATATGACGACCGTGTTACGATTTGATTAAGATGTGAAACATAGAGGATTTAGTTGATGAAAATATTTGCCCGATTATAAAAGCATTTTTAACGAATTTCTTTAAAAATGTTTTTGCGCAGGGAAAACTGCCCAACGTACTTTAGTTTTGTGTTCAACATAGAAATAGGATTTTGCCATCAAATAGCCTATTAAGCTGCCCAAAATTGCTCCTCCCAAAACGTCTCCCGGATAATGGACGCCAACATAGACCCTGCTGTAGCTAACCAACAAAGCCCATATTAATAATACATATTTAGGCCATTTAAGTTTAGCGTTTAAGATTAAAGAAAGGAAAATAAATAAGGCAAAACAATTGGTAGCGTGCCCGGATACAAAGCCGTACATTCCTCCCGGCCCCGCTTTACTTAAGTGAATTAGCTCTAATAAATCAGGATTATGAGAAGGACGTAAACGAGCCACCAATGGTTTTATCACTCCAGAGGAAACCTGATCACTTATAGTGATCAAAGCTCCAATAAAGACACATACTATCCAACTCCTTTTTTTGTACAATCGAACTATAATCATTAGCAATAAAAAATAAAAAGGGATCCAGATCCATTTATTGCTGGCCCAATACATAACAAAATCAAAAAATGTGTTGTGATGCCCATTCAAAAAAAGAAGCAGCTGTGTATCCCATTCGTTTAATGTTTTCATAATCTGCATAACCTATTTCTTTTTTGTCCAAATAAATTGAGAAGTTTTCTTATGTATCCTATAAATAGCATTGAACCGCCCGCTTCGTATTGGTTACAATTATTTCGAGTGGTATTTTCGTATTGCAATGGCTTTAGATGATTCTTATAAAAAAACCATTATATATTTTGAGCAAAGGTGAAGATCGATTTCGAAGAAATTTTGAATTTGCAGGAGAAAGCGTATTTCAAACATAAATGGAAAGACTTTGAAGGAACAGTTTAGTCATAAATCCCTATGAATTTACTTTATAAATGATTTTGGATTAAAGAGCCAATTGAAGTAAAAAAATATTTATATACTATTACTCTTTCACCAAATATTGAAATTTTGGGTCGTTCTTAATCCTCTCCATTTCTTTTTCAATGATATTCAGGATATCTGATTTTATCTGACGATAATTTGCGTCAATTTCTTCATTCATCTTGTCTGTTCCTGTTTCATCTACAAAGGATAGAATTTCTGGAATACTTTGATAAGCTATGGTTTCGGCAGCTACTTTTTTGTTGTCCACAACAATTTCAGCGTGGAAGATTTTTTGCTTAATACGTTCGTCATAATTGTCGGAAACGGATCCTACAAACATCCCTTGAGTAAGTGTTGATATTTTGGAGGCAGGTATCAAGCTATCCATTTGTGTAGATATCGAGGTCGATTTATCATTGCGGTTAATGGTCATACTTTGGCGTTTCTGTAAAATTTTCCCGAAACGATCGGAAAGACTTTTAGCTGTTTCGCCCACTACTTGTCCACTAAATATATTACCTACTGTATTTTGGATGACCTTACTCTCTTTATCACCATAATCCCGTGTAAGTTGTGAGAAATCTTGAAAGCCCAAACAAACGGCAACTTTATTGCTCCTTGCTGTTGCAATCAAGTTGTCCAAGCCTCTAAAATAGATGGTGGGTAACTCATCTATGATAACGGAACTTTTTAACCTTCCTTTTTTGTTGATCAACTTTACAATTCGGGAATTATATAACCCCAAGGCTGCGGAGTAAATATTTTGTCTGTCTGGGTTGTTACCTACACATAAAATTTTAGGTTCATTCGGATTATTAATGTCCAACGAAAAATCGTCTCCAGTCATTACCCAGTACAAACTCGGGGAAATCATTCTTGACAATGGAATTTTAGCCGAAGCAATCTGACCCTGTAATTGGTCTTGCGCACCGCCCTGCCACGCATCCATAAAAGGGGATAAGTAATTCTCCAATTCAGGATAGGAAGTGAGGATGGTAAAAACATCCGAATACTTCTTGTTTAATAGTTCTATGGCGTGTGGAAAGGTGCAATATTTTCCGTTTTCATAAATTTTCAAGAACCAAATAATGGCTGCCAGCAAGATAATCGGACTTTCCACAAAGAAATCACCTTGTTTCTGAATCCAACTTCGGTTGAGGTTTAGCATAATGGTATAGGCCGCTTCATACGCATCGGAGATATCTGTCATAAATTCCGGATTAAGCGGATTGCATCGATGACTTTTTCTGGGGTCATCAAAGTTTATGACATAGAATTTTGGCGTTACTTTATATTGATCTTGATGCTTTAAAAGATGGTTATAGGCAATAGTTGAAAGGTCATCAAACTTAAAATCATAGATATACATACTGAATCCCTTTTCAATCTGCTGCTTAATGTAATTATTGATGATAGCATACGATTTCCCCGAACCGGGAGTTCCCAACACTATTGTCGCTCGAAAAGGATTGACCACATTAATCCAGCCATCATTCCATTTGTTTTTGTAATAAAACTTGGTGGGTAAATTGACAGAATACTCATTTTCCATTAGCCGGGTTTCCTGCATAAAGCTTTCGTTTTCGTTGTTGAAAACATCGTCCATCAAGTTATTTTGAAGTAAACGGCTCATCCAAACTCCTGCGACCATTAATGCGATATAGCCGATACTCGTGGCAAGAATGTATAGTACAAAAGCAGCGTTTGACGATCGTTGTAATACCGGAAAGTTTAGAAAAAATAAGATAAAACCGATGCCCAATGCCGTATAGATTTTAGGCCAGGTAATTTTTTCGTTCTTTACACCCTTTGTTCCCAGACAGCTGAGTGCTAATAAAACCAAGGCAAATATTTTGGTATATAGGGCATTTGAAAACAGACCCGCCGTCCGGTTAAATCCAATTAATATCTTATTAAGAAGCTCAAGCGTCCAGCCCCTCTGTAGGAAAAAACCATAACAATACCAATAAAGGTGCATCAATAGCAAAAGGATGCTCACTGCTCTCATAAAGGCCATAATCTTGGCCAACCCTCTTAAATCGTCTTCGCCTTGCATTTTGGAAATGATTAGTCAAGGCCAAGATAATGTCGATAGAAATAATATGCGAAGTGAGGAAGATTATGGCTACTGGTGGCGTTGTTTTGTTAGATAGGATAGTTTTAAGATGGAGTCATTTTTAATTTATTAACAACTTTAAGACATCACTACACCTATATTATTTTAAATAACGGATTCTTGGCTATGGAGTCAATGAGTTTGAAGGATTTCCCTATTGTTAATAAGGTTTTCTTATTCCTTAGAGATTTCTTCAAATTTTTTAATTTCTCTATTAATTTCATTTAATCTTTCTTCGACTATTTCTAACTTAGGAAATAGTAGTGCACCTCCTTGTCCTAAATGAAGACCAAATTCATCTATTATTAAAAACCTTCCTTTAACCCTGTAGAATAAAGGATTAATTTCTTGCCGTACTGTTGATGCAAATTCATTTACCTTTACAACGTAATAACATAATAAGATGAAATTTTTTCTTTCCCACAAAGCTTTCTTCTCTGTAAAATAATGGTACTTAGGATTAGGATAGATTGACTTGTATGAGTTATCAGGTGAATAGTATTCTCGCTGAGAGCCATTAATTGAAGCGAAAGTAAGATAATGCTTAATGTAATTTTCGAAAGAAAGCATAAGTTCTTCTATACATTTCTTTAATTTTGGTTTGGTAGTTGGAAAAATTGTTGCCAAATACCTTTCAACTATAATATCTGATGCAAAAATAAACTCTTGGTCAATAAGATTCCTGACTGCGTGAGAAATAAACCAATCCCAATTATCAAGTTGCAATTTAGTCGAAAGCAAATCAATTAATTCCGAATAAACTAATTCGTCTGGATCAATTTCCTTGGCTGATAATGATTCTGTCACCCAGATTTCGTGTTTGCCCTTTATTGAATGAAGAAATTCAATGGTATATTTTTCGTAGTTTTTATCAATTTCTCTATGATGATGTGCACAAAGAAGTATCAGATTTGAATAACTATTTCTTTCTTCAGAATTCAGTTTACTAATTCCTCGAGGACTTTGCTCATTATTTTTTTCACCGACAATATGACACATTTCACCAAGCGTAACGGAATTACTTGATGTGTCTAAGGTTAATTCAACTTTACAAATTGAACATCTACCGGCTGCTTTGGCCCATAGTATTTTTTGATCCTTTGTTGATATTGATTTACTGTTTTTTGAGGCTTTTTTTGTCAATTTATTTTTAAAGATGAATATGTTATTAATCAAATATACAAAATTTTACCAGGTACAATCTCTGGAACAAAAGCCTATTCTATTGACAAAATGGAGTTCTTTGGACTATTATTTATTAACAGGTCTACATTATATTTGAGCCTTTTATAAATCCCAGAGCGGGTCATAATCTCCCCGTTAGGGTAACTAAAAAAGCCAATCACGATGCTCATTCAATAAGCACCAATATATTTATCAAGTCTTCTATCAATTTCTTCTTGTGTCCTTGGAACCGTAAAATCTAATCCTTCAACTATTTTGGTCTGAATTTTATCTACAAACGGTTTATAAGATTCGTAATAACTTAAAAATGCAGCCTTATAATCTCCTACTGATCCGTGTAATGATTTTGCTAAAGTTGCTGCACCCTGAATGGCTAAAGATGTTCCCATTCCTGTAGGAAATCCAGCTGTATAAGCTGCATCTCCAACCAGTGCAATTCGATTATTTGACCAAGAAGGCATTTTAATCTGACAAATTTCATCAAAATACAAGTTGTTACTTTTGAGCATTAAACCTAAAATTTGAGGAATCTTCCATTTCCCGCTTTTTAAGTTCTCTTTTAATAGCTGTTTTTGTTGTTCTTGGTCTTTATAATCATAATTGACTTCAGGTGATCGGTAAACTACAATAGTCTGAGTAGAATTTTTAAAAGGGAAAACACCAGCCATTATGCTGGGTTCATTATAGATAATTCCTTCACTCGTTGGAATTTCACTTGTTTCACAAGTAGCGAAATAAGCTCCAAAGAAAACTGAAAAATCATTTTCATCACCAAAAATCATTTTTCTAACGGAGGAATGCGTTCCATCTGCGCCAAATACATAATCAAAACTTCGTTTCTCTCCTTTTTTAAACTCAATATTTACAGTTTGATCGGTCTGTTTAATTTCTGTTATTTTATTTTGAAAAAGAAATTCACAGTTTTCTGCAACGCAGTCTTTTAGAATGTCCAAAAGGTCATCTCGATGAATTTCAATATCCTCACCTTCAGAATGGTTCCACGAAAAGAGCGTTTCATTTTTTTCATTAACTATTCTTTTGGTGGTGTTAGCCGTCAAGCGTTTTTGTTTTACTTTTTTAAGTAGTCCCATTTCTTGGACAATGTTCAATGCTTCTCCGCGTATTTCAATTGGAGAGCCTCCTTTTCTAATTCCTGAAGAAATCTCTACGAGAGTAACCTTATAGTCAAATTTGTTCAACCAGTATGCTAAAGTCAGCCCAGCAAAACCGGCTCCTGAGATTAAAACTGTTTTATTTGAGTTGTTCATTTTAATTTATGATTTTATGACTATCCTATTTCTATACCTACAGAATGGATAACATAAAGGCTGGAATTCACCTATAGAACATTATTCAGCCTTCTGAGATACATTAGGATTTTAGTGTTATTTCTTTTCGTTCATATTAATTAAGATCCAAGGAAACTTATCAGGATTTGGGCAAGATCCCATTAAATTTTCACATTTTTCATTGTTTAAAAAATCAGTGAAGTTAAGGATAGTAGCCTCTCTTGTGCAAAAGCACTCTTCACAATCTTCTTCTAAATCCAGACTGTGAAATTCTTTTTCGTGTTCTTCAATGAATCTATTTATCCATTTTTTACTGGGGAACACCAATTTCGCATATTTTGGGTCAACGGATATTTTATTTCTTATTCTCCATTCACGTTCCCAGGTGAAGTCTAATTTTCCTTCCTTTAAGGGGTCGTAACTAACGTATCTCCAATTTATATCAGAATTTGCCTTCTGTCTTAATGATTCTTCTTTTGTAGAATAAATTACGTGCCTTCCACCTTCTTTAAATACATCTTTTTTGCAATATTGTATACCAAATGGTGTATATCGGGAGAAATATTTAGATTCCAATTGCCCTTTATTTGTTAGGCATCTCACAGGTGACTCTGTAAAGCAGACACAATTATGACCACCCAATATCATTCCATTATTTCCTTTTAATTCTCTGGATTTAATGATTTCTTTTAAATTTTGATAAGCACTTTCATAATTCAATGACTTATCAGCTCCTTTCGTAAAATGTATTAAATTCTCACAGTGGTCAATTCTTATCATATATTTTTTTTAAAAGAAAATTTTGGATACTCTTATCAGCCATTTCAAAAAATGAATAGTTTTATATTTTTTAAAGACCCAATAGTTTCTTGACCAATTCTTTATTTTCCGGGCTTGCAGCATTTAACAGCCGCTGCTTAGCACTTTCTCTTATAGTAGTAGCTTCCACGGTATCTTTAAGGTTATAGCCTCCGGGATATCTATGTCTATCATACTCGTGAAGAACTGTTCCATCCTCGTATAAAGTATAATCATCATCTAAATCTCCTTTCATTCTACGGGAAGTTGCAATTATTTTTGGTTTCATATTTGTTGGTTTTTGACGTTTTTAATTCTAAGAAAAAGACCAAGCTCGTCTTTATGAATATTACTTTTCCAGCTATTCCCTTTTCGCACGAACTCGTTTTTCATTAGTATTCTTACCATTGCTGGATTAGACTCAATTTCTGTGGTAGCCATTAAATTTTCATTCTTATTTTCTTTTATAAGTAAATCTACAATTTTACTTGATATTCCTTTTCCGGTGTGCTCTTCATCAGTAAAAAGATAGCCAAGTTCCCAATCGAAATCTTTTTCCAAATCCTTTAAATTGGCTTTTTTCTCATTGAAATCACTTTTAGTTTTCTCCTTTATACCCCCAATAGCAATAGGATTATTGGCTATATATGCAATGCATATGACCTTACACCTGTCTGCCTTTTCCGATAATTCACCTTCAACTTTTCCCTGTTTTGCTAACAACTCTGCAAAAATGTTTCTTTCATCATCTGAAAGGTCTTTTTTTTGGATAATCTTGTATTCTGGGACCATTATTATAGAAAGTTATATGTTTGACTGTTAAATATACAAAATTTAACCCAACGCAATCTTCTAATAATCAGTCTGATTTGTAATTCACTTATAGAACAAATCACATACAATAACTCTAAGTTATAGATATTTACAAGTTAATAAAAGTATTAGACTCAGTTTACAATATCCCCCTTATAACACTAAGAGTTGGACTAACTCTTCTTCCTCCGTTTTTTCTTCTTCTTTTTCTTCATCCTGTAGGCAAAATTAATTTCTTCATAATCTTCCCCTTGATTCAAGGGCAGCCATCCCCCTAAAGCTTCGATTATACCTAAATCAGTATTATAATCTTCTTGCGGGGTGAGGTCTGTTAGAAAATCAAAAAAGGAATGTACGGATTTGGGTTCGGATTTAGCTTTTTTATGATGATAGGTGTGTTTTGTTTTTGAAAAATTGGGTTCTTCTTTTTGGGATTGGTGGTTGGCTTGCCAATAATCATTAAAGGCATTAGCGGAAAATTGTTTACCTAACCGGGAACCGTTCCAGACCGTTTTGGAGTTATGGTCGATAAATGTCATTCCATAAACTCTGCCGGTAGCAGTTTTTCTAATAACTACGTTTAGACCTTGGGCCATCAATTGTTTTTTAAAAGCACTCTCATCGCTGGTTGTCTGCAAAGCTGTGGAAATAACCGCTTTTAAAGTTGGTTTAGTAGAATGATCTTTTAATGCTATTTTGCTTTTTTTAAAATGTGCTTCCAAAGCTGGAAGTCCAGCTTTTTTCCCAAAGAGGGAAGATTTAAAGGGAAGGCTGGCCTTTTCTCCGTTTTCATTCAAAGGAAAGTATAATAAACCGCGTCGCTTTTCTCCGTGTAACACGCTCTCTACCTTTTCCGTCGTAATATTAAAAAGCGAAAGCAATGCATTATATTCTCCTAATGTTTGAAACTGATAATAATTCGGTAAGTGCCGGATTATTGAGGCCATTTGGCTTTTAATATCTCCTTTGATATAATCTACCGGGTAAAAAATTTTATTGTTTTTTTGGCGGTCTTTTTCAGTAGCCGGTATCAATCCGTGTTTTTGCTCTAATGTCCGACAAACCTTCATTGACCGTACCTTCTCAAATTTATCTGAAATTTTTTTGCCGTTTTCGTCCACGCAAACCGATACGATATGAATGTGAGTACGATCGATATCCGTATGTTTAAATACTACAAAGGGTTGTTCTCCGTAGCCCATTTCCCGCATATACTCAGTGGCCAATTTTTGAAAAAGGCTATCATCTACCTTATCCTTCGGATCAGGATTTAGCGAGATATGCAAAGTGTGCTTTTCTGTATTTCGGTTGGCAAGAATGTAAGGGATAAAAGACTTCGCCAATTGTGGGACAGAATAAAGCCCGTTTTTGGTCTCGATCATTTTGTTCATATACAAAACCTTCCCTTTTTCTTTATCCACTTTCAATTGGTTGTAGGCCAAGGCTCCATATAAATTACTGCCTCTTCCTATTTTCGCTATCATTATCAACGTAATCTTTTAGATGTTTCCTTTCAAATTCTTCTGTCAGTTGAATGATTTTTTGACATAAAGCAGCCATTTGGGCGGTTTGTTTTTCCAATTTATAGAGATGGGCAGCTGCTTTTTTCTCCGTAAAATGACGGTATAATAGCTTTACAATTTGGTTATAATTCACTCCTACCGAACGAAATTGGCCGTGAAAAGACGTCAAACGCATATAAAAATCAATCGTTCCTTTATCGATCCGAATGGTTTTTATGGTCTTTTCAAAAATACAGGAGGTAATAAAGTGCGCTTTTACACGCATACCGGATTGTTCGTACAAGGCCAAGAACCGGGCGTGATCCTTCGCATTAAAGGAAATGGAATACCGGAATTTTGCCGGATCTTTTTTCGGACGCCGGCCGGTCTTTTTCAGTTTTCTTTTTTTATTCTCATTCATAGCAAATCCATCTTAATTTCATACAAAACCCCGACTTCGGAGGGCGTTTTTAGCTCCCTGCAAGGGCAAGTTGTTTTGAGCAGCAGAGAACATTTCGAGCAGCTCAAAACACAACTTGCTGTGTTCTGGTGAACACATAATTCTGTCCTTCTAATAAGCTTTAAGCAAACAGAAAAAATCAGTTTTAATCCGATTTTATAATTCACCAAAAAGCCGATAGGATTTTGCATAAATCGATTATTAAATAACATTACAAAGTAAGTCATTGTCAATGTGGTTGTTGCAATGATGGGAGCGGACAAAAAATGCCTTTACGCGCCAAATACCCCTTTTCGATAAAAGCACTTATATATCTGCATTACTTTGTTGATACGAATGGCAGTAACAACATAAATAAGTACAGAGGTAATTATCCAAATGCTTAAAGATCTAAGTAAAAAAGTATGGAGATAGACCTATCAATAGGTAAAATGATAATCCTCTACAGAAGAACCTATTTAGAGTCAGAATCGGGTACTTAAATAAGATTGCCTATAAGGTTTTAAGTAAGAATATACAGAAAGGGTGAGGTGTATATATAAGTCCCTAAGTATCGAATTATTTGAATAGCTCTTTATAAAGTAGCAGACTTCTATAGAGTCAATGATACACAGTTACAACTATAAAAACGTATGTAGATAGAAACCATATATAATTTAAAAATAACAGTAAAATGAAAACGAAACATAAAACCATTTTTGTTGCCTTTTCCTCTCAAAAAGGCGGAGTAGGAAAAAGTACGTTTACTACCTTATTAGCCAGCACGCTTCATTATCGATTAGGCTATAATGTAGCGGTATTTGATGCGGATTTTCCACAACATAGTTTGATGAAAATGAAAACCCGTGATTTGGCAATGGTAATGGAAAACGAAAATTTGAAGAGGCTTGCCTATAAACAATTTACGAGTATTAACAAGAAAGCCTATCCCATAATGCAGTACAAAGCAGAGCAGGTTTTGGAAGCGGCTCAGGAATATTTAGAAGCTTCCCCTATCCCCGTGGATGTGCTGTTCTTTGATTTACCTGGAACGGTTAATACCCCCGGAATTCTTAAAGCTTTGGCGGGAATGCACCATATTTTTACTCCAATTATAGCGGATCGAGTAGTAATGGAAAGCACGCTCATTTTTACACAACTCTTAAACGATGTCATTCGCAAAAAAGGGGAAACTTCCATAAAAACCATCCACTTATTTTGGAACCGGGTGGATGGAAGGGAAAGAACGCCATTGTATAAGGTTTATGACAATCTCATAGAACAGTTAGGATTGAATCTAATGGAAAGCCGAATCAAGAACAGTATCCGCTTTCGTAAAGAAAGTGAGGTAAATAGTAAAGCTGTTTTCCGTTCCACCGTATTACCACCGGATAAAAGGCTAATGAAAGCCACTCGGTTGGATCTCTTTGTCAATGAATTTTTAAAAATCACCCAATTATAATTACGATTATGGCTACGAATAAGAAAAACAAAAAAGCTTCTGAAATCAATGAAGAGCTGATGATGAACCTAATGGTCGATGGCATAAAAGAGGAAGGATTACAACTTCCAAAAGAACCAATGAATAAATCTTCAGAAACAAAAAATTCGGATTCTCAGACACCAAAAAAGAAATCGAGCATCTCAAAAAAAGCCAAATCAAGAAGTACAGTTAAGGCAGATTATGAGGCTATCTTTTTTAAAAATCCGGAAACCAATGCCCGAGATGGGAAAACCGTTTATATCCGCCCTGATTTCCACGAAAAACTATCTCGTATTGTTCAGGTAATTGGGGACAACAAACTGTCCATTTATGCTTATTTGGACAATGTTTTGGAATATCATTTTGAGGAGTTTGGCGAGCAAATCATCAAAAGTTTTAATGACAAGTACAAACCAATTTTATAGTTATGGAAATTCTAATATTACTATGCTTGCTGATTATTATTTTCTTGCTTCTCTCTGATAAAATTGACATTCATAAACAAAGATTTGAAAAGAGTAAAAAAGAGGAAATAAATCGGCATTTTCCTGATATAATGGGAAAATCCAAGCCTCTTAGAAGACAATCGGCGCCAAAACCTGTCAGTGAATACCAAAGTGAAAAAGATGTTGAGAAAGCGGATAATTTTGAGGAAGAAATCAACGAAAAAGAAGTTGATATTCAAATTCCGCAGGAAGAGCTGGAGGATGTTTTTAGTGAAATGCCTGATCTTGAAGAAGAGGAGGAAGAATGGAACAGGCAGGGACAATCCGGAGGCGAAGACGGTTTAGCCCAAGGGGTTACCTTTGAAGAACTGAGCACTGTGGGGATGTTGCTCCAAAAAGAAAAATTGGTGCCTTCCCAAAAGGAAACAGCAGTAGCGATTGTTCAAAAAATAGATGGAACCGAATTATTCGACCTATTGGAAAGTTCTATGGAGGGTGCGTCCAAAAAAATAGCCCAGCTTTTGGATCGCACTCTTTCCATTAAAACAGAACCCGGTTCTTCCATTTTGCGGAAAAATGATTTAGAGGATTTTGATATTGGGGAGTTTTTGTGAGACTTATCCTTATTCCGATGGAGCTAACCTTTGAATAACTTTATGGATATTGTCCAGTTTTACCAGATTATAGCTCGACTCCTTTAAATCTTCTGTTAGAACATCTAATTCAATCTTTTCATTTTCTTCATTGAAAAGTGGTGTATTTATAGATGTGAAAATTATTATTTGTTTACCTTCTATCTTGGATGAAGCAGAAAAAAGTTCTTTGAGGCTATGTAAATTTGTCCTGTGTTGTCCAGGTTCATCAAAAATTATAATTCCAGGATGGTTAATGCCATTTTTTAGCAGTCCCAATGTGTAGGCCCAAATATTCCTTACAAAGTCAGATGCAGACGAATTAATACGGATAGATTGGGGTATAGTATCTTTTTTATATCTTTTATAAACAGGGAAATACTTAAATGGTTTTTTTCTATTTATTGAAATTTGATATTTCTGATTACTTTCATAATCAAACCTAAATAAATAATCTTTGTATTGAACTTCAAAATCAGAAAGTTTAAGCTCATCTTCTTTTTCCGATTCGCCCAACTCACTAATCTCTATATTGTTATGGTGATATTTATTTGCTAAATCTTTCAGTTCATTCTTTAATTCAGAGATTGTTTTTTTAATCCATAGTAAGTCTTTTATCTCACTTTCCAATTGAATCTTTTTTACAACTTCTGATTCTGAAAACGCCCTGTCATCTGCTATTAAGTCTTTCGATAAAGATTTAATCAAAACCTCCTTTTGTCGCAAAGAATTTTTAAAATATATCCCAAGCGTCTCTTTCTCATCAATAGTTTTCTTTAAGCTATAAAGTGAAGATTCTATTATTTTCTTTTGACTCCGTAAAAAACTGGTATTCTCCTCTAAGGTGAATTGGGGTATTTTTATTTTCTTAGAAGAAATTAAATCTGTTGTTACTTCTTGAGAGCAGGTTGGGCAACGGTTTGTTCCACGTTCATTGATGATGTTTTCGCTAAAAACTTTTTGTAAATTGATATGATCTTTAATCTCAGATTGTACAACTATCCGTTGGTTATTAAGTTTTTCATATTGATTTTTCTCAACTCGCAACTTGTTTTCAAATTTTCTAATGTGATCCTTGAGCTTAAAATATTCTTCCTTTTGTTGATTATACTCTAATATAACGTCCTCTCTATTATTTTTTATAGTCGATAATGGCCTATTTTCTATTTTCTCTAAAGCCATAGTTTTTTGAACCATAAATTCTTGTATATCAATTTCCTCATTTTCAGATGTCGAAAAATAAATGCTAATATCATTAATTTCACTGTTATCCGTCGTGAGTTCTTCTGGGATATTTTTAATTGTACAATTGACTCGCTTTTCTAAATTTGAGAAGTAGTTAATTTTGTTTCTCCATTCCTCGGTAATTATTTTTTTCTCTTTATTTAAGATGTCTTTTTTTGTGGAAAGTTTTATTTCATTCAAATCAAGAATGAATTCAACAATTTTCTCCTTTGCTTTTGGTATGCCGAAAAAAGGCATAGTCGCAAAAAAATCGGACCACCCTTTTGTTTGTTCGATAAAAATTGCTGAAAATATGGCCTGTAAATAAAGGGGGCTATAATTATCTAATCTTGAATTATTACTTACTTTAGGTAACTGAATTTGCATAAAATTGCTTAACCAATAATAAAATCCATTTTCGTCCTCATTATTGCCCCTTGAATTAACAAAATAAACACCATTCGGAGTTTGTTCCCTTTCCTTATCTTTAAAGGATGAATTTTGGATAGAATAAACATTTATATTAGACAACTTTATTTTCTTATTATCCGTTTTAATATATCGTTCTAAACGAGCTACCTCATTGTTTCCATTTTCGACTTCCAGAATTACTTTGGATGAATGTACTTTGTGTGTAACACTTCCATCATCTACATCCGATTTAATTGTAAAAGCTTGTTTGAGCGCTTTATCTAATGCTTTATCATTATGTCCTCCAAGAAGTTCCTCCATTCCGAGAGCATAATAAATACACGAATTTATGGTTGTTTTTCCTTTCGAATTTGGGCCAGCTATGATGTTTAATCCTTGATCAAATGAAAAATCGAATCCAAACAAGTCAGTTATATTGTCACATTTATCAGTAAGGATTTCTGTTCTTAATTTATTTATCTTAAGCATAATCTTTATATTAATTTCCAATTCATATTAGCAACGCTCAATCTATTTTTGGATATTGTTCCTAAAGCTTTTATTTTTTGCATTTCCTCTTGAAAAAGTCCAAACTGGTTAATTTCTTTTAAGATTCTGTGACCTTCTTCTGTAGTCTTAATTTCAAGTGTTTGGTTCACAATCACTCGTTCAATATATCCATTGATTAACCCTAATGCCAACACATCTTCAATGCCGTGTTCAAAAGTCCAAGGAATCAAAGTTCTTCTTTCTTGCTTTGCAAAATCAAACAACACCTGATAATTTATTTCGTTTCGTAAACTCCAAAAAACAATATGAATTAATTGTAAGCTTGCTTTTTTTCCATACCCGCAATTTGAAACTATTGCCAGAAGTAAAACTATTTTATAATATCCATTATATCTAATGGATATCGATGTTGGTTTTTGATCTAATTGAATATTAATCATTTTTACTAAAATTTAATGTACATTCTCCCAACCACTCCAATATCTGGTATTCTGATGAATCAGAATTTACATGTTTGGGAAGCATATCTAATTGATCTCTTAGTTGATTTTGAAGATCAATTTTTGAATCTAAAGCTTCATTACTTTCACGGACAACTCTTGAATAACTGTCTTCCACTTGATCTACAAATCTTCTAACTGTTTTTTTAAATTCAGTATAAAGTAGTGGATAGTCATTTTCAAGTGAGTTAATATTATCCTTCATGGCTAAGAAATTGCGTATATTTTTTGTGGTAATAGAATTTGCTTTAGCCTCATCTGGATATAATACTTTGTTTTTGCGATAAAGGTTTTTGAAAAACAGACTATTATCATTTTTAAAAGCTTCGATTTCTTTATCTGTTCGTTTCTTTTCAATGTTTTCTTCCCATTGTCTCAGATTTTCAAAATCGGATAAATCCACATATTCTGAAATGTATTGCTCAATATGTTTTATAGAACAGCAATCGATATCATCATTCCACGCTTTTTCTGTGATAACAGAGTTAAGAATTCCAATCAGAAAAGGCGAATTATGTCGATATATAAATACTCCACTACCAGAAAGCCCCTTTGCCAAATATTGACCATTTTCTCCTCCCTGATCAAATGTTTCTCCCATCAAAGAAATTCTGAAGGAGCCTAATGATTCGTTTATGGAGAGTATTTTGCCAGTAAAAGGTCGGTATTGATCTATATTAATCCCTTGATAACCGCAAAATTTTATTTCACTTTCTGATATAAATCCACGACCTAACTTATATTGATGAAGTAATTCTGTTTCGTTATCAAAATCAATTTCAATAAGAGCGAAATCATGTTCTTGATTAAATTCTTTAACTTCAATACTTGTTATCGTATTGAATT
Source organism: uncultured Flavobacteriaceae bacterium (assembly GCA_964495935.1). Lineage (GTDB taxonomy): Bacteria > Bacteroidota > Bacteroidia > Flavobacteriales > Flavobacteriaceae > JAJYSO01. Next base: position 94,523 of record CAZBXQ010000003.1, read on the forward strand.
CCGAATTATAATTATCTTGCTTTTCTATAATTATATCCTTAGCCATAGGCGTAGTATCACCTAAACAATGTGCTGCAGTTAAAACATAGAAAGCGTCATTCCCTGGAAGTAGTACTCCGCTACCTATGTTTTCATTGCTTTTTATTCTCACGCAATATTTTTCGGTTGAAATTTTCATCATATTAATCTAAACCAATTTTTGTGCTCCAGATTCCATTTCTTATTAACAAAATCATTATCAGTTACAAAATTACCTGCCCTTTGCTTTATTTTACCTATTTCATAGTTGAAAAAGATATTTATACGTTCATCTCTATTTGATGAACTATAAACTATTCTGGCGATAGTTTCTCGTGACGGGCTTTTATGATTCGCTGTACCACCATTTGTTGAGATAATAAAGTTGTTAGATCTTATCAAGCTAAGTAACTCCTGTGAAGTATTATTTAAACTTCCATGATGAGATATTTTAACATAATCGATTTCAATAGGATTACTTTGATTATACCCATTTTCTTTTAAACTTTTGACTATAACCTCAGGGCGTGAATCTCCTAACAATAAGAGTGATACATCCGGGCACTCTAAAATAAACGCAATTGAAGAAGAATTGAAAATATCCTCTTTTATGCTCTTATTAGGAGAAAATGGAATTCTATTCAAATTCTCGAATGATTCTGGGTAGGTATCTCTTTGAACCGAAATATTGATATAGTCAGACTTTCTCTTTTTTAATTTGAATGTTTTCCACAGTGAATAAAGCTCATTCTTGATTTCTGGAGTTGGAGATAATATTTCAAATTTGAGTCCTGATTTTACGATTTGCTTTATGTCTGTGGATATCTCCACTAACTTTACTTCCGGTTTCTTTTTAAGAATTAAATCTTTTAAATTATTGCCTTGCCTTATACTAATTAATTCACCATTATTGGTTTCAACAAGTTCAGGATAGTTCATCCAAATTTCATCAATAGTAAGTTTGTCTATTATACTGCTTTCAAATAGCTTAATTAAGCCGGAGATATGATCCGAATCAATATGAGTTAATACAATTAAGTTAATATGGATATTGTTCGTTAACATATTTCTAAGAGAATATCTAAAAGTCTGAGCAGTGCCCCCATCAATCAGTATATTGAACTCTTCATTGTTTTGATCAAAAGTCTTAATAAATATACAGTCTCCATGAAAAGCTGGTAGTATGGCAAACTCTGTTTTATCTCTTCTCATTAAATTTTATTCCATTAAGTTTTAATTAACGCTAAATATAATATTTTTTACACCATAGTGCCTCACTATGCCAAATTTTTCCTCTCACTGCCAATTTAATATCCTCACCCTCTTTCCAAAATACATTTGCTCTAAAACCCGCAAGGTGCGGGATTTGGATAACGCTTTAATGTATTTTGATTATGAAAAAACAAAGAAAAAAAGCGCTGTTGACATTGGGTATAGCATTGTTAGGAGTTAGCGCTTTTTCACAAGGAAATGGCTCGGCCGGAATCACGGAAGCCACACAAATGATCACTTCTTATTTTGATCCGGCCACCAAGCTTATTTATGCCATTGGTGCGGTTGTAGGGCTTATCGGAGGGGTTAAAGTCTATAACAAATTCAGTTCGGGAGATCCCGACACTTCCAAAACCGCTGCAAGCTGGTTTGGTGCCTGTATATTTTTGATTGTGGCCGCAACCATTTTACGCTCCTTCTTCTTGTAACTCCTTTGCCTTATGAACACTTATAACATCAATAAAGGGATTGGAAGGACAGTGGAATTCAAAGGATTAAAATCACAGTACCTCTTTCTGTTTGCCGGGGGATTGCTCGGAATCATCATTCTGGTGATGATCCTTTATATGACCGGAGTAAACTCCTATATCTGTTTGCTTCTTGGTGCAGGCGGTGCTTCACTTATCATTTGGAAAACTTTTTCACTGAACAAGAAATATGGCACCCACGGACTGATGAAAATGGGGGCGAGAAAAAGACATCCCGACTATATCGTTTGTCGAAAACCCATCCACCGCTATTTAAAGTTCACTTCTAAAGTCAATAGAAAATGAGAAATAATTCCAAAATCACCACTCTGGAAAATAAATTTCCGCTATTGGCTGTAGAGAATAATTGCATTCTCTCGAAAGATGCAGATATCACGGCTTGTTTTAAAGTAGAGTTGCCAGAATTATTTACGGTGGCTTCCGCGGAGTATGAGGCCATTCATTCTACTTGGCATAAAGCAATCAAGACCTTACCGGATTTCACCATCGTTCATAAACAGGACTGGTATATCAAAGAAAACTATACCCCCAATTTGGCAAAGGACGACCAAAGTTTTTTGTCGAAATCCTATCAACGTCATTTTAATGAACGTCCGTTTTTGAACCATTACTGCTATCTGTTTTTGACAAAGACCACTAAAGACCGGATGCGGATGCAGAGTAATTTCAGTTCGCTATGCAAAGGAACATTGATTCCAAAGGAAATTAGAAACAAGGAAGTCATTCGACAATTTATGGAGGCCGTCACACAGTTTGAGCGAATTGTCAACGACAGTGGATTAGTGAAGTTAAACCGTTTAACCGAAGAAGACATCCTTGGGACAGATGAACAACAGGGATTGTTGGAACATTACCTTACCCTTTCGAAAGAAAGTCATACCCCAATGCAGGATATCGCTATAGGCGCGGAAGAAGTGCGTGTCGGAAACAAAAGGTTGTGCTTGCACACCCTATCCGATGCAGATGACCTTCCCGGTACCGTTTCGGCAGATACCCGTTTTGAAAAACTATCCACCGATCGTAGCGATTGTTTGTTATCCTTTGCGGCTCCGGTGGGTTTGCTACTCAATTGTAATCATATCTACAACCAATATTTATTTTTGGACAACAGTGAGGAGAACCTGCAAAAGTTTGAGAAATCTGCAAGGAATATGCACTCTTTGGCCAGGTATAGCCGCGCCAACCAAATCAATAAGGAATGGATTGAACGTTATTTAAATGAAGCCCATTCGTACGGCCTTTCCTCAATACGGGCACACTTTAATGTGATGGCTTGGTCGGAGGATCCTGTGGAATTGCGGCGGATAAAGAATGATTGTGGAAGTGCTTTGGCACTAATGGAGTGTAAACCCCGGCACAACACTACCGATACCGCCACTTTATATTGGGCGGGGATCCCGGGCAATGCAGGGGATTTTCCCAGTGAAGAAAGCTTTTACACGTTTATGGAACCGGCACTGTGTTTCTTTACCGAAGAGACCAACTACCAAAGTTCACCATCCCCCTTTGGAATCAAAATGGCCGACCGACTGACCGGAAAACCCCTCCATTTGGATATTTCGGACTTGCCAATGAAAAAAGGCATTATCACAAACCGGAATAAGTTTATCCTCGGCCCCTCAGGTTCGGGCAAGTCTTTTTTTACCAACCATATGGTACGGCAATATTACGAACAGGGCGCACACGTTTTGCTTGTCGATACCGGTAATTCCTACCAAGGGTTGTGCGAATTGATCAATGGAAGAACCAAAGGCGAAGACGGCGTTTATTTCACCTATACCGAAGACAATCCGATTGCCTTTAATCCCTTTTATACGGACGATGGCGTATTTGACATCGAAAAACGGGAAAGTATCAAAACCTTGATTTTAACCTTATGGAAGCGGGATGATGAACCTCCCAGTCGTTCGGAAGAAGTCGCGCTTTCCAACGCTGTGAGCGGTTATATCAAACAGATTAAAAAAGATACTGTTTACCCTTCCTTTAATGGCTTTTATGAATATGTACAGGGCGATTACCGAAAAACTTTAGAACAAAAGAAGGTCCGGGAAAAGGATTTTGATATCGCCAATTTTCTAAACGTTTTGGAGCCTTATTACAAAGGCGGGGAATATGATTACTTGCTCAATTCCAAAGAACAGTTGGATCTATTGTCCAAACGCTTTATCGTCTTTGAAATTGATGCCATTAAAGATCATAAAATTCTCTTTCCGATAGTGACCATCATCATTATGGAAGTCTTTATCAATAAGATGCGTAGGCTTCACGGCATTCGTAAACTCATATTGATTGAGGAAGCTTGGAAAGCAATCGCCAAAGAAGGAATGGCGGAATATATAAAATACCTGTTCAAAACGGTGCGCAAATACTTTGGGGAAGCCATTGTGGTCACGCAGGAAGTGGACGACATCATTCAATCTCCCATCGTCAAAGAAAGCATCATCAACAATTCCGATTGTAAAATCCTTCTTGACCAGCGAAAGTATATGAACAAGTTCGACGACATACAAACGATGCTCGGACTAACGGACAAGGAAAAAGGTCAGGTACTCTCCATCAATATGAACAACGATCCAAACCGATTGTACAAAGAAATTTGGATTGGTCTGGGAGGCACTCATTCCGCTGTATATGCAACGGAAGTGAGCTTGGAAGAGTACTTGGCCTATACCACCGAAGAAACCGAAAAACTGGAAGTGATGCAGCTCGCTTCCGAATTGAACGGCAATGTAGAACTCGCCATTAAGCATATCGCAATGAAAAAGCGGGAACTCACAAATCAATAATTATTCATCTTTTAAAAACAGAAACAATGAAAAAGCTATTATTTATGGTGATGACGGTCTTCTTATTTACCGTATCGCCTACCGTAAACGCCCAATGGGTAGTAACCGACCCAACGAATCTGGCACAGGGCATTGTCAATAGTGCCAATGAAATCGTACAGACTTCCTCAACGGTCAGTAACGTGATCAAAAACTTTAAGGAAGTAGAGAAAGTTTATAAACAAGGTAAAGCCTACTATGATAAACTTGAAGCGGTAAACCATCTTGTGAAAGATGCCCGCAGAGTTCAGCAAACTGTGTTGATGGTCGGAGACGTATCTGAAATGTATGTTCAGAATTTTGGAAAGATGATGAACGATCCCAATTTTTCCGAACAAGAGCTTACAGCAATTGGAAATGGATATTCAGCCTTGCTCAATGAAAGCACCGAATTATTAAAAGAGCTCAAGCAGATTATCACTGCCACAAGTCTATCCCTGAACGATAAGGAGCGGATGGACATTATTGATCGGGTCTATAAAGAGGTGAAGGAATACCACAACTTGGTGCGCTACTATACCAATAAGAATATTTCGGTGAGCTTTCTAAGGGCAAAGAAACAAAACAATACCCAACGTGTCCTTGAACTTTACGGAACTGCGAATCAAAAATACTGGTAGATATGGAGTTTAGCAATCTACACGAAGTACTCCGCACGCTCTATGATGAAATGCTTCCCTTATCGGAAAATATGGCAGGAATAGCCAAAGGTGTGGCGGGACTGGGCGCATTATTTTATGTGGCCATAAAAGTTTGGCAGGCATTAAGCCGGGCAGAACCTATTGATGTCTATCCGTTGTTGCGTCCCTTTGCGATTGGTATCTGTATTATGTTTTTTCCAACCATCGTGTTGGGAACCATCAATATGGTGTTAAGTCCGGTGGTACAGGGTACCCATCATATCCTCGATGGTCAGGTACTTGACCTCAATGATTTACAGGAGAAAAAAGACCTGCTGGAGCGGGAAGCGATGCTTCGTAATCCGGAGACCGCATATCTGGTAAGTGATGAGGAATTTGATAAAAAGCTGGATGAACTCGGTTGGTCGCCATCCGACTTGGTCACAATGTCGGGGATGTATATGGAGCGATTTGGTTATAAAACTGAACAAAGTGTAAAAAACTGGTTTCGTAATTTATTGGAAATACTCTTTCAAGCGGCCGCTTTGGTCATTGATACGATACGAACATTTTTTCTCATTGTCCTGTCCATACTGGGGCCGATTGCTTTTGCCATTTCGGTATGGGATGGTTTCCAATCGACCTTGACCCAATGGCTGACAAGATATATCAGCGTGTATTTATGGCTTCCGGTATCGGATCTATTTAGTGCGATGCTATCAAAAATTCAGTCACTCATCATTGAACGCGATATAGAAATGCTTGCAGACCCAACCTATATACCCGATACGGGCAATACCGTTTACATCATCTTTATGATTATTGGCATCGTGGGCTACTTTACCATTCCAACTGTTACGGGCTGGATTATTCAGGCTGGAGGCGCAGGAAACTTTACCCGAAACGTGAACCGTACCGCAATGAAAGCCGGAAACGTAGCCAGTGCCGGAGCAGGATCTGCTGCGGGGAATATTGGCGGACAATTGCTGAAATAAAATAGGAACAAAAAATCATCTGAAATGGAATTTAAAACTTTAAGAAATATAGAAAATAGCTTTAAACAAATCAGGCTATATGCCATTGTGTTTGCAGTGCTTTGCATTAGCGTGGTCGGATTTGCCATCTGGAAATCCTATCACTTTGCCGAAGAACAACGGCAGAAGATCTATGTATTGGATAACGGCAAATCATTGATGCTTGCCCTTTCACAAGACGCCAGCATTAACCGCCCCGTAGAAGCACGGGAACACGTTCGGCGGTTTCACGAACTCTTCTTTACGTTGGCTCCGGATAAGGATGCCATAGAAAGCAATATGAAACGGGCTTTTTATCTCGCCGATAAATCCGCCTTTAATTATTACAAGGACCTTTCGGAAAAAGGATATTACCGCAGGATTATCTCGGGAAATATCCAACAACGTATTGAAGTAGATAGCGTGGTAAGCAATTTTGATACTTATCCTTATTCCGTACGCACCTACGCGAAACAATATATCGTTCGGTCAAGTAACCTGACCAAGCGCAGCCTGGTTACTTCCTGTTATCTCGTTAATTCGGTTCGTTCCGATAACAACCCCCAAGGTTTTACCATTGAAAGCTTTTCAATTGTAGAAAATAGGGATATCGAAGTTGTCGAACGCTAAAAACTGAAATATGAAAAAGCTAAGAAAACAATTGGAAGAGCACCTGGATAAGCTGGATGAAAAATGGCAGGCGTTGCCGATTAAAAAGCAGCGTCTGTACATTCTTCTCTTTTTCATTCTTTATGCACTGTTAAGTATCGGAATTATATTCAAGGTAAGTCGGGGTTTAAAAAACAATACAAAGACTGTTACCATTGAACATATTGAAAATCCGATAGGTAATGACCATTCAAAAAAACGTGTTCGAGTGGACACACTAACAACTTTAAAATATAATAATGATGAAAGAAAATAAACAGGAAAAATCTTCTATCCGTGTGACGGAAGGGGATATAAAAGAAAGCGAAGATTTTTCGCAGGATAGCACCATCAGCCCGATGGAAAAACTCAAAAAGCCATTGATTTTTGGTTTGATGGGAATTGTCTTTTTAGGCTGTTTATACCTCATATTCAATCCTTCCTCGGGAAAAGAGAAAAATGAGGACAGTTTACTCAATGAATCGATCCCGGAAGCGACCAGTGCTGAATTACCAATGGATAAAGGAAAAGCTTATGAACAAGAAATGCTTGACCGCAAGGAAGAGGAAAAGCGAAAATCCTTATTGACGCTTTCGGATTATTGGAATAATTCTGATAAAACGGGGCAGCCAAACGACGGACTTCTGGAAGAAGGGCACAATGAAAGTGCAATAGAAAACCAGACTTCCACAGGGTATAGCAATCCCTCTTTGAACAGCTATCGAAATATGCAAAACACCCTGGGGAATTTTTATGAGGAGGAAAATTCCGAAACCAAAAAGTTACGGGAAGAACTGGAAGAGCTAAAAGAACAATTGGCAGAAAGGGATATCCCCGAACCTATGACCATTGACGATCAATTGGCGCTGATGGAGAAATCTTACCAAATAGCTACAAAATATTTACCCGGAAACAATACCAATGAAAGTGAGCAGGTAAATGATAACACCCAAAAGTCACTTGATAACAATGCTAAAGCAGATTTAATACCTTTGATTCCTACCGGTAAAAACTCGGTAACCTCTTTATATCGACAAGAAACTGACACCAGTTTTCTTCGAGAATGGTTTAGTAAGAATCACAATCAATTTTATTCCGCCGGTTCTGTAGAACAGCCCTCACAAGCAAAAAACAGTATTAAAGCCGTGGTTCAAGAGACGCAAACAATTGTGGGCGAAGCAATGATACGCTTACGGCTTTTAGAAGCAGCTAAAACCCCTCAATATACGCTTCCCGCGGGTACTCTTATCACAGCTAATGCAAAATTTCAATCCGGGCGATTGCAGTTAAATATAAACTCAATAGAATGGAACGAGCGCATTACCCCTGTAGATATCGTCGTTTACGATTTGGACGGACAGCAAGGGCTGGCTGTGCCTTATTCCCCTGAAATGAATGCACTATCGGAAATGGCTGGCAATATGAGTCAAAATACCGGAACCAGTATAATGCTCACCCAATCGGCAGGACAACAGGCCGCAGCTGATTTAGGCCGCGGAGTTATACAAGGTGTTTCAGGGTATTTTTCAAAAAAAGTAAGGACTCCGAAAGTCACCTTGAAAGCAGGCTACCAAGTCCTTTTACTCTCTAAAACAAATCTTTAACAACAAACAATGCATACTATGAAAAATCTAATTAAAACCATTTTGGGTATCGTTCTGACCATTGGAATGAATGCATCTTCTTTTGCGCAGAATACCACAGACCAACTGACTTTGGGTAAAATAGAGCCCTATAGAATGGAAGTTACCTATGATAAGACCTCACACCTTATTTTCCCTACAGCGATTCGCTATGTGGATTTGGGAAGCGATTATTTGATTGCCGGAAAGGCAGAGGACGCAGAAAATGTTCTGCGTATCAAAGCATCGGTAAGGGATTTTGAACCGGAAACCAATTTTTCGGTAATTACCAATGACGGACGTTTTTACAACTTTAATGTGTCTTACAACTCCTATCCAAAAGCCTTGAATTATGACCTATTAAGGATGCAAAAGAAGGTGGATAAAAACAACGGAAACGAAGTTAAGTTTGAGGAATTGGGCAATGATTCCCCTTCGCTGATCGGGTTGATTATGGAAACTCTTCATACAAGGAATAAAAAGACCATTAGGCATATTGGTGCTAAAAAGTACGGCATTCAATTCTTGCTGAAAGGAATTTATGCGCACAATGGCAAGTATTTTTTCCATACCGAACTGCGCAACAAAACCAATGTTCCTTTCCAAATCGATTTTATGAGTTTCAAGATTGTCGATAAGAAAGTGGCGAAGCGTACCGTGGCACAAGAAAAGCCTATTTCACCTTTACGCACTTATAAACCGCTTGGAAGAGTGCAGGGCAAATCCATAGATCAAAATATATTTCTACTTGATCAATTTACCATAGCAGACGACAAAGTCTTGGTAATTGAAGTTTTTGAAAAAAATGGAGGCCGGAATCAAGTCCTTCAAGTCGAAAACTCTGATTTGATAAAGGCCCGTCTGATTGAGGATATGAAATTGAAATTTTAGTCAACCCATTTTTAAATAAGAGAAAATGAAAAAATATATCTATATGCTGATGTTGCTAATGATAGGAACAACAGTTCACGCACAGCGAATGTTACCGAAACAAAAAGGATTGGAAGTCAATGCGGGCATATTATCCGGTGACCATATTGGGAATGATTATTACCTCAATATCGGGATGACCATTAACAGTAAAAACGGAAACTATCAACTATGGGGATTGGAATACACCCACCAATACCACGACTATAAGACTATACGTATCCCACTGGAAACCTATACCGCCGAAGGTGGCTATAGCTTCTTTTTGCTTGGGGATTTCGGCAAGAACATCACCCTTAATGCCGGAATAAGCGGCGTAGTGGGTTATGAACAAGTTAACCGTAGCAAAAGCTTACTCGATGATGGAGCAAAGATATTGAACGAGGATAATTTTATCTATGGTTTAGGCGGTCGGTTGAGTCTTGAAACCTATTTATCCGATTGGTTAGTACTTCTTCTTCAAGGACGGGCAAAGGCTTTATGGGGGACGGATTTAAAACAGTTCCGCCCATCGGCCGGAGTAGGATTAAGAATTAATTTTTAAAAATATAAAAAGATGATGACAATATTCAATAGATTAAACGTGAGCAGGTTTTCGATATGCTGGTTATTGGCAATATTTACTGTACTGGTTACAGTGGTTTCCTGTTCTAATGATGACGGGCTCGAGATCCAGCACAATTTTCCGTTTGAAGTTGATGTAATGCCCGTTCCGAAAGAGATAGCTAACGGGGAGACGGTCGAAATTCGAGTGGCTTTGAAACAATCCAGAAATTATAATGGAACGGAATATTTTATTCGTTACTTTCAATTTGAAGGAGAAGGCGAACTGCGGTATGCGGATGATCTGCCATATCAGCCCAATGATTCCTATGCTTTACCGGCACATCAATTCCGGTTATATTATACTTCGGAATCCACAGTGTCACAATCCTTTGATATTTGGATTTCGGACAACTTCGAAAATGAGGAACAGGTTAGTTTCCAGTTTAATAACAAAGACTGAATAGAAGAATAAAACGGACAAAAGTCGGCCTTACAAGCCGATTTTTTGTCTTTCAAACTTATGAGTAAAAAGTTTTACTTAAATTTACTTGGGGTTACTTTTTTAATTCATCAATATGGATGAGCTCACTGTACAACTGATCATAGCGATCATTCCTATCGTAATAGGGGTGGCACTCCTTTATTGGATAGGCCGCAGGAAGTTTTATCGACGGAGCATAACCGGAGCGGAAGGATTTTCAAGTTTTGAATCTTCAGTGATCATCCGGTTTATAGAACGTATCGGAAAATGGTTAGCCTATATATTAATTATCATCGGGTTCGTGTTTCTTTGGTCGCATTCTCAAATGAAAAAAGAGAAAGCAAAGGAAGATGTGAAAGTGGAAGAGATACGGTAACCCTTATGATAGCCACAATATGAAAAAATCTGAACTTGAAATGAATGAATGGATAAATAATAAATTTGGAACTGAATTTGCCGAAAATGACTTAAAAAACATTAAGGATTTTTCATTGTTATGGAACATTTTTGAGAACCTTGTTTGTAATAGGAATTGTTCTATAAATAGAATGGAGGAAAGTCTAAATGAAATCGAATTCCAGCCTGTGAATTTTGAAAATTCTTTAGCCTATCTGAAAGAACGTTATGTAACTGACGACAATACGAATGAGCGCTTTGAACATTTAAGAATTACACCTGTTGAAAGAAAGGAGTTTGTAAAACGGGTGCTTTTAGAAAAAGATGAAAACACATCTAACATAATTTTAGCACTTGCAATAATTGTTTATAGATATAGAAACAACCTATTTCACGGAGAAAAGGATTTTATGCTATTAAATGAGCAAGAACAAAATTTCAGCGTTGCAAATCAGATTTTAATGTCAATACTAACATATTTTTAATATTTGAACATACTACAAGAAATATTCAGTAATAGAGAAATCTCATTAATAATTTGGCTTGGTATTTTAATAATATTGATATTTACCCGAAAGGCAATGAGAAATTCTTTGACGAATGTCGTAAAATTACTGTTTGACAAACATTTTCTTGTAATATATATTTTGAGGATAAATCAGAAATAAATCCAACAGGATTTAAGCAAGCTGTTTTAGAAAAGAAATTTCCCGATAACTGGACATTCATACCTTTATAAGAATGAAGTAATTAATGAGTTTGCCAAACGCCTCCCTACTGAGCCAATAAAAGCCAATTCTTAATACCTGAAATCAGACCATTGATATTTACGTAAAAGTAAGTATCAATGAATTATTTAGGTTCCAAACTCAGGCTTTCCGAATTCATTTATAATACGATTGTAGAAACTGTTAAAGAGGATATTTCCGATTTTGTCTTTTGCGATCTTTTTGCAGGAACAGGGGTTATAGGTAAATTATTCCACGGAAAAGTCAAAAGAATAATCAGTAATGATCGAGAGTATTTTAGCTATGTTATAAATCGGTCTCTTCTCAATGGGAAAATTGACTCTAAAATTATCTGCTTCATTGCCAATTTAAATAAACTTAAGGGATATCCAGGTTTCATTTTTACTGAGTATTCGGAAGGAGGCAAAACAGGAAGGCTGTATTTCTCAAAGGCAAACGGTCAAAAAATAGATGCCATACGGTTAGAAATAGAATGTTGGTACACTACCGGGATCATCAATGAAAACCAATATTTTTACCTTTTAGCTTCCTTGTTGATTAGCATTGATAAAGTAGCTAATACAACAGCTATCTACGGAGCTTATCTTAAATTTCTAAAATCTACAGCTAAAAAAAAGTTACGTATAATTTCCTTGAAGACTCCCAAAGGGTCATCAGGTATAAATGAAATTTACAACGAAGACAGCAACAGGTTAATTCAAAAAATAAACGGCGACATCTTATATCTTGACCCACCTTATAACAGAAGAGAATATGCGGCAAATTATCATCTATTGAACACCATAGCCCTTTATGATAAATTTGTTCCCCGGGGTGTAACAGGATTAAGGCCTTACCAAACCTCTCGATATTGTATGAAGAAAGAGGCTGAAAATGCTTTATGGGAGTTACTACAGAAAGCAAATTTCAAATATATTTTTTTAAGCTATAACAATGAAGGTATTATTTCGAATGATACCATTGAGAAAATGATGAGGCAACTCGGAGAATATAAGGTCGTCAAAAAATCATATGGGCGTTTCAGGTCACAAAAAGCAGGGAACTCTAATAAAACAACAACGGAATTTATCCATATCCTAATCAAATAGATTTTTTAAGAGACAGATTCTACCATTAAAAGCCAATAGGGGTAATCTCAATCAAGCTTTTATAAGCTGACCCTAACTTTACTTCCATAGAAAAAGAATAGACTATGGAAGTTGTCGCTATACAGAAATCCACCTTGGAGGAAATGAATGATGAATTGAGGGAGCTTTTAGAAATGACCGAAAACGCTACCCAAAAATACACGTCTATTTTCAAAAAAGAAAGATGGCTCGATAATCAGGAAGTATGTGTGATGCTGAACATTAGTAAACGCACACTACAGACCTATAAGGATAAAGGATGGTTAGCCTATTCTAAACTGAACCGCAAGAATTATTTTAAATTTTCAGATGTCCAAACTTTACTTAAAGACGGACAGTCGCCTAATATGGATGATGATGGATTTATGGACCAATGAGAACAAGGAAATCAATGCACACCAGAAAATGTTATCACGATTGAGAGAACGCATTGAAGAGATTCTAAAAAATTACCGACCGGTTATGAATGGAGAAATATACCATTCCGGTGAAGAAGTTTGCGAAATGCTCCATATCAGCAAACGGACTTTGCAACAATACCGAGATGATTCCTTATTACCTTATATTCGGATTGGTGGTAAAATCATCTATAAAGAAAGTGATATTCTCAGCATTTTGGAAGACAATTATACGAACACCAAAAGTTAAGTACTCCGCGGGTCGGGTTTAATCGGCATCATTGCGCAACGTCTTACTTCTATTGACGGGCAACCGTAGTCTACCACTACTTTCCCTTCAATAAGATATAACCCTTTTCCCCGAATTGGAAATAGTTTTAAGCTTTGAGGAAAATGCACAGTATCAATAAAATCCCCATTGACATCCAAGAAGGTGCCGAACTTCATAATCTTTTTGTTTTTTGTCCGCACGGTTTTATAGGTTACCAAATGGGCTACTATCCGTACAATTTGATTACGAAAAGAAGTCAATGTCTTTGCGGTAACATTGCCTCGGTAAGTGGATTTGGCCAGATCAAACATACTGCCCGATATAGGAAACTCCATAAGCTCGATTTCATCATAAAGATGCTCCAATTCGTCTGTTTCAAATGTAGGAAGTTGTGGTTTCTCAGCGGTATTGGGAAAGAGCTGTCCAATCTGTTTGTGCTTCTCTCTACTTTTGTTTAGTAATAAGTGCGATTCCCAAAGCAATTCCTTTTTCCCTATTCCTAAAAACCGAAAGGCTCCGCAGCGGATCAGGATAACAATCTGTTCCAACCCTGCACCGGTTCGCAGATTGAAGTTTTCAAGTCCCGTATATGCGCCATTGCGTTCCCTCTCTTCGGGAATAAGTTTAGCAAGATTGTTTTCTAAATTCAATAAACAATCAAACCCCAAGTAGATATCCTTTCCATCGATAGCGGTATTATAAACGCTTTTGTTCACGCAGGGCAAGCAGATGTTTCCACCAGCCTTTCTGGCTTCGTTAATATAGACCTCACGGGAATAAAAGCCGCCGTAATTATTGAGCACGGAGACCATAAATTCCAATGGGTAGTAGGTTTTTAAAAATAGACTCTGGTAACTTTCTACAGCAAAGGAAGCGCTATGGGCTTTATTAAAACTATAGCCTGCAAAAGATTTCATTTGTCGCCATACTTCTTGAGCTACTCCATCAGGATAGCCTTTTGCCCTACAGTTATCAAAATACTTATCTTCAATTTCTCCCAGGTGGTTTACGTTGCGATATTTCCCGCTCATCATCCTGCGAAGCACATCGGCATCGGCTAAATCCAATCCGCCAAAGTGATGACCGATTTTCATCACGTCTTCTTGGTAAACCATTACACCGTATGTGTCTTCCAATTGCTCCTTAAAGGCAGGATGAATATATTCAACTTTTTCAGGGTTGTGATGTCGCTCAATAAAAGTTTGCATCATTCCCGAACTCGCTACACCTGGACGGATAATGGAACTGGCCGCTACCAAGGTCAAATAATCATCACATTGTAGTTTACTGATCAGCTGGCGCATTGCGGGGCTTTCGATATAAAAACAGCCCACGGTATTGGCCAAGCGTAATTGCTCGGCAATTACAGGATCGGTAAAAAATCGTTTGGGATTGGAAGTGTCTACGGCTTCGCCTTGGTTCTGTTTGATTAATTCCCGACAATCCCCAATATGTCCAATGCCTCTTTGGGAAAGGATATCGAATTTCTCAAAGCCGATATCCTCTGCCACGTACATATCAAACTGCATTGTCGGCAGGCCCTTGGGTGGATAATCTAAAGCCGAATAACAAGTAAGTGGTTTCTCGGAAATCAAAACACCCGAAGGATGTATCGTGCGTTGATTGGGGAAATCCACCATCTGATTGTAAACAGATAAAATGGTATGGGTCACTTCATTTTTATTGAGCATATTTTGGGGTTCCCGAATTAGTCGGTCAATCTCACTTTTCGGTAAACCATAGACCTTACCCAGTTCACGGATAATGGAGCGATCTCTAAAAGTGCCCATTGCACCCATTAGTGCTGTATGTTCGCTTTGATACCGCTTAAAAATATAATCGTACATTTCATCACGGTCACGCCAAGAGAAGTCGATATCAAAATCGGGCGGGGTTTTTCTTTTTGGATTGAGAAAGCGCTCAAAATAGAGATTCAGTTCAATCGGGCATACATCGGTAATCCCCAGACAATATGCCACAATACTGTTGGCACCACTTCCTCGCCCTACGTAATGAAAATTTCGACTTCGTGCATATCGGCATATATCGTCCGTGATTAAGAAATAGCTCGAGAAATTAAGCTTGTCGATAATATCCAGTTCCTTTAAGACACGCTCTTTAGCCTCTTTGTTTTCTTTTCCATACCTTCTCTCTAAACCATCCATAGCATATTTATACAATAACTGTTTGTCGTCATACTGATTTCCGGTAAAGGTTTTCTTGTTCTTGATGCTTTTAAAATCAAAATTAAAGCTGCAATCTGCCAATAATCTTTTGGTATTTTCTATGAGTTGTGGTACACGCTTATAAGCTTTCAATAATGCCGATTGACTGATAAAATATTCTGATTCATCTCCGATTTGTTCCGGGGGTAATTGGGAAATAAGGATATTGTTATCAATGGCTCTTAACTGCTTATGTAACTGATAGTCAGTTTTCTTAAATGAGATAGGATGTAATACTACGTAACGGTCAGTATATTTCTTCTGAGCCACAATAAACCGGTTGATTTCCTGTGGACGTATACCGATATATTCGTTGTCTTTTAACGCTGTTTCTTTAATGCTGCCAAAAGGATAAACAACAAATACATTTTGAAACTCCGGGGCGATTGTGGGTAGAGCTGACTTAGTGCGATTGGTCTCGGTCATCAACTCATTCAGTTCTTTAAAGCCTTGTTCGTTCTTGGCAATTCCTATGTACAACAATTGGTTATCATTTCGAAATTCCATTCCTGCCAATCCGTTGATGCCTGCCTCTTTACATCGTTTGATAAAATCAAGGGTGGCCGATGAATTATTGATATCGGTCAATACAGCTGTATCATAATCATAGGTACGAAGGTTTTCAATGAGCGTTGCAAGGCTCATTGTGCCGTATCTCAGACTATAATAGCTATGTAGATTAAGTAGCATACCCTAAAATGTATTTTAAATTGTTACGCCTCTTACTACCGATTGATAGCCGTACCGCTTTCTGATTTTATCCATTGCATTGGACAGGTCGATTTCCTTGCGGGTATCATCAAACAAATTCATCTGATAGGATCCTGCTATCAAATTGCTGAACTTTATGCCGATAAGCCTAATAAGCATTCGCCGACTGAACAGCTTATCGAATAGCTGATATGCTTTTTCGGCAATCACTGTTTCCGAAGTCGTAAACGGAAGTTTTGCTTGAGCGGTATGGGTGTCAAAATTACTATATCGGATTTTTAGGGTAATACAGGAGGTCAACCTGCCTTCTTGACGCAGATCAAAAGCCAATTCATCTATCATTGAAAACACCACTCGTCTCAATAAATCCATATCAATGGTATCTTGTTCAAAGGTGGTTTCCTTGCTCATACTTTTTTGCTCGCAAAACGGGACTACTGCACTGTTATCAATACCGTTTGCTTTATTCCATATACTAACACCATTTTTACCCAAAACCTGTCTCATTGTCAAAACATTCATCTGCTGTAGGGTATAAATATGGGAGATCCCCATATTGCGTAGTAATGGATAGGTTTTTGGGCCAATCCCGGGAATTTTCCGAATGGATAACGGTGCTAAAAAAGGTTTTTCCATACCGCTCTTTACTTTTTTCTCTCCGCTGGGCTTGGCTTCACCGGTAGCGATTTTACTCACGGTTTTATTAATCGAAAGACCAAATGAAATGGGTAATCCCGTTTCTTTGATAATATACTGTCGGAGTTCTTTTGTCAGTTTCCACGTTCCGAAAAACTTATCCATTCCCGTCATATCCAAATAGTGTTCATCGATAGAAGCTTTTTCCACTACTGGTATTTGCTCTTCGATGATTTCTGTTACGATATTGGAATACTTGCTGTACAGGTCGTGATCGCCGCGAACCAAAATGGCCTCGGGACAAAGCTGTTTGGCCAATCGCATAGGCATTGCGGAATGTACGCCGAACTTTCGGGCTTCATAACTGCACGAGGCCACCACGCTCCGCCCGGAGTTCCCACCTATGAGAACGGGTTTTCCTATAAGGGCACTATTTAGTAGGCGCTCTACCGAAACAAAAAAGGTATCTAAGTCACAGTGCACAATCGTTCGTTCCATCCTTCATAAATCTTTTCGGCTCAAAATTACTATTATTTGTATCTAATTGTTTTATATTTATTGCTACAAATAGTATCAATGTCGTTATTCTCAGAAAACTTACGCTATTTACGCGCTCAGCTTGGTCACTCCCAGCAACGGGTAGCCGATGATTTAAGCATCACTCGCGGGCGGTATGCCAAATATGAAGACAGTGCCTCGGAGCCTCCTTTTGAACTGCTTCAAAAAATTTCGAGGTATTATAATGTCAGTATAGACTTATTGATTTCCGTGAATTTGAAAAAATATCCGCTTAAAGATATTCTGGAATTACCGGGGAATCGCGTATTACTGCCGATTAAAGTAGGCGCGCAAGGCGAAGATAAGATTGAAATCATCCCGTATAAGGCATCAATGGGATATTTGGATGGGTATGCCGATCCCGAATATATTGAAAGCTTACAAACCATTTCCTTGCCTTTTCTCAGTACGGGTAAATACAGGGCATTTCCCGCTGAAGGGGATTCGATGCCACCGCATCCCGATGGCTCTTATATTATCGGACAGTATGTCGAAAGTCATACCGATTTGAAGGTGGGAAAAACGTATGTGTTCGTTACCCGAAGCGAAGGAGTAACTTATAAACGACTTTCAAAAATCCTTCGGGAAGAAATACAGGTTTGTCCAGACAACGATTTTTATAAATCCTATACAATTCCGTTATCTGATATTTTAGAGATTTGGGAATTTGCCTGTAGCATTGCCACACAGGAATTTTCAAAAACCGATTTCCAATTGGACAATATCAAGGTTTTAAATTTATTTGAAGAGCTGAAAAACGAGATTCAAGAATTGCGGAAAACTGATTCAAATAAGAAGTAGATAAAGTATTTTTTTCTTCTTTAATAGTCAATTTGAAATATAATATTGCTGTACATCATTAGCTTTATTATCTTTGTGATTGAAAATATAGAAAAACTTAAAGTGTTTTTGCTTTAAGTCTTGGTACTGAAAACTGGTAATTTTTTGTATCCCCGAGACATAAGTAAGAACGCTCACGCTATGGCGTGGGCGCTCGCTTATTCGGGGATAGGCATACCAGTGCCTCAGTATCGGTAAGTGTGGTTGCCTGCGCTTTTTTTGTGCAGGTTCCACAGGCTAACATCAAAAATTTAGTGCTATGGAATCAACAAAAAGACCCGATAGGATCCGCCTTGCCTTTATCACAGACAAAAGCCCGATTATTGATATTATCTGTAACGATCTTGTAGCTTCAGGATTGAAAATACTGTTCCGTGCGGATAATATTGATGACGGCGTAGCTCAATTATTTACATTGCAGGAACTTCCCGACGCTTGTATTATAGACCTTGATTTTTATGAACACAACGTGCTGAAACAACTTAGGGAACTAAAGAGCCAACATCCCAGTATCAGATTAATTGCCCATTCCGGTATTGATGATAATGAAATAGCAAATACCCTTTTTGAAATAGGTATAGAAAGTTATCTGCTTTTAGGTAGCGATGCGAACAATTTTATAAATGCTATCGAAAGAAATAAATTTTTATAATCTAACTCTCATCGATAATCTTAATTATCTTGTTGTTTTTTATTTCAAAATGTATCTGACCAAATTTTTGCAAGGGTCGTTTTTCCGGATGAGGTAATTTGGGAAAATACTTTACCCCAATTGTTATGTTTGGTAAATTAATGCTCCAAGATGACCTGATTTTAAAATCCTTTCCACATAAATGTTGTTCGAAAGAATTTAAATACTCCTTAAATTGTGTAACCCCATCGGTCTCATAGACCGTTTTCCAATTCTCACGTTTGTCGAAAACTATATGTTCATCAAGATTTTTTAGAATATTAATTTCATCAAAGCTATTACAAGCCTTTATAAAATCCCTTATAATCTTCCGAGGTAATCTCTGTATTTTCCTGATTTCTTTCTTTTTGTTCTCAAGGTATGTGGCAAAGTGATTATCCACCACACCAGTCATCTTATAAAATCCCGCAATAAACGCCTTCGAAGGAGATTTATATAATTTGTCCTTTAAAATCTCGGCCTCCTTCGTGTTTTTGGATTCAAAATTATCCAAAAATAAAAATCCCTTTTCACCGGTTTTTCGATTAATACCACTAACAATATTTACGAAGTAATAGTGCGGGCTGTTTTCAAATAAAACTTTGATTTTGGGATTAAATTTTTCTGTTTTATTAGTTGATTTTCTTACAAGATACTTCGTTTCATTTAATGGGTTTTCTATTCGCCTTCCCCAACCATCAGTTGATAATTCAGACTGATATCGAAATATTTGAATTCTAATCTCTTTTCGCCCTCGTTCTAAATCTGTTGTGAACTCATACCCAGGAAAGGAGTTGAGAATCGCGGACTCCAATTCCCATTCTTCATAAGTGCTTGTAAAATTTATCTGATAGCTAAACTCGTATTCCCTGATGTAAATAGGAACCTTTATTTTGCTTTCAATGATTTTTTGTTCAATTAAATCAATATCAGACTTTCTGTTTACACTTATTGATATTTCTGTTTCAATCATTTATGAAAGGTAATTACTGACAAACTTCAAATCTACCTAAATTAAAGGATTCATCAACTTTCAGATGTCATAATGTCCAAACTCAATCGAGTGACGTTCTTTTACTTCTTTTCTTGGGTTGCTTATATTGCAAGAAAAGAAGACCAAACAAACACAACCTTTTTGACAAAATGTAGAACGGAGGAGATGTGGAGTGGCACATTTTGGCAAAGTGGTTGTCCCTTTTTTAATGCAAAAATGTGTTTCCGACCGTATCGAGGAATTGCATTTTTGCCGCCCAAATTGGGCTATTGTGCGACTGGAATAGGCTGTGAACGGAAATCCTTTAGGTTTATAAAAAATCCTCTGTATTCCGTCATACCATTGCGAAATAATCCCCAAAGTAAAGAACATCCCATTTGAGTCAGTGCTGAATTGATATATAAATCCTGCTTTTCCAAAGCTTCCGCAAGAGAGCAACTTGGTGTGTCGTCCTTCAACTCGGATTGCCTAAGCAAATCACCGTATTCTTCCGTTACAAAAGGCAGGTTTTCCACGGGCTCATATTTTTCTGAATCAGGCTGTTTAATCTCTCCTACGGTAGATAATATTACTTGCCCAGTATATCTATTGTTTCCAAAATCCAACCAATATTTTGGTTTATCCCTATAGCCTCTGTTATGAGCATTCAATTCCTTCAATATGTCGGCGACCTCAAAACGTGTTTGCACATTATCTACACAAGTAAAAGTGAGAGTTGCCAAAGCATTTTCAGGTATTTCTTTGAAATGGTTCCTTTCATATTTTCGGTTTTCAGCTTTCCAATTTGTGCCTGTACAACGATTGACCCGATTGATAAGTGCTACGGATTTAGGAAGTCCAAGTTCACTTTCAAAAAATCGTTGCCGCCCCAAATTAGCATCGGTGATAATATCGTCATCCCACAAGCGGATGAACAAACCTGCGTGCCCCAATTCAAGTAAGCTATGGTTCATCTCCATTAAAGCCGTCAGAACTTTTGAGCCTGTGCCACCTGCTCCGATTAGGTTCACTGTGATTGGGTTAGTAGGGTTCAAAAGATAATTGTCCACAAAATGTACTTTGGTTCGATTTTGCTTCTCACAAGTTGTTTTCTCCACATTCATCGCAATAGATTTTTAAGGGTTTTGTTGTTCTTTTTTAATACTTCCTTTGGAAAAGAATTATTGGTCTTAATCAGGTCTTTCCATACGCTTACGCAATTTCCTTTTATGGGGCTTTGTCTTCCCAACAAGTGACTGAAATACGAATTGAAAAAATAATATTCCCAAGCTTGCGTAAATTCCTCGACCGAAGCTGAATTTTTAATTTCTATACTCACTGTTCCCATACATACGCGACCGTCTGTATATACATTGAAAAAAGGTGCATAATATAGTGGTGTTTTTTCTGTCGGTCTTTTATTGTCGAAAAGAGCAAATACCATTAGACTTTTTTTATTGGCAAACCAAAGCATTGCAGGAACGTGGGCTTTCCCATTTGGTATGCCTAAATTCTCAACAAAATAAAGCTGCCTTTGTTGTGCTTTGGTGTACCATAACACTGTGGCTTTTTTACTTGGATTGATATGGAGAATAGTTGTAGGCAAAATCCCTTTGGGCTTTAAAAAAGCTTTGTTCCTTTCCTCATCGGTCTGCAAAGCTTTCGCCAAATTACTTGCTTCTCTTTCAGTCAGTGGGTGGGCATTGATAGGATTTCCATTGTTGTCCATATCAAAATGTTCCACATAGGAATCCCTTTGCAATCCATCAGTTTCATAAAAAACCAAAGCGGATTTTGGGTAATATAACTCTCCATAATCTGTGGTAATATCTTTTAAATTCTTCATCTTTTCTCTGTTTTATACTCATATAATAATCCTGTCAAATCATTTAATACAGTAAATAATCGCTTTTCAAAATCTAAATTCATTGTCGTTATTTTCCTTCCGTCAAAGTGTTTTTTGATGGACGGTTCTTCAATTTTATCACATTCATTAAATTCATTGTTGATGCTTTCCACAAGGTTCTCATATAACCAACCTTTTGTTTCAGCTACAAAAGCTATATACTTTTCCATTCCGATTACTTCATCACAGTAATCATAGGGGTTCTGTTCGTATATCTGGGCATTCCTAAAAATACTCGTCGTAGGGTATTCCTTAAAAAGTGCATAGGCATTTGAAGCTACTTTGAAATATGCCTTATCCAATGAATCTTGGGCCCGAAATGAATTTATTCGCTTTTCAAATACTTTGAGATTGGCAAGATTATACAGCTTTTGTTCTATCCGGTCCCCAATATTTTCGGATTTTATAAATTCTCTTTTATAGTCTTTAATCTCGTGGGTTTCTTCTTCAGATTCTATCCATTCTTTGTGCATTTCATATACCCAATACAGATAACTCTCTTCCTGTCTGTAATAGGGTATATTTACAATATGATAAAGGTAGCTACATACCGATAAGAGTAGTTTTGCCGTATGTCTTCTCTTTTTGTTCTGCAACATTTTAAACAGCGGAAAAATGGGAATGTAATAGAGAGTGGTATCCGTATCATAACGTTCCGTACTTTCTATATAGGTTTTCTTATCATCTGTTATCAATCGTATATCTTCCCAATTTTCAACAGTCTGTTTGAGTTTGTTTTTCAAATCCCACATTGCTAAAGCAATATTATAGGGAAAATCAAACTGTTGAGATTGCATCGGAATTATGTGATAATGATTGGCGATAAGGGAAAGGGACTTATAAAAATCCCTTTCCGTTTTTTCACAAGTTTGTACAGACTGTGCCGTTTTCAGTTTAGGCAGAAATGTACACTTCAGAATACCATTGGTAGCATTGCTACGGGTACGGATTTCCGCTTGTCTTTCCGCACTTCGTCTGCGTCCTTTGGTCTTTGCATCCATTGTGCAAACTCGCCCAACTGCCCGTGCAATTGCCGTTGCCTTTTCTGTTCGGGAACGGTTACCATCCCCGATATTATTTTGCGTTGCATAGTTCATCGTTTTTGATTTTTGGTTTAACCTTTAGTGCCCATTACACTTTCAAATCTGTACTCGACTGCATCGTCCTTTATCTTCGGAGATGATACTTTGGCAGTAGTCAAAATAGGGTACATATTGGCGTAATAATTCATTACGGCTTCCACGCTCCACCGTGCTTCGGGGTCGGTCAGTCTAATTTCCTGTCCTTTGTCTTGGAGTATAAAAACTCTCGGTAATAATGTTGCTAATAACATAACTATTGATTTTTGGGTTTAATACTGTTTATCTTCTTCGCCTGTGTTATCTAAGGGATAATCGGCTGTCGTTTCTTTTGCCTTTGGCGTTTCGTTCTGGATGTCAATGACGCCGAATAGGTTTGGCTCAAACTGAGCAGACAAGGTGGTTTTGCGTTTGCGTATTTCGTCTGCTTTTTCGGGAAACTCTGTAATTTGAGGTACTTTTATCCACGCTTCACGAAACTTGCCCTCTTTCTCCAATTCATCCACTTTTGCCATACCGTTTTTGTACTTCTTGTCTTTGGCTTCCTTTTCTTTTTTAGCTTTCTCGGCTTTTGCTTTTTCCATTGCCGATTGCTTTTTGACTTCCTCCATTTGTTTCAGGAACTTTTCCATATCCACCATTACACCCGATATGTTTTGTATTGGAGTTTTAATCTGTTCAAAAAAATCCTTGTCAAACTCTTGTGGGGTAGCATTAAAGGTCAATGGGGGAATGAGGTTTTTAGCACTATCTCCGCATTGCTCATTGTTGAGCAATACCGTAACGATTAGGTTGTTATGCTCCCCCTTGGAGATGTTCAGTTGCATTACTCCAGTAAAGTCCAACTGTGCTATTTGATTAAAAAAATTTGTGTTCATCATTCTTAATTTTTAAAGTGTTATTACATTTTTTGATTGCGGTAAGTTTTTCATACATATCCGTCCAATAGGCTTTTTTCCTTTTGTCGAATTCGGTAAAACTTTTGTTCCTGTGTCTGTATTCTTTGAATTCTGCCGTTATTTTTATGGCTTTGTCAAGGTCTGTGATTTCGATTGGGCATCCGTTTAAATCAATGATGTGCATTTGTTTTTCGGTTTTAATAAGTGATTTCTGCTATCTTGTCAATCCTGCCGTAAATGAAACTGCGTAAGCTTGTTTTATCAGGGGCATTGTATTCTTGCCAGCTATCGTACTGTTTCACTACATAGGTTTTTAAAATATCCTCGAACCCAAACCGATATCCCCTTAAGGGAACTGCACTTCTAAAAAATGAATTTCGGTTTACTGCTTCTGCAAGCCAATTTTTTTCGTCTCGGCTCAATTTCTTGCCTTTGTTCAGTTTTTCCCTTAGCCCATAGACCTTTGAGGTTTTCAGCGTTTCCAATTCGGTTACTTCGTGGCTAACAAATTTTGTGGCTATTACTGCTGTTTTCATTGCTAAAAAGTTTTGATTATAGTTTACTTTAATTTTAGGCTACCATCATAAAAAGGACGATAGCCTAATGATGATTGTACGGTTAAAATGGAAGGTCATTTTCCATTTCTTGTTCTATCATACTTCTTTCTACTTGCGCAGTTGGCTGTACGTTTTTGGTCTTTCTGCCTCCGCCGTGTAACTTGATTTGGGAGGTATGAAAATTTAATCCTGCTTTGGGTTCTCCATCTGCCCCAAGCCAAGCTCTTACGCTCACTCGCCCTGTTAGTTCCACTAAAGTGCCTTTCACTAAAAAGTTGGCTACTTTGGATGAAATCCAATAAGAGCAGTTGAAATAAGCAGTTTGTTCGATACGTTCGCCTTGTTTGTTTCTGTAACTGTCGTTCACAGCTACTGAAAAATTCACTACCTCTCTGTGGTCGTCAAGGATTTTTACGGTGGCATCTCTTGTAAGTCTTCCTGTAATGTTCATAATTTTGATTTTAAAGTTTGACGTTTGTTAGGTTTGCTTTTTCCCGTCCTGCTTTGCTTTACACGCTCCGCTTCGCTTCGCAAATTTTTTTCCAAAACAAAAACCGGAAAAAAGAAAGCAGCAACACCAAGCGGGCGCAGCGTAAAAACCAAAAGGAAACGGAATAAGTCCCAACGGGTGGGTTTGAGAGGCACGAACAAAGCCATTATGCCGTAGTCTTTTGGTTGGCCTTGTGCGGAGGTCGCCCGCTATACCTTAGCTGCCTTTTTATCGGTTGATTTGGAAAATATTTTCTAAAAAACTTACTATGAAAAATAAAGCAGGTTGCGATAACCTGCGACAGAGATTTGAAAAGTCCGGCAATGCAGTTGGAGTAGCGTATGTGCAGGAGTTTTCAATTTTTTATAAAAGTAGTTTTTAGCTCTTTTACCGCATTGACCAAAGGGAGAAAGGTAAATGTGCTTTGGCTACAAAATCCACCATATATGGCAGGTTATGGAAACCTGCAACAGAGATTTGAAAAATCAAGCATTGCGGCTGATGTGGTGGAAGCGCTGGAGTTTTCAATTTTCTGTTTAAGAAGTGGCCGTTAGCTCTTTTACTGTATCGACCAAAGGGAGAAAGGTAAATGTGCTTTGGCTACAAAATCCAACATATATAGCAGGTTATGGAAACCTGCAACGGGGATTTGAAAAGTCAAGCATTGCGGCTGATGTGGTGGACGCGCTGGAGTTTTTAATTTTCTGTTTAAGAAGTGGCCGTTAGCTCTTTTATTGCATCGACCAAAGGGAGAAAGGTAAATGTGCTTTGGCTACAGAAATCTAAACATAAAAGAAGCAGGAGATTATCCTGCTTGCTTATTATAATATATTGGAACAATTAACTATTTGCAGCTTCTTTAAATATGGCTTCCATTTTACTAAATTTATGGGTTACGGCATCCATATCCTTACTAATTTTTTGACTGGTGATTTTAGCATAAATCTGTGTCGTGGCAATGTTTGTATGTCCCATCATTTTGCTAAGACTTTCCAACGGAATGCCTTCAGTTAAAAACATTGTCCCAAAAGTATGTCTTGCAGTATGAAAAGTTACTTTTTTCTCGGTAATAATTTCAGCATTTTCTATCAGTATTTTCATATGGTTGTTACAGGTATTATTTGTAGGAACCGGAAATATAAATTCATTTCGGGTTGTACCCTTGTATTTTTCAATAATACCCTTGGGAATCTTCATTAACCTTACATTAGAGGCAACATCCGATTTTTGTCTGCGACTGATAATCCATTGATGTCCATCGAAAAAAGTCTGTATATTTTTTTCTGTAAGGTTCTTTATGTCAATGTAAGAAAGTCCGGTAAAACAGCTAAAAATAAATATATCTTTTACAAGTTCATATCTTTTATGGGGAACCGGTGTTCGCATTAATTTCTCCACATCTTCTTTGAGGATATATCCACGGTCTACCTCCTTCATACTGATTTCGTAGTGTTCAAACGGATTCTGACGTATAAGTCCTTTTTTAACCGCCAATGTCACTAATCTTAGAACAGGTCTCGTATAAACCCAAACCGTATTATGGGCACACTGTTGTTCATACCTTAAATAAAAGTCGAATTCACGGATAAAATCAGGGGTCAGTTCTCTAAAGGCAATGTCTTTTCTATGGAATCGCTTATTTATAAAATTAGAAAGCTGGTTAAATACAGTTATATATTTACTGAGAGTTCTTTCTGAACGCTGTCCATTGGCAACCAGTTTTTCAAATTCATTATTGTGGTTTTTAAATACTTTCAATAGTGCGTCATCCATCACACCAACTCCCAAAAAAGATAACTTTACTTTCTGCGCCGTAGCAAATCCCTCGTTTTTCATCATATCGTTATAAATGGTATCGATACGACTTCGAATGCTGTCTAATTTTTGATTGATACTTAAAGCCTTGGCACTTTTACCGGTAACCCGGCTGTATTTTAAATCCCATTTATTTGGATTTATTTCCAGTTTTGTTCCGAAAGCCCTTCGCTTGCCATTAATAGTAATACGCGCCATAATGGCGACATTCCCATTTTTTTTCGGCTCGTTTTTCTTGAGGTAAAAAAGTAGTTTGAATGTAGATCTTTTAGTTTGTTTCATAACTCAAATCTTTAATAGTTAAAATTAAATTACATTGAGTTACAAGGCACTATGAAAAAGAAGGCAAAACGCTGAAATATAGTCGGTTATGCAAATAACCCCTAATTTAGAATAGGTAACCATTTAGGAACCTAACTTGATCATAAAAGGGCGAAAACCTATAAGACATCGACTTCCATTTTTAGACTACAACTTTTGAAAGCATTGTATATAAAGGGTTTTAACCATTTTGCTTACTTTTGCTTTTTACTTAGTATTTTTACGGATAAACCACAAATTATAAAGGGGTATGATTACCTGGGAAGTCA
>CAZBXQ010000004.1:0-6357 GCA_964495935.1 uncultured Flavobacteriaceae bacterium
GAATTAATGTTGATAAATTCTCGGTCTTTAATCCGTATCTTTTTTGCTTGCGTAAAGTTCTGCTCTATCATAGTATTTGTAGAGAAGAAGTCGTGATTTTTACTGTAAAAAATAAAGGTATTGGCAAAAAATCGATCGCTCCAATTCCCTAATTGATAATTTAAGACCAAACTTGACGCATCTAATTGATTAAAATTTCCCGTGCCTTTTGAAAATGAGCGAAATCCTGTTAAAACAAAATCGCTGTAAACATCTAATATCTTTGCATTTGTAGTATTATACGAGTAGGAAGAAATTATTTTGTTTTTGTCGTTTATTTTCCAATCAAAACCAATACTTGGGTTGATAAAGAATGGATTTTGATTGGATGATATTTGATTGTTATCTAATTGGTTAAGCAGTTGATGAAAATTTAATTTACCGGTAATACCAAAATTCTTAACTTCTAAACGGTATTTGCTTTTCAGATACAAATCGTTTACTTGATAGTTGGTTTGGTTCTGATAACCGGTAGGTTGTTCCATCAGGGTTTCATCTTCCATTAAGGAAAAAGTGGTCAATAGTTTGTCCTTTCGATATTCGTTGCCTAACTGCAGCTCAAACAAATGTCCGTTTTCCTTTCGGTCCAGTAAATGGGCATTGACCCCTGCAAATTGCATTTGATTTTTGTTCAATTGCTTAACGTTGTTTACTTCTGAATTTTCTGGAAACAAACCTTGATAAAAGAATTGATTTATATGATAGTTTTGCGGTGCTTTTTCATCAATGAAACGCCCGGTTAATAAAAATACCTTATTATCCTTGAATTTATTGGTGTAACTTATTTTTTGGTCAAAAAGTGTGTTTTGATGTTTTAAATTTTCAATTGTAGAATTACCGTTAAATACTAAATTAGAATCATCATTAAAATCTCCGTTATTGTATTTAGTGCTGGCTTCAAGCATTGTGGTTTTCGAAATATTATAGGTGAAATCCAGCTTGCCAAAGGCAATTCGTTTCTTATTGTGCAGCTCATAATGCTCGCTGTTGGTAAAATTTGTACCCTTAACATCTACCACTTCAATGCTGTTTCTATAAAAGTTGATTTTATCCCAATTGAAAAACCCCAAGGTCTTAATTTTCAATTTTTCAGTTGGATTAAATATAGCATTTAGCGAAACCAGTTTTGCATTATTAAAATTGGTTCTGCTTTTTTTTAAATCGAGTGGGTTGGGGGTTAGGTTTAAAATGGAGTTAACATGTTGATCGTCGCCAATGCTTGCCGGCTCATTAATTCTGAAAGGTCTTATTAGGTTTTCTATATCACCGGTGGCATCATAGCTAATGTTATTGAAGTTAGTCAAAAAATAATATTTGTTCTTTTTACCAAAATTCATCAGGTTACCCTTTATGTGATAAAAATTACCGTTGCCTATACCCGTTTCAATATTTCCAAACCAAATGCGCTTAGACTTTTCGTCTAATTTTAGGTTTAATGCTACCTTGTTACTTTCTTCAATGTCTTTTAACAATCGGTTGTTTGAATAGTTTTTTAAAATTTCAACTTCCTCTATTGGATAAGCCGGCATATTTTTAGATAGGATTTTGTACCCTTTCTCAAAAAAGTCATCCCCATCCACCATCAGCTTCTCGATTTCTTGATTGCCAACTTTTATTGTTCCTTTGGTATCAATTTGTAGCCCCGGAATTCTTTGGAGTAAATCTTCAACGGTCTGTTCGGTGCCGTTTACAAAGTACTTGGTTTTAATACTGATGGTGTCTTTTCTTATGGAAATCGGCCTTTCAGTTTGAATAATTACTTCATCAATATCCATTGCCTTTTCTTCAAGTACAATCTGTATTTTTAGCTCTTTTTGCCCTTTTTGGATTTTTAGTGGTAAAGACTTCGGTTTAAATCCCAATAGTAAAAAAGTGATATATAAACTATCGGACTTTTCGGTACGTATTTGGAACAATCCATCTTTGTCGGTAAATGAATATGCTATAATTGAGTTTTTAGTGTGATTACGGATGATTACATTTACGGATTCTAAAGGTTTTTTTTCTAAACTATTTAATACTCTTCCAGTAATTTCAATAGGTTGAGCACCAGAATATGTTGCCATCAAAATAAAAATTAGTTGACCTATTCTAATTTTCATATATTTCAATGGTATTGTACTTAGGTGCTTTTATTTTCACTCTGAATCCACGTTCAGCTTTTGTGTTTATTTTACTTTCTAAGTTTTCTACAAATTCATTTAAAGATTTAATATAGTCTTTTCTGCTTATTACTTTCCGGTGTCTAATATCATGGTTATGAATGATAGGTTGATTAACATGTTTGATTTTTGTGGAGATAAATCTTATTTCTTTTAATTCATCATTGACTTCTAAAACGGCACCTGGTAAGCCATGGAATTTCCAAGGGCCAAAGAAAGCCGGGAGTTCAGGTGCAAACCAAACGCTATAATTTCTGCCAGCAAAAGAACCTTCAGCTTTGAAGCATTCATAATTATTTATCACTTTGGTTGAATCTGTTATTTTCCATTTAATTTGAGGTATTTTTTCTTTTACCAAAAGATATTTTTCATCTTTAAACCCCCTTTCTAATTGTATAACAGTATTTTCTGATTTATTGGATTTTATATAAAATGCTGAAGTATCTGTTACATGAAAGGTGAATTTTTGGTCATTGTCTTGATCTTGTTTTAAACTTTCATCTAATTTTTTTTGGTCAGTTTTATATTCAAAGTAGGATTGATTCTTATTAAAGAATAATACAGCAGAATATTCCTTATAATTGTCAAAATTAAGATACATTTTATACTCCATCTTGTAGTTATAAAATTTATTATTTTGACCATAAACACTATTATGGATTACTAATATAATACAATAATATATGTATTTCATTTTGAGGTTTAAAAAAACAGTGCGAATGATTGGCATTCGCACTATGGCTGTTTAATAACTATTCAATGGCTTTCTTGACTTCATCTAAAATCATATTAGCAATTTCAGTACCCTTTTCTTTTATTTCAGAACATGGCCCGCTAACTTCAACACTGATTTTAACAGGATCGACCTCGACGTTAATACTTCCTTTTACGGTAACTGTACATTGAAGTTCTGCATCAACAGATTTTAAGTTTTTACTGATGAGATTTGAAATCGATTGATTGATTTCTTCTTGGGATTTATTTGTCAAATCTCCTAAATCAAGAGTCAATTCAATCTCATCAGAGTGGATGGAAGTATATGCCTCCTTGTTTTCTGCTTTATTGGCCATTTGATTACTGGAATATCCTTGAAATGAAAACGTAAAAAACAGGAATAGTGAAAATACAAAAACTTTCATGATAAAAAGGTTTTAAACATGGTCGAAAATACACACGTACACAGGCCTTTTGCAAATTATTTATCTTAAAATTGAAGATGGAGGTGGGTTTGTATGCAGGCTGTAAATCTGTTTTTAAGTTGTAGGATCAAATTTGCTTACCATAGCTCCTCTTTAAGAAACAAGCTAACTTGATTTTTCAAAAAGCGACACAAATTAAATCGTAAAAAATGACACAGTTTGAACCGTTTTGTCTGGCATAGCCCCACCGAAATCCACGGATACAAGCTAAGTCAGAGTATCTGCGATAAAGAACAGCTGGTTAAAGATATGTTCCTGTTTAGTTATTATGCCTGCAGTATTAATTTTGTAGATCTTATCCTTTTATCCAAGGCATCATTTTCCGGAGATCATGTGAGTTATCTCAGGAGGAAAACGGGGGTACATGTGATAAGAGATAGCCCTAACTCTATACTTTGTTAAACAAAACCTCAACAACAAGAATAAAGCCCCTACATAATTATTACGTAAAGGCTTGATTATGAGTGTGACCCCGCGGGGTTTCGAACCCCGGACCTACTGATTAAGAGTCAGTTGCTCTGCCAGCTGAGCTACGAAGTCAAAATCTGCTTTTTAAAGCGGTGCAAATTTACGGCAAAACAAACTTTTTGCGATAGCTTTTTTGCCCGTTTTTAAAGTTTTATGATCGTTATAAGAGTGTTAACTTATTGTATCAAATCCGGTATAAGGTTGAAGTACCTTGGGAATCTCAATTCCATCGAGGGTTTGATAATTTTCGAGGATTCCGGCCAATACACGAGGGAGGGCAAGGCTACTGCCATTCAGCGTATGAACCAGGTGTTTTTTGTTGTCTTTGTCGCGGTATCGTAATTTTAATCGGTTGCTCTGGAAGGTCTCAAAATTGGAAACGGAAGAAATTTCTAACCAGCGTTCCTGAGAGGGGGAATAGACTTCAAAATCATAGGTGAGTGCAGCGGTAAAACCCAAATCTCCGCCACAGAGCCGTAAAATTCGAAAAGGCAATTCCAGTTCGCGTAAGATGACTTTGATATGCTCCACCATTTCGGTGAGTTTGGCATAGGAATTCTCGGGTTTTACAATGTTTACAATTTCCACTTTGTCAAATTGGTGCAATCGGTTCAACCCTCTTACATGAGCACCATATGAACCTGCTTCTCGGCGGAAACAAGGGGTATAGGCCGTTAATGAAAGGGGGAAATCGGATTCTTCCAGTAGTCGATCTCGAAATAAATTAGTCAATGGGACCTCGGCTGTGGGAATCAGGAACAGGTTATCCTTGGGCACTTCATACATTTGGCCCTCTTTATCGGGGAGTTGTCCGGTTCCGAGTCCAGATGCTTCATTGACCAATAGGGGTAATTCATATTCCGTATAACCCGCTTGTGTGTTTTTGTCTAAGAAATAGGTAATTAAAGCACGTTGAAGACGCGCTCCTTTTCCTTTGTACACCGGAAATCCTGCTCCGGTTACTTTATTTCCTAATTCAAAGTCGATCAGGTCATATTTTTTGGCCAATTCCCAATGTGGAAGATTACTGGTAGATAGATCTGGAACAGTCCCTTCTCTGAATATTTCCTCATTGTCCTCATCCGATTTTCCGGCCGGAACAGATTCATGAGGAATGTTGGGAAGAGTATAAAGAAGCTCCTGCAAATCTTCAACAGCCTGATTCAGATGATTCGTTAAAGTTTTAGATTTCTCCTTTAATTCTGTCGATTGATCTTTGAGTTCATCGGCCTTTTTACCTTCTCCTTTCTTATAAAGAATACCGATCTCTTTCGACAACCGATTGGATTCTGCCAGGGTTTCATCGAGCTCGGTTTGGGTAGCCCGCCGG
The DNA here is from genome assembly GCA_964495935.1 of uncultured Flavobacteriaceae bacterium. GTDB lineage: Bacteria > Bacteroidota > Bacteroidia > Flavobacteriales > Flavobacteriaceae > JAJYSO01. The sequence continues at coordinate 5,199 of CAZBXQ010000004.1, forward strand.
TCTTCATCTAAGGACAATATTTGGTCAAATGCCGGGCCAACATCAATATTTCTTTTCTTTAAGGCATGGATGTATTCTTCCTTGTGTATTTTTATAAGATGAGGTTGTAACATGGTCGTTGCTTTAATTAAAGGACAAATTTACAGAAATCGTACTATATTAACGAAATAAAAATGAAGCACTGCGGAAAAAGATAGTAAATTTGATAAAAATGTAAACGCATAACGCAGAAATTGTAGTAGAACGCCGATAATCAATCGTTTAAAAGGATATTGTTAAAATATCATAGATCCCCGGAATAGAATGCCTACCCTAAGAAAGCTGAATTTTACCCCTTCTACCTTTTTGTATCCGTTGCTGTTGGTGTTTATCATTTGGTTGTTTTATTGGTTCGAATTGCGTTTTCATATTAATTTTAAGCCTTATGGGATTCAGCCGCATACCCTAACGGGATTGCGAGGGATTCTTTTTTCACCTTTGATTCACGGGAGCTTGTCGCATCTCTTGAGCAATACGATACCTCTGTTTGTATTAAGTATGGCTTTATTTTATTTTTATAAGGATATTTCCTGGCAGATATTAATCATTGGAGGATTTCTGACGGGAATTTTAACATGGCTGTTGGGAAGACCGGGGACAACCCATATTGGAGCGAGCGGAATTATCTATTTAATGACCAGCTTTTTAATTTTTAAAGGAATCTGGTCCAAAAATTATCGGCTCATTGCCTTGGCATTGATTGTAATCTTTTTGTATGGTAGTTTGGTATGGGGTATGTTTCCGCAGAAAAAGAATATTTCTTGGGAGGGGCATCTTTCGGGTTTTTTGAGCGGATTTATTTTGGCTCTGGTTTATCGGGGATACCAAATTGAATATCATGAAAATCAGGTTATCGACCAACGTCCTCCCACACCCCGCGAAATAGAATTTCTACGCCATTTTGATGAAGATGGAAATTTTGTACCGGCTTCAGAATGGCGTCGCCGAGCCCGAGAAAAGGAGAATTATGATAGTACGCTGCCGGCTTCGATTTCTTATATATATAAGGAGGAGGAAGAGTAATGAAAATTTTAAATTTCAAAAGACAATTTTTAAATTTTTTCTTTAGGTCAAAGAATTAGCAATATACAACCCGCTTAATTTGCGAAGTGTTTAACCG
>CAZBXQ010000004.1:6457-108621 GCA_964495935.1 uncultured Flavobacteriaceae bacterium
GATTTTTTCTTTAGGTCAAAGAATTAGCCGCATACAACTGCTTAATTCGCGAAGTGTTTATCGTTTAACCAATTCCACGATTAACCCAAAACGGTCAACTCTATTTAAGGAAGCTCAACCACCTAACGATCCATCTTCTGTCGTACCGCTTCATATAAAAACAAGGCACAGGCTACCGATACATTCAACGATTCTGTTTTTCCCAACATGGGTAAGTGCGCTTGTACATCACACATTTTTAGTAGTGACTTATTCACTCCTTTCCCTTCTGATCCCATGATAATCGCCGTGGGTTTTTTAAAGTTACAGGAATAGAGGGATTTGTTTCCTTTTTCGGTGGCGGCCACAAACTGGATCCCGTATGATTTGAGAAAATAGAGGGCATCCTTTAAATGAGCTACCCGACAAATCGGAATATGAAAAATCGCTCCTGCAGAAGTCTTTACCGCTTGCTCATTAATAGCCGCGCTTCCTTGTTTGGGGATAATAATAGCACTCGCGTCCGAAGATTCAGCGGTACGAATGATGGCCCCAAAATTGCGTACATCGGTTACTTCATCTAATAAAAGAAAGAGGGGAGAGGAGGATTTGGAGAAGGCTTTCTCTACCGTTTCTTCAAGCGAACTTATTGAAATGGGAGAGATTTTAGCCAGCACTCCCTGATGATTGCCTTGCGCCATCTTATCGATTTTTTGAACCGGAACAAAAGAAAGTGAAATTTGCTCCTTCCGTGCCCGGTTGATAAGCTGAGCGATCGCCGGATTGTCGATTCCTTTTTGAATAAATAGTTTGTCGATGTCTTGCCCGCTCTTAATGGCTTCTTCAATACTGTGGATACCAAATACGATGTTTTTCATTTTTTATGGAATATCTACCCCTAAAGTCATAAGGATTCGGTTAATATTGCAAAATCTCTCGTCAGATCTGAAATTTTAGTGGTTTCAAAACTAAGGTAAAAGTGGGAATTCGCAGGAAAGCGAATGGAAATGTTTTTTTATGGATAATAAAATGAATATTAGGTAAAAAAAAATTACGAATGTTTGCGAACTCAAAATATATTTCTACATTTGCAAACCCTAAAAATAGGGAATGTTTACTTAATGATATTAGTGTAATATGCCAACAATTTCACAATTAGTACGAAAAGGAAGAACGAGGACGGTTAGAAAGAGTAAGTCCATTGCATTAGATTCATGCCCTCAAAAACGAGGCGTATGTACGCGTGTTTATACCACAACACCAAAGAAACCGAACTCTGCGATGCGGAAGGTTGCACGGGTTCGATTGACCAACGGGAAAGAAGTGAACGCTTACATTCCGGGAGAAGGTCATAACCTTCAGGAACACTCTATCGTTTTGGTGCGAGGAGGACGAGTGAAGGACCTTCCGGGCGTGCGTTATCACATTGTGCGAGGAGCTTTGGATACGGCCGGAGTTGCCGATCGCGGCCAGCGACGATCCAAATATGGAGCTAAGAAACCAAAAAAATAAATGAAAAGAGAGCCTTTTAGTTGACGGGGCTCGAATTAATAGTTGTAGTAATGAGAAAAACACATAACAAAAGACGAGCGCTGTTACCGGATCCAAAGTTTAATGATCAGCTGGTCACGAGATTTGTTAATATGATGATGCTCGATGGCAAAAAATCACTTTCCTTTCGTATTTTTTACGATATGATTGATCTTGTGGAGGAGAAAAAGGAAGATGACGAGAAAACCGCTTTGGAAATCTGGAAAGAGGCCCTTTCTAATGTCATGCCGCATGTAGAGGTAAGAAGTCGCCGGGTAGGTGGAGCTACTTTCCAAATCCCTACGCAAATCCGACCGGATCGTAAGGTCTCTACAGCGATGAAGTGGTTGATTACCTATGCACGAAAGAGAAATGAAAAATCCATGGCTGCAAAATTGGCTGCAGAAGTGTTGGCAGCAGCTAAAGAAGAAGGAGCAGCAGTGAAAAAACGCGTGGATACCCACCGTATGGCAGAAGCAAACAAAGCATTCTCACACTTTAGATTCTAAAATATATTATGGCACAACGGGATTTAAGATACACAAGAAATATAGGAATTGCTGCGCATATTGATGCCGGTAAAACAACGACGACTGAGCGGATTTTGTTTTATACGGGAATCAATCACAAGATTGGAGAAACTCATGATGGAGCCTCTACGATGGACTGGATGGAGCAAGAACAGGAGCGAGGGATTACCATTACTTCGGCAGCCACGCACTGTATTTGGAAATATAACGGAAAGGACTATCGAATGAATATTATCGATACTCCGGGGCACGTGGACTTTACTGTTGAGGTAGAGCGTTCTTTACGGGTGTTGGATGGTATGATTGCTTTGTTTAGTGCGGCCGATGGTGTGGAGCCGCAATCGGAGACCGTCTGGCGTCAAGCCGATAAATATAAGGTGCCGCGTATCGGATTTTGTAATAAAATGGACCGGGAAGGTGCCGATATGTTTATGGTATGTAAACAAATCGAAGAGATGCTGGGAGGAAATCCTGTTCCTCTCCAGGTCCCCATTGGTTCCGGAATGGAATTTAAGGGGATCGTTGATTTGATTTCAAACCAAGCCTATGTCTGGAATGAAGAAGACATGGGAATGACTTTTGAAGAAATTGATATCCCTGAAGATCTTCAGGAAGATGTTCAGGAATACCGGGAGAAATTAATTGAGGCCGTAGCTGAATATGACGAGAAATTAATGGAGAAGTTCTTTGAAGATGAAGACTCCATTACGGAAGATGAAATTATTGCTGCCCTTCGCGCGGCTACCATCGATCGCACGATTATTCCGATGCTGTGTGGATCTTCTTTTAAGAATAAAGGAGTTCAGGCCCTGCTGGATGCGGTAATGCGATATTTGCCTTCGCCTATTGATGTAGAGGCTATTGAAGGAACCAATCCGGAGACCGGAGAAACAGAAATTCGTAAACCCAATGTGGAATCTCCTTTTTCGGCTTTGGCCTTTAAGATCGCAACCGATCCGTATGTCGGGCGTTTGGCTTTCTTTAGAACCTATTCCGGTTTTCTCGATGCAGGGTCATACGTGCTGAACGTACGTTCCGGAAATAAAGAGAGAATCTCAAGAATGTACCAAATGCATTCTAATAAACAGGAGCCTATCGATCGTATTGAGGCAGGAGATATTGGTGCTGCGGTGGGATTCAAAGAAATTAAAACGGGTGATACACTTACTGATTTAGAGCATCCGATTGTATTGGAATCGATGACCTTCCCGGATCCGGTGATTGGTATTGCCGTGGAGCCCAAGACGAAGGCTGATGTCGATAAATTGGGGGTAGCTTTGGCGAAGTTGGCCGAGGAGGATCCAACTTTTCAGGTAAAAACCGATGAAGCTTCCGGGCAAACCATTATTTCCGGAATGGGAGAGTTGCATATTGAGGTTTTGGTTGACCGGTTAAAACGAGAATTTAAAGTCGAGGTAAACGAAGGTGAACCTCAGGTAGAATATAAAGAAGCGGTTACCCGAACAACAGAACACCGTGAGGTTTACAAGAAGCAAACCGGTGGACGTGGTAAATTTGCAGATATCGTCTTTGAAATGGGACCGGTAGATGAGGATTTCGAAGAAAAAGGAATCCAGTTTGTCGATGAGATCAAGGGAGGACGTATTCCTAAAGAATTTATTCCTTCTGTAAGAAAGGGATTTGAGGCAGCTATGAAAAATGGGCCCTTGGCAGGATTCCAAATGGATACCTTAAAAGTGACGCTGAAAGATGGGTCTTTCCACCCGGTGGATTCCGATCAGTTGTCTTTTGAGATGGCTGCTAAGTTGGGATACCGATCGGCTTCTAAGGCTGCCGGTGCCGTAGTGCTCGAGCCTATCATGAAGATTGAGGTGGTGACCCCTGAAGAAAACATGGGAGATATCGTGGGGGATTTGAATAAACGACGAGGGCAGGTGAATAGTATGGCCGATCGTTCGGGGGCCAAGGTCATCAAGGCCGATGTACCGTTGGCAGAGATGTTTGGCTATGTTACCACGTTGCGAACATTATCTTCCGGGCGAGCTACATCAACTATGGAATTTTCACATTATCAAGAAACACCTTCGAATATTCAGGACGAAATTATAAAAGCTGAAATAGGTGCTAACGCTAACGCATAAGGGTTAAAAAAATGAGTCAGAGAATTAGAATCAAATTGAAGTCGTACGATCACAACTTAGTGGATAAGTCATCCGAAAAGATCGTTAAAACGGTGAAGACGACCGGAGCTGTTGTAGCGGGACCGATTCCGTTACCCACAAAAAAGAAGATTTTTACGGTGTTGCGTTCTCCTCACGTGAATAAGAAAGCGAGAGAGCAATTTGAGTTAAACGCTTATGTGCGCCTGTTAGACATCTATAGCTCGTCAACGAAAACCGTTGATTCCTTGATGAAACTTGAATTACCAAGCGGCGTTAAAGTGCAAATTAAAGTACTGTAAAAAAGTTATAATTAAATAAATAGAATAATGTCTGGGTTAATAGGAAAAAAAATTGGAATGACCAGCCTTTATGACGAGAATGGTAAGAATGTACCTTGTACTGTCATTCAAGCTGGCCCATGTGTAGTTACCCAAGTCAGAACCAAAGAGGTGGATGGCTATGAGGCTCTTCAGCTTGGTTTCGATGACAAAAAAGACAAACATACGTCTAAAGCCGCCCACGGTCATTTTAAGAAGGCCGGTACGGGAGCAAAGAAAAAAGTCGTCGAGTTTAAAGGTTTTGATGAGGAGTACAAAATTGGTGATGAAATCACGATTGAGCATTTTGAGCTTGGGGAGTTTGTTGATGTTACCGGAGTCTCAAAAGGAAAAGGCTTTCAAGGTGTTGTAAAACGCCATGGTTTTCAGGGATCAGAACGTACGCACGGTCAACAAAGTATGCTTCGCGCTCCGGGTTCCATTGGTAATGCTTCTTATCCGGGACGGGTGTTTCCGGGAATGAAGATGGCCGGAAGAACCGGAGGGAATAAAGTAAAAGTTAAAAACCTAAAAGTATTGCAACTGGATACCGAGAAGAACCTTATCATTTTGAAAGGTTGTGTACCCGGTCATAAGAATGCTTATGTAACCATTGAGAAGTGATGAAGTTAAGTGTATTAGATATTTCAGGAAAGAAAACCAGTAAGGAAGTCGAGTTGGCCGATGAGGTTTTTGGTATAGAGCCAAACGAGCATGCCATCTACATGGATGTTAAACAGCATTTAGCCAATCGTCGTCAAGGTACACATAAGGCTAAAGAGCGCGCTGAAGTCCGCGGATCCGGTCGGAAAATAAAGAAACAAAAAGGAACGGGAACCGCTCGTGCCGGTGCGATTACCTCTCCGATTTTTAGAGGAGGAGGTACGGTTTTTGGACCTCGGCCTCGATCCTACCGGTTTAAATTAAACAAGAATTTGAAGCGTTTGGCAAGACGTTCTGCGCTGAGTCAAAAAGCGAAGGATGAGGATCTTATTGTGCTGGAGAACATCGAGTTTGACGTGCCGCAAACCAAGAAATTTGTGGAGGTTTTAAAGGCCTTAAAATTGGAAGATAAAAAATCTTTGTTTGTGCTTGGAAAGTCGAATAAAAACGTATATTTGTCGTCTCGCAATTTTAAGAAGTCTGAGGTTATAACTAACTCACAGCTAAATACTTACAAAATTGTAAACGCGGATAAAATCGTCCTTTTCGACGATTCTTTAGAAGCTATTGAATCCACTTTAAAGAAGTAGTTGATTATGAATGTATTGATAAAACCCATTATTACCGAAAAAGCTTCGCTTAATAGTGAGCGTTATAATTGCTATTCTTTTATTGTGGATCGCAGGGCGAATAAGATTGAAATTAAAGATGCAGTTGAAGAGCGTTATGGCGTTGCGGTAGATAAGGTGAGAACCTTGCAGGTTAGACCTGAACGCAGTGTTCGTTATACTAAAACAGGATTGTTGCCCGGGAAAAAGGCGGGGTATAAGAAAGCGGTAGTCCAGGTGGCAGATGGTGATGCAATTGATTTTTTTAGTAATATTTAATTAGATCGAGAATGTCAGTTAAGAAATTAAAACCTACAACCCCGGGAAGACGGTTCAGAGTCGTTAACAGCAATGAGATGTTGACGAAAAGTACTCCTGAGAAAAGTCTTTTGGCTCCGATGAAGAGGACGGGAGGACGAAATCATCAGGGGAAAATGACAACGCGGAATCGTGGTGGAGGTCATAAAAAGAGATACCGGCTTATCGATTTTAAACGCGATAAAAACGATGTGGAAGCAGCGGTAAAAGCCATTGAATATGATCCGAATCGTTCGGCATTTATTGCGCTTGTTGAGTATGCAGACGGTGAGAAACGATATGTCGTTGCTCAAAATGGAATGAAAGTGGGGCAGAAGATTATTTCTTCAGAAAGTCATGTACCCACAAATATCGGGAATTCCATGCCGTTGAATAAAATTCCGTTTGGTACGGTTATTTCCTGTGTTGAATTAAATCCGGGGCAAGGTGCTACTTTGGTACGAAGTGCCGGTTCTTTTGCGCAGGTAATTGCCCGGGAAGGAAAGTATGTAACCGTTAAATTACCTTCCGGAGAAATCCGGATGGTTTTGGGAACCTGTAAAGCGACTGTAGGAGCAGTTTCCAATAGCGATCATGGATTGGTCGTTTCAGGAAAAGCCGGCCGGTCGCGTTGGCTGGGGCGTCGGCCTCGTGTACGAGCAGTGGCGATGAACCCGGTCGATCACCCGATGGGAGGAGGAGAAGGTCGTGCTTCCGGTGGACTTCCGCGTTCTCGAAAGGGATTGCCTGCCAAGGGATACAAGACTCGATCATTAACCAAGGCCAGTAATAAATATATTGTTGAACGTAGAAAGAAAAGAAAGAAATAAGATATGGCACGTTCGTTAAAAAAAGGACCTTTTGTCTATTATAAATTAGAACGAAAGATTGCTCGAAATATTCAATCGGGAAAGAAGAATGTAATTAAAACCTGGTCCAGAGCTTCTATGATTACTCCGGATTTTGTGGGGCAGACCATCGGGGTACATAACGGGAAACAATTTATTCCGGTTTATATTACCGAAAACATGGTGGGGCATAAATTAGGTGAATTTGCTCCGACTCGTTCTTTTCGGGGACATGCAAAGTCAAAAGATCGAGGAGTCAGAAAATAAGAAGACGATAGTTAAAAGATAATTTTAAAAGGTATGGGAGCTCATAAAAGAGAAAGAGCTGAGCGGTTAAAAGCTCAGAAAAGAAATGTAGCTTTTGCAAAGTTAAACAATTGCCCTACTTCGGCACGGAAGATGCGTTTGGTTGCTGATCTTGTACGCGGGAAGGAAATTGAAGAAGCTTTACAGATCTTACGATTTAACGCCAAAGAGGCTTCCGGCCGCTTAGAAAAGTTAGTCTTGTCGGCAGTTGCCAATTGGCAGGCTAAAAATGAAGATGCCGATGTGGAAGCTGCCAATTTGTATATTAAGGAGATCCGCGTTGATGAAGCGGGAATGTTAAAAAGAATACGCCCGAGAGCACAAGGTAGAGCGAGCCAGATTAGAAAGCGATCCAATCATGTGACACTGGTTTTGGGTGAGAATTTTACTGTAGAAAGCTAAATATTAAGCATGGGACAAAAGACAAATCCGATAGGGAATAGATTAGGAATTATCCGCGGTTGGGAATCCAACTGGTATGGAGGTGATGATTTTGGAGACAAGATTGCCGAGGATCAAAAAGTACGGGACTATATTCGAGTCCGTTTAGATCGAGCCAGTGTTTCACGAATCATCATTGAGCGTACACTGAAAATCATGACCGTTACTATTACTACCGCACGCCCGGGAATCATTATCGGGAAAGGAGGTCAGGAAGTCGATAAATTGAAGGAGGAGTTGAAGCAGCTCACCGGAAAGGAAGTGCAGGTTAATATTTACGAAATTAAACGCCCGGAATTGGATGCTCATTTGGTGGCAGCCAGTGTGGCGCGCCAGATTGAGAGCCGGATCTCGTATCGACGGGCGGCAAAGATGGCTATTTCTGCAGCGATGCGATTGAATGCCGAAGGAATTAAGGTTGATGTCTCAGGCCGGCTGAACGGAGCTGAAATGGCACGCTCAGAATCTTTTAAGGAAGGCCGTATTCCATTGTCCACGTTCCGTGCCGATATTGATTATGCGATGGTAGAGGCACATACTTCCTACGGGCGAATTGGAGTGAAAGTATGGGTGATGAAAGGTGAGGTTTATGGAAAACGTGAACTTTCTCCTTTAGTCGGACTCTCCAACAAGGGAGGTAAAGGAGGCCGAAAAGGAAAGCGGGGCAAGAGAAGAAGACATTAAGAATTAGTTTATTGATTAAAGAATAGTACTGATGTTACAACCAAGGCGAACAAAATATAGAAAACAACAGAAAGGCCGCATGAAAGGAAATGCCGGAAGAGGGCATCGCTTAGCGGAAGGAACTTTTGGCATTAAGTCGGTGGGAGATGCAAATTTTATCACGGCTCGTCAAATGGAGGCGGCTCGTGTTGCTGCAACGCGTTATATGAAGCGGGATGGAACCTTGTGGATGCGGATTTTTCCCGATAAGCCCATTACCAAAAAGCCACTCGAAGTGCGAATGGGAAAGGGAAAAGGTAATGTGGAATATTGGGTGGCCCGTGTAAAACCCGGCCGGATGATTATGGAAGTAGGAGGCGTTCCCTTGGAGGTAGCAAAAGAAGCTTTGCGATTAGCCGCACAGAAATTACCGGTAAAGACTAAATTTATTGTAGCACGCGATTATCAAGAATAGAATAAGATGAAGAACCCTGAAGTTATTAAATTATCGGATGATGAATTGCTCGAGGAGCTGGAAAAGCAAACCGCAGCCTATACGGAGCTTAAATTTACACACGCTGTAGCTCCTTTGGAGAATCCTGCTCAATTAAAAGAAATGAGAAAGTCAATCGCTCGCTTGCATACCGAAAAAGCAAAACGCGATAACAAATAATATAAGGCGCTAAGATACCAATGGAAAAGAGGAATTTAAGAAAAGAACGAATTGGGGTAGTTACCAGTAATAAAATGCAGAAATCGATTGTGGTTTCTGAGGTAAAGAAAACCCGTCACCCGATGTATGGAAAGTTTGTCTTGAAAACAAAGAAATATGTTGTTCATGATGAAAATAATGACTGTAATGAGGGCGATGTTGTCAAAATAATGGAGACACGTCCATTGAGTAAATCAAAGTGCTGGCGTCTCGTAGAAATTATTGAAAGAGCTAAATAATTATGATACAGCAAGAAACTAAATTAAAAGTAGCCGATAACACCGGTGCGCGGGAGGTCTTGACCATTCGTGTATTGGGGGGAACCCGCAAACGGTATGCTTCTGTAGGCGATAAGATTGTGGTGAGTGCACAGGTGACTACGCCCGGCGGGCAAGTAAAGAAAGGTGAGGTAGCGACGGCTGTGGTGGTAAGAACCAAAAAAGAAGTACGCCGACCTGATGGATCCTATATCCGATTTGATGAGAATGCCTGTGTATTGTTGACGGCTACCGGCGAAATGAGAGGAACGCGGGTTTTTGGTCCGGTGGCTCGTGAATTGCGGAATGAGAAATTCATGAAGATTGTTTCATTGGCACCCGAAGTGCTTTAATCAGAATTGAGGAATGGCAAAGATAAAGATCAAAAAAGGAGATAAAGTCCGTGTAGTGGCTGGAGAAAATAAGGGCCTTGAAGGAGAAATCCTTGGGGTGCTGACCAACGAAAACAAGGTTATCGTAGAAGGAATTAATCTGGTGAAGAAACACCTTAAGCCCAGTGTTAATAATCCGCAAGGCGGAATTTCTGAAACGGAATCTCCGATTCATGTGTCCAATGTGGCACTGCTGGACGGTAAAGGAAATCCGACTCGGGTGGGATACCGATTTGAAAACGGAAAGAAAATACGATTTGCGAAAACCACTAACGACGCTATTTAGTAGAAGTTATGAATTACGTACCTAAGTTAAAGAAAGATTATAAAGAGAAGATCAAACCGGCTTTGGTGGAAACTTTCAGTTATCAAAATACGATGGAGATTCCCAAGCTTGTGAAGATTGTTGTGAGTAAAGGAGTGGGAGATGCCGTGGCCGATAAAAAGCTGGTTGATCAGGCCGTTGAAGAACTGACCAAAATTACCGGCCAGAGAGCCGTTCCCACGGTATCTAAAAAAGATGTGGCTGCGTTTAAATTGAGAAAAGGAATGCCCATTGGGGCCAAAGTCACTTTGCGCGGCGATCGGATGTATGAGTTTTTGGACCGTTTGATTACGGCTGCGCTTCCGGGTGTTCGGGATTTTCAGGGCATCAATCCCAATGGATTTGACGGGCGTGGAAACTACAGTATGGGGCTTCAAGAGCAAATCGTCTTTCCGGAAATTGATATCGATAAAGTGAAACGTATTTCGGGAATGGACATTACTTTTGTGACCACTGCAAATACCGATCGGGAAGCAAAATCCCTATTGACTGAATTAGGTTTACCATTTAAAAAGAATTAAGAAAGTATGGCTAAGGAATCCATGAAAGCGCGCGAGCGTAAACGTCAAGAATTAGTAGATAAATATGCGGAGAAACGCCGACAGCTAAAAGAAGCTGGAGATTATGAAGCATTACAAAAATTACCGAGGAATGCCAGTCCGGTTCGCCTTCATAATCGATGCAAATTGACCGGTCGTCCCAAGGGATATATTCGTCAATTTGGATTGTGCCGGGTAAAGTTTCGGGAATTGGCTAATCAAGGAATGATTCCCGGTGTTAAAAAGGCCAGTTGGTAAGAGTAATTAAGTTTTAAAAAGATACAGATGTTTACAGATCCTATTGCAGATTATTTGACCCGATTAAGGAATGCTTTAAATGCAGGACATCGTGTGGTTGAGATTCCGGCCTCAAATGTAAAGAAGGAGATTACAAAAATCCTTTTTGACCAAGGCTATGTTTTGAGCTATAAATTTATGAAGGAGGACCAATTTGAGGTGATTAAGATAGCCTTGAAGTATGATCGGGAGTCCCGGGAATCGGTGATTAAGGAAATCCAGCGTATTAGTAAGCCGGGATTGCGGAAATATGTGGGCTATAAGGATATGCCACGGGTTTTAAACGGACTTGGAATAGCTATTGTTTCTACCTCACAGGGGGTGATGACCAATAAAGAAGCCGTTAAAAATAAAGTAGGTGGTGAATTACTTTGCTACGTGTACTAAATAATTATAAAGGAATAAGATTATGTCGAGAATAGGGAATAGTCCGGTTATTATACCTGAAGGCGTTACAGTAAGCGTTAAAGACAATGTGGTGACCGTAAAAGGAAAACTGGGAGAATTGAAAGAGAAGTTTTCGGATATCGATATTACAATAGAGGGCGGACAGGTGATTTTTGAACGCCCTTCCGATAAAAAAGATATGCGTTCCAAACACGGCCTGTATCGAGCTTTGGTGCAGAATATGGTAACCGGTGTAACAGCGGGATATACCAAGGAATTAGAGTTGATCGGGGTGGGGTATCGAGCCTCTAACCAAGGCCAGAAATTAGACTTGGCATTAGGCTTTTCTCACAATATTGTGATGGATTTGGCCCCGGAGATAAAAGTGGAAACGATCACGGCCAAAGGGAAGAATCCGATTATTAAATTGACTTCACACGATAAACAATTAGTAGGTCAGGTGGCTGCTAAAATTCGCTCCTACAGAAAACCGGAACCCTATAAAGGTAAAGGGATTAAATACGTGGGTGAATACATTAGAAGAAAGGCTGGTAAATCTGCTTAATATAGAATAGCTATGGCATTTTCAAAGACGAAAAGAAGAGAACGAATTAAAAAAGGAGTGCGTAAGAATTTATTCGGCAGCACAGAACGACCGAGATTGACGGTTTTTCGCAGTAATAAGGAAATTTACGCACAAATCATAAACGATGAAACCTCCGAGACTTTGGCCGCTGCTTCCTCTCGCGACAAAGGCATTGAGAAAGAAGGCACCAAAACTGAAATTGCGGAGAAGGTGGGTGAGCAATTGGCCGGAATAGCTTTGGATAAAGGAATAGAGAAGGTGGCATTTGATCGCAACGGGTATTTGTTTCACGGCCGAATCAAAGCCTTGGCCGAGGGAGCTCGAAAAGGAGGACTTAATTTTTAAGAAATAGGAAACGTTATGTATCAGGATTATAAAAATGTTGAATTCGTAAAACCCAGCGGTCTTGAACTTAAGGATCAACTGGTCGGTGTTCAACGGGTGGCTAAAGTTACTAAAGGAGGACGTACCTTCGGGTTCTCTGCCATTGTGGTAGTGGGAGATGAAAATGGTGTTGTAGGGCATGGCTTGGGAAAATCCAATGAGGTTTCCGGAGCCATTGCCAAGGGAATTGAGGATGCCAAGAAGAATTTAGTGCGCATCCCTCTGTTTAACGGATCAATCCCACACGAGCAAAGAGGAAAATACGGCGGGGCACGAGTTTTATTGATGCCGGCTACAAAAGGTACCGGGGTGATTGCGGGAGGACCCGTACGGGCAGTAGTGGAATTGGCCGGTATTACTGACCTGCTTTCAAAGAGTCAAGGTTCTTCAAACCCGCATAATGTGGTAAAAGCGACTTTTGACGCTTTACTGAGAATGCGGAGTGCAGAGGCAATCGCTAAACAACGGGGAATTTCTTTAGAAAAAGTTTTTAACGGCTAATAGATTATTTTCATGGGGAAGATAAAAGTTACAAAAGTGCGCAGCGACATCAATCGCAATAAGAAACAAAAAGATGTGCTCATTGCACTCGGATTGAGAAAAATAGGGCAGAGCGTGATACAGGAAGATACCCCTTCTATAAAGGGTATGATAAATAAAGTAAAACATTTAGTTTCTGTTGAAGAAACAAAATAAAGGACTATGAAATTACACAATTTAAAACCTGCCAAAGGATCGGTTGTTTCAAATACTAAGCGTGTCGGTAGAGGCGTTCCTTCCGGAAAGGGGAGGACTTCGGGTCGCGGCCACAAAGGGGCTAAATCACGATCCGGGTATGCCAAGAAGATTGGGTTTGAAGGCGGGCAGATGCCGTTACAAAGAAGAGTTCCTAAATTCGGTTTCACCAATAGAAATCAAAAGGAATACCAAATTGTAAATATTGGAAGACTTCAGGAATTGGTAGATGAAGGACGCCTTCAGGAAAATGCGGATTTAGCTGCTTTTCAAACGCTGGGAATCGTGAAGAAGAATGGATTGCTGAAGGTATTGGGAGAAGGAGAATTGAAAGCAAAGTTGGTGGTAAAAGCACATAAGTTTACGGCCTCAGCCAAGGAAGCTATCGAGAACGCCGGTGGTGAAGCCGTAATCCTTTAAAAAAACTGATTAAATGAAGTTTATTGAAACCCTTAAAAGCGTTTGGAAAATTGAGGAGCTGAGAAATCGTATTTTACTTACACTCGGCTTTCTTTTGGTATATCGTTTTGGTGCACAGATAGTATTACCGGGTGTAGATGCCGAACAGTTGGCCAATCTGGCCACGCAGACGGATGGAGGTCTGTTAGGCTTGTTAAACGCCTTTACGGGAGGAGCTTTTTCAAATGCTTCGATTTTTGCCCTTGGTATTATGCCGTATATTTCGGCTTCTATTGTAGTGCAATTGATGGGAATTGCAGTTCCTTATCTTCAAAAACTTCAGAAAGACGGCGAGAGCGGTCGAAAAAAACTGGATCAGATTACCCGGTGGCTCACCATTGCCATTACCTTAGTTCAAGGACCGGGATATATTATCAACTTATTCCATACTTTACCGGAGAGTGCTTTTATGATGTCCAGTCAAACGATGTTTATTACCAGCTCGGTAATCATCTTGACTACAGGCTGTATTTTTGCCATGTGGATGGGAGAACGAATTACGGAGAATGGAGTAGGAAACGGGATCTCCCTGTTGATTATGGTGGGGATTATCGCTCGTATGCCGGCCGCTTTTGTACAGGAATTCAGCTCTCGGTTTAATGAGTCCGGAGGGTTGATTATGGTATTGATTGAGCTGGCTATTTGGTTTATTATTACACTGGCCTCCGTCTATCTGGTTATGGCCATTCGAAAAGTGCCGGTACAATATGCCCGACGCAATGCCGGGGGAGGATATGAACGGAGCGTTGGCGGTGCCCGGCAGTTTATTCCGTTAAAACTGAATGCATCGGGAGTAATGCCGATTATTTTTGCGCAGGCGATTATGTTTGTGCCTGCGGCACTGGCCGGGCTTTCCGATTCAGACTGGGCTTTAACCATGAAAACGGCCTTTGAAAACCTGTTTGGTTTTTGGTACAATTTGGTTTTTGGTATCCTGGTTATTATATTTACGTATTTCTACACCGCAGTTACTGTGCCGACCAATAAAATGGCCGATGACTTAAAACGAAGTGGTGGGTTTATTCCCGGTATTCGACCGGGAACCGATACGGATAACTTTTTGGACAAGGTAATGTCGCAAATTACCTTTCCGGGATCTATTTTTCTGGCCTTGATTTCCATTTTCCCGGCACTTATAGTCAATATCGGCGTTCAGGATGGATGGGCCTTATTTTATGGAGGTACTTCCCTGCTGATTATGGTGGGGGTTGCAATCGATACGATGCAACAAGTGGATTCATATTTATTGAATCGTCATTATGATAGTCTGATCAAGACTGGAAGAAACAGAAAAGCAGTAGCATAAATATATTATGGCAAAACAAAAAGCGATAGAGCAAGATGGAACGATTATCGAAGCCTTGTCAAATGCAATGTTTCGTGTGGAATTGGAAAATGGTCACGTGGTAACGGCTCATATTTCCGGGAAGATGAGGATGCACTATATCAAATTGTTGCCCGGGGATAAAGTAAAACTCGAAATGAGTCCTTATGACTTGACAAAAGGAAGAATTTCATATCGTTATTAAAATAGTTTATAAAGGGGTATTTGATAAAAGTTTTATATCTTTGCACTCCCTTAAAAAATAGACTAATTTTTTGCACTTAAAAGAGAATCAAGCATGAAAGTTAGAGCATCAGTAAAAAAAAGAGGTCCCGGCGACAAGATTGTACGCCGTAAGGGACGTATCTATGTAATTAATAAAAAGAACCCAAGAAACAAACAAAGACAAGGTTAATATGGCAAGAATAGCTGGAGTTGATATTCCTAACCACAAGCGCGGAGTCATCTCTTTGACCTATATCTATGGTGTAGGCAAGAGCAGATCCCTTGAAATTTTAGAAAAAGCTAAAGTTGACAAGGATAAAAAAGTGGGTGAGTGGACCGACGAAGAGGCGGGTCGCGTGCGACAGGCCATTAGCGATTATACAATCGAGGGTCGTTTGCGTTCAGAAACTCAGATGAACATCAAGCGTTTGATGGATATCGGATGCTACCGGGGAGTACGTCATAGATCCGGTTTGCCGTTACGGGGGCAACGTACAAAAAATAACTCGCGGACGCGTAAAGGCCGTCGTAAGACTGTTGCAAACAAAAAGAAAGTAACTAAATAGGGAATTTGAATTATGGCTAAGGCAAAAACCGCAAATAAAAAGAGGAAGATCCAAGTCGATGCATTTGGTGAAGCATATATTTCTTCTTCGTTTAATAACATTATCGTTTCGTTGACCAATAAAAAAGGGGATGTTATTTCCTGGTCTTCAGCGGGTAAAATGGGGTTCAGAGGAAGTAAGAAAAATACCCCTTATGCGGCTCAAATGGCTGCTGAGGATGCCGGAAAGGTTGCGTTTGACGCAGGCTTGCGCAAGGTGAAGGTATATGTCAAGGGCCCCGGAAACGGCCGGGAGTCTGCGATTCGAAGCCTTCACAATTTGGGTGTTGAGGTAACCGAGATTATTGATGTTACCCCGGTTCCTCATAATGGATGTCGCCCTCCAAAAAGAAGAAGAGTTTAATTAATCACTTATTTTATAATAGGATTATCGAAGGATTTCTATGCCTTAATTCATAATCCGCAACAAGTATTAGATGGCAAGATATACAGGACCAAAATCAAAGATCGCCAGAAAATTTGGGGAACCCATTTATGGGGATGACAAGTCGTTAGAAAAGAAGAAATACCCTCCGGGCCAACACGGCAATCAACGTCGAAGAGGAAAGAAATCGGAGTATGCTTTGCAGCTCATGGAAAAGCAAAAAGCAAAATACACCTATGGAATCTTAGAACGGCAATTCCGACGCATGTTTGAGAATGCAAACCGTCGTAAAGGGATTACCGGCGAAATTTTACTGCAATTGTGCGAGGGGCGATTAGACAATATCGTATATCGGTTGGGACTGGCTCCTACCCGCAATGCCGCTCGGCAATTAGTTTCCCATAAGCATATCGTAGTGAATGGAGAGATTGTAAATATCCCTTCTTATCAGGTGGATGTGAATGATGTTATTGGAGTTCGGGAGAAATCCAAAACCTTGGAGGTAATCCAACATTCGTTAGAGCGATCTAACGCAGTTCATGAATGGCTTTCTTGGAATGCTGAGAAAATGGAGGGAACAGTGGTCTCCGTTCCGGAACGGGAACAGATTTCCGAAAATATCAATACACAATTAATTGTGGAATTATATTCTAAATAATCCTTACAGAGCATATAGAACTATGGCAATATTAAATTTTCAGAGACCCGATAAGGTGGTAATGATTGAATCGTCGGATACCGAAGGTAAATTCGAATTTCGACCCCTTGAGCCGGGATTTGGGTTGACCGTCGGTAACG
This sequence comes from uncultured Flavobacteriaceae bacterium, assembly GCA_964495935.1. Taxonomy (GTDB): domain Bacteria; phylum Bacteroidota; class Bacteroidia; order Flavobacteriales; family Flavobacteriaceae; genus JAJYSO01. The sequence continues at coordinate 23,172 of CAZBXQ010000004.1, forward strand.
CCTTAAGAAGAGTTCTTTTGTCTTCTTTAGAGGGATTTGCGATTACCTCGGTTCGTATCGAAGGAGTGGAGCATGAATTTTCCACTATTTCCGGCGTTGTGGAAGATGTTACTGAAATTATTTTGAATCTTAAACAGGTTCGGTTTAAACAACAGATTGAAGAGGTCGATAATGAGACCGTGACCGTTTCTTTTTCCGGAAAAGAAGAGATGAAAGCCGGTGATTTACAAAAGTCGATTTCCGGATTCCAGGTCTTGAACCCCGATTTGGTGCTGTGTCACATGGACAAGAAAGTGAGCATCAATATGGAGCTCACCATTGATAAAGGACGAGGATATGTTCCGGCCGAAGAGAATAAAAAGTCGGATGCGGCATTGGGAACCATTTTTATCGATTCTATTTATACGCCGATAAAAAATGTTAAATATGGAGTAGAGGACTATCGTGTAGGACAAAAGACAGACTATGAGAAATTGGTTTTCGAAATTCAATCGGATGGTAGTGTTCACCCGCAAGATGCCTTGACCGAGGCGGCTAAGATTTTGATTCAGCACTTTATGCTGTTCTCCGATGAACGTATTACGCTGGAGGATGATGAAAAATCACAGGTAGAAACCTATGATGAAGAATCGTTGCATATGCGACAGCTTTTGAAGACGAATCTGGTAGATCTGGATCTCTCGGTTCGAGCGTTGAATTGTTTGAAAGCTGCAGAAGTTAATAATCTCGGGGAATTGGTAACCCATCAGAAAAGCGATTTGATGAAGTTTAGAAACTTTGGTAAAAAATCATTGAGCGAATTGGAAGAATTGGTAGAAGGAAAAGGATTGGAATTTGGAATGGATCTCTCGAAGTATAATTTGGATAAGGACTAAGCGATGGAGTTATTTTTCCACGGTTTTAAAAAGAAATAATAGAAAATGAGACACGGTAAAAAGACAGCACACCTTTCAAGAACTTCCGCTCATCGTAAATCGATGATGGGAAATATGGCGAGTTCTTTGATCGAGCATAAAAGGATACATACGACAGTGGCCAAGGCTAAAGCACTACGAGGTTTTGTGGAGCCTTTGATTACGAAATCAAAAGTGGATACGACCCATAACCGTCGATTGGTTTTTGCAAAGTTACGCAGCAAAGAAGCGGTTTCTGAACTGTTTAGAGAGGTTGCGCCTAAAGTGGGCGATCGACCGGGAGGCTATACCCGGGTGATTAAGTTGGGAAATCGACAAGGCGACAATGCCGAGATGGCAATGATTGAACTGGTCGATTACAACGATATATATGACCTCAATGAAGGGGGTAAGAAATCTACCCGTCGAGGTGGAGGACGTGGCCGGCGTCGTAGAAAAAAGAATAAAGGGCAAGCGGGCGCAGCTGCTGCACAGCACCAGCCGACCGAAGCTAAAGCCAGTAACGAAGAAGAATAAAATCTTCCTCCGGATTTAAAAACCAAAGGATAAGTGAGCGATCATTTATCCTTTTTCCATTTTTGGGATGGAGATAAATCGAAATTATAATACATTTGACGGGAGGAGTCGCTTTCTGCTTTGATGCTCTAAAAGGGTAAAGTGCAGCTGTAAGATGGGAACCGGGGGATAGGGATTATAGGTCGGGAGTGTTGTAGGAAATATTTTCTGATAAGATGAAGGTATGGAAATCGTTAATTTTATAAGGGTATGATAGGTATCGTGGGGGGAGCCGGGCCGGCTGCCGGTAATAGCTTATTTCAAAAACTAATTGCTGAAACTCGGGCAACGACAGATCAAGAACATCTGCCGGTGTTATTATGGTCTGCGCCGGCGTTTATTCCCGATCGGACGATGTTTTTAGAGGGAAAAGTGAAGGAGAATCCGGGGGTCGCTCTGGGGTCCATTTTGTTGAAGTTGGAGCAGAATGACGTGAATGTTGCCGGGATCGCTTGTAATACGGCTCATGCCTCTCCTATTTTTAAATGCATACAGGAGGAGTTGGACAAGAACGGGGCGAGTATTCGACTGCTGAATATGATTGAAGAAACCGTTGCGTTTACAGATCGTTATTATCGAGAAGGGGCAAAAATCGGCGTATTATCCACCACAGGTACTCGGAAAGCCCGATTGTATAGCGATGCATTGGAAGCTGCCGGATGGGGCGTAATTACTATGGATGAAGTTGGGCAAAATGCAGTACAGCGTGCCATTTATGATGAAAATTTTGGAGTGAAAGCGACGGGGACCAAAATTTCGAATAGGGCTAAAAAAATTTTGTATGGGGCTGCGGAGAGATTGATTAAAGACGGAGCTGAAGTTTTGATCCTGGGGTGTACAGAAATCCCTTTGGTGATTACAGAATCAGAATATTTGGGTGTTCCGGTCGTTGATAGTTTACAGATTTTGGCTCGTGCCTTGATAGAGGCTTATGCCCCGGATAAATTGCGCCCCTTAAATTCTTAAATTTTCAGATATGTTCATTCGATACGGCAGTACCCTTTTATTATTTTTAAGTATGTCTTTATCTATTTTTTCTCAAGTGCCCCATAAGCAGCGTCATCGTTTACGGGATTACGGAGTACAACTCGGTATTCTTCAGCCCGGGCAATGGAATGCTATTACGGATGTTAAAGGGGTAAAGGTGGGGCAGCGAACTCGAGTTGATGGGGACTCTGTTCGTACCGGAGTAACAGCTATTATTCCCCACGCCGGAAATATTTTTCAGGATAAAGTTCCGGCTGCGGTTTTTGTGGGGAATGGCTTTGGAAAAAGTATGGGAACTACCCAAATTCAGGAGTTGGGAAATATAGAGACCCCGATCTTGTTAACTAATACGCTGAATACGCCAAAAGTGGCTGACGCGTTAATCAGTTATGTTTTAAAGCAGCCCGGTAATGAAGAAGTGCGTTCGGTGAATGCCGTTGTTGGTGAAACCAATGATGGTTTTTTAAATGATATTCGAGGGCGGTATATAACTGCAGCCGATGTTTTTGAAGCCCTGGAGCAGGCTCGATCCGGACCTGTACAAGAAGGTAATGTGGGAGCCGGAACCGGTACAATTTGTATGGGGTTTAAAGGAGGGATTGGAACGTCTTCCCGAGTACTGCCTAAATCCAAAGGTGGATATACGGTCGGTGTTTTAGTACAAACAAATTTTGGAGGCATATTAAATATTGAAGGAGCACCGGTAGGGATAGAATTGGATAATTATTATAAGGCCGGAACAGAAGATTATAAAGTGGATGGTTCGGCGATGATGATTATTGCAACCGATGCGCCGCTTTCTTCCAGAAATCTTGAACGGTTGGCAAAACGCTCCTTTTTGGCCTTTGGCGGGGTGGGGGCATTTTCTTCCAACGGCAGCGGTGATTATTCCATTGCGTTTTCTACCCATCCCGATGGGCGTATTCCGTACCGGTATAAGGAACCCGTTCAAACGGTTCCCCGCTTGTTGAATGACGAGATGACCCCGCTATTTCTTGCGGTGCTGGAAGCCACCAAAGAAGCTATATATAACTCCTTGTTTATGGCCGAAGACATGAAAGGGTATAAGGGCCATGAAGTGCAAGCACTCCCACTGGATAAGACCGTAGAAATCCTAAAAAAGTATAATGTTATCAAAGAAGAATGATAGTGTAGAGCTTGAGCTTGTTTTTAAGAGCGAGGCCGGTATTTTAGGACAGGTTTATTCTTTGCTGAGGATCTTTTGAAATTTGGAGGATTTCTCTTTTTGTGTTAAAAAAACGATTAAATATCTTATCTTTGTTAGTTCTGTTTTAGAAGTGGTTTAAACTTTTGGGATTGAAGCGAAAAATAGAGATTATTGTTCCAGGCGACGGCTTTTTTGTAGAGCATAGCCATAGCTACGGTCGAAAAAAAGACTAAACCTGGGGCAATAAGATTATTTTGCAGCCCATTTTTGAACGTTTAAATGACCTCTTAGTAGGATGTAGAAGTTAATCGTATATAGTTAAAAAATTACAATAAATATGAAGAACACAATTAAAGATGTTATTGCCAGACAAATATTTGATTCCCGGGGAAACCCTACAGTAGAGGTAGATGTTGTTACAGGCGATGGAAACAGAGGGCGGGCTGCTGTACCCTCCGGAGCTTCTACCGGAGAATATGAAGCCGTAGAATTGCGTGATGGAGGATCCGATTATATGGGAAAAGGGGTATTGACGGCCGTAGGCCATGTGAACGAGGTTATTCGGGAGAAGTTGGTAGGCCATTCGGTTTTTGATCAGGAAGGAATTGATCAACTTCTTTTGGAGATTGACGGGACCCCTAATAAAGCCAATATGGGAGCGAATGCCTTGTTGGGAGTTTCTATTGCAGTAGCAAAGGCGGCAGCGGCACAATTGGGATTATCGTTATATCGTTATTTGGGAGGTGTTGGAGCTAAAACCTTACCGGTTCCCATGATGAATATTATTAATGGGGGATCCCATTCTGATGCACCGATTGCTTTTCAGGAATTTATGATTGTACCGGTTTCGGCTTCTTCTTTTACAGAGGCGTTGAAAATGGGAACAGAGATCTTCCACAACTTAAAGAAAGTTTTACATGATCGCGGTTTGAGTACTGCAGTGGGTGATGAAGGAGGTTTTGCACCGAAACTCGACGGAACCGAAGATGCTATCAAAACCATTGGTAAGGCCGTTGAAAAAGCCGGATATAGATTTGGCGAAGACATTTTTATCGCTTTGGATTGTGCAGCTTCTGAATTTTATAAAAATGAAAAATACGATTATAGCTTGTTTGAAGACGAAGGTGGGGCTGTTTTGTCGCAAGCTGAGCAAGCGGATTATATCGCGCAATTGGTCGATGAATTCCCGATTATTTCGGTTGAGGATGGAATGGATGAAGATGACTGGGAGGGGTGGAAGATACTGACCGATAAAATCGGAGACCGAACGCAGTTAGTCGGCGATGATTTGTTTGTCACCAATGTCGAACGGCTGTCTCGGGGGATCAATCAGGGAATTGCGAACTCGATTTTGATTAAGCTGAATCAGATTGGAACGGTGTCAGAGACCATTGCTGCGATCAATATGGCACAGAAAGCCGGTTACACCGCGGTGATTTCACATCGTTCGGGAGAGACCGAAGATACGACGATTGCCGACCTTACCGTGGCCTTGAATACCGGCCAGATCAAAACCGGATCCTTATCCCGTAGTGATCGGCTGGCCAAGTATAACCAATTATTGAGAATTGAAGAAGAATTGGAGGATCAGGCGGTGTATTTGGGAAAAGATGCTTTTCAGTTTTAGAAACGAAGGCGGTCGGTTAATACCATTATGAGTTCGATTTCGGTCGGACTCATATTTCAATAAAGTGCATAATAAAATAAAATACAATGGCGGATAAAGCAATTTTAGAATTACAGGGGAAGAAATATGAACTGCCTCTTGTTATAGGAACAGAAAATGAAGTGGGGATTGATATAAAAGCACTTCGGACAGCATCCGGAGGGGCCATTACATTGGATCCCGGATATAAGAACACCGGTTCGTGTCAAAGTGAGATTACATACCTGAACGGGGAGGAGAGCATCTTGCGATATCGGGGCTATAGTATTGAGGATTTGGCAAATAAGGCGAGTTTTCTGGAAGTGGCTTATCTGTTGATTTTTGGAGAATTACCCACGCAGGAGCAGTTGGATCGGTTAAAGAAGGATATCAAGAAACAAGCTTATTTGGATGATGATTTAAAGAAGATTTTAGATGGTTTTCCAAAATCGGCGCACCCTATGGGGGTATTGGCATCAATGACCAGTGCGTTGGTCGCTTTCAATCCGAGTTCAGTGAATGTGAATGCGGGAGATGAGATGTACAAGGCCATTATTAAGTTATTGGCCAAGTTTCCTATTTTGGTAGCCTGGACCTTCCGAAAAAGAAACGGCTGGCCACTGGATTATGGAGAAGGATCTGACGATTATGTAAACAACATCCTGAAGATGATGTTTGATATGCCGAATGAAAAATATGAGCTTACCAAGGTGGTATCCGAAGCGTTTAACAAGCTCCTGATTTTACATGCCGACCATGAACAAAACTGTTCGGCTTCTACTGTGCGGATGGTAGGGTCTTCACATGCGGGCTTGTTTTCTTCTATATCTGCCGGTGTTTCAGCTCTTTGGGGGCCGCTTCACGGAGGGGCCAATCAGGCCGTCATTGAAATGCTTGAGGAAATCAGGGCCAATGGAGGCGATACGCAAAAATATATTGCCCGGGCCAAAGATAAGGAAGATCCGTTCCGGTTGATGGGATTTGGCCATCGGGTATATAAGAATTTTGACCCCCGAGCACGAATTATCAAGAAGTCGGCAGATGATGTTTTGGGGAAACTGGGGGTTGAAGATCCGGTTTTGGATATTGCTAAGGGACTGGAGAAAGAGGCCCTTAAGGATGAGTATTTTGTGAAACGGAAACTCTATCCCAACGTCGATTTTTACTCCGGAATTATTTATCGTACTTTAGGAATCCCTACTGAAATGTTTACCGTAATTTTTGCAATCGGCCGCCTCCCCGGATGGATTGCTCAATGGCGGGAAATGCGATTGCGTAAGGAGCCTATCGGCCGTCCCCGACAAATTTATATTGGAGAAAATCAACGCGATTTTGTAAAAATCGAAGATCGATAAAATTTATCGATATCTTTTTAAACCCTCATTATTTCTGATAATGAGGGTTTTGTGTTTTATATGGGAGCAGCTATAGAGATTTTTAAAAATATGTCGAAAATATTGTAACCTTTTCAATCTTCAGGTACTCTAATGAATGGGAGGGTAGTGTTGAAGGTTGGATAACAAAATAATAATATCGCAGGAAAAATCGAAAAATAGTTAAAGTAGAGTTATAGCTATAATAATGAAAAACTTTGAGCCTAATTTTGTTATTGAATCGATAATCATTGAAAAATATGATCAATGATATTTTTTTAATCTTCATAATTTATTATCAATATGGTAATGAGTTATGAAGTTTGATGAAAAACAAAAAAGGTGTGATTTATGGAAATCAAAGAGGACATGGAAATTAAGACCACAGATGATGATCTGATTACACGCATTAAAGAAGGGCAAAGAGAATTCTACCGGTTTATTGTAAAGCGCTACAATCCATATTTATATAAAATAGGGCGTTCCTATAACTATAATCACACGGATACCGAGGATTTGATGCAGGACACCTTTATAGATGCTTATAAAAATCTTAATCAGTTTGAAGGACGATCGAGCTTTAAGACTTGGATTACGCGAATTATGCTGAATAACTGCTATCATAAGCAGCAAAAGTTCAGTTTTAAGAAAGAGATACCGAAGGAATTATATGAAGAATCACAGCCTATGTATTCGAATACGAATGATCAGACGGGATCGGTAGTACGCAGCCATGAGGTGAGACGTATTATAGAGGAAGCACTTGCACGGCTTCCCTTAAAATACAGACTTGTCTTCTCGCTGCGGGAAATGAATCAAATGAATGTTGCCGAGACCGCTTCCCTGTTAGAAATTAGTAAAGCCAATGTCAAGGTGCGCTTGAGTCGTGCCAAGGCCATGCTGCGGGAGCAGATTGAAAAATCCTATTCCCCCGTTGATTTATTTGAATTTAACCTGATACATTGTGACCCCATGGTGGATCGGGTAATGCATGAAATAGCAAAAATTGAAAAGTAGGTAGAAGAGTAAACTTGAGAAAACGTTGTTAAGGATTCTACGTTTTTTGAAGCGAGAAATTTAACCCTAAAGAGTCCCAACTTAAATATTAATGTATTATGAAATCTTTAAAAATTGTTGCATCTACCCTATGGGGAGTAATACCCCTTTTGTTTCTATTCCTTCTTTCATCTTGTCGTGAACAAGATAGCCAATTAAGCGATGCTCAGATTGCCTCGATTGTGGTTACCGCCAATCAGATTGATATCGATTACGGGAAATTAGCCCTCGATAAATCTACCAATTCGATTGCCCGTAAGTATGCGCAGACCATGATTGACGATCACGGAGACATTATTAAGAGTGCTTCTGAATTGGTTGGCAAATTAGGCGTTACGCCCGATGATGATAATGAGATTACAAAATCATTGTTGGAGGGACAAAAAGAAGTATTATCAAAATTGAAAGGGGCAGAAGGTGCAGATTTTGACAAAGCTTATATCGATAATGAAGTGTCCTATCATAAATCCGTTATTGATGCCGTTAAGAATGTATTGATCCCGCAAACTGATAATGAAGAATTAAAACAGGCCTTAAAGGATGTATCTCCACTTTTGGATCATCACCTTGAAATGGCTCAGGATAATCAAAAGAAGATCAATGATGGAGAAGGTCAATTGCCTATTGTAGAGAGCGATGCTCAGGTGGCCTCTATTGTCGTTGTGGCTAATCAAATCGATGTGGATTATGGCAAATTGGCCCTTCAAAAATCGAAGAATGAGACCGTTAAGAAATTTGCACAAACCATGATTAACGATCATGAAGATATCATTAAAAGTGCTTCCGATTTAGCCGGTAAATTAGGAGTAACTCCCGATAATGATAATGCGGTCACGAAGTCCCTTCAAGATCAGGCTAAAGAAACCACCAAGAAATTGGAAAGCCTGAGTGGAGCCGATTTTGATAAAGCCTATATCGACAATGAAGTGGCTTATCACGATGCAGTAATTGGTGCCGTTAAAAATGTTTTGATCCCACAAACCGAGAATGGGGAGTTAAAACAAGCCTTGATCGATGTTTCTCCGTTGCTTGATCATCACCTTGAAATGGCTAAGGAAGACCAAAAGAAAATTAATAAATAAAATCATGAAATATAAAATAATACTGTGCTCCCTGTTTCTGGGGATAGGTGCCCTATCCCTGGTTGCAGCTTGCAACCACACCGGGAAGGCCGCTGCTATAGAACCCGCAAGCGAGATTTTACCGGCAGTGAAGACTACGGAAAAAGCAGTTTCTAAGCAGACTGCTAAAATCGATACGGTCATTATTAAAGGAATGCAATTTCATCCTGCTAAACTTACCATTCATAAAGGTGACGAGGTGGTCTGGATTAACGAAGGGATTGTAGAGCATGACGTTTCTACCGATGTTGAGCATACCTGGACTTCGGGAATAATTAAAAAAGGAAGTTCATTTAAGACCACACCTGACAAAAGTTTTAAATATATTTGCTCCATTCACCCGACAATGAAAGGTGAGATTGTTGTAGAAGACTGAAAATAAAAAGTCTTGTTTTAGCCAGAAAATAAATAAATTCCATGCAAAAATCGGATATAAACCTGGGCGAGGTATTACTGGAGGTAACTGAAAATGGAGAAGTTGAATCGCTGAATGATACCGAAAAAATTGAAAAAATACAATACCATTTCGGTGAGATCATGAATATTTTGGGAATGGATCTTTCCGACGATAGTCTGAAAGGAACCCCGAAACGAGTGGCCAAAATGTATGTAAAGGAGATTTTCAGCGGACTTCAGGAAAAGAATAAGCCGAAGATCACTCTTTTTGACAATACCTATCATTATGACCGCATGTTAGTGGAAAAAGATATCACCGTCTATTCCAATTGCGAGCACCATTTTGTACCTATAATTGGACGAGCTCATGTGGCTTATTTTCCGCATGAACATGTGATTGGCCTTTCTAAAATCAATCGGCTGGTACAGTATTATGCAAAGCGTCCGCAAGTGCAAGAACGATTAACCATGCAGGTTGCAGAAGGGTTAAAAGAAGTGTTGGGGCACGAGGATGTGGCGGTTGTTATCGAGGCCGATCATTTGTGCGTAGCCTCACGGGGAATTAACGATACAAATAGTAAGACCGTAACCGAACATTTCTCGGGCAAGTTTAAAGAAGACCGATATCGGGAAAATTTTTGGACTCAAATTTAAATTTTAAATACTACTTATGGAACAATTAGTAAAAATACAATCCATTGACCATGTGACGCATGATGTCTTGAGGATTCGATATGACAAACCCCGAGGTTTTGAATATATTCCGGGACAAGCAGCCGATATTGCAGTGAATAAGCCGGAATGGAAAGATACCTTAAGCTGTTTTACATTTACTTCTTTGCCGGAAGACGATTTTCTGGAATTTACCATCAAAACCTATCCTTCCCGCAATCGGGTAACCAATCAGTTGCTGTCGGCCAAAGTTGGTGATGAGTTGATTTTACACGATCCCTTTGGGGCTATCCAGTATAAAGGAGATGGAGTATTTATTGCCGGAGGTGCGGGAGTTACCCCTTTTATTGCCATCTTGAAGCAATTAAAAAACGAAGGTAAAATGGGAAATAACAAACTTCTTTTTGCCAATAAGAAAGAGGAGGATATTATTGATAAATCCCGTTTTGAAGATTGGCTGGGCAAGAATTTTGTCAATATTCTTTCGGAAGAGGAAAATGCGGATTATCCGCATGGTTTTATAGATGCCGATTTTATTAAGAAGCATGCGGGCGATACGAAAAATCAATATTATTATATCTGTGGACCCGACCCGATGTTGGAGGCTATGCGAGAGCACTTGCATACACTGGGGGTGGGGGATAGCTATATCGTGACCGAAGATTTTGGATAAAATAGAGGAAATGGATACCGGGCACGGTATGCTAAAGGACAAAAGGGTTCCCATTCGGTGGGAGCCCTTTTTATGTTTTTAGAGACTTTTTATTACAGGTAAAATATATCTGATATACCCCAGTTATGGAATAACAAATATCCCTTTTAATTCTTTGTGTTATCGTTTTTCTCCAAAATTAAAAACACCTCCATAAAGCTGCTGTTAACGCTTCACTTTATGCTTTGTATTTTCTATTTTTCCTAAAAGTTTGAAAGCTTTTTGCCGGATGTTTAAACCTCCCGACGGGGAGTGTCATTTTAATTTTTTCACGATGTTAAAACTACATATTACGGATGAAACAAGCCGTTTAAGGGCTGTGATTTTGGGACAAGCGAAGGGAACCGGCCCAACCCCGCGATTAGAAGAAGCTTATGACCCCAAATCAATGGAGCACATTAAAGCCGGAACCTATCCGAAAGAGGAAGATATGATTGAAGAAATGGAGGGCGTTTGTCGGGTTTTAAAGAAATATGGGGTGACGGTTTATCGCCCGGAGATTATTGAAGGAGTAAATCAAATTTTTACACGTGATATTGGCTTTGTTATTGAAGACAAATTTGTGAAAGCCAATATTCTCCCCGATCGAGAAAAAGAACTGGGGGCTATTCATACGGTTTTGGATCAGGTAGATCCAGCTCGGGTTATTCGGTTTCCGGAAGAAGTGCATGTCGAAGGAGGCGATGTGATGCCCTATGGAGATTATATTTTTGTGGGGACATACCGGGGAGAGGAGTATCCCGATTTGATCACGGCCCGTACCAATACAAAGGCTGTTGGGGCTTTACAAGAACTGTTTCCCGATAAGATTGTCAAATCCTTTAATCTGCGAAAATCAAATACAGATCCCCGAAATAATGCTTTGCATTTAGATTGTTGTTTTCAGCCGGTGGGCCGAGGGAAGGCAATCATTCATAAAAACGGATTCCTTGAGGAAGAAGAGTATAAATGGTTACTTCAAAATTTTGGAACCGAAAATGTATTTGAAATTACCAGAGCAGAAATGTATCATATGAATAGCAATATATTTTCAATTGCCGAAGATGTAGTGATTTCTGAAAAAAGTTTTACCCGCTTAAACACCTGGCTAAGGAAGCAAGGGATCACGGTAGAAGAAGTCGTTTATAGCGAGATTGCCAAGCAGGAAGGACTTTTGCGATGTTCTACCCTCCCTTTAATTCGAGCATAAGATAAATACATATAAAACATGAGGCAGATTACCAATACTATTTTAATGATTCGTCCGGTGGCTTATCGAATGAACGAGCAAACGGCGGTCAACAATTACTTTATGAAAGATACCGATAAATCGGGAGAGGAAGTAACCCGGCTGGCACAAGCCGAGTTTGATGAATTGGTTGATAGACTACGGGGGGTCGGGGTACATGTCGTCGTCGTCGAGGATCGTAAAGAACTGGATACGCCGGATTCCATATTTCCGAATAATTGGGTGTCTTTTCATGAAGATGGGACGGTGGGATTGTATCCCATGTTTGCTGAAAACAGACGCCGGGAGCGTCGGGAGGATATTTTTACAAAATTGGAGGAAGAAGGATTCCGGATTGATCACTTCATGGATTATACCGAGGCCGAGGAGGATGGAAAGTATTTGGAAGCTACCGGAAGTTTGATTTTAGATCGCCGGCATCGTAAGGCCTATTGTGCTTTGTCGCCGCGAGCCGATGAAGATTTAGTTTTGGAGTTTTGTGAGGACTTTGAGTATCTGCCGATTATTTTTAGGGCCTGTCAAACGGTTGACGGAGAACGCAGGGAGATTTACCACACCAACGTGATGATGGGGTTGGGAGAAGAATTGGCCGTGATTTGCCTGGATAGTATCGACGATTCCGGAGAGCGAAAAAGAGTAGTGAAGAGCCTCAAGGAAGACGGAAAAGTGATGGTGAAGTTATCAGAAGAACAAATGCACCATTTTGCCGGAAATATGCTGGAAGTAGAAGGGGCTTCGGGGAAGAAATATATGGTGATGAGCCAGGCTGCTTACGATTCCCTTCGTAAGGATCAAATTGAAGAGATTGGAAAGTATTCCGGGATTATTAAATCGGATATTCATACTATTGAAAGGCTCGGCGGAGGAAGTGTCAGATGCATGATGGCAGAGGTTTTTCTTCCTCGAAAAAACTAAAATAAAGCAGGTTAGAACCGATTTGCCTGCCGTGATTAGACGTTTATTTTTTCGCTATTGAATAGGCTCCGGTTGGTCGGGAATACTGGGATTGGTAAATCTTTAAGACCAAAACTCGAGTTCGTGGCTAATTTTGTATGTTTACAAAAACGAAAACGATGAAGGTTATTATATCACCGGCCAAAAAAATGGAGGAGGAAAAAGAATTACCGACCTCCCAGGGAACCCAACCTGTTTTTTTTGAGGATGCCGTTCAATTGAATCGCAAACTCTCGCGAATGTCCAAAAAAGAGATTTCGGAGTTGATGAATATCAGTGATCGGCTCGCCGATTTGAATTATCAACGATATCAAGAATTTGATGAAAGCAATACAACCGATCGGGCTCGACTGGCGGTATATTTATATGATGGAGATACCTATAGCGGGTTGGATGCCTATACGCTACCGAATGATAAGCTGGATGATTTGCAGCATACCGTTCGTATTATCACCGGAATGTATGGAATCCTGCGACCATTGGATTTGATTCAACCTTATCGGTTGGAAATGAAAATAAAATTGCCCTTGCGGGGGAGTAATGATCTCTATGAATTCTGGAATCGTAAAATCACAGATTATCTGAATAAAGAATTAGAAGGAGGAGAGACTTTGGTGAATTTGGCCAGTAAAGAGTATTCAAAAGCCGTTGATGATCAGAAATTGAAGGCGGATATGATGACGCCGATTTTTAAGGATTTTAAAAACGGAAAGCTTAAAATCATCTCTTTTTATGCTAAACAGGCACGGGGAGCCATGGCCCGTTATATTGTGGATCACAATATCAGGGAGAAAGATGGTCTTTTGGGATTTGAGGAAGGAGGTTATCGGTATAGTGAGAAATATACAGAAAGAGAAGATGAACCCGTTTTTATACGTTGAGAAATCTCAAAACATCTTGATAGGCAGGCGTTGGTGATTTCAAATTTTTTATTGGAGTCAAAGAATGAGCCGCATACACCCCGTTTAATTGGTGAACTGTTTAACTGTTTAACCATTTAACCGCAGAGAATTCGCAGTGTTCACGGAGTTTATTATAAAATTTTCATCACCCGATTAAGAATTGGAGATTTTGGATTTCAAAAGACAAATTTTAAACTTTTTATTGAGGTGAAAGAATGAGCCGCATACCACCCGTTTAACTGTTTAACTGTTTAACCGATTAACTGTTTAACCAAAATGGTCAACCAACCCTATTAGGGAAGCTTAAAAACTCAAAACTCCCCTCATTTTTTAACCGCAGAGAATTCGCAGTGTTCACGGAGTTTATTATAAAATTTTCATCACTCGATTAATAATTGGAGATTTTAAATTTCAAAAGACAAATTTTAAATTTTTTATTGAGATGAAAGAATAAGCCGCATACAACCCGCTTAATTGGTGAACTGTTTAACTGCTTAACTGTTTAACTGCTTAACTGTTTAACCAAAACGATCAACCCTATTTAGGGAAGGTCAACCACTAACTACTCAAAACTAAAAACTATGATGACCAATGAAGCACAAGTATTATTTTTGGAAGGGCTTGGGGTTCCCAAAAGTTTGGTAGCCCGGTTAGCTGTATCCATGGATTTGGATCTCGAATTGGTTTGGGATGCGGATGCAGCCGACAAGGATCAAGTTCAGGTACTGGTTACCGTCAAAAAAGAAGTGGGAGCAGATCTACTGAAGGCTTTTCCGAATGTAGAGACAGTAGCCGTGGCGTTTACCGGTTTTGATGCGGTGGATGCAGAATATTGTAAAGCCCATGGAATAGCGGTTTATAATGTGCCTGCCTACGCTACAAAATCGGTGAGCGAGCTAACGGTAGGACTGGCTATTGGCTTACTTCGGCAAATCCCACGGGCTCATGGCATCCTGCAAGAAAAAAAATGGGAGCTGGAACCCGGAATCGAACTGGCGGGCAAAACCGTGGGAATCCTTGGAACCGGAACAATCGGGATAAATACGGCTCATCTGTTTAAGGCTTTTGGGTGTACTTTATTGGGCTGGTCAAGAACGCAAAAAGATGAATTTACCGAATTGGGAGGAACCTATGTAGCACATAAAAGGGAATTATTGGAATCCTCGGATATAGTAACCGTCAATGTTCCGCTCAATGAAAAAACAAGGGATTTGATAGGAGCAGAAGAGTTGAAAATGATGAAGAAGTCTGCCTTTTTGATTAACACGGCTCGGGGTCCGATTGTAAATCAGGAGGATTTGGTTGTAGCACTGGAAAAAGGAGAACTGGCCGGAGCCGGGATTGATGTCTATGATCAAGAGCCGATTGCCGCAGATAATCCGCTTTTGGCCCTGGATAATGTTATTTTAACGCCGCATATAGCTTATAAAACGGAAGAAGCTCTGTCGCGTCGAGCCCGTACCACCCTCAAGAATATCAAAAATGGGCAACAGGGAGATACTACGAATCGAGTGATTTAAATAAGGCTTTATGCGAGGGAAAGGAGATCTGTTTGGGTTCAAAAAGTTACTAAATTTTAATGCCTCTGGAAGTTCCAAATAAGAGAGAATTAGTTATATTGCTGTCAAAACGAATTAAATCAATTAAAAACTTTCTATTATGAGCAAATTTGACGAGGCTGTCGATAAATATGTGGCGGCAAACAAAGAACTGGGGCTGGGGTTAAGCGATGACTTTATTCGAAAAGTGGCCAGAGGATTGGGCCCTTCCATTTACAATGTAGATGCGGAAACCATCGCGGGAAGTGATCAAGGTGAATTGAACACCGTAAAAAAGAACTTTTTAATGAAAAAGCTCGGTCTGCAAGATGGCCCGGAGTTGGACGATGCCATTGATGAAACTATCGAAAAATTAGGGCGTTCAAACCGTAAGAAGTACCGGGCTTTGGTCTATGGACTGTTGGCTAAAAAATTCAATAAAGAATCGGTTTATGATGGATAAACCGGATTAAATAGAATTATTCTAAATAAAAATAGAAAAGGGTGGCTTTTGAGTCGCCCTTTTCTATTTTTGTATAAAACATTGTCCATACAGAAATACCAAATCTTTTTCGCGGGTTGAAATCGGTGGGGTTTCCCTTTTTTATTGAGGTCATTTAAACTTTTGAGATTGAAGCGAAAAATAGAGATTATTGTTCCAGATGATGGCTTTTTTGCAGAGCATAGCCATAGCTACGGTCGAAAAAAAGACTAAATATGAGACAATAAGATCATTTTACAGCCCATTTTTGAAAGTATGAATGATCTCATTGGTAGGCAATAAAAATGACAAGGATTTTAAAGGAACGCGGTATTTTGTATGGTCTTAAAGGATATTCCAGATCATGATGAAAGCAAGTAAGAATCGGTTAGCTCAAGCATCAAGCCCCTATTTACAACAACATGCCGATAATCCGGTAGATTGGTTTGAATGGGGGAAAGAGGCTTTTGAGCAGGCCAAACAGGACGATAAACCCGTACTTATCAGTATTGGCTATTCGGCTTGTCACTGGTGTCATGTGATGGCCCGCGAGTCGTATATGGATGAGGATGTGGCACAAGTTATGAACGATCATTTTATAGCCATTAAAGTAGATCGTGAAGAGCGTCCTGATATTGATCAAATATATATTGATGCGGCCCAATTGCTGAATGGAAATGCAGGCTGGCCGTTGAATGTTTTTGCATTGCCGGACGGACGACCGTTTTGGGCGGGAACATACTTTCCAAAAGAAAATTGGCTTCGTGTTTTAACGCAGTTGGTCGATGCTTATACCAACAATCGATCGGTGGTGGAGGAACAAGCTGAAAATTTGACGAAGGGAGTTAACAACATGCAGAAAATCCGGGTTTCAACCCCCGAAGATCCGGTTTTTGAGTGGGCGGATTACCAAGCTCTATATGATGCCTGGCAAGTAAAAATTGATAAAGCCAAAGGGGGTTTTCGTGGAAAACAAAAATTTCCAATGACCAGCGGATGGGAATTTTTGTTGCAATATTACTATCTCACCAAAAACAAACGTACGTTGCAAGATGTCAATAAGACCTTGACCGCCATGGCTTTTGGCGGTATTTATGACCAGATCGGGGGCGGTTTTTCACGGTATTCGACCGATGAAGACTGGTTTGCACCGCATTTTGAAAAGATGTTGTATGACAATGCGCAATTGGTGAGCCTATATGCCCGGGCTTATCGGTTATCCAACAAATCCCTGTATGAAGAAATCATTAAGGAGACACTCGAATTTGTAAGGCGGGAAATGACTTCCGGAGAAGGCGGTTTTTTCTCGGCTTTAAATGCAGAAAGTGAAGGAAAAGAGGGTGCTTTTTACGTATGGACCGCACAAGAAATCAAAGAAATTCTCGATGAAGAGAAGGCTCATCTTTTTCAGGCTTTTTATAATGTTATCCCGGAGGGAAACTGGGAAGACGATAACAATATTTTATTTCGAAATCGAACGGAAGCCGGATTTGCAGAGGTTGTGGAGCTCCCCAAATCTTTGGTCGGGATCCAAATCCACGCCGCAAAACGTCAATTGCTGAGTGTGCGGAACAAGCGGGTTCGACCTTCTACAGATGATAAGATTTTAACTTCTTGGAATGCCTTGATGCTTCAAGGATATTTGGAGGCTTATCGCAGTTTGGGAGAGGAATCGTATTATGAGACAGCATTGAAAAATGCAACCTTCCTGAAGTCGAATATGATGAATTCGGACGGTAGTCTTTATCGCAATTACAAGGATGGAAAGGCCTCGATTGATGCTTTTCTGGATGATTATGCATATTTGGCAAAGGCCTTTATGGAACTGTATCAGATTAGTTTCGACAAGAAATGGCTGGATGAGGCAAGTCGTCTGGCAGCATATGTCGTTCGTCATTTTTATGACCGGGAGACCGGGTTGTTTTATTATACAGCCGATTCTTCAGAAGATTTGATCGCTCGAAAAATTCAAATTACAGATCATGAAATGCCCTCTTCTAATGCGGTTATGGCAACGGTTCTCTTTGATCTGGGAAATTACTTGGAAGACGAAGACTACCTCGAAATAGCAAGCAATATGATGCTCAAGGTCACCCCTTGGTTAAAAAAAGGAGCTCCTTATTTTGGGCAATGGGCGCAACTTTTTGGAGTCATGACAACAAAACCATTTGAGGTGGCCATTCTGGGAGAGAAAGCTCAGGATTTGGGATTTGAGATGCAGCATCAGTATTTGCCAACGGCCTTGTTCTTAGGAGGAAAAGAGGAAAACCTACCCTTGTTGAAGCAAAAACTGGTGGGTGGCGAAACCAAGATATATGTGTGTAAGGATAAGGTTTGCCGGCAACCGGAAACCACGGTAGAAAAAGCCCTACTTCATTTTGAGAACAATAAAAAAAGCGGCTGAAACATTCAGCCGCTTTTGGGGTATTACCGATCTCCATTTAGTGTTGTGCCCACCATAATGGAGTCATAGTCGAGTCCTCGCCGTTTAAGAGACTAACGGCATGATCATAACCTTCCGGATCGCTGTTTCTAAAACCACTGGGATACGGTTGGCGTTGCGGAAAGTGATCGACCGCACTCTTCATATAAGTAGAAGAGTTCAGCCCCGGCATATTGGATAATGGGTTTTCTACAGCCGGATTTTCAAAGAAGGGCAGTCCTAATCGTCGATGATCATTCCAGGTTTCCAAAGGTAACCAAGGGGTGTTGGCGATGAATTTTTGCGTAATGATCTTGGTTAATTTATCGTTGTTGACACTACCGTTCTTATAGATATCGTTAACCGGATACTTGATGTTCACCGTTCCTGATTGGCCTGATTTTCCATCTTTATACGTCATCGTATGGGAAGAGCCGGCTTCGGCAGTGTGCGAATACTTCACAGAAGTTCCGTTTCGGCTGTATTCTTCGGATTCGATGTATTCACCGTAGAATTCACTGACGTCAAAATAGGCAAAGCTTTCTTCAACCCCTTGATTATAGGCGGTTTCATCGTCCATAGGAGTGTTCCATCCACGAAGGGCAGCTTCAGCTATTAAAAAATAGGATTCCCAGCTTGCAAAAAAGATGCGCTCATTATTTCCATCCCGGAATTGCTGCCCCAGTGCCGGTACAAAACCGGCGTTGGAGGTGGTTTGATTACGGCCACCTGCCGGACCCCAGTCTCCAAAGGGATAAGTACTCCAGGTAAATTTAGTATCGACCGTAACCCCGCTGTCAGAACTGCCGGGATTCAGCATCTTAACTTTCATGTCTTCATCGTCAACTTCAAAGAGATTGGAGAAGATAGCACCCTCCTTGTCTCCCGGAATATAATACGTTTTATAAGCCCGCGGATCAATCTTGTTGCGTAGTCCGTCAAAGAAATAACCAATATACGGGTCGTTAATCTTGGTAGGATATTGGTCGGGGAAATGTAATCCTAAATACCCATCAGGTTTGATGGAACTGTGCAAATAAGCGGGCAACTGATCTTTGGATTTAATACCCCCGAGACCGGTCATCAGATTATTTTGAGTTTCCGAAAGGATTTGAGCATTCCAAACCCGGGTCATTACTCCGGTAAGGCCGTCCCATCCATTATTTTCAGGGAATTTTAAATTGTCATCAAGGGATGCAATGTAATCGCCCTGTACGGCGTCCTCAAAATGAGCCTGAGCGGTGGCCGGATCCACTTCGGAAAGACGCATGGCCAAGCGCATACGCAGGGAATTTCCATATTTAATCCACTTGTTCCAGTCCATTTGATAAGCAATGTCGATCTCTTTGATCGTGTTGTCGATTCCGGAAATGTTAGGATCGATCTTGGAGACGGCATCTTTTAAGTCCTCCAGAATAAAGTTGTAAACGTCTTCTACGGAATCAAAAGTCGGGTTTTTTCCCTGAAATCCTTCAATGGGTACGGGGCCCCAGTTATCGGCTTGCTCGCTCATTACATAGGCTCTCCAGATTCTGGAAATTTGAATGATGTTATCGTTATAGAAAGTGGCGGTTCCGTTCTCTTCCTTTTCCTTGGCCAGGCTAATGGCAAGGTTGGCATATTTTAACCAGTTTGATAAGTCATTCCAATAATTGCTGGTCCAGCCGTCATCAAATCCTCCAACGGCAAAAGTACCGCTGTCTCCTTGCTGCCTTCCGGCGACCTTCCAATAGAGGATAAAGGAGCGTTCGGCCGTATCGGGATTCATTTGGGCCCCTACCATGGAGTTGTTGAGAAACATCTCCGGCAAAACCACTTCGGCATCGGCAGCATTGGGGTCGGTATTCATTTCATCAAAGTCGCTGGTACAACCCGATAACAGGGAAACCAGTAACAGCGTACTAAGGATAAGTTGTATTGAATATAATTTCATAATATGTGTGTATTAAAGTTTAGAAACTAACCGTCAAGTTAAAGATAAATTCCCGTGATGAGGGGAAAGTAAGGTACTCAAAGCCGTTGGCATTCGTTCCGGTTGCATACGTGGCTTCCGGATCGATTCCTTTTACCTTGCTGTAAATCATCCATGCATTGTTCATCGAGAAGGACAACCGCACACTGTTTAACGGAGTATTCTCCATTAAAGTTTTTGGGAATGTATAGCCCAGCTGAACATTTCGCAACCGGATATTCGTGGCATCAAAAACATTTTCTTCGGTTATCCCCAAGGTTGTACCTCCTGCAGAAGCTGTTCTTCTCCAATAATTTTGCGGAGTAACTTCGGTGGTGTTGGGACTGAAGGATCCATCCTCATTTTCAATGACGGCATCGACCACGAAGTTATTGCGTTCTCCATTAACTACTGTTTCTGCAGCCAAGCCATTGAATTTTAACTCATTCATGGTTCCGGAATAGAATTTTCCGCCAAATCGTCCATCCACTTGGAAGGAAAGATCAAAGTTTTTATAGGTAAAGGTATTGGTCAATCCTATATTTGCGCGTGGTGATTGATCACCTAAATCTACGCGTTCATTAGCTGCAAAAGGCAGTCCGTCGCCATCGACGATCAATTTTCCAAAGTATTCACTGGATTCGTCTTCTACCCGGGCATATTTTGTTCCTCGGATGACACCATAACGGCCTCCCACTTCTGCATTGATATTAACATTGTCAAATCCTCCCAGATTGTAGGTGCTGACTCCCTCTGCGAGTTCGATAATCTTATTTTTATTACTGGAAAAATTCGCATTAAAATTCCATCGGAAATCCGGTTTGTCAAAGATGTTGGCATTGACGGTGACTTCCAGTCCTTGATTCTGAATATCCCCGGCGTTGATCATACGGCTGCTATATCCGGATAGCGGGTTCATCGGTAATCCTATTAACTGTCTTCGGGCGTGGGTGTCATAGTAGTTCACATCCAGATCAACGGCATTAAAAAATCGCAGGTTGACACCAAATTCATAAGTTTTCAGCGATTCGGCCCGTACGTTTCGATTTAAAAGTGTCGATCCGGCAGAAGCGGTTAAGTTCCCCAGCGGGTCGTGGCCAATGGAATATACATTGTCCAGACTGTAAGGATCCAGCGAGTTTCCGGTTTCGGCATAAGAACCTCGGATCTTGGCAAAGTTGATGACCTCACCAAAAGGCTTACTATCCCATACTTTTCTAAACATATCGGTAAGGACCAAAGAAGTACTTACCGAGGGGTAAAAGTAGGAACGATTTTCTTTTGACATGGTCGAGGACCAGTCATTACGAGCGGTGGCGTTAATAAACCAGAACCCGTTATAATCGATATCCAAGGTCGCAAAAGCAGAATTAATTTGCTGTCTTGAGATGTTTTCCTCGCCGTTGGGCCGCCCTTCCACATCATTACTTACGGTAAAGTAATTGGGGATATCGAGAATAACCCCCAGATTGGCACTGTTGCTCTTACGTCGCATGATTTGTCCAAAGGCAGAGAGCGATCCGCTCCAATTACCGATCAAATTGTCTTTGTGGAGGTTCAAACTGGCGATAAAGTTATCCTCCTGGAATCGGTCCAATCCGGTGTGGTACTGATTGTCTGCCGGCCCTCCGGTATATACTTTTCGCTCGGTTTTAGTGGTGTACATATCCGATCCCACCTTAACGTGTACATTCGCCCAGTCGGTAAAATCATAACCGATATCTCCGTTAATCATAAATCGGTTTCGTACGTCCTTATTGGTATTGTTGTAAACCGCCCAGTAGGGATTTCCTAAGTCGTTGGGAATATACCAGTTGGAGTCGGCATCGGTGCCCAATTCATCCATTCCGGCCTCAAAGGCAGTAATATCCAAGTTTCTCGGGGTGAGCAGAACACCGCCGTAGTAACTTTGGTCGTGCCCTCCAAAGGGTCGGTTTTTTACATGGGAGTTGATATACTGAATTTTGACATCAGTGGACCAGCGGTTCTCTTCTCCATACCGTGTTGTCACCCGCGTAGTAGCGTTTAGACGATCCAATTTGGAGTTGGGAACCATTCCTTTGTCGGTGACATAGCTCAAGGAGGAAAAGATTCCGGTATTGTCACCTACCATCTTTTGCAAGGTGATGGTATTGTTTTGCGTGATCCCGGTATCAAAGAAATTTTTGAGGTTGTCGTAGGTTCGTAAAGGAACCTGATTTCCGGTGTAATCCTCAACGCTTTGTCCTTCGATTTTGGCTCCCCAGCTGGATCCTGAATCTTTTATAAAATCACCATCGCTTCCCTGTGAGAAATCGTTTTGAAGAGCGGGATGGCCCATCATGGAAACAATGTTTAGGGTGCTGGAGTAAGTGATTCCGGCTCCCCGGGTCATTTTCCCTTGTTTGGTGGTGATTTCGATAACTCCGTTACCGGCCCGAGATCCGTAGAGTGCCGAAGCAGCTCCTCCCTTTAATACGGTAATATCGGCGATATCTTCGGGATTGAGGTCGGCCAGACCGTTACCAAAGTCAATCGAAGGGTTCCAAAAATCGTTGTTGGAGGCTCCGACAAAGTTGGACATCGGCATCCCATCGACTACAATTAAGGGCTGGTTGTCTCCGGTTAACGAATTGAATCCCCGCAGGATGATCTTTGAGGATCCGGCCGGACCGTTGTGAGATTTAGACAGGTTTAGTCCACTTACTTTACCGGCCAAAGCATCGGTAACGTTAGTGGTTCGAGCCTCGACTAATTGCTCCCCGGATACATTTTCAAAAGTGTATCCCAGTGCTTTCCGCTCTTTTTTGATTCCATACGCCGTAATCACGGTTTCTTCAAGGGCTTCAGAGCTGACTTCCATGCTGACATTAATCTGATTACTGCTGCCGACCGTAATTTCCTGTTCTGAAAATCCGATCGAGCTAAAGACTAAAACAGCTCCTTCTTCCACATCAATAGAATAGTTTCCGTCAAAATCGGAAGTGGTTCCCCGCTGGGTACCTTGAACCTGAATATTGACACCGGGTAGCGGGAGTTCATGGTCATCTACCACGGTACCGGAGACTACTTTTGTTTGCTGAGCAAAGGTGAGTTGAATCACCAATGTCATACATAGCAATAAGGTTGATCTTAATGTTGAATTCATAATTTCTAAATTAGAGTAATTGTTAATTCCATATTAAATCAAAAGATTTATATAATTCATTTTATTTGGTCTGATCTTGATAATCGGTTTATTATACTATCGATAATCAAGCGACCCTGCAAATATAAGATTCAAATTAATTTATTAAAACATTAAGAAGTATTTTTTATTATGTTAAAATAAAATTGAATCTTCTATGTGTTTGTGAATATCATATTATTATTACATAATTATTGAGTTTTATTTAATTATTATTATAATGCTAAAATGAAATGATATTTTGATCCATATAATTATTACAGATATATAATCTTTTAATATTTAATAGAATGAATTAGGTTTAAATTGAAATTGAGTTTATTGGGTATTGTTAACTGGATTATAAAATGTTATATAATTGATGATTTGACATTTATGAAGGTGACAAATAAATGGGTTGAAGTAGGAAATCAAGGGGGAGGTTTGGAACTGAGGAAGAGATTGAAGGTATGGGGCTTTATCCAAAGTTCACGAGTAATCGCCGATAGTGATTCTGTATAACGATTTTTTGTCATGAGGTATCAGGACTTGATTTTACTGTTGAAAACAGAATCAAAATGAGGTTCCAAATGCTGGCGCATGGCATTTCTAAACGTTTCGGGGGTTCCTAATCGTAGATTTTCCATAAGCATGCGGTGCGTAACAAACTGGCCGGAAGAATAGTTGTAATTAAAATCTTTCGACGTGTTTTTTTGGTTAACATACTCAAAAAGAGGGAGTAACAAACGCTGGAAGCGTTGCAGGGTCCTGTTCTTGGAGATCTGGTACAGCTTCCCGTGAAAGGCGATTTCCTTATCTAAACTAAAATAGGCTTTTTGCACCTCTTCCTCGGCTTCTTCTTTTTTTACAATTTCTTCCAATTCCTCCAGATCCCGGGCCGTCTTGTTTTCAAATAGAAAATCGGCCATTCCCATTTCTAAAATCAATCGTAATTCAAATAGATTTTGGAGCGTTGTTGAACCCAATAGCCCCGAATCGAGTATGCGCTCAAAATTATTGATAAAATCGGGTTCGACTAAAATCATCCCCCGATGCTTTTTGGATTCCACGAGTCCCAGCGTACGCAATCTGGATAATGCTTCTCTAATCACGGTGCGACTTACGTTTAACGATTCTGCCAACTCGATTTCCTTGGGGATACGATCCCCGGGTTCCAATTCATTGTCCTTTAAAAAATCAAGCAGGGTAAGTTCGACCCGATCGACTAATGTGAGGGTTTCTACGGGTTTTAAATTCTTATGTTTCTTCATATTCTAAACCAATGCATTATGTATGATATGTAAAATAATAAACTGTCGATAAATTTAGTTTGAGAGTGTATCATTTATGATGTAAGCGTATGATTTTCGGAGAATAAAGTACCGCACCCCGAACATATTAACAGCTCCACGGGCTCGGATCTATTTTGCCTTTGTCGGTTGCTGAACCGTTGAAAACCGGGTTTTTGACTTGAGCCTTATCCGTTTTTACAACAACCTTAGAAAGGAATATCCAAGCTTCTGTTTTTCTTCTTTTAGTTCTTTCGGACGAATTAAAAAATAAATGCCCTTGATTTTCTGTTAGGGGAAAGGCAAAACAGGAGTATTTTTAAATTCGTAAAATAATAAAAACACTTCTATAAATTTAATGGCGTCCTGTTTTTCAAGTAACGTATCAACGTAGCATTAATTCCCTCTAAAATTATAAAGATTTATAAAAGAGGCCTCTAAAATGATAATTTTTTTGAGTTTAAACAAGGAAATAACCGCTTAATTTTTAGAGGGTCTGAAGAATGACATGTAAAATATTGTTGGCCGGCAAGCGTTAAAAAGTTAATAAGATACTGACTTAAAGAGAGATATATCTGGTTTTATAATACTTGTATATATGTATGTCATAATGATTTTTTTATAGAGTGTATAAACTCTTGTTTAGATAAAATTATTATATATTCCTTATAAGTTGTAAGAATAAATAATTTTAAAAACGGTCTCTAAAATGGTTTAAGACCTTGTAAATCTTATAAAATACCAAGATATTAATAATAGATTTATTGAACAAAATTCTGTTTATCAGCATTATATAATAAAAATATAAAATTTAAGGGAAGTTGATAATATGTGTAGGGTGGGTTCAAGTGCTATCTTTATGAACAGAAAATTTATCTAATTTTATATTTATTTAACTTATTATGTGTTACATAATACTTTTTATTATATCTTGCGAGTGTTAATTAAGAATTAAATTTTGTTGTTCTATGAAATCACTAACACTTATTAATTTAAAAAGAGGAACTCTTTTTAGGATGTGCCCGGGTAGTTCTTTAAAGTTGAGGACTTGCCTGCTATTCCTTTTTTGTTTTGGCCTTGGTTTTGCGGTCACTGCTCAGGAAAGGGAGCTTTCCGGCGTTATTAATGATAATAATGGCGTTCCCTTGCCCGGTGTAAACGTAGTTATTGAAGGTACGGATACCGGTACACAAACAGATTTTGATGGAAACTTCAGTATTACCGTACAGAACGGGGATGTTTTAAAATTTAACTTTATCGGGTTTAAAGAAGAAAAAATAACCGTTGATGAGAATCTGCAAAATGTAGAATTGACGCTGGAGGAAGATATCGGTACCTTAGATGAGGTAGTGGTAACGGGATACGGACGCCAAACGCGAAATACCTTAACCACGGCAATTTCTAAGATGGATACCGAAGTACTGCAAACTTCTACACGATCGAATGCGGCGACGGCTCTACAAGGTGAAGTGCCGGGTTTACGGATTGCTAATACCACCGGGCAGCCGGGTTCGACGCCCCGAATACAACTTCGAGGGGGAACTGATTTTGACGGGAGTGGTAGTCCGCTGATTTTGATTGATGGAGTACCCGGTTCTTTTTATGCCTTAAACTCAGACGATATTGAATCGATGGAGGTATTGAAAGATGCTGCGGCAACGGCAATTTATGGAGCTCGTGCAGCAAATGGAGTAATTCTGATTACAACCAAAACGGGAAAGGCCGGAAAATCCAGTATTACCTATAAGCAGAAATATAGTTTTAACTTTAAGAGGACCGCGGGACCTTATATAGGCGCCGAGGATTTTATCCGATATAACCGTCAAGCCGTAGCCTATTATCGAGAGGTTCAAAATGACCCCAATGGATTCAGTAACTTTTTAGACGGAGCACTGGCTTTTGGAACCGGAAACAATGCAATAAATTCAAATTTTACCGTTCAGTTTTTAAATGATGACAATCGTTACCTCCTCAATCAGCCGGGATGGGCTACTATGGAGGATCCCCTGAATCCCGGGAAGGAAATCCTGTTTATGGATACCCGAATGGGAGAGGAAATTTGGCAACATAGTATGTCAAAGGATCATTATTTATCCTTTCAAGGTGGGAATGAAAAAGGAACCTATTATGCCAGTATGGGCTATCTGGATAACGAAGGGTTAATCTTAGGATCGGGTTTTGAACGATTTTCGGGAAAATTTACCGGATCTTATAAGATTAAGGATAATTTTAAAGTGAATTCCAGTTTGATCTATGGGCATTCCAAGCTTCACCAGAGTCCGTTAGGCGATAATAATACCGTTTTTCACCGATTTGCCGGGCAGGCCCCCACGGCTCGTATCTATGTGAATAACCCGGATGGAACATTGAGTGATGAATTACAACCCGGAACCAATAGAGGATTTGGAAACCCGTTGTACTATCAGGATAAATTTATTCGTAACAATCTGGAGCAACGCTTAACAGCAACAATGGGATTTGAATGGAATATTATTCCGGATTTAACATTGACGGCAAACGGAAGCCATTTTGCCATTAATAACCTTTATGAAAATTTTGATAAGGCCTTTATGAATGCCGGAAATTTTGATGATACCCGATGGGCTCAGGATATTGTGGAGAAGACCAGAACACTTCAAATGAATGCTTCTTTAAATTACCGGAAGGGATTTGGAAATCATCATTTTGATGCTTTACTCGGTACGGAGTATTACAACAATCAGAGTTATAGTCTTTCGGCATCTACAAAAAACTCACCAACCGATATTATTCACACGTTGAATGCCGGAGCCGAGGCTAATGGTGTTCCCTCGAGCTCCAGAAGCCGGCATGTAATTACTTCTCTGTTTGGTCGCTTAAATTATGACTTTGATAGTCGTTTCTTGTTGCAATTTAACTTCCGCTACGATGGGTCTTCCCGACTGGATCAAAATAAATTTGGATTCTTTCCGGGGATTTCTGTGGGTTGGAATGCCCATGACGAAGATTTCTTCCAAAACTGGGGGGTAAGTAATGTGGTGAGTAAGTTGAAACCCCGAATTAGCTATGGAGTCAATGGGAATGTCGATGTTTTGGGTAATTATACGGTTTTTGGTGCTTATGGAAGTCAGAGAGTCTATGATGGACAAACCGGATATGTCAATACTTCCTTACCACTCCCCAATTTAAAGTGGGAGAAGTCAAAAACGCTAAACTTTGGATTGGATTTTTCTTTGTTTGATGATCGATTGAGTTTTATGGCGGATTATTTTATTCGTGACGTGGAAAATAAACTCTCAGGCTTGCTCTTGCCACACTGGACCGGATTTAGCAGTATCACCGTCAATAACGGAACCCTTCGAAACAAAGGGTTTGAGTTGGAAATGAATGCCAGTATTATAAATACGGCCGATTTTCAATGGAATCTTCGGGGGAATCTGGCAACGATTAAAAACTATGCCCACAAGCTTCCTCAAAACGATAATGAAAGAAATCGACAGGGAGGTACCCAAATTTATAATCCGAAGACCGGAGAAATTGAATGGGTAGGAGGACTGCAAGAAGGCCAGCGTGTGGGTCAAGACTTGGTAATTACCTACGTACAGGATCACATCTATCGCGATCAGGCCGATGTTGATAAGGATGCTGATGTTGTAGATGAATTGCTTCCCAACCCAACCAAGCGTTATCCCGGAGATGTCGCATGGGTAGATGTCAATGGAGATCGTGTTATCAATACATTGGATCGACAAGTCATTGGAAGAACAACTCCCGATTTCTATGGAGGCGTTTCAACGGATGTACATTATAAAAACTTGAGCCTTTATGTTAAAACGGATTTTTCAATGGGCGCACTTTCCTATAACCATATCCGAGGAAAAGGATTGATGCAGACCCAGGGAAATGAGAATCAGGACACAAAAGTATTGGAGTCCTGGACTCCGGAAAATCGAGATACCGATGTTCCTCGGTTGGTTTTTGTGGATGCTCAAAACAATATAAAAAGAGGAAGTGAGCTTGTCGTCAACAGTCATTTTTGGGAGAATGCTGACTATTTGGCACTGCGAGAAGTCACGTTGAGTTATAATTTGCCGGTACAAAAGTGGTTTAATAATTCCATCGATCAGTTGGAAATTTATGTGACCGGCTCTAACCTCTATTACTTTACGGGATATAGCGGTCCTATGCCCGAGAATCCGGGATATCAATATGGGGAATTTCCCTTGCCGAGAACACTAACCTTAGGATTTAATCTAACCTTTTAAAAAATTATTATGCGTAATTATATAACTTTAATTTTGGCCGTTCTTACACTGGTTTCGTGTAAAGATGAATTAGAATTAAGCAATCCAAGTGGTTTGGATAATACCGTGGTTTGGAGTGGAGGCGTGGATGGTGCTCGAGCGGTTCATAACGGGCTATATGGAGCCTTACGAGGGCAGATGAATACAATCTGGAGCCTGGGTGCCATGCGCAGTGATGTATGGGGAGGAAGAACTTTCGAATCTCCTTTTGACGAAAACCTGTATAAAAATCAAATTACGGTTTCTACTGCTCCTTTTACACCTTGGGGTAATTTCTATGGAAGAATTCATCAGGTTAACGATTTTATTGAGCATGTGACCGACCTGGATTTTGATGATGAAAGCGAGAAAAATCATTATTTGGGAGAAGCCTACGGGATTCGTGCTTTTTACTATTATATCCTTTTGAAAACGTGGGGGCCGGTGGTTATCAGTGACCAGACCTTTGTAAGTGAAGGCGATTTTGACCCTTCCAATGTAGAAGGATTGAGTCGTCCGCGTTCTTCTGAAGCAGAAGTAATGGATTTTATAAAACAGGATATCGAGCGTTCTTTGAGTGCTTTTGGCGATGACGATTCTTTTTGGCAGGGTAATAAAAATTATTGGTCAAAAGCAGCTACCCTGGCCCTGAAAGGAGATGTTTATATTTGGTCGGGTACTCTGATGGGAGGAGGTGATGGCGATTTTACAACCGCCAAAAACGCTTTGAACAAAGTTGCCGCTACCGGAATTAGTTTGGTGGACAATTATGAGGATCTATGGGGAGCTGATAATGAAAACAATGCTGAATTTATCTTTGCTATTCAGTATGCTCAGGATGAGGCGACTAATTTCTTCAATAGCTATACCGGCAGAGGAACCGAAATTCATCCGAAATTTGATTCCCGGGGAAATTCTATGGACGGATTGATTATTGCCGGAGGAAATCGATATGGACCCAGTGATAAGACCATTGAGATATTGGATGATAATAGAGACAGCCGAAAACTGGCTACTTTTATCTATCTATATGATGACGGGAGTGGGTATAGTCATTTTAACAATAACCAATATTTTGGTTCCATCCTCAATAAATTTCTCGGACGCGTAGATGGAGCTCAACGAATATTTGACAGCGATTTGCCGATTTATCGATATGCCGATGTGCTGCTCATGCTGGCAGAAGCAAAAAACCATCTTCATGAAGATCCGTCAGATGAGATTAACCGCATTCGAAAACGAGCTTATGGCGATAACTATGATAATAGCGTTGCTTATACAAACGGCTCCGAGATTGCGAATGCAAATGCCATTCTCGATGAACGCTATAAAGAATTTGTGGCGGAAGGAAAAAGATGGTGGGATTTAAGAAGAGCGGGAGATCAATTCGTTTTGGACAATGTGGAATTTATCGATGATACCAATGCATTATTACTGCCCATCAGTAGTGATATGATGGGTTCAAATCCCGAATTGGAACAGACTCCGGGCTGGTAATAAACAAGAGATCCTAACGTATGATTTCTTTGATCAGGCAATCTCTTTAAACTCGTTTTTAAAGAGATTGCCTGTATAAGGAGCTATTGAAGTTGAAAATCGGATTATTCGGTTAATTTTGGGGATGAATAGGTCAAACAAAATGTTTACAATGAAAAATTACGGATTGTATTTCAGCTTGGGGCTATGGATTGTATTAATTGGCTTTTTGGTCGGTTGTCAACAAGAAGAACCCCAAAACAAGAACCCCAGAATCTATAAAACCCTGGAGAAAGACTGGCGGTTTACGCGAGATGATCAGGAATCTTTTAGTCAGGAGGATTTTGACGATAGCGATTGGAAAACGGTACGGGTTCCTCATGATTGGGCTATTTATGGTCCTTTTGATAAGGATAATGATCCGCAGGAAATGGCGATTGTTCAGGATGGACAAACGGTACCGGAGATTCATTTGGGACGAACCGGAGGATTGCCGTTTGTGGGTGTTGGCTGGTATAGAAAGACATTGGATTTACCGAAGGGTGTAGAGACCCAAAAAACAATTATTCAGTTTGATGGGGCGATGAGTCATGCCCGGGTGTATGTGAATGGGGAAGAAATAGGGCATTGGCCGTATGGTTATAATTCCTTTTACTTTGATATTTCCGATGTGGTAAAGTCGGGAGCAAATCAACTGGCCGTTCGATTGGAGAATTTACCTCTCTCTTCACGCTGGTATCCCGGAGCCGGACTCTATAGAAATGTGCATTTAATAATTTCAGAGCAAACCCGGATCGCCCATTGGGGAACGACGATTACGACCGAAGAGTTGTCAGAAAATAAAGCTCATGTTAAGATCAAAACACTTTTAGAGTCTCCGGATACTGAGGGCGAACTTAAATTGGTAACCGAGATCAGAGATCGCAATGGAAATAAAGTAAGAGAGAAATCGTCAGACATTTCTATTTCTGAAAATCGAAAGCCGATTCAAGATTTTGAAATTGACGATCCCCAACCTTGGTCGGTGGATGAACCTTATCTGTATACTGCTGTCAGCAAGCTTTATCGAGATCACGAATTGATCGATCGAGTAGAAAACCAATTTGGAATTCGAACCCTTGAAGTGCGTCCCGATGATGGATTTTATGTCAATGGTGAAAAAGTCCTTTTTAAAGGGGTTAACCTCCATCATGATTTTGGAGCCTTGGGGGCCGAGGTGAGTGATGCTGCGGCGCGAAGACAAATCCGAATAATGAAGGAAATGGGTGCCAATGCCATTCGATCGAGCCATAATATGCCCTCTCCGGAGTTGGTTCGTGCCTGTAACGAAATGGGGATGTATTTGATGGCAGAGACCTTTGATGAATGGAAGCAGCCGAAAATGAAAAACGGGTATCATCTCCTTTTTGATGATTGGGCCGATAAAGATATTACCAATCTGGTGGCACATTATAAAAATGCACCGAGTATCGTGATGTGGAGTATCGGAAATGAGGTGCCTGAGCAGGGGGATCCCGAAGGCTATAAAGTAGCCCGATATTTACAGGATATTTTTCATCGAGAAGATCCGACCCGCCCGGTAACGATAGGGATGGATAATCCGGACGCCGTTTTAAAATACGGAATGGCAGCGGTGATGGATGTGGCCGGTTTTAATTACAGACCTTTTAAATATCGGGAGGAATATGAAAAACTGCCTCAAAAACTGGTGTTGGGGTCAGAAACCGTTTCAACATTTAGTTCGCGAGGCGTATATAAATTTCCGGTAGAACGTCGATCTATGATGAAATACGATGATTACCAGGCTTCTTCTTACGATCTGGAACACGCTTCCTGGTCACAACTACCGGAGGATAATTTTATTCAATATGATGATTTGCCGTATGTAATCGGTGAATTTGTATGGACCGGATTTGACTATTTGGGAGAGCCCACTCCGTATTATACCGAATGGCCCAGCCGGAGTTCGCTATTCGGAATTGTAGATTTAGCCGGAATCCCCAAGGATCGATATTACCTGTATAAGAGTTTTTGGAAGCCGGAAGAAGAAACCCTGCATATTCTTCCCCACTGGAACTGGGAAGGGCGAGAAGGAGAGATCACTCCCGTTTTTGTCTATACCAATTATCCTGCTGCCGAACTTTTTATTAATGGAAAAAGCCAGGGGGTGCAAAAAAAAGATCTCGATGTAGATTTAGTAGAATCCGAAAGTCGTGAAGGACTTTATGGCTTGGAGCGTCAGCGGCGTTATCGATTGATGTGGATGGATACTAAATATGAACCGGGAACCGTAAAAGTCATAGCCTTTGATAAAGATGGAAAAGAGGTGGCTCAAGATAGTGTGGTCACAGCCAAAAAACCAGACCGCCTGGTGGCCGAAGCCGATCGGAAGACGATTTTGGCCAATGGAAAGGATCTGGCATTTATCACGATTCGCCTTGTTGATAAAGACGGTAATTATAATCCGGTGGATGATCGGGAAATTGAAATTGAGGTAAGCGGAGCCGGTTATTTTAAAGCGATGGATAATGGAGATGCGACCAGTTTGATCCCTTTTCAGAATAATAAAATGCCGACTTTTAGTGGAAAGTTAGTGGCTATTATTGAAGCGGATGAAACCCCCGGAGAAATTCACGTTACGGCTAAGAGTGAAGGCTTGGAGAGTGCCAAGGTTACGATTAAAACGAAATAGAATGAGGTTAAAAACAGGTTGTCATGCTGGACTTGATTCAGCATCTCGACGACGATTGAATATCTGCTTCAGAGAGATTCTGAATAAATTGCTCGTACCTTGCAATTTTTCAGCATGACAGAAGAGGATACTAATAATTAACCACTCAAAACTAAAAACTATAATAAGATGAAATTAATCAAACGGATCGGGGGGATAGTCTTATGCTTCTTGGCTTTTCAAGCGACATGGGCCCAAGAGGAAGCACAAGTTCTTTTTAAAGCCGGTGAAGACGGCTATGGAAGCTATCGAATCCCGGCAATAATCCGGGCTGCAAATGGTGATATTCTCGCTTTTGCCGAAGGTCGGGTCGATGGTGCCGCCGATTTTGGAAACATCCAAATTATTATGAAAAGAAGTACCGATGGAGGACAAACCTGGTCCGATTATCAGATTGTCGCCTCGAATGACACGTTGCAAGCAGGCAATCCCGCTCCGGTAGTGGATAATTATGATCCGGAATATCCCGATGGCCGAATTTTTATGTTCTATAATACCGGTAATGCCTCTGAAGGGGAAGTTCGCCGAGGCCGAGGAGAA
This sequence comes from uncultured Flavobacteriaceae bacterium, assembly GCA_964495935.1. Lineage (GTDB taxonomy): Bacteria > Bacteroidota > Bacteroidia > Flavobacteriales > Flavobacteriaceae > JAJYSO01. The sequence goes on from CAZBXQ010000004.1 coordinate 56,690, forward strand.
CGGAAAGTGTGGTATGTAGCCTCTGAAGATCAGGGTCAAACCTGGTCTGATCCGGTTGAAATCACCAATCAAACCAAGAAAAAGAATTGGCGGGCCTATGCCAATACACCCGGTCATGCCCTGCAGTTTCAGGAAGGCCAATATAAAGGACGGATTTATATTGCTGCCAATCATTCTCAAGGAGATCCTTGCGATGATTTCTCCGATTATAAAGCGCATGGTTTTTATACCGACGACCACGGGAAGACTTTTCATATTAGTGAAACGGTTTGGACACCGGGGGGAAATGAAAATACGGCAACTCCGCTTCCCGGAGGAAAATTAATGATGAATATTCGCAATCAGCGAGGCGGACGTAATGGAGCCCCTAAAACCCGTATTATTGCACTGAGTAATGATGGCGGTGAAACCTGGGATAAGGTCTTTTATGATCACAATTTACCCGATCCCGTAAATCAGGGATCCATCCTGAATTTGGGTGAAAAAGGCGAAGACAGCCAGAAGATTGCCTTTAGCAATGCCGCCGATCCCGATAATCGGATTAATCTGACCCTGCGAATTAGTAATGACGGAGGAAAAACTTGGAGTGAGAATATGTTGGTCGATAAAAAAGGAGAAAGTACGGCCTATTCTGATATCGTAAAGTTGGGCGATCACAAAATAGGCATACTATATGAGCGAAAGGGATATCAAGAGATTGCTTTTAAGATCATGGAGTGGTAAAATTTGAGTTGCTTTAGGCTTATATTGAAAGAACAGGAAGACGATAACTTTTAATCATGATTCAGAGATTATCAAGAAGCGGAATCGTGAAAAAACGATTTATTGCCGTCGGCTTTAGCCGGCGGATGAGGGTAAAGTATGAGATTGGCTTTAGCCGTATTTTTAAGCTTTAAAAAATACCAGAACAGAATGCAAGTAGTTTTAAAAACCCTTTGAGGGTTAGATCAAGGAGTTTTTAGAATTTAAGAGATAATCACAAAATAAAACCAATGCATAGAGATAGAGTCGGCTTTTTAACGACAAGGAAGTGGAGAAGCCTTTTTCTGCTTTTGGGAATTCTGCTGTTCCCCATAACTTCCGGGGCTCAGGAGATTCCGCATTATCCCGACTCCCTATTCTCTCCTTACTACCATCAGCGGGTTTCGCAGTTTAAATTACTTCCACAGATCAAACCGGATGTGGTCTTTTTGGGAAACAGTATTACGGATGGTGGAAACTGGCCGGAGTTATTTCCCGAACTCAAAGTATTAAACCGCGGGATCAGTGGTGATGTGACCAAAGGAGTACTGAACCGATTGAAGGAGGTAATCGACCGAAAGCCGGAAAAATTATTTTTACTTATTGGAACCAATGATTTGGCCCGAGGGGAAAAAAAAGAGGATGTCCTCAAGCGCATTCAACAGATCATTTCTTTGGTAAAAACACATTCCCCGAAAACACAAATTTATGTACAGAGTATTTTTCCCGTAAATGCAAAGCCTCAGCGGTTTTTAGATCATGCTAAAAATACAGCTGCGATAAAATATATCAATACGCGACTTCAAGAAGGGGCAAGAAGTGGTAAATACACCTATATCGATGTTTTTAATGCTCTTAAAAACGATGAAGATAAGATGAATCTGGAGTATTCCAATGATGGTCTTCATTTGCTGGGAAAAGGCTATAGGGTTTGGAAACATTTGATTTATCCTTATGTGCATGAGCTGGCTGAAAAGCCTTCTATCCTTCCCAAACCCAAAGAATTAAAATGGGGATCGGGTCGGTTTCCACTCTACAGACAACCGACGATCGTGATACGGCATAAGGAAGCACAAATGGAGGGTGAGTTTCTAAGAAAAGGATTAAAAGAATTGGGCATACGAGCTTCTATTGAAGATCATGATGAAGGTTTAAAACCTTCTATTAAATTGGAGTTGGGGACCGTGGAGGCACCCCAATTAGCCGGAGAAGCCTATACCTTAAAAGTTACCGACAATACCATCAAAATTACCGGGAATACCACGCACGGCCTGTTTAATGGAATTCAAACCTTGCTGCAACTTAGTCGGGACGGGACTTTTGTAGATGCGGTAACCATTAAAGACTGGCCGGCCTTCTCCTATCGCGGGTATATGATTGATGTGGGCCGAAATTACCAGTCTATGGCACAAATCAAGGAGCAGCTTGAAGCCATGGGACGTTATAAATTAAATCATTTCCATTTTCATCCCACGGAAGATGTTGCCTGGCGGTTGCAGGTAAAACACTATCCCGAATTGACGAAAGCCGAATTTATGACTCGAAATAAAGGTCAGTATTATACGATCGAACAAGTAAAGGAGTTAAAACAGTTTGCTGCCGATCGTCATATTGAGTTTGTCTTGGAGGTGGATATGCCCGGGCATTCGGCGGCTTTTGAAAGAGCTATGGGAGTCGATATGCAAAGTGAAGAAGGAAGCCGAATCATAAAAAATATCATTACGGAAATCGATACGACCTATCATTTAAAATATCTCCATATCGGGGCTGATGAGGTCGAGATTAGAAATCAAAATTTTATTCCCGAGATGGTGGATTTATTGCATACGCGTGGAGTTGAGGCCATAGGTTGGGCACCGGGAGGAAATTACGATGACCGCACTATCCGTCAATTGTGGATGAATGATTCCATTGCATGGGGTTCGGAAAAACGGTATATCGATTCCAGAGCTTTATATCTTAATCACATGGATCCCCTGAGTGGTGTATTTTCAGTTTTTAACCGTAAGATCGGCGGGGTTGACAAAGGGAATAAGAATGTTTGGGGTGGGGAAGTAGCGATATGGAATGACGATCGAGTTAAAGCAGAAGAGGATAATTTGGCTATGAATTTGGCCTATCCGGGGATGCTCGCCTTTGCAGAAAGGGCTTGGAGAGGGGGTGGAGAAAAAGGAAATCAGACCGATATAGGAGCACCGGATACTCCTCGACGAAAAAATTTTACCGACTTTGAGAGACGCCTGCTCGACCAAAAAAATACTTTTTTCAAGGATAAAATCTTCCCTTATACGGCACAAGCACAGATTGACTGGAAGTTGTACGGTCCTTTTGACAATAAAGGCAATTTGACAACAAAATTTTGGCCCGAGGAGGAGGCTGCTTCCATTCAAGATAGTACTGCTACGGCAGCGGCTCATGGAGCCACGGTTTGGCTTAGGCATTTTTTCTCGCCGGTGGTTCGGGGAGCATTGGAAAATCCCGAAGAAAATTCAACTTGGTATGCCTATCGGGAAATGAATAGCCCGACAGCAGGAGAAGCCGATTTCTGGATTGGTTTTGACAACCCTTCCCGCTCCTATGTGGTAAGTACTCCCGAGCGTGGAGAATGGGATCATCGCCAAAGTAAAGTTTGGGTTAACGGCGTGGTCGTAGCACCGCCGGATTGGACTTATCCGGGGCGCGAAGGGACTACCGAAGATCCCTTGGTCGATGAAAGCTATGAATACCGTAAGCCTACTCGTATAAAGTTGAAAAAGGGGATAAACCGGATCCTGATTAAAGCTCCTGTGGGTAGTTTTCAGGGGAGAAGTTGGCAGCACCCGGTAAAGTGGATGTTTACCCTGGTGCGGGTGGATGAATAAAGTACAAACAAAATTTAAAATGAGGTTTAGAAAGATATTAATCGCAATGATTTTTTGGGGCGGAATCGGAGTATCGCAGTCTTGTGTTTCTCCCACCGAGACCGAACTTCAATTTCGGTGGGAAAAAGTCGGGAGTCTTCCGGACGCGGTAAGTCCTCAACACCCGCACGGTTTTGCAGGATTGGCTGCCGGCGTGTCGGGAGAGGTCTTTATGGTCGCCGGAGGGGCTAATTTTCCGGATGCGGCACCATGGGACGGCGGACACAAAACCTATTATGACCGGGGATATAGCTATAAAAAGCAGGATGATTCCCTGGTACTTCAGGAAGCTTCTTTTCATTTGCCCTATAAAGTGGCCTATCCGGCCAATGTTAGTACTTTGCAGGGAATTGTCGTAGCCGGTGGAGAGAATCAATCCGGAGCTCTTCCTACGGTTTTGCTGTTGAAATGGAATTCTAAAAAAAGGAAGGTCCAAATCGATTCCTTGCCTTCCCTACCGATGCCTTTAACTTCGGGAGCTGTAGCAGTTTTAGATCATCGTCTTTACTTTGCGGGAGGTCAGAATGCCGATGGGGTATCCGATCAATTGTATGAATTGGATTTAAACCGGCCGGAAAAAGGCTGGATCCATCGTCATAAACTTCCTTATCCCGTGACCCATACGGTTTTATTGGGAACTGAGGATGCGCAGGGAAAAGCACTGTACTTAATTGGAGGCCGCAAGGGAAACCCGGGAGGTATCAGTACCTTGTATAAGGGAGTTTATCGATATGATACGAAAGAAGATCAATGGATACAGAAAGCGAATCTGCCTTTTGCGCTGGCGGCTCAGACCGGAGTTTCATGGAAGGACAATGGGTTGTTGATATTTAGCGGTGATCGAGGGGAAACCTTTCAGGCTACAGAAAGATTAATTGCTCAAATCGACCGAGAAACAGATTCCATCAAAAAATCGGAGTTTACGACCCGAAAGGAGGAAATGCAAAAAAATCACCCGGGTTTTGAAAATCAAATTTTATATTATGATACGAACCGCGATATTTGGAAAAATATCGGAGTGATTCCATTTCCCGGACAGGTCACTACGACAGCAGTAAAATGGAAAGATGAAATTATTATTCCGGGAGGTGAAATTCGAGCAGGAGTTCGAACCCCGGATATTATTAGTGGAAAACCTCGATAAATAGAATTCTTAAAACCCCATAGTTGTTAAAATCATATATATGAAAACACCGATTTTTTATTACCTATTTGTATCGCTTGCGATGATCGCTTGCCATTCACAGAAAAAAAAGGAAAAGAAATTTAATCCCGAAACCTTGAATGTTCAAAATTTTGAATTACAAGGTCAGCCTTTTGGGTTTACTCATCTAAAATTGGAATCTTCAGCAGACTGGCAGTCGCTGGTGGAGAGAACGCCGATGAAGGAATTCCTTGAGAAAGGGGAAGGCCTGGCTTTACAGATTGAATTGGATGACAATTTTAATAACAGAAATTCGGCAAACGATTCCTTAACAATTCCGGGTGCCTATGATTTAAAGGTCAATAAAGAAAATGGAATTTCCCTGACCGCCAAAGATTCAGCGGGTGTATTTTATGGATTACAGACCTTAAAAAATTTGGTATTGGGTGATAAAATCCAGCCGATAATTATTCATGATTATCCCACTTTCCCGTATCGGGGTGTTGTCGAGGGGTTTTATGGAACCCCTTGGTCCACGGAGGCCCGTATAAACCAGATTAAATTTTATGGAAGCGTCAAGGCAAATACCTATATCTATGGCCCCAAAGACGATCCCTATCACAGCAGCCCCAATTGGCGGAAACCGTATCCGAAGGATCAAGCCGAAAATATTAAGAAATTGGTTCAGGTAGCCCATGCCAATTTTGTGGATTTTGTTTGGGCCATTCACCCCGGGCAGGATATCAAATGGAATAAAGAGGATCGGGATCATGTTCTCAATAAATTTGAAAAGATGTATGACCTCGGGGTGCGTTCTTTCGCCATCTTTTTTGACGATATTTCGGGCGAAGGTACAAATGCCCATAAGCAAGCCGAATTGTTGAATTATCTTACCGATGAATTTGTAAACGTCAGGAACGATGTCAAACCCTTAATTTTAACACCAACCGATTACAATAAAGGTTGGGCTGCTCCGGGTCCGGATGGTTATTTGAGTATTCTGGGACGCGAATTGGATCCTTCGATCCAGATTATGTGGACGGGGGACAACGTGATGTCCGATGTAACTCAATCTACTGCGGATTGGGTAAAAGAACGTATTCAACACCCTTCATTGATCTGGTGGAATTTTCCGGTGAGCGATTACCAGCGAAACCGATTATTTCTGGAGCCGTCATACGGACTCGAAAAAGATCTGGATGCAGGCGATATCACGGGGGTCCTTTCAAATCCCATGGAGCACGCCGAAGCCTCCAAACCGGCGATATACGGGGTCGCACAATACGGTTGGAATCCTAACGACTATAACCCCGTAAAAGTATGGAAAACAAGTATCCGTAGAATGCTTCCCAAAACCTATGAATCCTATATCTTCTTTGCCGAAAATAACGGAACTCCGAATACGGATCTCACCAGCCATCGAAACCAAGAATCAAAAGCACTTATTCCCCGGGCTGATCGTGTGGAAAAGGCATTGAAGGAAAACACATCGGTTCAAGAAGCAGATATAGACAGCCTGGAAAACTATTTCCAAAAAATGCAGAAGGTTGGGGAAGAACTAATCGAAGCCAATGAAGATCCGGATCTGATTCGGGAGGTGAAACCTTGGTTAAAGGAATTTGTCAATTTGGGAAAGGTGGGAGAAAGCCAGCTCGTCAATTATCGCTCCCGAAATGATGAGGCTCGGGCTTATTGGGAAAGAATTCAAAAGAATCAGGACTATACAGCCTACGATCGAATGTTTATCTTGGGAGATAGTACAAAGGTGCACATAACCACCGGTTCTGCGGTAATCCGACCTTTAATTCAAAGTTTTCAGAAGTGGAATAATAAACACGTGCTGGGAAAACTGACCGAAAATAAGAATATCGAAATACTAAATCCTGAATTGGGGAAATTGAATACGGAATTGACTCAATTACAAGGCCTTAAAGTAATGGCCGAATCAGAGAATAAAGTGAGGCTGACTCCCATTTTAGAGGTTTTTGCCATGGAGCCCAAAGAAGCTTTTACCCTGGAGTTGACAACTCCGATCAAGAAAGGAACCGTGCGATTCTTCTATAATTCGGGGTATTATAAATGGTTGAAAATAGAGACTTCTTTCAATGGAGAGGATTGGAAGAATATAAATTTTGTAGAGAAGAACTGGCAGCAGGCGCAATTTGATTTTAATCAATCCTTGAAATTTGTTCGTATTTCCAATAAAAAAGATGAACGGATTGATCTTCGGTTGTTTGAGTTTAGTGTGACCGAGACGCCCCAAGGCGATGATCGGGAATCGTATTTAGTACACGACCTCAATGTTTTTACCTATACCGAACTAAAATCGGGAGAGGCATTAGTAGAGAAATCGCCGGAATCGGAAGTGGATGAAGTGGTTGTATTAACAGACTCCGACGAAGTCGAGGTACAATTAGAAGGAAAAACGGATACCGGGAATTGGGAGGAATTTCCCGAATCCTATAAGGGAAAGCTAATTGAGGCTGACTTCCCGGAGACTTATCAGGCGATTCGAATAAAACCCGAGGATAATCTGAAGGTCTATGAAGTCATTTGGAAATAAGTGTCTTATAATCTCTTTTTAAAGTGATGGGCCATTTTATTTCGCGGATGTAAAGCGTTTGCAACGACACTTTTGAAACCCCTGTAGATTCCGGGAATGAAAGGCCAAAGCTTTTCTTCTGGGGAGAAAGCAGGTAAGTCTTTCGGCTTGGAATATGAAGGAAAAGGAATGAAAAATGGGAACCGAAAATGTCACGAGGTTTCCCGATTTCCGGGAAAAAGAAATACTTTTTAGAGCATTGGAATTATTAAAATGAAAGAAATAGAAATTAATACCACGGTTAAATTATTTCAGGAGCTATCCGAATTGCCCGATACTATACAATTGCTATTCGACAAAGCTGCTCAAGCGAGAGACAAAGCGTATGCACCGTATTCCGAATATCTGGTCGGTGCGGCTTTGCTGTTAGAATCGGGAAGAATCGTAACCGGCAGTAATCAGGAAAATGCGTCGTATCCATCCGGATTATGTGCCGAGCGAACGGCCATTTATTACGCGGGAGCCCAATATCCGGAGGATAAAATAAAGGCAATGGTGATAACCGTAAAATCCTTGAAAAAGAAGGTTGATGCTCCGGCTGCGCCATGTGGGGCTTGTCGCCAGGCAATTCTGGAGTATGAGATAAAACAGGAACAGGAAATCCCGATTTACTTTCGAGGAGAAACCGGAACCATTGCGCAAGTGGAATCGGTGAATGCTATTTTACCACTGGCCTTTAGTAGCAAATCCTTATAAAAAAACAGAAAACAGAAAATAAAATCAATAGTAAATGAATGTACAAAAATTAACGGGTTTAATTGCAGCACCCTTTACCCCTATGAAGGGAGACGGGAGTATAAATCCGGAAAGCATAGAAAAGTATTATGAGCTTTTGAAACGGAATCGTGTATCCGGAGCTTTTATTAATGGCTCTTCGGGAGAAGGTGCCGCCATGACACAAGGTGAAAAGAAAATCATGATGAAAGCCTGGAGGGATGCTGTGGATCAAGATACGGAGTTTAAAGTGATAGCTCTGGTGGGGGGAACCAGCGTGGGAGATGCCATAGAGCTGTCCCGATATGCGAAGGAAATCGGGATGTATGCCGTTGCTTTGACAGGGCCTTATTACTTTAAATCGCCACATGCAAAAGAATTGGCCGAGACCTGTATGACGGTTGCCAATGCGGTTCCCGAGCTACCGTTTTACTATTACCATATCCCGGTGCTAAACGGGAATTATATCAATATGATTGACCTGCTACGGGAAATCGATGGGAAAGCCGATAATTTTGTGGGCATTAAATATACTCATGAAGATTTTATGGATTTTTCGAGCTGTCTGAACTTTAAAGGGGGGCAATATGATATGCTCTGGGCCCGGGATGAGAATATTTTACCGGCATTGGCTTTAGGCTCCAAAGGTGCAGTAGGAAGTACCTATAATTATGCCGCTCCGCTGTATAATGATTTGATCGATGCATTTGAAAAGAATGATTTGGTAACAGCCCGGAAACTGCAACAAAAATCCATTGATATGATTCAGTTATTGGGAAAATACGGGGGGATTGCCACCGGGAAAGCCTACATGAAATTGGTAGGCGTAGATTGTGGAGAATTTCGTCTTCCGGTATATAATATGGATAAAGAACAATTCGAGGCCTTTAAAAAAGAGGTGGAGGCACTGGGATTCGATGATTTTAAATCCGTTTAACGGAGTTCATAAAGGGCTTGATAATGAGGTCATTTCACAGCCAATTTTTGAAAGTATGAATGACCTCAATATAAATAGGAATGAGATGGAGCTGCTTTCTCCATCTATGGAAATTCATTGGGGTTGTAAAAATCGTTAATAGTATGCAAGATAAAAAATTTTATCCATGGTTTGTAGTGGCAATGTTGTGGGGAGTGGGACTCCTCAATTATATGGATCGTCAGATGTTTGCGACGATGCAGGACTCCATGTCTATTGATATTGTCGAATTACAATCGGCAGAGGCTTTTGGCGTGTTAATGGGTATTTTTTTGTGGGTATATGGGATTATGAGCCCAATCGCCGGAGCGGTGGCCGATAAGATCAATCGGAAATGGCTGCTTTTGGGAAGCCTGTTTGTATGGTCCGGAGTAACCTATCTGATGGGCTATGCCGACACTTATCATGAACTCTATTTGCTCAGGGCTGCGATGGGAGTCAGTGAAGCCTTATACCTGCCTACGGCCCTGGCGGTCATATCCGATTATCACCGGGAGAAGACCCGTTCTCTGGCCATTGGAATCCACATGACCGGGCTGTACATAGGTTCGGCATTGGGAGGATTCGGAGGAACAGTAGCCCATATTTACGGTTGGCATTTTACCTTTCACTCCCTGGGGATTGTGGGGATGGCCTATGCTTTAGTTCTAATCTTTTTCTTACATGAATATAAAGGTCATCGCAAAGTGGTGAAGACGGAGCCCAAAAAGAGCTTAAAGAAACCTCCGCTGCTCAAGGGGTTTGCGGTATTGTATAGCAATATGGCCTTTTGGGTGATATTGTTCTTTTATGCAGTACCGAGCCTGCCGGGATGGGCGACCAAGAATTGGCTGCCCACTTTGTTTTCGAGGAACCTGGAGATGGATATGAGTACGGCCGGCCCGTTTTCGACCATTACATTGGCTGCCGCCAGTTTGATTGGCGTTATTTTTGGCGGATGGCTGTCTGATCGATGGGTTCAGGTCAATATTAAAGGAAGGGTTTATACCAGTGCCATAGGATTGGGGTTGATGATCCCCGGATTGATATTTTTGGGTTTTGGACACAGTGTAGCCGCCCTGCTGGGTGCGGGCTTGTGTTTTGGGATCGGGTTCGGTATGTTTGATGCCAATAACATGCCGATTCTCTGTCAGTTTGTTTCTTCAAAATATCGGGCTACCGGCTATGGGATTATGAATATGATTGGAGTCTTTTTTGGAGCTTTTATCACCGATTTCTTGGGGAAATCCACCGATTCCGGTAATCTGGGACGGGATTTTGCCATTTTAGGAGGAATTGTGCTACTGGCGTTAATAGTTCAAATCAGTTTCTTGCGACCTGAGGCTAATGATTATGATGAGGTGGTGGCAGCGAATCCGGAGTTGGAAAACTAAATCTTACAAAATCTTATTTTTGAATGCTGATAAAACGATCCCTCATTTCCTATTTCCCATCCTCCGTTTATGCCAATCCAAGTTCTTTAAGCCGACCTTTTATGTTCCTGCCCTTCTGCTTGGTTTAAAAGGAAGTTACGGAATCTGAACTGTTGTAGTAAAAGTGATCTTTTAAAATCTGATTTATAAATAGGTCTAAATTTTTACCTTTTGGAATGGCTCCGGTAACTTCGGTGATCTTATCGGATAGTGCTTTCATTACGGATGGATTCTGGCTTTGTCGGGCTTTCCGAAAATTGTTTTTGATAATATTGATGTCCAAATCTGTTAATTTGCTCACTTGAAATTCAGGGAATATCGGTTGATAGGCGGAATAAAGATCTTCATAGATGGTTTCTTGGAGCTTTAACCGGGGCTTTAAATCGATTACTGTGGTTCCGGCAGCCCGATCCCCGATTCGCTGCGAGTTTTTAGATAAGATAATAGCCAGCATGCCCAGAACACCGGTTAACAGCCAGATGTCAATGAGGTTGAGCACCCATCGAATAAAGTACTCATAAAGGGAAGCTCTCCCTCCGTCCAGCCGAACAACCTTTATTTTAAGCAGCATTTTCCCCGGAGTTTGTCCGTGAAAAAAACTTTCCATAACGAGGTGATAGGTAAAAATGGGCAACAGAAGAAAGGATAATAAACCGCTCATTGTCCAGGCATCTGTATATCCGTTACTAATTTTGGAAAATAAGTAATAGATGGAGTATCCGTAACAGACCATACATCCATAATCAATGGCGAGTGCCACAAACCGAGATCCCAGAGAAGCCAGTTTGTACTCGATTTGAACATTTTGCGGTGTATTTATTAATAGCTTTTCCATAAATTTGATTTCCTACTTTAAAAGCCAATATGCGGGAAGCAGCCTTTGTTATACGAAATAAAGAAAAATGGGCCAGAATCGAAGCCAATTTAAAGGACAAAAAAGAAGTTTATCCGGATGAACTGGCAGAGGATTACATAGAACTGACGAACGATCTGGCCTATGCACAGACTTTTTATCCGGGCAGTAAAACGCTGGAGTACCTCAATGAACTCTCGCTATACACACATCAGCATATTTATCGAGACCAAAAGAGTTCGAAAAGGCAATTCATCAGTTTTTTTATAGAAGAGGTTCCCAAAGCAGTTTACACCCTGCATAAACCTCTGTTTTATTCCCTGTTGATTTTTCTTCTGGCGGTGTTGATCGGTGCGCTCTCTGCTGCTCATGATGCTCAATTTGTACGCCTTATATTGGGCGATGCGTATGTGGACCAAACCCTTGAGAACATTGCCAACGGTGATCCGGCGGCTATTTATTCTTCGGGGGGTAGGCTGGGCGGTTTTTTGGCAATTACCATTAATAATATTCGGGTGGCCTTTCTGGCTTTTGCTTTGGGAGTTTTTTTTAGTGTAGGTACCGGGTTTATCCTTTTTCAAAATGGAATTATGCTGGGAGCCTTTCACTATGTTTTTTATCAATATGAAGTTTTGGGACGGGCGATGAGTGCCATTTGGATTCACGGGATTTTTGAGATTTCCGTGATCGTTATTGCCGGAGGGTGTGGAATAGCAATGGGAAACAGCATCTTGTTTCCCGGTTCGTACCGCCGTATCGATTCCTTTAAAAAACAAGTAAAACAAGCCGGAACGGTTTTGGTGAGTACGATTCCGTTTTTTGTGATGGCGGGATTTTTAGAGGGATTTGTAACCCGGCATTATGATTTTTCGGTATATCTGTCTCTTGGAATAATTTTTTGCTGCCTGTCTGTCATTCTATTTTATTATGTTTATTGGCCTCAAAAAGTATCAAAAAAATAATAATGGAAGATCTGAATTTTGAATTTATTAAAAACCGCAACATAGGAGATTTGATTCAGGATTTCCTGAGTCTGTTTAAGCAAATATTTAAGCATTTTCACAAGAATGTTTTAGGGTTCCTCCTACCGGCCATGGCGATTTTTTTGATCCTGTTCTTTTTTGCCTCTTCGCTGGGTGTCAATATCTTTTATACCGAACAATGGGATTCTCCGGTGTCGATTGCGTCTATGATTATAGTTGCGATAGCCCTCCTTTTTTTCTTTTCGATCTTTATTTCCACCTTCGCTCTGGAGTATGTCATCCTCTTAAAAGAGCGACAGAATACCTCATTTTCGGGTGTTGAAGTGTGGAGCCGGATTAAACAAAACCTTCGAAAATATATTTTGTTTTTCTTGTCCATGCTGGTGGTTGGACTTATTGTCGCCATCCCGTTTGCCATAGTCAGTGTGATTCTCCTGATTATTCCCCTAATTGGGTCAATTGCCTATGGAATCCTGATTTCCTGTCTTTCTGTGGTTCTGGTCGGTGCACTTTTTCTCTATCGGGAGGACCGCGAAGTTCTGTTTGGAAGTTATATGGCGGCTTTCTCAATGGTGCATAGCAAACTCCTTTCTTATGGGCTGGCGGCCTATGTATTTCGTTTTTTAATGGGAATCAGTCTGGCTCTATTGACAGCGGTTCCGGGTGTAATTCTCGCCTTGATTGCTTATAATACGATAGGTTTCAACGATGATTTTTTTGTCACTTTTACGGGGAAATTATTGGTCTCGCTGGGCGGGTCTATCCTGATGCTTATGATCACACTTTCCACCTTGTACGGGATGATGTTTTATGCCTTGATTTATTACAGTTCTTTAGAGGTGGCACATCAGGAAGGAACTTTGCAGGAGATCGAACAAATAGGGGAGGGCGGATCATCATCAAAGGGAACGCATGGCTGAGCAAAAAAGACAATCAAAATGTGGTTTAAGGATACTCAAAATTGCTTTCAAACTTGCTTTTGTTCTTGTTTTTGGGATGGTTTCTGCCTCTGCGTCTCCCGATTTTCAGCTCAACTCGATCACTCTTCAGCACCGGGATTCGGCCTATACAGATAGGGAGTATTACAATGCTATCCCGGTGGAGGGGGCTTTTCCTGAGGAAGTAGATCGAGATGAAAATGCCGATTATGCGGAAATGGTTTCCCGCTATACCTCGAACGACTTTAATTATGACGAAGATAAACGGGATCGTACCTCCTGGTGGCGACGGGTAGTTCATCGCGTATCCAAATTCCTGGATAGCCTTCTGCCGGACTGGAGCATGAATCTTGAAAAAGCCTTTTACTATACATTAATCGGTTTGGGATTGCTGCTTTTTGTCTATATCTTTTATCGGATCATTATCAATCGAAACGCATTGACCTATAAAGAATTGGAGGAAGAGGATCGGCCTTCTCCACAATGGGTGGAGAAGCGATTGATGGGACTGAACCTCGATGATTTTTTGGATCGTGCCTTATCCGAAAAGGACTACGGTCTGGCCATTCGTTACCTGCACCTTAAAAATTTGAAGAAACTGGCCGAAAAAGGACAGATCAAATGGCAATACCGAAAGACCAATACCGATTTTCTCCGGGAACTGAAAGATCAAGCTCTACAACAAGATTTTTCGCAGACCATCCGTATTTACGAGTACATCTGGTATGGAGAGTTTGGGATTTCAGGAGCTGAATACCATCGATATGATCAGATTTTTAGTCAATTTAATGATCGGATCAGATGAGAGGGAATAGGAAATTAGGGCTTATTTTACTGGGAGTTGTGATGGTGGTTATCGCCGTTATTCAGGCCGGGCAAAAAGAACCCGTCAATTGGAGGAAAACCTATAATCCAAAGGACAAAATCCCTTTTGGAACCTATGTGGTTCGACAGGAATTACAACACCTCTTCCCTGAAAACGAGGATCTTGAAGAAGTTAACCGATCACTCTATTCTTTTTTTACGGATTCTACGGAGAACCGCGATTTAGGTGAGGAGTTTTTCTTTGTCGGTGATTACTTTGATCCGGGAATGGCGGCCTTGCAAAAGTTGATGGATTATGTAAGTTCGGGTAATACGGCCTTTTTGGCAACTACTTTTATACCGGATTCGCTGGCTCATCGTTTGAATTTGTCGATTGCCGAATTTGAATCCTATGAGGTCGATGGCGACTATGCGTATGAAACTCCGGTTTACGCATTGACGGGTGATACCCTCCCCGTGGAATACGATCGACCGCATCCTGCTTTTTTCTTTGATACGCTCGATTCCACCAGTACAATTTTAGGAAATCTGGTATATAAAGACCGAAGATTTCCCAATTTTGTAAAGGTATCGCTCGGGAAAGGGAATTTTTATATCCAGCTGGATCCCGATGTTTATGCCAATTATTATATGTTGAAAAAGGAGAATTATAAGTTAGCCCATAATTCTTTACAGCATTTAAAGGGGACTCATTTGTTATGGTACGACGGTCAGTATAATACGGCGGTCGAAAGAACTCCGTTGCGGGTTATTCTCGGCCATCCCGCATTGCGATGGGCCTGGTATATCTTACTTTTGACGTTGTTGCTATACCTGATTTTTAAATCTCGAAGGGAGCAGGGGGCCGTCCCGATCGTTGAGCCGGAAAAAAATCAGTCCGTGGCCTTTGCGAAGACGATAGGTTCTTTATATTATGAAAATGGGAGCCCGGGAGATATGCTGAAAAAGAAAATCAGGTATTTCCATTATACGTTTAAAAGAGAATTTCACCTCGGCCGATTGGCTTTTGAAGATCCGGAATGGAGAAGACAGGTGAGCTTGCGACTGGGCATTCCGGAAGACGAAATAAGCACCTTTTTCAGACAGTTGGAAACGTATCGAGAAAGAGGATCGGGAGCCGGTGACCTGATTAAGATTCAGGATTTAATTGAAGATTTTAAACAAAAAATAAAGCATTATGAGTGAACATCGGAAGGAATACCCCTCATCTCCTTTTGAATCCTTTGAAAATCGACTGGATTTGGAGGTTTTGCAACAGAAAATGGAGGCGGTTCGCGGGGAAATCAAGAAAATTATTGTCGGGCAAGAGGAAATGATCGATTTATTGTTGATTTCTTTGCTTACGGGAGGCCATTCCTTGATTGAAGGGGTTCCCGGAACCGCAAAAACAATAACTGCCCGGTTGTTGGCGAAAGCGATAAAAGCCTCTTTTAACCGGATTCAGTTTACCCCCGATTTGATGCCTTCGGATGTCATTGGAACTTCGGTTTTGGATATGCGCACCAACACCTTTGAATTTAAAAAAGGCCCCATATTTTCCCAGCTTGTCCTGGTGGACGAGGTCAACCGTGCACCGGCTAAGACGCAGGCCGCAATGTTTGAATGTATGGCTGAAGGACAGATTACCGCCGATGGAAAAACCTATCTTTTAACACCGCCGTTTTTGGTCTTTGCTACGCAAAACCCGATTGAGCAGGAGGGAACATATCGCCTGCCTGAGGCCCAATTAGACCGATTTTTGTTTAAGATCAAAGTGAATTACCCTTCTTTGGAAGAAGAAATCACCATTTTGGAAAATCAAAATAAACTGGAAAATACCCCTAAGGAGAGCTTGGTTCATCCGGTTGTTTCTGCCGATGAAATTGTGGAGTTTCAGAAATTGGTAAATCGGGTTTTTGCTCACGAGCAAATCTTAAATTATATCGCGCGAGTGGTGGATCAGACCCGGAACGATCCCGGACTGATTCTCGCGGCCTCCCCAAGGGCTTCGTTGTCGATGCTGTTGAGTGCCAAAGCTAATGCCGCTTTACAGGGACGGGATTTTATTACTCCGGAAGACGTTAAAAAGGTGACCTTGCCCATTTTGGCGCATCGGGTAGTACTGGCTCCGGAAAAAGAATTGGAGGGAATGACGGCCGAAAAATCCATACGTCAGATTATCGATCGGGTAGAAATTCCGCGATAAGTGAATAGATCCCTTAGAAAAAGGAGATAAAAATGGCGAAACCGCTTAAACATTTGTACTTCACAGCCCGATTTTTTCAAGGATTGTTGGGGCTCGTGGCACTTTTTGTGCTGGCTTTTATTTTTCCTGCCTTGCTGCTGTATGCAAAGATTCTTACCGGAGTTTTTACCGGGGTAGTGCTGTTGGATTTTTTTCTGCTGTTTTTGGGGAAAGGATCGATCAAAATTATAAGGGATTATCCGGAAAAAATTTCCAATGGTGATGAAAATGAATTTTTGATAACCCTTGAAAATACGTATCTCCGAAAATTGCATATTCGGATTTTAGAGGAGTTGCCCATACAGTTTCAATATCGAGATTTTACGATTGAAGGCGATATGGATTCTTTAGAGGAAAAGCGTTTTAGCTTTTCTCTTCGACCCACAGAACGCGGAGCGTACCGATTTGGAAAATGTAATGTTTTAGTGACCGATTTGGGTTTCCTGAGCCGTCGGTTCCGGTTGGAGGAGGAAACGATGCTGGCTTGTTATCCCTCGTTTATACAGTTGAAAAAGTATAGCCTTCTGGCGACCACTAATCGCTTAACGGAAGCCGGGATAAAAAGGATTAGGAGGATAGGCAATACGTTGGAGTTTGAGTTGATAAAAGAATATGTTCCGGGGGATGATTATCGGTTTATCAACTGGAAAGCCACGGCCAAAGTGCGTAAGATTATGGTAAATCAATACGAAGATGAAAAATCTCAGCCCATTTATTCCCTTATTGATTTGGGAAGAGCAATGCGGATGCCGTTTGAAGGGCTAACGTTGCTGGATTATGCCATCAATGCAAGCTTGGTCCTTTCTAATATTGCTATTTTAAAGGGAGATCGGGCCGGATTATTAACTTTTTCTGATACCTTGAAAGAACATATCCCACCGAGTAAACGCAAGCAGCAGATGGAATTGATTTCCGAGGCCTTATACCGGGTGAAAACTCAGTTTAAGGAGCCCGAATACGGCCGTTTATATGCCTATGCCGGCGAAAAATTAATCAACGTGCGCTATTGTTTCTCTATACTAATTTTGAAACGATGAGTGCTTTGAAGCGGCAGTTGCCCTATTTGCGGCTTTTAAACAGAAGTCATGTCGTAGTGGTAGTAATTTTTAAAAATACCGAGTTGACGGCCTTGGCAGAAACTCGCGGACGGAAAACCCGGGAGATTTACAATCAGATTGTGGCTGAAGGATTGATCTTTGAAAAAGATTATATCATTCGGGAGTTGCAGACCAATGGGTTGCAGACCATCCTGACTGCACCGCAAAATCTTACGATTAATTCGATCAATAAATATTTAGAATTAAAAGCTCGCGGGATGATTTAATCCTCCTTCCTGTTGATTCCGGCGGACGAGAATACCGGGTCAATTCCCCGAGGCCTGTCCGTATGGGGGACTTGCCTCGGAGTGTAGTATTCTTTTATTTCCGATTATTCCCATTGGTTATATCCCGATTCATAAGCTTCTTGCATCTCTTTTATAAAGGTGCCAAAACTACCTGCGCCAATGATGGCAGAAATTAACAATGCAGTCACTATAAGACTTAAGATGAGCCCGATAATAGCAATTATTTTGGCAGTTTTGACCTGACTGAAATTGTAGTATTCATCGGGAGATTGTGCATAGGTTTTACTGTCTTTGCGGGTGAGTACCAAGGCAATGACAGAAAATAATACCCCGCCGATACCGGTGATGCAGCAGGCAATATAGGAGATTATTCCTAAAACTAAAGCCGTATTGGCATTGGGTAATTTTTTTTGAGGAGCGTTTTCCATGAAATGATTTTTAGTTAATAAAATTGTATAAGTTCGATTCCGTAATGGAGGAGAATAGCGGCAACCGTCAACAAAGCGGTTACAGAAATCCATTTCGTCAAATTCCTGAAGTTATAAAACTGATCTCCAATAAGCAATAGGCCTAAAAGAAGTAATGGATAAATGGCGGGGTACATCAAAAAGGCCGCTTGGAACTCTCCGTGAAAGAGATAGAGTAGGGAGCGTTGCCCGCCACAGCCCGGACAGGGTATTCCCGTAACTGTTTTGAATAAACAGGGAATCATATACGCTTCCATAGAGCATGAGTTTTATAAAAACAAGAAACTATTACAAGTTTATCAAAATATACTGTAAAAAACCGTTATTTTTAATAATTAATTTACTTTATGGAAGTTTGTATTAATTTCTTCTGAAATTTTCCAGGCTTGATACAGGCCTCGGGGAACGTGGAAGCAACCCTTCCATTTCCCGCCTTTTAAAGCGAGCAGCGGCTCACCGCGACGGTTGAGATAACCCCGCCATTCTCCGTATTCGGAATCGACAAAATGATTCCAGCTGTAGTCGTGTAATTTTTCAGACCATTCCAGGCATTTCTCATTTTGGGTGTGTTGATAGCCTTTTAAAACCGCAATCAGGGCCTCGATATGCACCCACCAGAGTTTTTGATCCCATTCCAATTGCTGCGGCGGATTTCCTTTACGATCCATAAAATAAAAAATTCCACCGTATTTTTTATCCCAGCCGTAATCTAAAATTTGTAAACTGATTTTAACGGCTTCTTTAATCAGTTTCGGATTGTTTGTCCGTTCGGCCAGATCCATGATAAACCACATGGCTTCCAAGCCGTGTCCCGGATTGATCAGGCGGCCGTCAAAAGAATCGGATAAAGAGCCGTCCTCCTTGATGTTTTCTACGATCAGCCCCAGTTCCGGACGATAAAATTTATGCATCACGGTATCAATCCCGTTATCGATAACTTCCTTGACCATTTTCGGATCCAAAATATGTTCGATCTCCAACACCAGGTTACAAAGGATCATGGGCAGGCTAAAGCCTTGTAAATTTCGGGTTCCGGGATAGGTTTTGGTGTATTTTCCTTTCGGATTATGGTGTCTTTTTAGGATATTTTCAAAGGTATCCCGGGCAATTTGGAGATGCGTTTCGTCTTTTGTGGCCTTATAGAGCTGCCCAAAAGCCATGGCCGCAAAGCAATCGGAAAAGATATTATAGGGTTGGATGAGCGGCCGCCCTTCACGGTTTAATGAAAAATACCAATTTCCCTCCTTATCCCGGCCGTTTTCCATTAGGAATTCGGCACCGTGCAGCGCAAAATCAAGCCATTCCGGTTGGGGCTTTACATTGTTGTATAACATGGCAAAGGTCCATACCTGCCGCCCCTGGAGCCAGAGAAATTTATCCTGATCATAGACCTTACCGTGTTTGTCCAGACAGGTAAAATAGCCTCCGAATTCCCTGTCCTTGGAATGGTTTAGCCAAAACGGTAAAACGTCATTTAAAAGCGCATTTTTATAAGTCTGCGCTCTTTTATTAAAATCTATAGCCATGGTTTAAATAAGATTTGACGATGATAAATAAGGGGTTTTAAAAGCTTATTTTTAGAATACCCGGGAAGGGACTTAAACCTTTTCCGGAATGTTGTAAGTATGAATGACCTCGTAGTGCCACGGCAAAATTACATAAACAATCACGGTTAAAAAACAGTTTGTTCAGAGATGTATCCCGTCCCGTCGAAAACCCGGTAGCTTTGATTTTTTTCAACCCCTTTGAGGAAGGGAGCGTATCGTAAGAATCTGAGCAGCTTGACCAAAAGGCCCTTTCTTATCGTGCAAAACTGCGCTGGTTAAACCGATTCCATCGGCTCCGTATTGTTGCTGTACCTCCAGCCCCAGCCATTTTCCCGAAGGAATACGGTACAGGTGGATCTGCAAGTCCAGGTTGGGGAAGATGTGGGTGAATTTTCCTTTTTGGCGAACGACCACCCCGTTCATTGTATCTACCATTCCCATCAGCTTGACAAAGGAGCTCGTGGGCTGTCCTTCGACCATCTCCAGGGTATTGGAAATCCAAATTTTGCCTTGGCCCGGACGATGGTCGGCAATTTTGATATGATTTTTAACGGAGTCGATATAACCGCCGCTCCAAACCGACATCCCTTTCCAGTAGGGGAGTTCTTCCGGACCCGGGATTTCCGGGTCTTCCAGGCCTTTTACTTCGGTTGTATCTTCGGTAATCATTCGCCAGGTCCGTGCAACGATACAGGTTTGTCCTTGGGCTTCGAGCACCGATTCGAGGAGTTCAATGGTTCGTCCCGGGCGAATAACCCGGGTCGTAATCGTAAATTCCGAACGGTGGATGATCCCGTAGATATCCAAGCTGATCCGCCCGACCTGCATATTTTCCCGGGGCTGGAATTGTTCCAGCTCGGAACATATTACGCCGGTGGCCGGTGCCATGTGTTGCTCCTTGGGATTCCAGGCACCCTGAGTGTGTTCGGTAGGGAAATAAGTTGATGTTTGTGTTCCGTTTTCTTCTTTTTCGCGTTGAATCAGGCGGTAGTATGAACTCATTTATTTTTTGGTTACGAAGATAAAGGTTTTACCGCTTGAAACTCATCTTTTGAATCCGAAATGCGTTGAGAATGGCGAGGAGTGCTACTCCCACATCGGCAAAAACGGCTTCCCACATAGTAGCCATTCCAAAGGCCCCCAAGATCAGGATCAGGAGTTTGATTCCAAAGGCCAGGCCGATATTCTGCCAGACGATGGTTTTGGTTTTCTTACCGATTTTAATCGCCATCGGAATACGGTGGATCGCATCGTCCTGAATGACGACATCGGCTACCTCGATTGCGGCATCGCTTCCGAGGCCGCCCATCGCGATCCCCACATCGCTCAAGGCAATGACCGGGGCGTCGTTAAAGCCATCGCCTACAAATCCCACGGTTTTCCCCGACATTTTTAGGGATTTGACGTATTCCACTTTTTCATTGGGAAGCAATTCTCCGGCGTAATGGAGGATCCCGATCTCGCCGGCTATTTTTTGAACCAGTGTTTTTTTATCGCCACTCAATAAGACGGGATCGGTTTTCAGTTTTTGTAATTGGCTTATACTTTCCGCAGCTCCGGGTTTGAGTTGATCCGAAATGGTGAGATAACCTTTAAATTCTCCGTCATAAGCAATGGCAATTACAGTCTCCACAAGGTGCTCCGGGTCTATGGGATACGAAATCCGGTGTTTATCCAGAAGACCGAAATTTCCTACCAAGAGCGTCTTTCCGCGGTATATCGCCCGTAATCCGTGTCCCGGGACTTCCTCGATTTCCTGAAAGTCCAGTGTGTTATCGGGTTTTCCAAGATATTCCCGCATCGCGCTTGCAATAGGATGAGTGCTATGGCTTTCAAGGGCATTGGCCAACTGCAGGAGTTGTTCGCGATCGGTTCCTTCCTCAAAAACTACTTCCTGTACTTTGAATACCCCTTTAGTGAGGGTTCCGGTCTTATCCAAGACTATTTGATCCAGTCCGGCGAGGATATCGAGGTAGTTTCCGCCTTTGACCAGAATCCCGTTGCGGCTGGCCGCTCCGATTCCGCCAAAATAGCCTAAAGGAATGGAGATCACCAGCGCACAAGGGCAGGAGATGACCAGAAAGATAAGGGCGCGATAGAGCCAATCCCGGAATTGATAATCGGGAAGAAAGAAGAAAGGAATAAAGGTAATGGCAATAGCGGCATAGACGACGATGGGGGTATAGACCTTGGCAAATTTTTGGATAAAACGCTCGGTAGGTGCTTTTTGGGAAGAAGCTTCTCCCACCAGTTTTAGGATTTGACTGAGTTTGGAGTCCTGATAGGCCGCCGTTACACGGACTTGCGAGGGGGTGTTGCCGTTGATCATTCCGGCCAAAACAGTTTCTCCTTTTAATCGGGTATCGGGCCGGCTTTCCCCGGTTAAGGCCCGGGTGTCAAAAGACGCTTTTTCGGAAAGCAATTCTCCGTCCAACCCCAGTTTTTCGCCGGGTTTTAATTGGATGATATCACCGATTCTGACCGCCGTGGTTTTTATGCGATGTGGCTCCTTGTTTTTAAGAACTGTGGCTTCGTCCGGTCGCTGGTCGAGTAGGTTTTGGATGTTTTTATGGCCCTTTTCCACGGCCAGGCTTTGAAACCCTTCCCCGATGGTATAGAACAGCATGACGGCTACGGCCTCCGGATATTCGCCGATCGCAAAGGCCCCGATGGTGGCGATCCCCATTAAAAAGAATTCGGAAAAGAAGGCTCCATGCCGGATCTCTTTCCAGGCGTCTCGTAGAACCGGCAATCCTACCGGCAGATAAGCCAAAAGGAAGAAAATGAACCGCAGCGGATCTTCAAACCAATCCGGAGTTTGAAAATAGGTCCAGTAAATCCCGGGAATCAAGAGGAGGAAAGAGACAAGGCCCCTTCTGAAAATTAGTTTTGGATCCCCGTGGTCGTGATCGTGGCCATGATGATGGGAGGAAGAAGGTTTGGAATCGGGTTGTTCTTCCGGTGCACAACAACGGGAAGGAACAGCAGTTTTTTTCCTTCTTTTCTCTTTTGTTTCCGATTGCTTCTCGACGAGTTCCACTTTTCTTGATTTTTATACCCCCAAAGATAGGAGGTAACGAGATGCAATGGAATTGCAAAGTTCAGTCTTTCATTTCTGCCAGGCATTTTTCACAAATCCCTTTGGCAAAGAAGCGAACTTCGTCGATGCGGAAGTCGGTTTGAATATGGTGGGGTAAAACCACCTCTTTCCGGCAGGTGGTTTCCTTGCAGATTTTACAATACAGGTGGAGATGCCAGTCTTTATGGGTATGCTCGTTGCACTGATCGTCACAAAGCACGTATTTGGTCGTGTTGTTTTCCTGAATTCCGTGTACGATCCCTTTTTCTTCAAAGGTTTTTAAGGTGCGGTAGATCGTGGTTTTATCGGCTTGATCAAAATGCTCTTCGATCTCGGAAACAGATAAAGCGACCTCCTGATCCGAGAGGTAGTCATAGATTAAAATCCGCATACTGGTCGGCTGGGTATTTTTTTGAGTTAATCTGTGTTCTATATCCGTTTTCATGATCTCCTTCTTATAAATCCTAAAGTTAAGCGATTTTGGAGGAAGAGGAATAGAGATTAACAAAAAGAAGTGGAGTTCTGCTTTTATAAAGCTACGAAATACAACTAAAGTCGGAGAGAAGGGATGTCGTTTTTTTGAAAATTTTGGAAAACAGATAAATATTCAAGAATATTCTTAATTTTGTTTGAAACTAAAACGTATGGAAAAACGTTCCCCTTTCTTTAGAAATCTTACTTTTAGGCGGGTGATTTTTTACCTGTTTATCGCTTTTCTGATTTATATTCTCATAGATATCTTGATGGACCCTCAGGGTGCTTTTGAATCTTTTAAAGCGGGGTATTACGAAGAAATGAATCGGTGATTTGGAGGGATTTATGAAAGTAGATAAAGACCGATTTAGTTTGGTTGAACTGTTTCAATCTTCGGAAACAGAGATTGATGATCGTAAAAGATTTATGGCTCGGCAATACCAAAATCTGTCCAATGGAAAATTAGAGCTCAATCCCTCCCTTTTGGGTATCATTGCCCGGCGTCTCGGACTGGAATTTCTTAGGAATACTCCCATAACGGGAGGAGAAGTTTGCTTTGCGGAAAGCCCGGAAGTGCGTGACGATTTTAAAACGTATTTTACGGCCGGTGATCTTTTGGATTATATTCAGGCGGTATTGGCAGCTGATCGATCTAATACACCTGCGGCAAAGGATTTTTGGATCCCGTATCCCGATCCGGAGCATTTCTGGGAATGGTGCCGCAAGGTATAGGATCTTGCCAAGAAGTGTAAAATAAGGAGACGAAAGGAACCGATCCGAAGGCCGAAGAAATTCGTAAACGGAGCGGAATGGGGAGTCCTTCTTTGCCCTTGATTGAAAAAAGAAGCAATAATTGCTTATTTTAGTTTTCCAATCTTTGTTGCTCTTATAAATGGAATTTACATTTCAACAGTTTTTGACCCGGAAGGCCGGTATTGACCCGGATACGACCCGAGAAATATTGAATTTGACCACCGTCAAGGGAGTGGAAAAGGGGGAAATGCTCCTTCGATCCGGCGATTTTTGTAATCATATCTTTTATGTGGAAAAAGGCTTGTTGCGACTTTTCCTTTTTGGTGAGGACGGGGAAGAATATACGCTGCAATTTGCTCCCGAAGGATGGCTGACGGGCGATCGCGACAGTTTTTATCTTGATAAACCTTCCCGATATCGGATTGATGCTATAGAAGATACCCGGGTTGTATTTTTAGATAGGGATTTTTCGAGAAAAGCTTCCCGGCTGAGCCCGGCTTTTCGAGACTACAATGAATTCCTTTTGCAAAATCATGTTCGAACCTTGCAAAAGCGGGTGAGTTTGTTAATCAGTGCTTCGGCGACCGAGCGTTACCTGGATTTTGTTGAAACTTATCCCAATCTGTTACAGCGGGTTCCGCAGTGGATGATTGCCTCTTATCTGGGTATCCAGCCCCAAAGTCTGAGCCGGGTGAGAAGGCAATTGGCCGACAATGCGGGTTAGATTGAGGTGGTGGCCGGTACTTCTATGGACGTCGAAAGACCGGCATCCACATTTTCGCTTGAAAAAAATAGAGAAATAAACGAGATTGTGAAATAATTTTAAAGGATACTAAACATATAATAGGATGATTAAAATAGAGCGTGAAGACAATGGCGTCAAAGGTCGATTTGTGCTTTACTACGATGGAAAAGAAGCGGGCGAAATGACTTTTACCTGGGCCGGGGAAAGCAAATTTATCATCGACCATACGGTAGTTCAAGAGGAATTTGGAGGGAAAGGGCTGGCTCGGAAATTAGTGGAAGAAGGGGTAGCGTATGCCCGGGAGAAGGAAGTGAAAATCATTCCTCTTTGTCCTTATGCCAAGTCCCGATTTGAGAGGGATAAAAGCATTCGAGACGTTTTGGACTAAGCCTCGTTTTAAATTTCAAGAAATCGATATTCCGAATTTTGGTCATTTTATTTCCGAAAGCGGGAGGAAATGCTTTCCTTCTTTTTAGGGGCTGATTTGGATTTCAAAATAGTCTGGAAACGTTTTCTGGAGTGCCTTTTTTGCACTTTATTTAAACTAAAAGTTCGGCTCCCGTTCCCGGGCGGTCGGCATAGATGATTTTACCGTGGTCAAACCGAATTCCGGTAGCGGTATCCGCTGCCTGAAGGAGCGGACCATCCATATCAAAATAGTCCAGAAAAGGGAGGAGATGGGCAGCTGCGGATGAACCGGTGGTACTTTCGTTCATGCTGCCTATCATTAATTTTAGGTTATAGCTTTTCGCTTTTTTGATCATGCGGAGTGCCGGCGTCAATCCTCCGCATTTTACGAGCTTGATATTAATACCGTGAAAATATCCATAGCAACGATCAACGTCTGCCTCTTCGATACAATTTTCATCGGCTATGATAGGTAGAGCAGACTTTGTGTAAGCCGATTTGAGATCGGCCCAGCCCTTTTTATCTCCTTTTGGATCGGGCATAGGTTGTTCTAAAAATTCGACGCCGAGCTTTTTCAATTCGTGTGAATTTTTTAAGGTTTCCTCCAGTGTCCAGGCACAATTGGCATCAATTCGGAAAACGGCATCACTCTCTTTTCGCAGGGCTCGTACAATATCCACATCTTCAGGGGTACCCAGTTTGATCTTATATATGGGCCAAGGGACTTCTTTCATTTTCTTGACCATGTTGGTAATACTGTCAATTCCTATGGTATAATCGGTCAAGGGATTCCTGCTAATGTCCAGATTCCATACCTCATAGAGTTTTTTATTCTGCATTTTGGCATAGATGTCCCAAGCGGCCAGATCGATGGCACAAAGTGCAAAAAGATTGTTTTTTAAAACCGATTTTAGTTTTTTCCAAAGTGCTTCGGGGGTCGAAAAAACAGTGTTTTCGAGAAGTGACCGAACACTTTTCAAGTCTTTTTGCAGTCGGGGTACCGTAATCCCGTAATACTGGTTGGCCGGGGCTTCCCCGAGTCCTGTATAACCTTCAGTTTCCAGTTGAACAAGGACTAAAGGTTGAACTTTTTTGGTGTTTCGGGAGATCCCAAAAGGATGTTTAAAAGGGAGCTCGTAGGGCAGCGTTTTGATTTTTATCATGAATGCACAGGATTATACTGATGATGATTGTAATAATGAATAATTAATCTGCAGGATAGAACCCGAATCAGTATGCCGTTTACGGAATTAAATTGGCTCTAAAGACGCGGATAAAATTACCGCCCAAGATTTTAAAGATCTCTTCTTTTGTATATCCTCGCTTAACTAATTCTTCGGTAATTAATGGATATTTTGAAACATCGTCCAATTTTTCGGGAGTCGTTAGATCAAAGCCATCATAATCAGCTCCTAACCCTACGTGATCAATCCCGGCAATTTTGATGATGTGCTCCATATGATCAAAAAGGACGTGGAAAGCCGGTGTGATTTTGGCAATCTCTTGGCGGTATTTTTTATGGACTTTTGCACGGGCTTCTTTATAGGAATCTCCTTTTTGCATCAGGCTTTTTATTTCTTTGCTCATCTTGGGTTCTAATCGATCGATTTCACCTTGCCCTCCCGCTTCGAGAAAGGCACTGTAGAAATTTAAATCGATAACGCCTCCATTTTCTCCCACGGCCCGAATTTGATCATCGGTCAGGTTACGATAAACGGGATTTAGGGCATAGGCATCGCTGTGCGAAACCAAGATGGGTTTGGTTGAGGTGTGAATAGCATCCCAAAACGTCTGTTCGCCGGGGTGGCTCAAATCGATCATCATCCCCAGTTTGTTCAGGTGTTTGACAACTTCTTTTCCAAAGCCGTTCAATCCTTTAACCTGTGACGTGCTGTCTATTTTTCCATCCCTCTTTTGGTGGCCTGATTCATACTCGGCACTGGTGGCCCAGGAGGTATTATTGTTCCAGGTTAGAGTGAGATACCGCGCCCCACGCTTATAAAGACTGTCGAGTTTGTGCAAGTCATTTTCGATCATGTGGCCCCCTTCGACGCCAATCATGGCTCCTAATTTATTTGACTTTAAGGCTTGGTCTAAATCACTACTGGTGGCAACGATCATCATTTTATCGGGATTTCGGCGAACCCATTCATATAAGGTGTCGATTTGTTGATTGGCATAACGAAAAGGTTGTTCCTGTGATCCATCGCACCAGATTGAAAAAACTTGTACGTCAACGCCTCCTTTTTGAAGCCGGTTTAAATCGGTGTGCGTAATGCCTGAGAGATCAGAATCAAATTTATACCCCTTCCCCAATTCCATAATACGGGTAATGATATCGTTATGGGAATCGGTGACGATGGCTTCTTTATGAAGCGTTTTATAATTCTGGGCAGAAAGAAACGAAAGAACGAAGAAAGCGAGTAAAAAAGAGATTTGTTTTTTCATAGGATCAAATTTATATCCAAATATAGAAAATTGGTAAAGTCTAAAATTTTAATTTTAAAAATTAATTGAATTTTTTTAGAAGAACTTAGCTATACTGGTCAATAATCCGGGTGACACTTGGTTGGTATGTGCTTCCAAAAAGATTGAGATGGACGATCAGGTAGTAGAGCTGCCATAATTCCACACGTTTTTCCCAGCCCGGTTGTAAGGGGTAAAATTCGTTATAATATTCATAAACCGACATCGGAAAACCCCCAAATAATCGCATCATGGCCAAATCCATTTCCCGGGATACATAGGCTACGGCGGGATCAATCAAAACCGGTTGGCCGGCGGCTCCGACCATATAATTGCCGCTCCATAAATCGCCGTGAATAAGGGTCGGGGGTTCATGGGGGAATTGATTTTCAATGGCTTTGTAAAGAGGCTCAAGAGAACCGAAGGTAAATCCGTTTTGCTCTGCCATTTTAAATTGAGGCTGAAGACGGTTTTTGATATAGAAACCGGCAAGTGTAGCCGAAGCCCCCTGATTGTATTGGGGGAGACTGCCTATGTAATTATCTTCTTTAAAACCAAAATAAGAATGTGTATTTCGATGCATTTGTGCCAAATTTTGGGCGAAATTTTTCCAAAATCCACGCCCTTTTTTACCGGATTCTATTTTTTCAAGCAGTATATAAGCCGAATTCTCAATTTCTCCGTAGTGGAGGACTTTAGGGATTTTAAAAGATTGCGATTGTCGTAGTTCCTCCAGTCCGCGAGCTTCTTTCTCAAACATTTTTGGAAATTGTTGAGCGTGGTTGATCTTGACAACTAATTCCCCCGAAGTGGTTTGTAATAGAAAAACCGAGTTTATATCTCCGCCTTGAAGAGGGCGGGCACCTTGAAGGGAAAACCCTTCTTTTTGGGCAATGCACGGAAGAAGTGACTCGATTGTTTTTATTTTTTTATATACGTAAGATAGGTAAATCTGTATCTGTGGGTTTCGTCTATCGCATGGGGCTCCTCGGCCGTCAATTCCCACTGTTTCGGATTCAATTCGGGAAAAAATGCATCTCCGCCTTTAAACTTGTGATGAACCCGCGTCAGCTCGATTTTATCGGCATAAGGTAATCCCAATTTGTAGATTTCTCCACCGCCTACAATACATATTTCATTATTGTGGTCAATTTGACGAGCTTTATCAAGGGCTTCTTGAAGAGTATGAGCAACAATACAACCTTCCGCTTGGTAATCGTTTTGCCGAGTCACTATAATATTGGTTCTGCCGGGCAGGGGGTTGGGGAGGGTTTCAAAGGTCTTTCTTCCCATTATCACGGGGTGGCCCAAAGTAAGCCGTTTAAAGTGTTTTAAATCGTCGGGAAGATGCCACAACAACTTCCCTTCTTTTCCCAGAGTATTGTTCTCGCCGGCAGCGGCGATCATGGATATGATCATGTCTTAACAGTCGGTTTAAAATTAATAACTCGGCCACGTTTTGCCAAAAATACATAAAATAATAATACCGATAATCCGGGGAATCTGATGAATATCGAGATAAAAATGCAGATTACCTGATTCCTGAGGTTACATTCAGTACTTCCTCTATAAAAACGTATAATTTTATGCGGTTATTTTAGTATTTTTAAGTTTTTGGAAGAAAGTTCTCATGTAGAGCTGGAGGAACCTAAAAATGTAGAGCCAGAATGAAAAATTTAAAAGTCGATTTTCCGACCCTGAGACGGCAAACCTATTTGAATACGCCGGTGGTGGGATTGATCCCCAAAGCCGTATTAGATTATAAAAAAGAACAACATCGGCTCCTTTGGGAAGGGGGCAGTGCCTACTGGGAAGAAACCGGGGGGCTGCCTGCCCGGGTACGGGAAAAAATAGGAGAGATCTATCATGCCCGTCCCGGTTATATTGCTCTTTTTCCTGCTTTTTCTTACGGAATTAATGCGATTTTGGAGGGGCTGGATCAGAACCGTCGGGTTTTACTGCTGGAAAACGATTATCCTTCGATCAATCTTTCTGCCGAGGCTCGGGATTTTCCCATTTCTTATGTGAAGATTGATGAGAATCTGGAAGAACGGATAGAATCGGCTTTTCAATCACGGCCTCCCGATGTTTTGGTGTGTAGTATGGTTCAATATATAAACGGGATTAAAATTGATTTTTCCTTTTTGAAAGAGTTGAAAACAAGGTTTCCGGAAACTTTGTTTTTGGGAGATGGAACGCAATACCTGGGTACGGAACGGTTTGATTTTACAGATTCTGCTTTTGATGCCGTGGGAGCCAGTGCGTATAAGTGGATTGGAGCGGGATTTGGGAATGGTTTCTTTATGTTTAAACCCGGTGTTGAGCACCGAATTCTTCCTAAATGTTTGGGATCGGGTTCCTCGCTGGGGAAATATAAGACCGGTGGAGATTCTTTTATCGGGAAGTTTGAAGGCGGACATCTTAATCGAGCCGATATCGGAGCGATTAAAGTGGCACTGGAATTTCAGGAGAATGTGGGACTTGAAAATATTGAGAAAAGGGTAAAGGAATTGAGCCGAAAAGCCAAAACGGCTTTGTCCGATTTAAATCTGTTGGAGAATGCGGTTCAACAACGTAAAGTGCATTCCAATATTTTCAATATCAGAGGAGGCGAAAAACTATTTAACAGGTTGACAGCGCATAAGATAGCCTGTGCCCGACGGGGGAAAGGGATCAGGATTGGGCTACACTATTATAATACCGATAAAGATATAGAAAATCTTCTTGAACTTGTAACGTTAATTGTAGGGGGCATTTGAGAAATGTGAAAGCACTTTAAAGACCGACATGAATGAGAAAATCAACAAAGAGAAAAAGACATACAATGGAATACCTCCATCAGATCCCCGGAGATGTGGTTTATGTAGGGGATAAAGACCTTCCTTTTCGTGTCGAAATATATGATTATAATACCTCGATGTTTGAACATCATACAGCACTTCACTTTAAAGATACTTTTCCCTATCGGGACACGGAATCTGTTTCGTGGATGGATATCACCGGGCTCGCCCATGTGGAAAAGATTTCGGCTCTTGGGGAACACTTTGGTTGGCATCCATTAATGATTGAGGATCTTGTAAACACCCAGCAACGTCCCAAATTTGAAGAATTTGAGGATGGTCTTTTTATGGTTTTAAAGGTGTTGAAGTACACCGATACAGAATTAATTAAAATGCATCTGGCACTTGTATTGGGGAAGAATTATATACTGACTTTTCGCGACGATTCAGAACCGTATTTTGAGGGCCTTCGAAAGCGAATTGAATTTTCCGGGGGGCGTATTCGACAGCGAGGAGCCGATTATCTCATGTATTCTATTTTAGATGTGATTGTTGATGATTATTTTATAATTGCCGATCAATTATCAGACAAGGCAGCAGTATTGGAGGATACCCTGTTTTCTAAAAGTTATGAAGATACAATTATGGAAGAAATTCAATATTTAAAACGGGAAATTATGAGTGCCCGGAAGGCGGTTCAGCCATTACGGGAGGGTATCAAACAGTTAGAAAATACACAACATCCACTGGTTCATCGAAAAACCCACAATTATTTAAAAGATTTATCGGATCATACGGTTCAGGTGGCTGAGAACATCGAAATTTATCGGGAAGTAATCTGGAGTTTAATGGAAATGTATATGGCTACAGTGAATAATCGGATGAATGAAGTGATGAAAGTCTTGACAATCATGGCCAGTATTTTTATTCCACTGACATTTATCGCCGGGGTTTACGGGATGAATTTTGAATATATGCCGGAGTTAGAGTTCCATGCTGCTTATTTCATCGTACTGGGTATTATGCTTCTTATGGGGCTGGTTATGCTTTGGTATTTTAAACGAAAGAGATGGTTATAAATAAATCGATCAATTTTTCTAAAAGAAATAAACCGGCCATAGAGTTCCAAGCCCATTGAGGGTCGGCTTTTCAGGTGCTTTAAAATAAAATTACCATTTAATCACGGCACTTGCCCAGGTAAAGCCGCTTCCAAAAGCAGCTAAAATAACGTTATCTCCGGCGTTCACCTTGCCTTTTTCCCAGGCTTCTGTTAATGCAATGGGGATCGAGGCAGCGGTTGTATTTCCATATTTTTGAATGTTGTTATATACTTGATCGTCGGAGAGCTCAAATTTCTGCTGGATATACTCTGCGATTCGCAGGTTTGCCTGATGCGGGATAAACAGGTCAATGTCCTCCTTTGTCATAGTATTGGCTTCCAGACCTTCCATAATCACTTCGGAAAAACGTCGAATGGCATGCTTAAACACGAAACGTCCGTCCATATACGGGTAATACGGAATATTTTCTTGTGGGTTCTCTTTGATGATTTCAGGAACCCAGTGAGTCGTGCTGGGGCCTTCGAGCGAAAGCTTTAAAGCGTATTTCCCTTCAGCGTGCAAATGAGTAGATAAAATACCTCTCCCTTCTTCTGCACTGCGGGTAAGAACGGCGGCTCCGGCACCATCTCCAAATAACACGGATACGCCTCGGCCGCGGGTGGTCATATCCAATCCACCACTGTGGTTTTCACTTCCGATCAGTAAAATGTTTTTATACATTCCGGTTTTGATAAATTGATCGGCTACCGAGAGTCCGTACACAAAACCGCTGCATTGATTTCGTATGTCTAATGCCGGGACAGTTTGAATTCCCAGCATATCCTGAACCAAAACCCCCGATCCCGGGAAATAATAATCCGGACTCAGTGTTGCAAAGACAATAAGGTCAATATCGTTTTTGTCTATTTTTGCTCGTTCCAATGCTGTTTTTGCAGCTTTGACCCCCATTAGGGCTACCGGGGTTTCGCCCTCCGCATGATCTTTGATATGATGACGTTCTTTAATCCCGGTGCGTTCAGTAATCCATTCGTCATTGGTATCCATCAACTTTGACAGATCCTCGTTGGTCACTATGTTTTCAGGGACATAACTTCCCAATCCTGCAATTTTGGAAGTATAAAGCATGGATAACTTGTTTTTGTTATACTTGCGAATTTATCATAATTTTCAGAATAAATCTATTTTTTGTTGCTAACCCCGGGAATTTCTGTTGATAATTCCCTAAACAGAGGGTCGAGGAATAAGGGAGTAAAAGTAAAATTATTGTTTATATTGGCTTTTTTAAAAATATAATTCAAACATGAAAAAACTTGGAATATTCTTTTTTACAGCATTGTTGTTTTTGCAATGTAACACCCCGAAACAAGCGGGATATCAAGCAGCAGAACCCGATCGGTTTGCACGCTTTATAAAAACACGGCAAATTGAATCTAATCTTCGGCAATTGGCTTCTGACGAGTTCGAAGGACGCGATACGGGAAAAGAAGGGCAAAAAAAGGCCGCTGCGTTTTTACGGGATTATTATAAGAAGCTTAAAATACCGGCCCCTCTAAAAGAGGATCAGTATTATCAGGAGATCCCCAGTAGC
Source organism: uncultured Flavobacteriaceae bacterium (assembly GCA_964495935.1). Classification (GTDB taxonomy): domain Bacteria; phylum Bacteroidota; class Bacteroidia; order Flavobacteriales; family Flavobacteriaceae; genus JAJYSO01. Next base: position 89,715 of record CAZBXQ010000004.1, read on the forward strand.
TATTTCCAGGATAAATTTGGAGATACAGAAAATGTTGTTGCGTTCATAAAGGGCAGTGAATATCCTGAGGAAGTGGTGGTGGTTTCGGCGCATTACGATCATTTGGGAACGAAAGATGGAAAGATTTATTACGGTGCCGATGATGATGCCTCGGGAACGGCTGCTGTCATGCAGGTTGCCAGAGCCTTTAAAAAAGCTGTAAATCAAGGATTCCGTCCGCGTCGTTCGCTGTTGTTTTTACACGTGACAGGAGAAGAAAAAGGACTATTGGGATCAAAATATTATACCGAGAACCCTCTTTTTCCGTTAAAGAATACGGTGGCTAATGTTAATACCGATATGGTAGGACGTATAGATGAGGCTCATAAAGACAATCCTAATTATGTCTATTTGATTGGGAGTAATCGATTAAGCACCGAATTAGACAGTATTATTGTCCAAAAAAATCGAAAATATACCCATCTTGATTTGGATTATACCTTTAACGCAAAGGATGATCCCAACCGATTTTACTACCGCAGTGACCATTATAATTTTGCGAAACACAACATTCCGGTGGTTTTTTTCTTTAATGGGGTTCATGAAGATTATCATCGCCCTACCGATACCCCGGATAAGATCAATTTTGATCTTTTGCAAAAACGAACGGAGCTAATCTTTTACACGATTTGGGAAGTTGCTAATCGAAAGAAACGCTTGGTAGTTGACAAAAAAGGCTGATCCGGATATTCCCGATATAAAAAGAAAATCCCTTCTATTTTACGGAAGGGATTTTTTTGAATCGATAAAGGGTGGAAGATCGGGTTCGAACCGACGACTTCTTGAACCACAATCAAGCGCTCTAACCAGCTGAGCTACATCCACCATTTATGAGCAGGCAAATTTAATCAATTATATCAATTGACAAAATTATTTTTTATACCAAATCGAAGACCGAATCGATAGCAGGATAATGTTCTGTGGTAAAGCCTTCTGCATGATCGACAAACACCAAACGTCCTAAGTTGGAAGCACGATATGCTACGCTCTGTAAAAAATTATTGGTAGAGATAGGGGTCTTAGGCTCCTCGCTATTCTCATTAAAAAATTGCGATTTATAAGCTTTTACGGCTTCCATCTTGGGTTGAATAAAACCGGAAATATCGACTACGATATCCGGCTCTAAATCTCGCCATTGAATATAGTGTAAAACATGCTTGGGCCGCCATGCTTCTTGGGGTTTACCGTCAACGGTGGTTTCTATTCGTCGTAGTCCGCTTAGAAAACAGGCGGTACTGGTAAGCTCGCTTCCTTTTCCGTGGTCTTTATGGCGATCTTCTACGGCATTGGTCAATACAATTTCGGGTTGATATTGCCGAATGACTTTGATGATTTCCATTTGATGTTTTTCGTCATTCACAAAAAAACCATCACGAAAACCTAAGTTTTTTCGAACTTCAACGCCTAAGATTTTAGCAGCTGCTGCTGATTCCCGATCTCGGATTTCAGCCGATCCCCGAGTGCCGAGTTCTCCTCGTGTCAGATCTAAGATGCCTGCTTTTTTCCCTCGCGCGATCTCTTTGGCCAAGGTTCCGCCGCAGCCTAATTCCACATCGTCGGGATGGGCACCCATTGCCAATATATCTAATTTCATAGAATTGTTATTTAGTGTGCAAAGTTATGTGTTTTTAGGGGTATTGAGAGGATTTAAGCGAAAAGGACAAAAATTTTAATATGGATTAAGTTTTGGGGGATTGAAGTTGAAATTGAAGTTGAAGTTGAAGTTGAAATTGAAGTTGAAGTTGAAATTGAAATTGAAATAGTATAGGGTGGAGTTTTGCGTTTCTTTTTTTATGTAATCCTGTTATTCTGGACGCCCATAGCGCGGCGATGGGCGATTTAGAATCTCTGGTTGTAAGGGATACTTTAACAGGGACAGTAGTTTGCTCTCCTTCAAATCATACACCTCTCCATCTTTCTTTACATTATACAGTTATACAATATACGTTATACAGTTCTTAACCTTATAAGAATCGCAGGGGGGCGATAAAGCCGATTTTGACCTCGTTTTTATGGTAATCGGCGGCGTTTAGTTGCTGAAGAGCCATATTGGAGTATTTGTAATACCGGCCGATATAGGTCAGGAAGAACCGAACGTCAATATCGTCAAAGGGTTTGTAAGAAATGGATGGAACCACGCCATAGCTTCTACGAAGTTTGTCTTTTCCACTGTTTTCATTCCTTACATTGGTTCCGTAGGTTGTATTGGTCATCAGGGTTAACAACACTTTGAATTTAGGGTTGATTCGGTATTCACCACGAATCCAGTTTTCGATATAGGTTACCTTTTGTGCGATACGGATATTTTCTTTGTCGTGCCCACGTTCTTCAGAAGCAAAATCTACACCATTAACGATATTGGTAGCCAGTCCCTTGGTGTCAATTTCTTCATAACTGTAGTCAAAATCATACATCAGGGTGAAATTTTTGTTTTGGTATTTGTGGCCCAGTGTAAAGAAGTGGGTGTATTTATTTTTTACCTCCTTTGAAATGCTATAGCTATAAATAGTTTCGAGTTTTCCGTTTAGGAAACTTCCCCGCCAATTCCCGACGAATTCTACCGGCCAATCCGGTTCATGAATATTTTCTGCTGCATGATCCCCATATTTATCGGCGTAATGTTGGGTTCTGGAGTTTAAAACCTGAAAACCTACATTGTGTTTTTTGTTGATGTCATAATTGAGTCCCACGCCGGTTACGTAGGCTAAAGCATTGCTCTGAATGTCGTTGTATTGCTGAATTTCGATGGCGAAAAAGGAATATTCGTAACCGCCAAAATAAGCGTCCTGTCGCCCTACTTGGAGTTGAAGATCAGGAGTTATTGCTACCTCAACATTGGCTAATTCGATGTTGTTTCCCAATTGATCCAGACTTTGTACCTCTGCGGTTTTGTTAAACCGGTTTCTAAAATTGATTTTTACCCGATCATGAATCTTTGCCGAAATGCCAAAGGCTGTATATTCATTTTCAAATTGATGTCCTTGATAATCGTGATATCCACCCCGCAAAACGTAATTTCTAAAGGCTCCACGCATATTCATCGACATCGTTACATGGTTAAGAAAGTCAATTTTGGAATCGGCAAAAATGGGCTTTTGTGTGTTTTGATCATCCGATGGAGTATTGTCGCTTTTATCTTGAGAAAAAGTGGCAACTGAGATGAATAGTAGGATTCCTATAAAAGGAAAACGCATAAGGGACAACTCGTGATCCATCGGGGTTTTACAACATTGATTTTCTTAAAAATAACAAAAAAATATAATTTTTAGACGGATGTTGTAATTTATTGTGCCGTTTTCGAGGATTCCAAATAAAAACTGTGGAAAAAAGGAGGAATAAGGAACCCTTTTTTCGGTTATAAGAACCTCAATTTTTAGTCCTTGATTTTCTTCGGGAAAGGAGATTATTTATCACCTTTTCGGGTTAATGTTTTGATTTTGTAACCTGTGGCAGCGACGATTAAGGTCATAAAAGGGCTGAGGTAATTAAAGAAGCAATACATAAAATATTGACTGGTTGAAACCCCCAAAACTCCACTGTGATAGGCTCCGCAAGTATTCCAGGGAACCAATACGGAAGTGACGGTGCCCGAGTCTTCGAGGGTCCGACTTAGATTTTCGGGAGCCAAACCGCGATCGCGGTAAGCTTCGGCATACATCTTACCGGGTACGACAAGTGCCAGATATTGATCGGAAGCCGTGACGTTTAATGCGAGGCAGCTGGCAACGGTACTGGCAAAAAGCCCAAAGGTGGTGTGAAACATTTTGAGGAGGACTTCGCTGATTTTGGCCAGGGCTCCAATAGCATCCATTGCTCCGCCAAAGACCATCGCACAAATAATCAGCCATACCGTAGATAACATCCCTGCCATACCACCGGAAGAAAGCAGGTTACTCATGGTTTCATTTTCGGTAGTAATCTCGGTGTGAACGGTCATCATATCAAATACCCCTTTATATGCAGACTTAAAACTATAGTGCTCTGCGCCGGAGAGTTGCACCAAAATATCGGGTTGGGCAATAACCGCTGCAAGAGCACCCAGTAAGGTGCCGATCAATAACGCTACAAAAGGAGGTGTTTTTTTTACGATTAACCCAATCACAACAATCGGTACAACAAGCAGCCAGGGACTTACCGTAAAAGTTTCCCGGATCACATGAGTAATGTCATCGGGGTTAGCGGCTCCGGTCGTTTCAATATTCAAGCCGATAATGATAAAAATAATCAGGGTTATGCTAATGGTAGGGATGATGGTAATGGTCATATACCGGATATGCGTAAATAAATCGGTTCCTGCCATAGCGGGGGCTAAATTGGTAGTGTCGCTTAACGGCGACATTTTATCTCCAAAATAAGCACCGGAAAGAATGGCTCCGGCCGTTAAGGCCGGGGAGACTCCTAAGGCCTTGGCAATCCCGATAAGGGCAATTCCTACGGTTGCCGAAGTGGTCCAGCTACTCCCTGTAGAAAGGGATATAATGCAGCAGATGATCAGACAAGCCGCCAAAAAAATAGTCGGATTCAAAATCATCATCCCATAATAAATCATGGTCGGGATGACCCCGCTCATCATCCAAGTTCCGGCCAGTGCTCCTACCATCAACAGGATTAAAATGGGTTCGGCGACTGATTTTATATTTTCGGCAATCTCATTCATCATCTCGACATAGGAGACTTTGTTTTTAAATCCAATAACAGCAGCTACAGAACCTCCAAGGAGCAGGATAAATTGATTGGATCCGCTCACGGCATCGTCACCAAATACAAATACGTTGTAGGCCAGCATGATGATGAGGATAATAACCGGGATAAGGGCGTCCAAAAGGGAAATTTTATTTTCAGGAATTACAGGAGGGGGAGTAGGCTTTTTATTGGAATCTGACATAAGCATTACAATTGTATATGAGCAACGTAAATTAACATATTTTTTTGTCTCAGGACCACAAAAGTTGTTTTTTATGATTGAAGTGGTTTAAACTTTTTGTTTATACAATGAATGGATGGTTAGTGAGTCGTTAAATGGTCGTATCCGCCGTCTAAAGGCGACGGCCATAAATCAATTTTAAGGGAATTCGAGTACAGGAAGAATTGCCCGCGATTGTAATCGGGGGCTTAGTAGGATTCATAGAATGAATACCCGTAAATACAGGGAGTTAAAAATCCATCAAGAGATTTGGAGGTCTAACTACTTTGCTTTGGGGTCATTTAAACGTTCAAAAATGGGTTGCAAAATGACCTAATTGTCCCAGATTTAGTCTTTTTTTCGACCGTAGCTATGGCTATGCTCTACAAAAAAGCCGTCATCTGGTAACAATAATTTCTATTTTTCGCTTCAATCCCAAAAGTTTAAACCACCTCTTTTAGAACCAAAGATTCCAGGGAATACGAGCTAAGATAAGAAGTAAACCTATTCCGTAGAAAATAAGAATAACCCGGAATTTTGATTTGGACTCTACCTTTTTCTTGTGTCGTACAAAGCCGATGGTAATTAATGCAATAGCAATAATCATCATCAGGGGATGCTCCAGATTCACCAGACGAAGTTGAGCATCTTTCATCATCAGTGATTTATCGGTTGAAGCATTAAACCAATGAACCATCGGAGAAAGAAAGAAAAGGACGAGTCCGATTAGAATTTGAAGATGGGTAACAATGAGCGTAAAAAGTGCGATTCTAAAATCCCGGAATGCATACGGTCGTTTTCCGATCAGGCCGAAGAGCGCGTTGGAAACGGCGATAAAAATCATGATGACCACGAGGTAGGCCCAAAGGGAGTGGAGGTATTGAATGACGGTGTACATAAATAGCAAATCAGGGTTAAGGTAATCCGGCGTAATTGGTTTCTTTTTTTCGGGTATTCGGGTCTTCTACGACCATGTTGTCCAGCTCTCTTTTTAAGGGTTCGATAGTTTGGAGATACTCCGGCTTTAGGGAATCTACAAGAGGTTCGGGATTAGGCATTTTTTGTCGATAGGGATCTTCCTGCCGACCATTCACCCAAAATCGATAGCAAACATGAGGTCCGGTTGCCAATCCGGTTTGCCCTACATAACCGATGACTTCCCCTTGTTTTACATGTTGTCCTACACGAGCTTTTCGTCGGGACATGTGCAGGTATTGAGTGGTGTATTTACTGTTATGGCGCACTTTTACATAATTGCCGTTAAATTTGGTATAAGTAGAAGCAATAACGACTCCATCTGCTGTAGAGTGGATAGGAGTTCCCGTAGGAGCTGCATAATCGGTTCCCAGATGTGCCTTCCAGCGTTTTTGAACCGGATGAAAGCGTCTTGGTGTGTAGCGAGACGAGATTCGGGTATATTCGACCGGAGCCCGGAGGAAGAAGCTTTGGAGAGATTTTGCTTCCTCGTCGTAATAATCCCTATTTCCGGCTTTGTCCTTTCCAAATTGAAAAGCGTAATAAGGTTCACCAAAATGGATAAATTCTGCCGCAATAATGTCTTTGATGCCTACATAAGTAGTATCATTTGCATACATTTCATTATAAATAACTTTGAATTTATCTCCTTTTTGAATTCTAAAGAAGTCGATTTTCCATTGATAAAGTGCCGATAATTCCTGAATAAGGGCGGGAGAGGCTCCATTTTTCTCCATGGCGATATACAGGGAGGAATTAATTACTCCCGAGGCAACCCGTCGTTTTATGGTGATGGGGTGCTTTTTCAATTCCACTTGTGGATTGTCACCAAAGTGAATGATGGCGTATTCAACTTTATTTTTTTCGTAGATAAAAGCTGCTAAGCTATCCGGATGATCACGTCGATTGACCATGATATAAGGGCGGCCGGCATTCAACTTTCGGAGATCAAAAGAGTCTTTTACGCATTCGTTGATATGGTGAATTTCGGCTGATGACAACCCGTATTTGTGCATGATGAGTCCAAAGCTATCTCCGGCCTGAATGGTGTCGTGTCGGAATTTATAATCCTCTTTGTTAAATCCGAATTCGATGCGCGGCTCAATGGGTTTTTGAATTTCAGTTTTCTCGTTTTGAGCAGTTTCAACAGGAGTTTTCTTTTTTTCTTTTTGACAAGAAAAGAAAAGGATTAATCCTGCTAAAAGGAGTAGGGTGCTAAGGCTGTTTTTCAAAAGAAATTACTTTTATAGTGGGATTGACTGGAGCTTTCACTTTGAACCCGCAATATATTTCAATCTAAGACAATTTCAAAGGGATGTTTAAGATTTTTATATTCGTGCAAATCGGCTTTTAAGCTCCCTACCGATAATTTAGCCTTGATTTGCACCGGGATTTTGTTTTTATCGGCAGAAACATAGACCGTTAACCCCTCTTCTTCCTTGAAAACCCGCCCAGATTCTACTAAGGGCTTGAGTTTCATGACCTCGATCTTACCAAATTTGGTTTTAATTTTCTCTCGACCCTTGTAAATCGTTTTAAATTTATGATTTTTTTCATCAAAAAACATATTGACGACCAATTCATCTCCCGGAGATTTTAGTTTTTCGTCAATCTGATCTCGAATACTGTAGAAAACGGAGATCATATCCTGGACTTTTTCCTCAATATTGAATTTTTCCTCGGTATTGTGTTTTAGATCTTTTACGGTAGCCGTGTGGCCCTTTTGATCAAAATAAATCCTTTTGTTCTTTTTATAACCGCCTTCATTGATATCTCGTATAAATTTTAAAGGGAGGCCGGTTTCCTTATTGATATAGGATTCATACGTATCATCAACCTTAAAAAAAGCGTGTAACAGCCCCGTTGATTGACCATGCCCTTTTACGTGATGATACGGGATTCCACGTATAAGGGTATCTTCAACCGTTAATGTGGCGTATGAAGCATTGAAGATTCCGTAATGAATACGAAATTTTAACCATTCTCCGTCCTGATAGGTTTTTTGGGCATGGAGTGGAGTAAAAATAAAAGAAAATACAAATAGTAAGGATATCCAATAATTCTTCATAATAGTTGTTGTCGCAAATTGACTTCATAATTTTCCATGAAGAGTCAATAGAGTTTGCATTGTCGTTTTTATAAATGCAATTACTGAACCAAAAATACAAATTTGCAAAGGATGTAAGTGTTTGAGGGCTGATTTTGTTGTATTATTAAGGTTTATTGATGTGGTGTTAAATCGGTGGGCTCTCAGGTTTGGAAACGTAAAAGAGAAAAAGACGGAATCGATCTCAAGAAATCCGTTTTTGGATTATTTGGGTTTATTGTATTTTTGAAAGATGATTCGACCCTTTGATGATATCTATTTTATGAGAAAAGCCCTTGATGAGGCGATTCGGGCTTACGAGGAAGATGAAGTTCCTGTGGGGGCCGTGGTTGTCAGTAACCAAAAAATTATTGCCCGGGCACATAATCGCACAGAATTGCTAAAAGATGTCACCGCTCATGCCGAAATGCAGGCTATTACCGCTGCCGCCGATTATCTGGGCGGGAAATATTTACGGGATTGTACGCTTTATGTAACTCTGGAGCCCTGTGTGATGTGTGCCGGCGCACTTTATTGGAGCCAAATTCCTAAAATTGTTTTTGCCGCTCGGGATGAAAAACAAGGATACCGTACTCAGCATATTCGATTACATCCGAAGACCACGGTTAAGACGGGCATTTTAGAGGATACGGCAAAACAACTCTTACAGGATTATTTTAGATCCAAACGCCGTTTGTAAAATTATAAAACCAGCGTTTTTAGAAGGTTGTAATCCCGGTCCAAAAGAGCCCAATCCACAGCATAACCCGGGGCAATTTTGCCATAATGACGATCTTGATGAATACCTGCAGCGGGATGGAGGGAGGCACTTTTTAAAGCTTCCTCCGGTTTAATCCCTAAGGCGATAGCATGCTGAATCGCCTGATTCATTTTTAAACAAGATCCGGCCAAGGTTCCTTCCCGGGTAATATACCGGTCTCCCGCAAGTTCATAATAATAGGTTTCACTATCGACGGCTGTCACCGCATCGGTGACGTAACAGAGCCGGTTGGGCATCAATTTATGGGCGATCTTTACCGCGGTATCGTTAACATGCACCCCGTCCATAATAATTCCCGCATATACTGAACGGTCGAAAGCCGCTCCTACCAATCCGGCGTCTTTGTGAGAAAAAGGAGACATGGCATTGTACAGATGGGTACACATGGAAACGCCCAGCGAAAAACCTTGTACCGCTTCTTTGTAGGTGGCATTGCTGTGTCCGGCCGATAGGATGATTCCCTGATCGGTCAGGTATTGTATGACTTCATCGGGGCAGCACTCCGGAGCGAGCGTTATCATCTTGATTGTACCTGCTCCCAGCTGTATGAGCTCCCGTGCTTTTTGTATCGTGGGAAGGGTAATAAATTTCTCAATATGAGCCCCTTTTTTTATCGGGTTGATGTAGGGGCCTTCCAAGTGAAGTCCCAACAGACCGGGAAGTCCTTGTTCCCAGTATGCGCCGACAGCTTCTACGGCCTGCCTGATAAGTGCCAATTGATTGGTTGGAATCGTCGCCATAAATCCGGTTGCCCCTCCCGATTGGCTGTAGGTATATATTTCACGTAAGGCCTCAACGGTAGGATTGGCCGAAAACATCAATCCTCCGGCTCCGTTAATTTGCAAATCTTTAAAAGCGGGAACCACGATATCGGCTTGTAGGAGGATATCATCATTTTTCTCGGGAAGCTGTTGTTGCGGCATCACGGATTCAATACTTCCATTTTTGACAACAATGGCAACGTCTTTTATAAAACGTTCACCATCAAAGATCTGCCGAGCTTTAAAGATTTGTGGCGTCATAGATATCCTTATTCTTTTTTTATTCCGGATCCTGAGTAGGAACAGGAGGCGGCACCGGTAAGTTTTCTACAGAATCTTCGACCTGTTCTTTCATGTTTTCTTCCGAATCATCATATTCTAATTCTCCGGCATCTTGCATAAGATTGGGGAACAGATCGATATAATGGTTGTATGTTGTAGCTTTCGCTTTGGCCGTTTCTTCGTCTTCATTCATAATTGCAATATCAACCAAGTCGCGATAACGCTGCATGTTTTCAAATATATCGGGGATTGAGAGTTCTTGTTCTTCGGGCGACCACGTGCCGTAATACTCCAGTTTTTGCTGGTAGATTGTAGCCACTTCGTTCCATACGGAGCGCGCTTTTTCAGTTTCCCCAATTTTATAATAGGAGGCAATGATCGGACTTAAAATAGAGTAGAACCCAAATTGTTTAACCGGCATTTTTTCCATGGATAAATCTAATATATCCTGAGCCTTATCTTCCTTGCCTTCGGCGATTAAAGCCTGCACCGTTCGCACGATATTACTGCGATAGGAAATGCCGTTTCGCCGGGTTTGCGGGTCGTGGTACATTTTTGGATTACCACTGTTTCCCCAGTGCCAGTTCATAATGCGATTATACATTTTATCGGTATCGATTCGGCCCATTTCGTAGCCGTGCGATTTTGTTTTTATCGGGACCAGTTTATAGGTGAGACCATCCAATTCCAAATAGTCTTTCATCCATAGATAATCGGCATCGCCAAAACTTCCTCCGCTAAAATAAATCGGGCGCTCCCAGTTATTATTCGCCAGTACATCCAGCATCATCAACGTATTCTTACCGATTTGATTTCCCGTGATTTTGATGGTAATTTCAGAAACTGCTTGATCGGCGTCTTTTTCATCAATGGTTCCCCCTTTAATGGCATTATCGATATTAACGGGAATTGTCACGTATCGCGTGGGGAAGGTGTTGATCCGTTGTCCGTTTTGCAGCTCCAAACTGGTAGAGGGATTGTCGCTTTTAATATACTTTATCCAATTCTTGAGGGAGATGGTATCCGGAATACGTTCATCTCTGTTATAGATGATTTGGTCATTCGTTCCATACGTGTAGTCTTTGTGCTCCAGAATAGTTTTGATCCCTTCACTATCATACGTTTTTCGTTTCATTTGATCGATATACCAATCGGTGGCAAAAAGACTGGTGTTAATAATTCGTACATCCTGGCGATAGCCTTCGATTTCCTGTACATACCACAAAGGGAAGGTGTCGTTATCTCCAATGGTAAATAGAATTCCGTTTTGCTCTACGGAATCGAGATAGTTTTTGGCCATGGCGGTAGCCGTTCGTTTGATGGAACGGTCGTGGTCGTGCCAGTTCTCTTTGGCCATGACCACCGGAACGGCGAGAAGACAAACGAGTGTCAGAACCGGTGCCAATATTCCCGGTTTTATGTAACGTTTTAATTTATCGTATAATGAATAAACACCAAATCCGATCCAGAAGGTAAACGCATAAAAGGAGCCGACTAAAGCATAGTCGCGCTCGCGGGGTTCAAAAGGTCTCTCGTTAAGGTATATTTTCAGGGCCAATCCCGTAAACAGGAAGAGTACCATTAAGACCCAGAAATTGTTTTTATCCCGATCATATTGAAAGAATAGGCCGATTAATCCCAAGATTAAAGGAAGGAAATAATAAGTATTCCGGGAAGGATCATTCTTGACGATATCGGGCAGGTTTTTCTGCGAGCCTAAAAATATACTGTCGATAAAGGGAATTCCACTAAGCCAGTTTCCATTAAGGTTATCGTATTTTCCTTGCTCATCGTTTTGCCGGCCCACAAAATTCCACATAAAATAACGGAAATACATATACCAGAATTGATACTGGAACATAAACTGAAAATTGGCCGCCGTAGAAGGTTTTTCGATCGTGAGGTAGGGGCTGTATTGCTTAAGGAAACGCGCGAGCCCTTCGGCTTCAATCTGGCCCTTTTCATATCCTATTTTGACTTCCTGCACCAAATCGCCAAAACCTTCCATCTCCATGCCTTCCTTGTTTGCCCGGAATTTGACGGGACCCGTCATGCGCATATAGTTCTCGATATGATCGGGTTGTGTACTCCACATCCGGGGTAAAAAGGTTTTTTGTTTATCACTGGAATTCTGCTTGGCATTTTTCCATTTATTGACAATGTCGTATTTCCCGGTTTTGTGATTTTCTTCGTATTTCGGTTCGTCGTCTATATACGGTTTTTTTTCGTCCAATCCAGCGTAGGCATCGGTAAATTGGGGGCCGTATAAGAGTGGATTTTCCGGGTATTGCTCCCGGTTGTAATAGGCGAGAAGCTCACGGGCATTCTCGGGGTTGTTCTCGTTGATGGGGGTGCCGGCATTGGCTCGAATGGCCAGCATGATCCAGGAGGAGAATCCGACAAAAATAAACAGGATACATAAGGTGATGGTATTGAGATTGACATAACCCTTTTTGCGGGTATAACGCAATGCAAGATAGAGCAGTGTCCCCAATAGGAGTCCGGCAATAACCGTTCCCGAATCAAAAGGCAGCCCGATCGAATTCACAAAAAAGACCTCAGAAGAAGCAAAGAAGGTAAGGGTATAAGGAAGTAGGAATAAAAAGATAAATAAAAGAACACCTACAACGGCCACCGAAGCGACAATAAAGTTTTTTACGGTTATTTTTGGGGTGTGTTTAAAATAATAGAGATAGCCAATAGCCGGAATGGTGAGCAGTCCCAAGAAATGGACGCCAAAGGTGAGCCCGATGAGGAAGGAGAGCAGAATAAGCCAGCGATTTCCACGGGGCTTAAGCATATCTCGCTCCCACAGCAATCCGACATAAAACAGAGCCGACATAAAACACATGGCCATGGCATATACCTCGGCTTCTACGGCACTAAACCAGAAACTATCGGTAAAAGTGAAGGCCAAGGCACCCACGGCAGCACTTCCTAAAACCGCGATTTTTCCACCGGGAGTGAGTGTTTCTGCGGGTCCGGATATTTTCCGAATCAACAGCGAAAGGCTCCAAAAGAGGAATAAAATGGTAAAAGCACTGGAAACGACCGATACATAATTGACGAGAAGAGCGATTTGTGTCGGGTTGGGGGCAAACCAAGAAAAAACTGCACCCACCATTTGAAATAAGGGAGCCCCGGGAGGATGCCCGACTTGTAATTTTGCCGAGGTGGTAATAAATTCTCCGGGATCCCAGAAACTGGCAGTGGGTTCAACAGTAAGCGCATAGGTGAGTAAGGCGATGGCAAACACGACCCATCCTGTGACTTTATTCCAAAGGCTGAATCTAAGATCTTTCATGAAAATTTTTTGTTCGGTAGCCGACGAATTTAAGGATAAAAAGCCAATAGATTCAAGATCGAAAACCAATTTAATTTTTTTTAATAAAATGCAATAAAAAATTTGCCTGTATAAAAGTTTATTATAAATTTGCATCCAGAATTTATGGCCCATGGTGTAATGGCTAACACATCTGGTTTTGGTCCAGAAGAGTCAAGGTTCGAGCCCTTGTGGGCCAGCAAAATTCAAACAGCCGAATTGCTTGATTGCAGTTCGGTTTTTTGCATTATAAATCCATACGCCCGCAATAATTCAGGAATGAATATTTTACTTGTGATTTTGTTGGGTTATAAGGTGCTCTATTAGACTCCCGTATCTTTTTTGGTGCCGGCCAAAATAAAGGCGTATAAAACTTCAAGCCCGGCTTTCCATATAAACTTCTGAACCTTCTGAATGAGGCAAGCTCTCCATACGGCGGGTGGACTTCGGGAAATTAGACCCGATCTTCTCGTCGGCCGGAGCCAACAGCGAAGGAGGATTAAATCCATAAATATAATCAGTTTTGAGAAAACCCCTTTCCAAAACTGCTTAAGACTCATGTTGACGATCGACACGCTCGCGGTGAAGATCTTCCCGCGGGAGAATGAAACGGATACCTTTAATGACGATTAGACAAACAATTCCGGCACTGAGAAGAAAAAACAAAAACCTTGTAAACAGGTTGTCGTTAACGGCCATGCTGTAATATCCCATACCCGCTTCCAAAAGGACTAAGATCGTAATGACTATAATGCGTTTGATCATGGATTAATCTTGATGGCTAAAGCTACTAAAAATATAGCAATTTTCATACTTAATTTTTATGATGAAGCATGGGAACGAATCGGAATTCCCCATATTCTTTTTTCTTGATTTTTTTGGGAGATTCCCGAATCAGTAAGGTCATGATCTGGGGGTCTTCTCCTACCGGAATGACCATACGACCGCCGATGAGCAGTTGATTGAGCAACGCCGGTGGAATTTTTGGAGCACCACAGGTGACCAGGATTTTATCAAAAGGGGCAAATTTCGGCAGACCCTTATATCCGTCCCCAAAAGAAAGATACTTGGGAAAATATCCTATTTTCTCCAGGAATCGTTTGGTGCGTTTGTACAATATGTTTTGTCGTTCTATACCGTACACTCTGGCACCTAATTCACACAGCACCGCCGTTTGGTATCCGCTGCCGGTTCCGATTTCAAGAACTTTATCGCCTTCTTGGATGTTTAGCAGAGCCGATTGAAAGGCAACTGTATAGGGCTGTGAAATGGTTTGACCGGCACCAATGGGAAAGGCTTTATCCTGATAGGCATGGTCTTCAAAGCTGCTGTCCAGAAACCAATGTCGGGGAATACGCGATAAGGCATGAAGTACGGACTCGTTGGTAATCCCTTTTTGTCGCAGGAGGGTAATGAGTTGGCGGCGCTTTCCCTGATGGCGATAAGTATCGGTTAACGTATTCAATTCGATTTTAATTTAATAGTGTTTTGGCGTGCGCCAAAGCTGATTCAGAAGGCTTTTTACCCCCCAGCATTTCCGCCAGTTCACGGAGACGCTCCGGAGTATCCAGCTCGCTGATAAGCGTCTGGGTTTTTCCGGAATGGATTTCTTTGCGAACTTTAAAGTGATGGGTTCCTTTGGCGGCAATTTGTGGTAGATGCGTGATAGAAATCAGCTGGAGGTGTTGCCCCATCTTGTCCATGATTTCTCCCATTTTCTGGGCGATTTCACCTGAGACACCGGTGTCAATTTCATCAAAAATAAGTGTGGGAAGTTTACTAAAGTCGGCTAAAATACTTTTGATGACCAAGGCGATCCGGGAGAGTTCTCCTCCGGAAGCACTTTTTTTTATGTCGTGTAAACGTCCGCCTTTATTGGCCGAAAACAACCAATTCATGTGATCCCGGCCGTGTAGGGTAAAAGTCGAGGCAGGTGCAAAGGTGATTTTTAATTCTGCGTTGGGCATGCCTAAATCGGTTAGTGCTGTTTTAACCGATTTTAAAAAATAGGGAACCGCTTTACGCCGTCTGTCGGTTAATTCTTGAGCGACTTTCTCGGCGGCCTTGTGGCAGGCTTCGATTTCTTTTTTGAGCTGCTCGGTATTTTCAGAGGCATGCTCTGCGGTAGCTACTTTTTCTTCCAAATCGTTTTGAATCGATAAAAGCCCTTCAACGGAATCAACGCCGTGCTTTTGTTGCAGAGCATACAGATTTTGGAGTTTTTCATTGATCTCTTCAAGGGCTTCCGGATGGTCTTCGATGGTGTCGGTTTGTCGTTCCATCTCTGTTGTGAGATCTTCCAATTCCAGGAAGATACTCTTCATCCGGTCGCTAATCTCCTGATAATTTTTTCCTACTCCTGCTAATTTATCCAGCCTTTTCTTAATATCGAGCAGACCGTCAATAATTCCAAGATCTTCCTTTTGGAGATATCGCAAACTGTATTGAAAGGTCTCTTTGAGCTCCTCGATATGGGTTAACTCCTGTTGGCGTTCTTCCAGTTCCTCCTGCATGCCGATGGTGAAGTTGCCGGATTGTAATTCATGCAGTAGGAAAAGATGATAATCGTAGGTTTTTTGTGCTTCTTGTTGTTCTTTCTGAAGGGTCTCGAATTGTTGATGAAGGGATTTTAAAAGGTGCAGTTGATGTTGGTAATTCTCCAGTAGATCTTGATTTTTAGCCAACCTGTCAATAACCTGATATTGATAATCACTGTCGCCTACAAACAAGGTTTCATGCTGGCTGTGAATATCGACCAAATGAGAACCCAGAGCCGCCAGATTTTTAAGCCGCACCGGGGTATCGTTAACAAAAGCTCTGGATTTTCCGGAAGGTAGGATTTCCCGCCGAATGATGGTCTGTGGATCATAATCCAGATCGTTTTCCTGAAAGAGGGCTTTCAGATGATACTCTTCGACCGAAAAAACACCTTCAATGATACATTTTTTAGAAGGATCTTTAATTGAATTGAGGTCTGCTCTTTTTCCCAATAAAAGAGAAAGAGCTCCCAATAATATCGATTTTCCGGCTCCGGTTTCACCGGTAATAATAGTGAGGCCGTCTTGAAGCTGTAATTCCACATCTTCAATTAAGGCAAAATTCTTTATGGAAAGCGAGTTTAACAAATCCATTTTATCTTTGAGGGGTTAAAGATACAAGAGTTTTTACAGTCCTCCACAAAATTACGGACTCCCGCAGCAGATATTTTTTTGATTCAGCGGATTGCTTGCTACCTTGCGGATGCCCTGAAACACGATTTGATAAGTAGTCGTTTCAGTATCAATTTAGTACTGATTTATGAAAAATTTATACTCCAAGATACCCCTGGCTCAGAATCTGGTTGAGCTTTGTCGTTCCAAAGGAATCACTGATGTTGTTGTCACCCCGGGATCCCGGAATGCCCCGTTGACCATTTCCTTTGCCAATCATTCCGATTTTACAGCCTATAGCATTGTCGATGAACGGTCTGCTGCTTTTTTTGCTCTCGGAATGGCGCAACGATTACAAAAACCGGTAGCCTTATGCTGCACTTCCGGCTCTGCTTTGCTCAACTACTATCCGGCGGTTTCTGAGGCTTTTTACAGTGATATTCCATTGGTTGTCATCTCGGCAGATCGCCCGGTAGAGCGACTGGATATCGGGGATGGACAAACCATACGACAAAAGAACGTATATGCCAATCATATTTTATATTCGGCTCATCTGTATTCTGAGATTGTATTGAATGAATCGACGAAGGATGAGAAATTATTACAGAAGAAATGGGAGGCACAACGTCATAATGAGCGCGAAATCAATCTGGCTCTGAATGCCGCCATCGAGCGAAAAGGTCCCGTTCATATCAATGTTCCTTTTTATGAACCTCTTTATGATACCGTGGAAGAACTTGAGATGGAGCCCTTAAAAATTGAACCGATTCGTGAAACCCGGATGATTCGTAAAGAGGAATTAAAGCCTTTTTCTGAACGTTGGAACAGGAGCAAAAAGAAACTGGTTTTGGTGGGCGTCAATGGCCCCCATACCATTGAAAGACAATATATCGAAGCTTTGGCAAAGGATCCTTCTGTGCTGGTATTTTCAGAAACCACTTCCAATCTGCATCATGAGAATTTTGTATTGCGAATTGATAATATAATTGCACCGATTGAGATTTCAAAAGATGCTGAGGAGTTGTTTGCGGCGTTGCAACCTGATATTTTATTGACTTTTGGCGGAATGGTGGTCTCCAAAAAAGTAAAGGCTTTCCTGCGAAAATATCAACCTCAGCAACACTGGCATGTCGATGATAAGAAAGCTTTTGATACCTATTTTTGTTTAAATAAGCACTTTGAAGTTGCGCCCAATGCATTTTTTAAAGAATTCCTGGAGTTGACTACTCCGGTCGATAGTGCGTATCGTGAACACTGGTTGACTTATAGAGTGCAACGCAACAGACGACACGATTTATACCTGAAGGATATCCCCTTTTCCGATTTAAAAGTTTTTGAGCTCTTATTTAAGGAGATGACCCAAAAACAAGTCTTGCAGGTATCCAATAGCAGTGTGGTGCGGTATGCCAATCTTTTTAAACTGGCCCCTCAACTGGAGGTCTATTGCAATCGGGGGACCAGTGGGATTGATGGCTGTGTTTCCACAGCTGTGGGATCGGCCTTAAAATCCAATCTTCCGACAACGCTGATATGTGGAGATCTGGCTTTTTTTTATGATAGTAACGGACTTTGGAATGAATACATTCCGGATCATTTTAAAATTGTGGTTTTAAATAATGGTGGTGGAGGAATTTTTAGGATTTTGCCGGGTCGGAAATCAGAGCCTTATTTTCATAAATACTTTGAGACTCGTCATCAGTTGACGGCTAAACCCCTTGCCGATATGTATGGTTTTGAGTATCAAAAAGCTTCTGATGAGGAGGAACTAAAGAGAGCTTTGAAGCGGTTTTTCAGGAACGGGAAGCCTCAAATTCTCGAGATCTTTACGCCTACCGAGGTAAATGACAAAATCTTGTTGGATTACTTTAAGTTTATTAGGGAGTAATAGTGATCGGTTGCCGTCATCGGGTCCAAAACACGGAGCTTACATCGTCATCTTTTTCAATTTCCTTCAGAGCCGGAGAAACCTCTTTGATATCAAAATTTTCAAAATTAATCTCCAGAATATAGCCTTTCTCACTTTTGTTAAAGGAAAAAGTCTTGATGTCGGCCTCGGCCAATTCCATGATTTTGTCGATAATCCGATACGGATTGGAGTTTTCGTTTATGACCACCCGTACAAGGTGAGGCTTAAACCGACGCGCAAACCGGCGTTCAATAGGTTGTAAGATAAGAAGAATGATAAAGGCGATGGCAGTAGCGGCAACGGCGGCGATATAGAGTCCGGAGCCTACTGCCAGTCCGATGGCGGCCACGGTCCATAATCCCGAAGCGGTTGTTAATCCCCGAATAAATCCCGGCTTTAAGAACATGATGATTCCGGCTCCGAGGAAACCGATTCCGCTAATCACCTGGGCGGCAATACGGGCGGGATCGAGCACGACGTTGTCCATTTTTAAGGGGGCTGTAAACCCGTAGCTGGAAACGATGATCGTTAGGGCGGCTCCCAAACACACCATCATGTGTGTTCGCATGCCGGCCGACCAATTTTTGCGTTCTCGTTCCAGCCCGATTATGGCTCCTAAAATAGAGGCCAGCACCAGCCGTATTAAAATGACTTCCCAGGTAATCATACCCCTTTATAATTTGTGGTTTATCCGTAAAAATAC
>CAZBXQ010000005.1:0-83857 GCA_964495935.1 uncultured Flavobacteriaceae bacterium
GATTTCGGAACCATAAGCATAAATTGATACTTGAATCCGCCACTCCGAAACTTTTATTATTTTCTCATTTTATTCATAAGCCACTTGTTCGGGGTTTTGTACATTTGAAATCGAATATGTAAAGATGAGAACCCCGTTTTTTATAATCCTATTCTTTTTCATTCCTCATTTACAAGCCCAAAACTCTTCAGGATCTACAGCAATTCCAAAAGACACGGTCTATAACTGGGAAGGTAAAATTACGCTGTTTGATGAGCAAAAACAGGAGATTCCTATAGCTTTACATTATCAAGCTTCTAATCAGATTCCCGGCCGATACCACAAGCAATTGGTAGTAGGACAAATACAGAATAAAGAAACAGAAGAGGAATCTCGATTAATTGGATTTATTCAAAATCAGGAAGATCGCTTTTATAATTTATATGAAATGGATTCCAAAGGAGTGGTGAAACGAACCTTTATTTTGGGGAATGCTAATCATGAGCTGGAGGGGTATATTGTCGATCCGGAAGGCAATGAATTTGAAGGGATCATGAAAGTTCAGAGAAATAATACCCCGTTGTCACAGATTGATATCACGGCAGATTCGAGTGATGTTTTTGGGAATTATCGCTATGATTCTGGAATTGAGAAGTATCAGGGTACTTTATCCGTTCATCGAAATGAGGGAGGTTCGGTTCGGGCAAGCCTTTATCTTTATGATAAGGGAACAGGGGAAGAAATAAAGGAAGAACAAGACTCGTTACCGATATCCGGGAACCGAATTACCTGGAAGTCAAAATCTTCGGGAGTTACGACCTGGGCTGCTCAGATACAGTTCTATAAGGGATTTGCAGTTATCGGTTTTTTGGAACCCGACTCAGCGGGAAGAGCTTTTGAAAGTGGACCGGCTGTAGAAGGAATTTACATCAAACAGGATTGAATCTTTGGAGGATATCAGAATCCATTTTTTGGGGTTAGATTAAAAGTTTTTTTATTCGGAATCCTTACGGCTTTCTGTATCTTTACGGCTCTAAAAATAGATGTGATAATATGGCTTTAGATCTGTTCAATCCGTTTAAGGATATGATTTTCGATCCCCATTTTTGTTTCCTTTCCGGCGATTTGACAACCGACTCCATGACGATTTTTCCGGAGTGGTTTATGGAGCATTTTAAATTTGAGAATGAGGAGATTGCCTTGATGCAGAATACCAAAGCCAAGATGGTGGCCTATAAAGATTTGAAACTGCCCTGTGCCCCTTGGGTCAAGAAGAAATTTGGAGAGCTGGATCGAACCTTTAAAACTGCTTATGACAAGGGATATGAAGGAGTAAAGGAGCTGGATGAGCGCATTATTTTTCAATGGTCCGGGCGAATTGTATATGGTCTATTATACCTCGAAATGATGGGGGAATGGGAACGCCATCAGGACATGAACAAGCCCTTTAAATTTGAAGATAAACTGCGAGATCGGTTGGGGAAATTCCACCATATGATGCAGTCGCTTATTGAGCCGATCACCTTTGGCGAGCGGAAGCCTTGGAGTATTGTGGTTTTTCCCTTGAAATATGGAGCTGATATCTGTAGTTTTCGGGATGATATCATCAACCTGATGTTTCAATTTGGGGTAAACGGATTTGGGTTTATCGTAAGCTTTATCGACAATGGCATCACCAAAGAAACCGAACGGGAATTACTCGAAAAAATCAAGGGTTATACTTTACATCCGGTTCAGTTTGAAGAGCTGTATGCACGCTTTCATTATCGAGCGGATTTGCTACAGTATATCCCACAGCACCGTTTACATATTGAAGACGATGATAGTGTCGAAATAGAATCCCTACCGGTGGAACAAACCAATCCTGATTTACCGCTTTACGGAATGTGGGTCGATGATTTTTACGCTCGATTATTGTCCAATTATTGGCAGGTGTATGGAATTGAAAAAGGACAGATTATTCAATTTCAGAAACCGTTTTTGAGCTACCTTGAAAATCCCTACAACAAGAGTTTTATCGATCCTGAAACCATTGATTTGCCGTGGTAAGGAATAAAGGTTCAGAAAAGGTACTTTAATTTTCCCGATAATTAAGTGGGATTTCTATCTTTTTCCTTTTATTTTTAGAGTTTATGAAGAGTAATCGAAGAGCGCAGATTATACAAACGGCAGCCCGGCTTTTTAGAGAAAAAGGCTATGTTGACGTGACCATGCGTGATTTGGCGAATGAACTCGATATCCGAGCTTCCAGTTTGTATAATCATATCGCTTCCAAAGACACCATTTTATCGGATATTGTGATGGGATTGGCCCGGGATTTTACTACGCATATTCATCAGGCTAAAGAAGGAGAGGGAAGTGCCATTGAAAAGCTTAAGGCCATTATTGCTATGCATGTGGATACTACTTATTCCAATTCGGATTTCCTGGCTTGCATGAATAAAGAATGGAAGTATTTGAATGCTCAGGATAAGAAAGAATATGTCCGGTTGCGTACGGCTTATGAGGATGACTTTTTTGCGATTCTTCAAGAAGGTATGGAATCGGGCGAAATATATCGCGGGAGCTATCCGATTATGGGGAATAGTATCCTTTCTATTTTAAGGACGTTTTATCACTGGTATGATAATGTCTCGGGTCTGTCAAAAGAAGAGATCAAAGAGACTTTATATAAGAATCTTATATTTGGGATTGCTTCGGCCTCGACGGTTTCGAAATAGCCATCATCCTATTTAGAAGTGTTATAAATAATTGAAAATAATGCTTTTGATTTTATAAACTAACAAATGTTAGTTAGTTTTGATTTAGAGAATACAGATATCATGGCAAGATTTCACCGACTTAAAGTTATCGATGTCCGCGAAGAGACTAATGACTGCACTTCGATCGAGCTGGAAGTTCCCCGGGGGCTTCGCAAGGAATTCCGCTATGGAGCGGGGCAACATATCATTTTTAAAAAGGATTTTGACGGGGAAGACATCCGACGGACGTATTCGCTTTGTTCAGATCCCTTCTCCCGGGAGTGGCGGGTTTGCGTCAAGCAAATTCCGGAAGGAAAGTTTTCCACTTTTGTACATGACGAATTGAAAATAGGAGATTTTTTGATTGCCAGTTCGCCCACCGGGAAGTTTGGAACCGATGTGCAATTGGAACCTGAAAATCAACGAAATTTCCTTTTTATTGCGGCGGGTAGTGGTATTACGCCAATTATTGCTATGGTAAAAATGGTGTTGGAACAGGAACCCTTGGCAAAATGCCAGTTGCTTTATGTGAATCGCGGTGTGCAGAGCATCGTCTTCCGGGAAGAATTGGAGCAATTGAAGAATCGTTTTTTAGATCGCTTTGAATTGTATAATATTCTCACCCGTCAAAAGCGGGAAGTCGAACTTTTAAATGGTAGATTGGATGGAGAAAAACTGCGGGAGCTCAGTAAAACGTTGATTAATCTGGATGATATAGACCATGTTTTTATGTGTGGTCCGGAGGCGATGACTTTTGAGATTCGCGATGAATTGGTGGAATTGGGCGTTGAAAAACGAAAAATACATTATGAGTTATTTGTCACTGGCCTCTCAGAAGAAGATAAAAAGCGTGCGGCAGCGGCTCTGGAGAGTCGGTTTGAAGGAGGTACCAAGGTTACGGTGATTGAAGGAGGTACGGAAACCCATTTGGTGATGAAAGAGTCCGATCCGTATGAGGTGGTGCTGGAAGCCGCGCTGGCAGCGGGTGCCGATGTGCCCTTTGCCTGTAAAGACGGGATGTGCAGCACTTGTAAATGCAAGGTGGAAGAAGGAGAAGTCGTGATGAAAAAGAATTATGCCCTTGAAAAGGACGATCTCGAGCAGGGATATGTGTTGAGTTGCCAGTCCGTGCCCACAACAAAAACGTTACGGGTCAATTATGATGTGTGACTTATGGGAAGGATAGAAGAGGATTAAAGCATTTAAACCTGCTTAATTCATGAATTTAATTTTGTACAGATTCGAGGCGTCGAAATCCGTAGGAATAGTGGACTATTTCAAGGGTTTTCAAACGAAGAAGATGCTAAAATTAAATCAAAATTTTATTTCGCGATAAATATCATGTTTTATTGTCATTTTCTATTCTAACATATTTATAATGAATGAAATAGTATGAAGTTTGTTTTATATATTTATGAATTGGTGAATTATGCAGGTAAAAAATTGAATTATGAGCGAGCAGGAATTAAAAGAATTGGAAAAACGTTTTGAAGAGCGTATTGCCAACGATGAAAAGATCGAACCCAAGGACTGGATGCCGGAGAAGTATCGGCAAATGAATATCCGTCAGATTTCACAGCATGCCCATTCCGAGATTGTGGGAATGTTACCGGAGGGAAACTGGATTACCCGAGCTCCTTCTCTGTTGCGGAAAGTAACCTTGCTGGCCAAGGTTCAAGATGAAGCCGGACACGGCTTGTATCTGTACAGCGCGGCAGAAACGCTGGGTATTTCCCGGGATGAGATGACGGAGCAACTGCTTGCCGGGAAGGCCAAATATTCCAGTATCTTTAATTATCCGACACTGACCTGGGCGGATATTGGTGCCATTGGTTGGCTGGTCGATGGAGCAGCTATCGTGAATCAGGTTTCCTTAACGCACACCTCGTATGGACCTTATGCCCGCGGAATGGTGCGAATCTGCAAAGAGGAGAGTTTCCATCAGCGCCAGGGATATCAGATTATGTACGTGATGGCAAACGGTTCCGAGGAACAGAAAGAAATGGCACAGGATGCTTTGGATCGCTGGTGGTGGCCGTCGCTGATGATGTTTGGACCACGGGATGCGAAATCCACGCACACGGAGCAATCCATGGCTTGGAAGATCAAAGTTAAATCCAATGATACGTTACGACAGATGTTTGTCGATCAGGTGGTGCCACAAGCCGATATTTTGGGCTTGACCATTCCGGACCCCGATTTAAAATTCAATGAAGAAACGGGGCATTATGATTTTGGTGATATTGATTGGGATGAGTTCTGGCAAGTCGTTAAAGGTCATGGGATTTGTAACAAACAACGTATCACCGATAAAACCAAATCCTGGGAAGAAGGAAAATGGGTGCGGGAGGCGGCCTTGGCCTATGCGGAAAAGCAGGAGGAGAAGAGGAAAGCAGGGTGATGAATTTGAAGCCGATTTCGGTTGCTAGCAGAATAAACTTGAACCTGAACTCGAAACTTTGAGGAATGACTGGGAAAATTTATCCGTATCAGGATTTATCGGAGCGTCTGGAGGATTTTGCGGCAGATGTAATCCATTTGTTAGATAAAAAACCGCAGAGTTTCGCGGCAGATTACCTTGCGAAACAACTTATCCGGTCTTCGTGTTCAAGTGCCTTAAATTACGGTGAAGCTCTTGGTGCTGGAAGTAAAAGGGACAAAGTCCATAAATTGAGATTATGTCTAAAGGAGCTGAGAGAATGTTTACGTAATTTACGGATACAGTTGAAGGCTAAATTATTACAAAAAGAACAGCTGAGCTCGCTGATTGAGGAAAATGATCAACTGATCAGAATTATTTTTACACGCATAAAAAATTTAGATAGAAGTTAATTAATCAAATACAAAACTTGGTTTTGATTCTTGTATTGACTCTTCAAATCGAGTTCAAATTCAAGTTCCACTTAATATTTATTACAATGACAAAAACAAATAAAAACGAATGGCCTCTCTGGGAGGTATTTGTACGCAGTAAAAACGGATTAGAGCATCGGCATTTTGGAAGCTTACACGCGGTGGATGCTGAATCGGCATTGCAGGCGGCGAGAGATGTCTATACCCGCAGAATGGAGGGAGTGAGTATCTGGGTGGTAGAGTCCAAACAAATCACGGCTTCTGATCCCGCGGCAAGCGAAGAATATTTTGGGCCGGCAGAGGATAAAATTTATCGCCATCCCACGTTTTATGAATTACCGGAAGGGGTAAAGAACATGTAATTCATCAAGAAAAGAATTTAAAAAAGCAATTATGGCAACAAATAAAAGAATTAATCCCTATCCCAAGGATGACGGTCTGATAGGATTCATTTACGGTTTGGCGGATAGCTCTTTGATACTGGCCCAGCGATTAAGTGAACTCTGTGGCCACGGTCCTTCTCTGGAATTGGATATGGGGATGACCAATATTGCACTGGATCTTTTTGGTCAGGTGCGTTCCTATTATCAATATGCAGCAAAGAAGATAGGAGGAGAGACAACGGAAGATGACTTGGCTTTTTTCAGGACCGAAAGGGAGTTCCGAAGTGTACTTTTGGTCGAGCAGCCCAATACGGATTTTGCCTATGTCATGGCCCGTCAATTTTTGTACGATCATTATCATTACTTAATGCTGCAAAAACTGCAGCAAAGTGAAGATGGCATGCTGGCCTCTATTGCGAGGAAGAGCGTTAAAGAGGTGGAGTATCACCGGGAATATTCTTCCGGGTGGATAAGACGATTTGGTGATGGAACCGGAGAAAGCCACGAACGAATTCAAAAAGCGATTGATGATCTTTGGGTTTATACCGACGAACTCTTCCATAAGATGCCGGCCGATAAAAATATGATCAATGAAGGAATCGGAGTGGATTTTGAGGCCTTTAAAGAAGAATACTACAAAAATGTAGAAGAAGTACTTGAAGAAGCAACTCTTAAAGTTCCCGAATCCAAATATTTCCAAAAAGGAGGCAAAAATGGTGTTCATACCGAACATATGGGACATTTATTGACAGAAATGCAGTATATGCAAAGAACGTATCCGGGGATGGAATGGTGATAAGTACGGAGTATGGAGTAATTAGTAGTGAGTAATGAGATCAAAGTTGATCATAGAATACGGGATGAACCTGAACATTATCAACGGTCGTTGAGCCTGTCGAAACGAGGATGACGAACTTGAATTTGAACTCAATTAACCGATTCATTAGTTCACCGATTAACCAATTAAACAGCTCACCGACCAGCCGATTCACCAGTTAAACTACATATCTAATCTCTTCCCTCCAAAACCTATTTCCTAACACCTAACGCCTAACACCTCTAATACCTAAACCATGATTACCTTACCCAATAAAGTTCAAATAGATAAAAGGTTATTCCCGGTGTTGAAGAATGTTCACGATCCGGAAATTCCGGTAGTTTCTATTATTGATATGGGAATGGTGCGGGAAGCCGTCTTGGATGGAAATATTGCTAAAGTCAAGATTACGCCGACCTATAGCGGCTGCCCGGCCACGGATATGATTAAATTTGACGTTGGCGTGGCCCTGGAGCAAGCGGGTTATGAGCCCGAGGTGGAACAAGTTATCGATCCCCCCTGGACGACTGATTGGATTACTGAAGAAGGACGTCAGGCCATGGCCGATTTTGGAATTGCTCCGCCGGAGGAGGCAACCGCCGATCGAAGGGCCTTAAATGGAGAAACCCATGTGGTAAAATGCCTACATTGCGGTTCCAGCCATACCAAAATGGTGAGCCAGTTTGGATCTACAGCTTGTAAGGCACATTTTAAATGCTTGGATTGTGGGGAGCCTTTTGATTATTTTAAATGTATGATTTAAGCCTATAACGGGGTTTTTCAAAACCAATAATAAAAATTGAATGAGTGATTCTATACTTTATGAGATTGAAAATCAGGTAGCTTATATCTGGTTAAACCGACCCAAAGCGTATAATAGTTGTAACCGTGAGATGGCTCTGGCTTTTCAGGAGGCTTTGAAAAAAGCAGATACTGATGAAAACGTCCGTGCTGTTTTTATTTCCGGGAAAGGGAAAGCCTTTTGCGCAGGACAGGACTTAAAAGAAGTGATCGATCAGGATAAAAATCCCGGATTTGAAAAGATTCTGGATGAGGGTTATAACCCTATTATAAAGCTGATTCGGAACCTACAAAAGCCGGTTCTTGCTGCAGTCAACGGAGTGGCTGCCGGAGCCGGAGCCAATATGGCCCTGGCTTGTGATATTTGCATTGCTTCCGAAGAAGCAACCTTTATTCAGGCCTTTAGTAAAATCGGATTGATTCCCGACAGTGGGGGAACGTTTTTCCTGCCCCGTTTGGTTGGAATTCAAAAAGCTGCGGGATTGATGATGTTAGGGGAGAAAATCAATGCTCGGGAAGCGGAACGCATCGGATTGATTTACAAATGCATTCCTGCTGCTGACTTTGAAAAGGAAGCCACCACATTAGTTCGCCGATTGTCTCAAATGCCTACAAAAGCCCTCTGGAAGACCAAACAACTATTGAATCAAAGTTTTTATAATACGCTGGACGAACAACTTCATTTAGAAAGCAAAACTCAGATTGAAGCCTCCAAAACCCGGGATTATAAGGAAGGAGTACAGGCCTTTATCGAGAAAAGAAAGCCGAGGTTTGAAGGGAGGTGATGATTGGAGATTGATGATTGGAGATTGATGATTGATGATTGGAGATTGGAGATTTTGGATTGTTGAATTAATTAAAACTAATTATGAGACCTGCGGACTTGGAGGATAGATTAATACAATTTTCCATATCTATTATTATTTTTTGCAGACAAGTGGAACGTACTTTTTCAGCTGAACATTTATCAAAGCAATTAATCCGTTCAGCCACCTCTGCTGCTTTAAATTATGGGGAAGCTCGGAGTGCAGAATCACCTCGTGATTTCTTACACAAGATGAAAATTTGTTTAAAGGAGTTACGAGAATGTATGGTTAATCTGAAAATCCAGAAGGGAGCGGGGTTAAGTCAAAAGGAGATGTTGGTAGAATCTTTACTGAAGGAGAATAATGAGCTTATATCCATTTTTGTTAGTAGTATTAAAACTTCCTCAAGAAAATGAAATAAGAATTAATTGAAATTAGAAAAACATCAAATCGTTAATCAACAATCGTTGATCTTAAATCGTTAATCAAACATGAACATCACAATAATCGGAGCCGGAACCATGGGAAGTGGGATTGCACAAGTGGCGTCCACCGCCGGCTGTAGGGTAAAATTATTTGACACCAATGAGGAAGCTTTGACCAAAAGCAAAGAAGCATTGGAAAAAATCCTTCGGCATATCACCGATAAAGGCAGGATCACGGAAGATGAAAAAAACCGGATTCAGGGGAATATTTCCTATGTCCAAAAAATGGCGGATCTGCATGATGCCGAATTGACCATCGAGGCCATAGTCGAGAATGTGGATATCAAACACCAGGTCTTTAAAGAATTGGAAAAGATTCAAAAGAAAGATGCCATTTTGGCTTCCAACACCTCTTCCATCCCAATCGCTGAGATTGCGTCGGTTTTGGAGCATCCGGAACGGGCTATTGGAATTCATTTCTTTAATCCGGCACCGCTGATGGCGTTGGTGGAAATCATTCCGGCGGTTCAAACTTCCGAGGAGATAAAAAACAAGGTTGTTCAGATTATAAAGGATTGGGGGAAGATTGGTGTTCTGGCCAAGGATACCCCGGGCTTTATCGTCAATCGCGTGGCCCGGCCGTTTTATGGAGAAGCCTTGCGTATTTATGAGGAAGGAGAAGCGAGCTTTGCGGAGATTGATAAGGCAATGAAGGAACTGGGAGGTTTCCGGATGGGCCCTTTTCAGTTGATGGACTTTATCGGCAATGATATCAATTACAGTGTGACGGAAACCGTTTTCCGAGAGTTTTATTACGACCCTCGGTATAAGCCTTCTTTTACCCAGAAACGCCATGCGCAGGCCGGATATTTGGGAAGAAAAACGGGAAGAGGATATTATTTCTATAAAGACGGAAAGATGGATACCGAGAAGTCACCCGACTGGGACAAGGAGCTCGATCAAGAAAAAGGACAAAAAATAGTCGATCGAATTCTGGTGATGCTGATTAATGAAGCTGCCGATGCTTTGTTTTTAAATGTGGCCACCGCTAAGGATATTGATCTGGCCATGACCAAAGGAGTCAATTATCCCAAAGGACTTTTGGCCTGGGCCAACGAAAAAGGAATCGATTGGTGTGTGGAAGAAATGGATGAACTCTACCATATTTATCACGAAGACCGGTATCGATGTAGTCCGTTGTTGAGGAAGATGAAAGAAGAGGGAAGTAGTTTTGTAGTCTTATAGTTTTTTAGTTTCGTGGTCTTATAGTTCTTTTTAAAATTCGACTTAATATGAAAAATGAACCTTATTTTAAGTTTGAGGATTTAAAAATCTATCAGAAAGCGTTGGATTATGGGGAATTTGTGAATGAGCAGATTTCTAAATTTCCAAGAGACGAAACATTTCGATTGTCATCTCAATTCATTAGAGCTGCAGATTCTATCGCTCTGAATATAGCGGAGGGATATTCGGGCTCTCCTACAAACTTTATTCGTTATTTAAGGATAGCACGGGGAAGCTTGGATGAATGAGTGGTTTGTTCTACTAAGGCACTTAGAAGACATTTTATAACAAAAGATATAGATATGCGGAATCGTGAGAAATTGTCTGAACTTTCAAAAATGATTTCTTCTTATATAAATTATTTAAAAGGGAAATAACAATTAAAATTACTTAGATAAACTGCGATGCCATCCAGCCACATAACTACTCAACTACATAACTAACAAACAAACTATATCATGAATCGATTACTAACCCCTTCCGAAATCACCGAAACCATGCTGGCCAATGATAAGTTTAGCCAGTGGCTGGGAATTGAGATTTTAGAGACCCGGAAGGATTATTGTAAATTAAAAATGACGATTCGGGATGAAATGCTCAATGGGATGAAAAAGGCCCAAGGAGGGATTACTTTTTCTTTTGCCGATTCTTGTTTTGCCTTTGCCAGTAATACGAGAGGAAAGAAGGCGGTTTCCATAGAGGCTTCCATTAATCATATTGAAGCTTTGGAGTCGGGTGACGAAATCACGGCTGAAGCAGAAATGGAGAGCATGAAGAATAAACTGGGGTTTTATATCGTTAGAGTATATAAGGGGGATAAGGTCGTGGCTTTGTTTAAGGGGGTAGTGTATCGCACAAGTGTAGAGTGGAGGGAAGGGGATTGAACCTGAACTTGAAGAATTATAAAATTGGAGTACTATAATGGACTTGGCAGATTAACTATAGCATCAACGGTAAATTTATATGAGTAAAACAGCTAATAATGAATATATATTAGTCATTATACTAATAATACTATAATATTAGTTTTTTCACTAATAATTATTATCTTTGGAAAAAGTCTGATTTTATGAGGTATTCGGTTTTGTCAGGAGATATCATATCCTATACGGCATTGAACTCCTCTAATAGGGAGTTTTTGGTGGAGGAGCTCAACAGGTTTTTGGATCAGTTGAATTCTCATTTTAAAACTTTTGGGAGGATTATAAAAGGTGATTATT
The DNA here is from genome assembly GCA_964495935.1 of uncultured Flavobacteriaceae bacterium. GTDB lineage: Bacteria > Bacteroidota > Bacteroidia > Flavobacteriales > Flavobacteriaceae > JAJYSO01. Next base: position 11,310 of record CAZBXQ010000005.1, read on the forward strand.
TGGAATGTGTAGTTCCCGATTCGACCGAGGGACTTACAGTAGCGTTAGCCTTTAAAGGATTTGTAAAATCACTTCCCATCGAAGAGAAAGAAGAGACCCCCCGGTTTAAATTGTTTAAAACTTATGGGATTCGAATGGCCATAGGATATGGAGAATTAAGTCGTTATAACCCTGGAGATGGCGTGATGGATGGCGAGGCAATTTATCTTTCGGGTCGTAAGATTTCCGGTCTGACAACCTATGATAAAAAGAGGGTTACCATAAAGCATTCCTTATATTTTGCTTCCAATGAACCCGATTTGAATGATTGTTTTGAGCCGTTGATGAATTTACTTGATGTTTTGTTGACAAAAGCCACGGCTCGACAATGTGAAGTATTATATCTCAAGTTACTGGGATTATCAGAGGATGAAGTCGCCTCGAAGTTGGGAATTGGGCAATCGGCCGTAAATCAACATTCGACCAGTATAGGTTGGAATGCCATTGATTCTGCGGTTCAATATTTTAAAAAAGTAATTTCAGGAGAGGAGGATAATGAGATTTAAGGAATTCATAATACTACAGATCGTGGCTCATGTGCTCTTGGATTATTTTTTTCAAACTCATAAGCTGGCACAACTTAAGAATACGAAGGGTTTCAAAAGTAAGTTTCTCTACGGCCATGCTTTATTGTGCTTTTTGTTATCCTGGGTTTTTTCTTTGCAATTGAATTTTGTCTGGGCTGCTTTGATTATTGCTGTAACGCATCTTTTAGTAGATGGTTTTAAACCGATTTTGGGGAGAATCAACCGGCTTCGACCCTATCTCTTTTATCTGGATCAGTTTGTTCATGTTCTGGTCTTGATTGCCGTGGTTTACGGGTTTGATTCATGGATTGGAATACAGCCGTCCATTGATGTTGAGCTCAACTTTAAGGTCCTGTTAATGGTAACCGGATATTTAGTTTGTCTAAAACCCACTAATATTTTTATCCAGGAGATTTTTAGATCCACGGAGATTCAGGTATCCAGTGATAACGAGATGCCGAATGCCGGTAAGGTGATCGGGATCTTAGAACGGATTTTGACGCTGACTTTGATTTTAGTCAGCCAATATTCGGCAGTCGGGTTTTTAATCGCGGCCAAATCCATCTTGCGTTATCGGAGTGATGAAACCTTAAAATCTGAATATGTTCTTATCGGAACGCTGCTGAGTTTTGGGGTTGCTGTGATTGTAGGGATCATGATAAATGTCTGGGGATAGGATAAGCGTATAAATATAAATTGCGAGCCAGTCTTGATGAATGCAATCGATTATGGAAAGTTTTTAATCATCTCAATACGAACAAATAAAACATAGCTATATGAAAGAAGTTTATATAATAGATGGGATTCGAACGCCCATCGGAAAATTTAAAGGAACCCTGTCATCCGTGCGAACAGACGATTTAGGGGCCCTGGTGATTAAGGAAATCGTTGAACGCAATCCCGATATCCCGAAAGAAGCCTATGACGATGTCATTATGGGATGTGCCAATCAGGCGGGAGAAGATAACCGGAATGTAGCGCGGATGTGCCTGTTATTGGCGGGCTTGCCCTATACGGTTCCGGGGGAGACGGTCAACCGGCTTTGCAGTAGCGGATTATCCTCTATTATTCATGCTAATCGGGCTATTAAAGCCGGAGATGGAGATCTGTTTATTTCGGGTGGAGTAGAACACATGACCCGGGGGCCCTATGCCATTTCCAAACCCAGTTCGGCTTATGGAACGGATTCAAAGATGTATGATACGAGTTTTGGCTGGCGGTTTGTCAATCCGAAGATGGAGGAAATGTACGGTACGGAGGGAATGGGGTTTACCGCTGAGAATTTGGTCGATAAGTACAAAATTTCACGAGCAGACCAGGATGCATTTGCGACCTGGAGTCAGCAGAAAGCAACCAAAGCGCAGGAAAATGGTCGATTGGCCAAAGAAATAGTACCGGTGGAAATTCCCAGAAGAAAACAGGAGCCCTTGATTTTTGAAAAAGATGAATTTGTACGCCCCGGTACAACAACAGAAATACTGGCACAATTACGACCTGCTTTTCGTAAAAAGGAGGGAACCGTAACCGCCGGGAATTCATCCGGATTAAACGATGGAGCAGCGGCTACGATTATTGCCTCAGAAGATGCTATTAAGCAGTATAATTTAAAGCCAATGGCGCGAATCATCAGCTCTGCGGTGGTTGGAGTAGAACCCCGGATTATGGGAATCGGGCCGGTAACGGCCTCCAACAAAGCCCTGAAAAAAGCGAGGTTGAGTATGAACGACATGGATATTATTGAATTGAATGAAGCTTTTGCCGCCCAAAGCTTGGCTTGTACCCGTGCTTGGGGATTAGCTGATGACGACCCACGTTTAAATCCGAATGGGGGAGCCATTGCCATTGGCCATCCTTTGGGAGTGACAGGAACGCGAATTTGTTATTCGGCAGCACTGGAATTACAGCTGACCGGTAAAAAATATGCGCTGGTTACCATGTGTGTGGGGGTCGGGCAGGGCTACGCCGCTGTGATTGAAAATGCCAGTTAATCCGGTCATAGTACATTGAAGAAGATTATTGATTTGCAAAAACTACTGCTCTTCCGAGGTCGGTAGTTTTTTGATTTATGGATTCCGGTGCGATAAACGGAAACGTGATCTATAATTCGTATTCTTATTTAAGGACATGTAAGTCTTTGATAATGATGCTAATAAAATAATAAAACATAATAAGTATAGAGTTTTTGGACAATGATTTTTGTAAATTCATAGGGTAATCAAAAATTTATGTCATGGATATGTTGAAAACCCCTCTCAAATTTGGAATTCTGACCGCTGTTATTTTAATCGTCTATTTCCTTGTATTAGGAATGGGTGGCGTCAATGCCAATCCGGCTTATAGTGTTTTTAATGTGGTTATTACAGCTTCGGGAATAGCTCTCGCAATTAAGGAAATTAAGGAGAAAAATGCAGGAAAAATCCACTATAGGAGAGGCTTTGAGACGGCTTTTTTGACAGGCATTATAGCTACCGTAATATTCTCGGTGTTCTTTATTACGTATTTTGTTTATGCCCCGGGTTTTTCGGAAAAACTCCTAAAAGTGGTAGGAAAATATGCCAATACAGGAGGCGTTTTTGCCACGGTGGTTATCATGGGGGTTACGACTTCTTTTGTGGTCTCATTTGCCTTGATGCAATTGAATAAAAGCCTGATGTATAAGAAAATCAAGTCTAAAGAACAGAAGTCCGAGGCCTCCCACTAATATTTCCTGTATAGACGAATATAAAATAATTCCAGAACCGAAAATATCTTACTTGTTATATCATGAGGAGGGAACCTTAAAAACTCCCTTAAACTTTCGGTTGAAGGAAGCAACCGAGTTAAATCCACTGGCATAACATATCTGGGAGATCGTCATTAAATTTTCAGCTTGCACTATCAGTTTTGCGGCAAATTGCATTTTTTTTGGAATAAGGTAATTATGAGGTACACCCCAAGATATCTCTAAATTTGGTATTGGTATATAATTGAGCCTTGTTTAAGCCGGCAATCTCCAGGAGACCGGAGATGAATATTTTTGATCAGAAATCCGGAATGAGTAATGCCCGAAATTAATTAGAATTAAAACAAATAAATAAAAAGAATAAACATAGCCCTTTGAGGTTATAAACTTTTTTATACATTGGGCTAACAAATGTTAGTTAGTTAAATTATGAAAGCACAATTTCCTGTAGAACAGCTCTCCCGAGAGGAATTAAAGAAATTGCAAAGTGATCGTCTGGTGGAACAAGTCCGGTACGTAGAAGAAAAATCTCCTTTTTATCAGCAGAAATTCAAGGAGGCCGGAATTACTGCAGATGATATAGAATCTATTGACGATATCCGTAGATTACCTTTGACGTATAGCCAGGATTTAAGAGATAATTATCCCATGGATTTGTTTACGGTTCCCAAAAATGAAATAGCGCGTATTCACTGTTCCAGCGGAAGTACGGGAATTCCAAAAGTAATCGGCTATACGCAAGGAGATGTGGATATCTGGTCAGAGGTCGTGGCCCGTTGCTTGAATGCGGCGGGTGCAGAACCCGGGATGATGTTGCACAATGCTTATGGATATGGCCTCTTTACAGGGGGCTTAGGCTTGCATTATGGAGCTGAGAAATTAGGGATGACGGTACTTCCCATATCGGGCGGAGGTACGATTCGCCAAGTGGATTTAATTCAGGATTTAAAACCCGATGTCATTTGTTGTTCGCCATCCTACGCATTGACTATTGCCGATGAAATGGCTAAACGCGGTCTGAATCCATCGGACTGCAGTTTGAAGTATGCCGTTTTGGGATCTGAAGCCTGGACCGAGGCCATTCGGGATCATGTGGAGAATCGCTTGGGGGTAGAAGCTACTAATATCTATGGGTTGAGCGAAATTATTGGTCCGGGAGTATCCAACGAAGATTATCGCGAAAAAGGAGGTTCTTATGTGTGGGAGGATCATTTTTATCCCGAGATTTTAGATGCCAAAACCAAACAACCGGTAGCCTTTGGGAAACAGGGAGTATTGGTACTGACGACCTTGACCAAAAAAGGAATGCCGATGTTGCGGTATTGGACCAATGATATTACCAGTTTGTACTACGATCCTGATTCCAATCGAAATATGGTGAAAATGAATCCGATTGTGGGGAGAGCCGATGATATGTTGATTATTCGGGGAGTGAATGTATATCCCAGTCAGATTGAAGAGGTCTTTGATCATATTGATGGAGTGATTCCGAATTACTATTTGACCCCTATCGAAAAGCAAGCAATGAACATCCGACTGGAAGTAGATATAGAAGCCTCAAATGACTACATTAAAAAATATGATTCCAAGCCCGGAGAGAGAGATTATGAAGAGCTTTTTAAAGAATTGGAAGATGAAATCCGGGAGCAAATAAAAAAACGAGTCGGAATTACGACCCATGTCAAGGTTCATCCCGAAGATTCTTTGCCAAAGAATACAGGTGGAAAAATCGACCGTATTCTCAAGAAGAAACAAATGATTGAAATGCGCGGAGAAGGTTGGGATTAAGTCTTATGCAATGAGGACTCTGTTTTTCAAATATCTTCATTCTTGAATCCACCTGTCTTCAACAAGTTTCAGATGTTATCGACTGAGTACATAGAATCCATGGATAACTCCGGGAAACCAGCCCAAAATCGTTAAAAGTACGTTGATTAGAAAGTCTTTTCCAAACCCTTTTTCAAGGCCGACGGCTAAAGGCGGAAGTAAAATGCAGAGGATGATTGTTAATATAGACATGGCAATAAAAACTTAGTGAGTATCTAAAGTTAAAATCTTTTTATAAAACAGCTTGCTGATTTTAGCGAGAATTAAATTTTTGTTGATGCATTTCGTTTTTTTATTAACACATATGTTTTTGGAAGGAAGTGTCCCTATAAAATTAGCTTTGAGATACAGGGGTTGATAGGGATTAGAGCTCGGGATGAGGGTTAACTTTGGAGATAAAAATATTTTGAGTTGAGGACTACAGGTTATTCCTTAACTTTGATAAGCAGAATCTGGTGAGAGATTAAAATGACACGAAAGAGAATAAAATAATGATAAAAGAAACAAAACATTACATTCAGGGTGAATGGAAAGCCGGAAAAGGAGAAGGACGCCCCATTTATGATGCGGTGACAGGAGAAGTGTATTCAACCGTAAGCACCGAGGGCCTGGATATTCCATCTATTTTGCAATATGGTCGGGAGAAGGGGAAAGCATTACGCAAAATGACTTTTATGGAACGAGGAAATATGCTGAAGAAACTGGCCTTTCATCTGTTGCGTAAAAAGTATGATTTTTATGAGGAGAGCTACCACAGCGGCACGACCAAAGCCGATGCCTGGTTTGATATTGATGGCGGGATTGGGAACCTGTTTGCCAATGCCTCGTTACGTAAGGAATTTCCTAATCAGCCGTATGATGTAGAAGGCTATCCGGTGGATCTTTCGCGAGGCGGTAAATTTATGGGGCACCATATTTTGGTTCCCAAGCAAGGGGTAGCCGTGCATATCAATGCGTTTAACTTTCCGGTTTGGGGAATGCTCGAAAAATGTGCTCCTACCTGGATGGCCGGAATGCCGGCAGTAGTAAAACCGGCAACCGATACCAGTTATGTAACCGAAGCCGTGGTCAAAGAGATTATTGCTTCCGGGATTCTTCCCGAAGGGGCACTGCAATTGATTAGCGGGTCGGCTCATACGATTCTGGATACCGTGCAGTCACAGGATGTGGTCACGTTTACCGGTTCGGCCGATACGGGGAGAAAATTAAAGGTAAATCCGCAGGTGATTCAGGAGTCCGTGCCTTTTAATATGGAGGCAGACTCCTTAAATGCTACGATTTTAGGGGAGGACGCCAAGCCCGGAACGCCGGAATTTGATTTGTTTGTCCGGGAAATTAGAAGAGAAATGACTTCCAAATGCGGCCAAAAATGTACGGCCATTCGCCGGATTATCGTTCCGGAAAGCCTGATTGAAGACGTTCAGATCGCAGTCGGTAAAACCCTGGATAAAGTAGTGGTGGGAAATCCGCGGCTAAAGGAAGTGCGGATGGGCTCTCTGGTGAGCCGTAAGCAATTAGAAGAGGTTCGTAATCGGATTAAAGAAATATCCAAAACTGCGGAATTAGTATATGGGGATTTGGAAAAGGTGGATCTGGTTGATGCCGATTCGGAAAAGGGAGCATTTATCAGTCCCATTCTGATGCGAGAAAATGATCCTTTGCATAACCCGACGGTACATGAAACCGAAGCTTTTGGGCCGGTGAGTACGATTATGCCCTATAAAGATTTGGAGGAAGCGGTGGAAATTTCACGATTGGGGAAAGGCTCTCTGGTGAGTTCTATCTTTACTAATGATGACAAGATCGCACGGGAATATACGATCAATGCGGCGACGCATCACGGTCGGATTCTCTGTGTCAATCGGGAGAGTGCCAAACAAAGTACCGGCCACGGTTCTCCGCTGCCTACATTGATTCACGGCGGTCCGGGGCGAGCCGGAGGAGGCGAGGAAATGGGAGGATTGCGGGGTATCCGTCATTTTATGCAGCGTTGTGCCGTTCAGGGTTCGCCCTCTACGGTGACCGAAATCACCGGGATTTATCAGCCCCATGCAGATTATAAAGAAACTGAGAAGCATCCTTTTGCGTATTATTGGGAGGATATTCAACCCGGTATGTCTTTGAAAACCCATAGCCGTACCATTCGGGACGCTGATATCATAGATTTTGCCAATCTGACCTGGGATCATTTCTATGCCCATACCGATGAAACCGCATTGGAAGGAACTATTTTTGAACATCGAACCGCCCACGGATATTTTATCGTTTCCCTGGCGGCGGGACTGTTTGTCTATCCCAATAAGGGGCCCGTTGCAGCCAATTACGGACTGGAGGATATTAGGTTTATCCGTCCGCTTTATGACGGAGATACCGTGCACGTTCGTCTCACTTGTAAGCAAAAGATAGACCGCGATCAGAAAGGAAAAGTCCTGCCCAGCGGAATCGTAAAATGGTATGTGGAGGTCTTTGACACCAACGTAACCGACGGGAATATCCCGGATGATGAATTGGGAGACAAAGAGGCTTTGGTTGCTGTAGCCACCATCCTGACGATGGTGCAGAAAAAACAAACTGTTTTTGTGGAAATGACAGAGGAGAATATGGATCGGGCGTTGGCAAAGTTGACTCCCGAAACCAAACCGAAATGGGGATCGATGACAGCCCAGGAAATGATCGAGCATTTGGAGCTGTTGTATCACCGTTCCATCAGTGAAGACGTTCAGCAAGAGGAAGTGGCTACTCCTGAGAAGTATCTGGAGGATACCCAAGCTTTTTTATGGAATTACAAACCTATTCCTAAGAATTTTAAACTGCCGATTTATAAGGATAACAAGCTGCCGGAATTGAAGTACAAGGATTTGCAAACGGCAATTGAAAAAATGAAGGAAGCCCGTAAAGCGCATTACGATTATTTCAAAAAACATCCGGACGCCACGCGTCGCCATATTATCTACGGAGACCTGACAAAGTTTGAATGGAAGCTCTTAGACCGCAAGCACCTGAATCATCATTTTTCACAGTTTGGGATTTTATAAAATCCCAAACTGTGAAAAATTACCGCGAAGGCGGTAATCTATGGAGAACAATAGGCATGTCTTAGGCACTGGTTATAGCGTATAGAACGATAATGAAATATTTTTTATATATCATTACCAATAAAAATAATACCGTTTTATATATTGGAATTACCAATAATCTAAAAAGACGGATGTACCAACATAAAAATAAGGTGCATCCTAATACTTTATCTGCGCGTTACAATCTTTATAAATTGATTTATTATGAACTATTTGACTCCAAAGCAGAAGCTCTAAAACGTGAACGGCAAATGAAGAAGTGGAATCGGCAGTGGAAAATTAATTTAATTGAAAAAGAGAATCCGAAGTGGTTGGATTTAATACAAGAAAATAAAGTATAACCTTAAAAGATTCCCGCATGCGCGGGAAATAAATATGAACACCGAACAATCATACGTCAAAAAAAACACCCAAAACGGTATCGCTACCGTAGAATTTTACACCCCTCATCACAACTCCCTGCCGGGACCGATTTTGGCGGAACTGGCCGAAACGATCACCGCGCTGGGGGAGGATGAAAGCGTAAAGGTAATTATTCTTAAAAGTGGCGGAAACCGGACCTTTTGTGCCGGGGCCAACTTTCAGGAATTGATTTCCATTGAAAATAAAGAGCAGGGTGAACAATTCTTTATGGGGTTTGCCCATGTAATCAATGCCATGCGCAAGTGCCCCAAATTTATCATCGGCCGCGTTCAAGGTAAGGCCGTTGGGGGAGGAGTCGGTTTAGCCGCCTCAACCGATTATTGTCTGGCTACCAAATTTGCGGCCATCAAACTCAGCGAATTGAATTTGGGAATTGGTCCCTTTACGGTCGGCCCGGCCGTTCAACGTAAGATCGGAGTCAGTGCCTTTGCCCAGATGTCCATCAACTGCAATGGTTTCTACGATCCCGATTGGGCAAAGGAAAAAGGCTTCTATGCCGATGTCTTGGAAACCGCTGAAGACCTCGATAAAGCTGTTCAGGAGTTAGCCGAAGAATTGACTACTTTCAATCCCGATGCCATGGCCGAGATGAAAAAGATCTATTGGGAAGGTACGGAAAACTGGGATGATCTGCTTCACGAAAGAGCCCTGATCAGCGGCCGATTGGTGTTGTCGGAATTTACGAAGGAGAAGTTGGAGAAGTATCGGGAGTAGGTAGTAGGAGATAGGTGGTAGGGATTAGACAGATAGACGGATAACAGCATGGAAATGAAAAGATCAAAATATCACTTTAAGTTTGAAGATTTATTGATCTATCAGAAGGCCATGGTATTTGGTGAAGATGTCAACGAATTGACTCAAACCTTTCCATCTGCCGAGAGATTCAACCTGATTTCTCAGTACAATAGGGCTGCAGATTCCATCGCTTTAAATATCGCCGAAGGGGCATCGGGAACTGATAAACAATTTTTGCATTACCTTAGTAATGCTTATCGAAGTTTACATGAATGCGTAGCTTGTAACGCTAAAGCTTTACGAAGAGAATATATCACTTTTCAACAAAGTGAAAAATATAGGAAACAAATGGTTGAGCTGGCGAAGATGATTTCTTCTTTACGTCGAACAATCGCCAAAAGAATAAGTACATAGTTTTTATTTTTATTGACGCCTACAGCCTAATACCTAACACCTAAATCCATGATTTACAAATTCAACAACTTCATCCCCGTCGTGCATAAGTCCAGTTTTGTGCACCCTTTGGCAGCAGTGACGGGGAATGTGATTATCGGGAAAGACTGTTACATTGGCCCGGGGGCGGCAATTCGGGGGGATTGGGGGGAGATTATCTTAAAAGATGGCGTCAACGTACAGGAAAATTGTACAATTCATGTTTTTCCCGGGAAAAGTGTGACCCTTGAGGAAAGTGCTCACATCGGGCATGGGGCGATTATCCATGGCGGTCATATCGGTGAGAACTGTATGGTGGGGATGAATGCCGTGGTGATGGACGATACTGATATCGGCAAGGAGTCGATCATCGGGGCGATGGCCTTTGTAAAGGCCGAAACCAGAATCCCGCCGCGGAGTTTGGTCGTGGGTAGCCCGGCAAAAGTCATTCGCCAAGTGCCGGATGAAATGATTGCCTGGAAAACAGCCGGAACCCGATTATACCAGCGTTTACCGGCAGATTGCCACGAAAGTCTTGAGGCTGTTGAGCCGTTGCGGGAAGTCCCCAAGAACCGCCCTAAACAAGAGGATTTTTATAAGACTTTAGAAGATTTCAGGAAAGAAAAATAGATCTAAATAGTTATATTCGTTTACAGCTGAAATAATATAATGATGAGCCTTGATAAGATTAATTGCGATAAATTGGAAATCATTCACTGGATAAGTGAATTGCAGGATAAAGATGTAATAGGTGAATTGAAAGCTCTGATGAAAGCAAAACCGAACCCCAAATTGACACAGAAGGAAAAAAAGGCTATTGATGATGGCCTGGAGTCCATGAAGGAAGGGACAGAGTCGTATGAACTTATTTTGAAGGAAACAAAAGAGAAATTCCCTCATTTATTTTAGGTAAAAATGCGGCGTATAGTATGGGCCAATAGAGCAAAATTGGATTATTGGGATAATATTTCTTATCTGCAGAAGGAGTGGACTGAAAAGGAGGTGAAGTTCTTTATTTCGGAAGTGGATAGTATAATGGAACTGCTTCAAGTTGACACTGTTGAATTTCAATCCACGGGTTATAAGAATACTTTTCGTGTTCCTGTAGTAACTCAAATTGTACTCTTTTACTTTGTGGATTCAAATAATGTGGTGAACATCTTGAGATTTTTTAATGCGAATCGGGACCCGGGGAAATTGGTCCTATAAAGCCTTTTATAGGCCGATTAACTGTGCTGAATCGGGCTTAAAAATAAATTAAACTTTATGAGTGAATCCTTAATTGAAATTATTCTTCCAAAATTAGGAGAAAGTATCACCGAAGCCACCGTTTTGGACTGGCAGGTAAAAGTCGGGGATTGGGTGGAGGAAGGCGATACCCTTCTTGAAGTGGGTACCGATAAGGTCAATTCTGAAATCGTAGCCCCGGCAAGCGGCGTGATCACCGAGATCGTTACAGAATCCGATGAGGTGGTAAAAGTGGGGGCGATTTTGGGGAGGATCGATAGTTCGGTAGCCGCGCCGAAAGGGCAAAAAGAGGAGAGGCCGATTAAAGAAGATTCTGCAAAGAAAAAGGAGAACAAAAAACCGGTCCCCACGAAGCCCCGGGCTTCAACTCGACCCTCAGCAGAATACGAAGTTCAATCGTCGGTTTTGCCGGGTCGCAATGACAACCGGTTTTATTCGCCCTTGGTAGAAAAGATTGCACGGGAACATCATATCAGTTATGAAGAATTGGCTCGGATCCCTTCCACCGGAAATGACAACCGACTTCGAAAAAGTGATATTTTTAAATATTTGGAAGAAGGCCGGCCGGCACAGTTTATCCAGTCTGCACCGGTGCAGCAAGGAGGTAATTTTCAAATTCCCGACTTACAATTTGACAAGGGGAAAGGGAAGATTATTGAAATGGATCGCATGCGGCAGATGATTGCCGATCATATGGTTTTTTCCAAGCATATCTCTCCGCACGTGACGGCTTATGTAGAGGCTGATATGACGAATATGGTCGAGTGGCGAAATGCCCGGAAAGCCGATTTCCAAAAGAAACACCATCAAAAACTGACGTTTACGCCGCTTTTTATTCAGGCGGTCAGTCGGGCAATTCAAGACTTTCCACGGATGAATTCTTCCTTAGACGGAAAAAACATCATTGAAAAAGAAGAGATTAATATCGGAATGGCAACGGCTTTACCGAATGGAAATCTGATTGTTCCGGTAGTGAAGCATACCGACAAGAAAGCACTGGTCGAACTGGCAGAAGAGGTCAATACCCTAGCCGAAAAAGCCCGAAATAACAAGTTGGCGGCCGATGATACCCGAGGCGGAACATTTACGATCTCCAATGTGGGGACCTTCGGGAGTCTGATGGGAACCCCGATTATCAATCAGCCGGAAGCCGCAATCCTGGCCACGGGAATTATCAAAAAACGGGCTGAAGTAATGGAATATGAAAAAGGTGATGAGATAGAAATCCGGCAGATGATGTATTTATCGTTGTCCTTTGACCACCGTCTGATTGACGGCTATCTGGCCGGAAGTTTTTTGAGGCGGATTGCCGATTATTTTGAAGGAAAAAATATGGAATGGGGAGAGGAAATCTCAAGTAAGTAAGGTGCACTCCGGGCAGAGTTGAGTGAAGGTTGAGGTGAAAAAAGTATCACGCAAAGTCGCAAAGATGCTAAGCGAGATGAAAAGAAGTGAGAACGTTTAACGTAGTAGGAAAAAATGTAAACAAAGAGATAGAAGTAAAGAAAGATTCAGCTATGGATGAAAATCAGCTTTCAAAAATGATCGTTCATACGGCTTATCAGATTCACACCCAGTTGGGACCCGGGCTGTTGGAATCTGTATATGAAGAAATCATGTATTATGAGCTGCGTAAACAAAATATTTTTGTGGAGCGTCAAAAAGGAATTCCCGTAATCTGGGATCATTTGGAAATGCCATTGGCTTTTCGAGCGGATTTGATTGTTCAGCGAAAAGTGATTATTGAGTTGAAATCTGTCGAACAAATAGCACCTGTACATCCCAAACAGTTGCTGACTTATTTGAAACTGACCGGATTGAAGTTGGGATTGCTGATTAATTTTAATGAGCCTCTAATCAAAACCGGAATTACAAGGATTGTTAATAATCTATGAGTCTTTGCGAGAATTATTTTTCAGGGAACAGCTCTTTGTGCCTTCGCGTCTTTGCGAGAGTTTAATTTTTCAGGAAATAGCTCTTTGCACCTTCGCGTCTTTGCGGGAGTTTAATTTTTTAGATAATAGCTCTTTCTGCCTTCGCGTCTTTACGAGAGATTTGCATAAACTTTAAAGAACTATGAAATTGACAAAAGAGATACTAAAACAAGCTTTTCGATATATGGCTACGGCCCGGGAGTTGTCGGATATATACGAGGAAAACTTCAGAGTCGTGTCAAAATATGTACACGCGACCTCCAAAGGTCATGAAACCATACAGATTGCCACGGGCATGCAGCTACTTCCGCAGGATTTGGTCTATCCTTATTATCGGGATGATTCGATTCTGCTTTCGATTGGAATGACCGCACGGGATTTGTTATTTCAATTACGCGGTAAAAAGGAAGATCCTTTTTCGGGAGGGCGAACCTATTATTCGCATCCTAGCGTATGCGATAAAGATAAACCCAAGGTACCGCATCAGAGCTCGGCCACCGGGATGCAGGCCATCCCCGCCACGGGAGCGGCTCTGGGATTGTGGTATAAGGAAAAAGAGGGACTGACAGATGCCGAAGATAAGGAGCTTCCGGTGGTGGTTTGCTCTTTGGGGGATGCCTCGGTGACCGAAGGAGAAGTGGCTGAGGCCTTCCAGATGGCGGCTCTTAAACAACTTCCGATTTTGTATTTAATTCAGGATAACGGTTGGGACATCTCGGCTCATAAGGAAGAATTCCGGGCTCAAAATGCGTATGAATACGCTCGCGGATTTAAGGGATTAGAAGCGGTTTCTATTGATGGGATAGATTTTGAGGAATCATATAGTACCATTCAGAAGTCGATTGCTAAGATCCGCAAAGAACGCCGGCCTCTGCTGATTCGAGCTGAGGTCCCCTTGTTAAATCATCATACTTCGGGGGTTCGTTCAGAAACATACAGAGATGATTTGGAGGAGCATAGGAAAAGGGATCCGTATCCGAAATTGATAAGTCTTTTAAAAAAATATGGAATCTCCGATAAAGAAATAGAAGATATTAAAACGCAAACAAAAGAAGAGGTGAAAGAGGCTTATAAGAAGGCCGATCAAGCCGATGATCCCGATCCCGAAGATTTGTTTGATCATATTTTTGAACCCACTCCGATAACTGAAGAGCAGGGAGAACGTGAACCAGAAGGAAAGGAAAAAGCAGTGATGGTTGATAATGCGCTTTTTGCCATGCGGGAGATTCTGAGAAATCACAAAGAGGCTTTGTTTTACGGGCAGGATGTGGGGCGGCGATTGGGTGGAGTTTTTCGGGAAGCCGCTACTCTGGCACAGGAATTCGGTGACCACCGGGTATTCAACACCCCGATTCAGGAAGCTTTTATCGTAGGTTCTACGGTCGGGATGTCAGCCGTGGGACTAAAACCCATTGTTGAGGTCCAATTCGCCGATTATCTTTGGCCCGGTCTCAACCAACTGTTTACCGAAGTGAGCCGCAGTAATTATTTGTCCAACGGGAAATGGCCGGTGTCCATGGTTTTGCGGGTTCCCATCGGAGCCTACGGTGGAGGCGGCCCCTACCACTCCGGTTCAATGGAAAGTGTGGTTTGCAACATTACCGGGGTAAAAGTGGTCTATCCGAGTAATGGGGCCGATATGAAGGGACTTTTAAAAGCGGCGTTTTACGATCCGAATCCGGTGGTAGTCTTTGAACATAAAGGCCTGTATTGGAGTAAGGTCCCCGGGACTCAAAGAGCAACTTCCGTGGAGCCGGATGAGAAGTATGCATTGCCCCTCGGAAAAGCCAAGGTATATCAGGAAATCTGGAAGCAGGAAGACCAGGAGACCGTTTCTGTGATTACCTACGGAATGGGAGTCCACTGGGCTTTAAATGCAGCTGAAAAACTGGGATTACAAGAGCAAATTGAAGTGGTGGATCTGCGTTCCCTCTCTCCGCTCGATATGGATACCGTGACACAATCCGTTAAAAAATGTGGAAAATGCTTGGTCATTACCGAGGAGCCCTCTGATCATTCTTTTGCTCGTGCTTTATCCGGTCGGATTCAGGAAACCTGTTTTCAGTATCTCGATGCCCCCGTGATGACTATCGGCAGTGAAAACCTACCGGCTATTCCGTTAAGTGAGGTTTTGGAAAAGGCGATGATCCCTTCTACCGAAAAGGTGGCACAAAAGATCCGGGAGCTGTTAGATTATTAAATGATATTATGTACCCCGTCTATTGGGGTATCCTGTCCGGACTTGATCTCGGAGTTCATTTCCTTATACTGATACAAACCAATCAGAAGGTTACAAAACCCATTTCCTGACCTGCATTCCAAATAGTGCTTTATCATCGCTAACAAAAAGAGCTAACTGTATAGAGCGACTGTGAAGCCTATGAATTTAGTGATGAGTGTGATCCCTGACTGAAAGTAGCCTTCTCATTATTTTTTTCGGAGTGATTCCGATACGCAGTGAGGAATCTTTATATCTGTATATTCAACGAAGAAAGAGATCCTTCGCTGCGCTCTGGATGACAGGAAACATCAAAGTTTGTTATAGAAAAAGAATGTCATTTCGTCCCGAGGCTTCGGGAGAGAAATCTTTTTCCGGTTCATGGATTCAGATCTCTCTTCCGATAGCTATACGGAAGCGTTCGAGATGCCATTGTTAGGAGAGTACCAATCCAAATTATATCTGATCTTCAAAAATAACAACTAACAAATTATCAGTTACTTACTGAAGTTTCGGAGACGTTCTAATGTATCATATTCAACAGGGTTTATTGGAGTCAACTTACATGATATGGGTTTTTATCAGGTTATAAAAACAGTAAATGGATTCAATTCATCGGAAACACCCCGCCTACGGCACCCCTCTTTAAAAAGAGGGGAATGGATTTGAGGTTCAATAAAATTTAGTTAGAGATTTGAAGGATTAAAAAAGAAAGCAAGCCTAATTCCCCTCTGGTAGAGGGGTGCCCGCAGGGCGGGGTGTCGATTTCGGAACCATAAGCATAAATTGATACTTGAATCCGCCACTCCGAAACTTTTGTTACTTATAAAAGTGGATAGATAAGAATATTTACCGATAAATAGATTCAAATACTGCTTATTTACTCGGTGAATTTAATTTTGTACAGATTCAGGGTTTATGCCGTTTTATGAGACACCAAAATTTGAAAAAATAGGGGGTTGTTTCAGTAAAATATTTTTATCAGCGAGCTTTACGGTTCCGTCAATCTTCTTTTTTAGCGTCGTAACTTCGTCCAAAGTTTGCTTATGTCAAATAAAAAAGGGCTTACTTTAATGTAAACCCTTGATTATCAGAGTGACCTCGACAGGATTCAAACCCACAACCTCCTGATCCGTAGTCAGGTTTTTTTATGTTTATTATTATAGTAGAATTCTTTATTTTAATTTATATGAGCTGATTTACAGTAATTTATTAGTTTATATATTTTATTATGCTTTAGAATTATTTTATGTTTGTAGGGTAAATGTTCGTGAAATGTTCGTGAAAAATGACAAGTTATAATTTTACTTTAGCTAATAGACCTCGGAAGAATGGAGAGTACTCCATAGTTATCCAATTTGTAAAAGATCGAAAGAATACAAGTTTGTCGATTTCCAAATCTTGTAAAACGGAAGATTGGAGTTTTGAGACCTCCCGGGTAAAAAAAAGGAATAAGAACCATAAGATGCTCAATAAGTTTATAGAGAAATATGAGCAGATTATAGCAACTCTGATTGATGATTTTGAATTATCAGGGGAACCATACGGGTTGGATGACTTAATTATAGCCATAAAAAACTATCAGGGCAAAAAATTACGGTTGTCCTATACCGAATTTGCAGAGAAACGAATTAGAACGTTAAAAAAAGCGGGGAAGGTGAGTAGTAGTTTAATAGAATATGACACCTTACGATCACTTCAAAAATTCTTCAAAAGGAATAAGATTAGCTTTAAAGAGGTTGATTATCGGAATCTTCAAAAATATGTGACCTTTTTACGGACTAATGGAAATAAGAATTCTACCATAGGAATCCGACTGCGCACTACACGAGCCATTTTTAACGAGGCCATTAGAGAAGAAATTATACCTAAATCCTTTTATCCCTTCGATAAGCTTAAGGTTTCGAAATATAAAAGTAGTGATAAGAAGGAGTTCCTGACCATGGAAGAGATAGAAAAATTAAAGAAATACGAATGTAAAACCACCAAAGACCAGTTAGCCAAGGATATGTTTCTATTTAGCTATTATGCCCGAGGAATCAATTTTGTGGATCTGATTCTTTTAACCAAATCTGCATTTTCAGGTAATCACATTAACTATTTGAGACATAAAACCAAGGCTCATGTTACCTTTAAAGTAAATGACTTTATTTTGGAGGTTATTAAAAGATATAAAGCCCCGGCCAACTCTCCTTTTATCTTTGAATTTATTAGGAGAAATGACCCGGCTCCCGGCTATGTTAAAAATAAGACCCATAATTACCTCGGGAAATATATTAACCCTGGGCTAAAAACTATAATTGGAGAATGTGGAATCCAAAAACACATCACTTTTTATTGTGCTCGTCACTCTTTTGCTACGGCATTAAAGTTTAACAACATTTCGGTCGAAACAATCCGTGAAGCCTTGGGACACCGAGATATAAAATCAACGATGTCCTATCTGAATACCCTACCGGAAAAGAAACTGGATAATGTGATTGAAAAGATTATTGTTTGAAACTTTCTCTTTTTTACAAGCAATTCTTATAATCAACCACGCTCTGGAAGTGCGGGTTTGATTATGGGGAGGATATAATTAGCAAAAATATCATCTTGTAATTTCATCATAAGGATACCGCGGACCGTGGAGTGTGTAATAGCACTTATTGAGATTCCTAAATTGAGATCGATTTTGGTTTTTCCTTCATCCTTTGAATATAAATCTTTTAAGGGATGATAGCCGAAAATAAAGACAAAATCGAAACCTCGTTTGGCCTCTTCTTTATTTTTGGATTCGGTGATTAAAGAAACTGTATATTGCGAACGGATTAGTTCTTTTTCTAAGTTATAACTAAGTTTGGTTTCGAATTTTGTTTCGTACTTGGAAATAAGAGTAGGATCGAATACTTCCGGAATATCTGTATTTTCAGATAAAGTTTTAAAGCTCAATATTTCGAGCTTTTCCGCACTGAATTTTGAAGATTGAGGATCCTTCATCTCTTAAGCTACGGGTTTTAGTGGAAATGGTTTAAATTCCACATCATTGAAACTTTCAGAGGTCCTTTTTGTTTTTCGCTTACTCACTTTAAAAACAACTTCACTGTCTTGCCATTCTGTTTCTTGGATTGTACCTGTAGGAATTTCTATCAAAGTCTCTCCCAGTTCAGCTTCCAGTTTGGCAATGCTTTTTAAGGTAAGGTTGCCTTTTCCATTCAACCAACGGCTAATAGCCGAAGGCTTCTGTCCCATATTTTCAGCCAAATCCTTTTGAGACCAATCTTTTTTGGTCAATATGTCCTCAATGCGAACCATTAATGCCGCATATTTTTCCACAAAGATTTCTGTTTCTTTGGAAGTCTCATCCACTATTTGTTGAAGCAGTTTGTTACGCATAATTCACAAAATTATTTCTGAAATATCATCTGACTCGTAATAATCCATAATGGATTTTTGATTATGATCCAGTTTTAAAATCCGACCTCTTAACGCTTCTAAAATCCGATCAGCAAATTCATTTGCTTCGTGAAATGCCATGCTTGTTTTTCCCCCTTGACTGGTTTGGCTTGTTTTTTCTCCACCATTAAACAAAATTACGCAGGAGTTAGAAAGCCGTAAACAGTATAACCGTAGTGGGAAGTTATATGGTATTCTTATTTCCCTTAAACCCGGTTTAGGAGGTAAGGCTTGAGCTTTTCTTTCAGGTCTAAAAAAGATTTCCCTCGCCCCATACTTATTCCCAATTTCATTTTGAAGTAATACGGCCAACTCCTGTACGTAAGATTTTAAGCTTGCATCCCTATAAAACTTATCAAAGAATCGTTCGGTCTCTGAAATCTCAGCATCCAAGTACCTGACGGTATAAAAAGAGCATTCCGTGCCTTCGTCATCAAATATTTCGAGAACAAAATTAGACATAAACTAAATTATAAACAAGATAAATAACATATATGTTATTTTTTGAATACTCATATACGATTGAAAATTGAGGTCTTTTCATTTTAAATAGGTGCGACTTCCTTCTTATTTTCCAAAGATACCTAAGACTATGACTTCTTTTAGGTGGCTTTCATGGAAGTTATGAACAAGTAATTCTGTTTTTCTGTGTGTAAGTCTGAAATCGTTGGCAGCGGAAGGCTAAGGAAGTTTTAGGATTGCTGAACGTTGCTTTTTATATAGGGTAGTAGTGGGCTTAGATTTGTTTTAAATATTTATTCTATTCCTGAAATCAAATTTCACGAGGGTTAACTTGCCCTAAGGTCTTGTACAATGATATTCCGTCTTTGTTATTTAAGTGGTCAACATCCGCCGGAGCGGTGGCACTGGAAAATTTACACTCTCCCCAATCCAAAAAATAATCATCAACTGCAAATGGATTCAAAAAATCCAATATGTTAGGATAGGTATTACAACTAAGTAGAAAGTACTCTAATGATATTCCCAAACGCGTTGTCCCTCTTTATTGATTCTGAACCTATTGTCATTCATTGTTCTCACAAATGCTAATCCATTGGAAAAGTTATAAACTGTCTGGAATTCCAAAGGGAGAACAATAGCTCCCTTTTTATCTATAAATCCCATTTTTCCGTCTTTTTTCACTCCCACCAACCCTTCAGAAAACCCATAAAAGACTGGCCCAATATTTGTATTGGCAATAGAATCATATTTAAAAGGTATAACGACTCTTCCTGTTTCGTCTATAAACCCATATTTCCCGTCCTTGTATACAGCGGCTAATCCCTCGGAAAAAGGGTAAGCCCATTCATATATAAAAGGAATAACAATTCTTCCTAAATTATCTATAAAACCCCATTTATTTCCCTGTTTCACAGCAATTAACTCCTCCGAAAATTGCCTATTTTTAACTTCCTCAAATTCAAAAGGAATAACTACTTCCCCCGTTTTATCTATGAACCCCCACTTATTAGAGTATTTATTCCTCATTGCCGCTAATCCACCTGAAAAATTCCTTTCTCCTATATCATTAAAGTTAGGATTATAAGTCTTAAATGGAATAACAATACTTCCGGCCTTGTCCAAGTATCCCCATTCCATACCTTTTTTAACGAGTACCAATCCTTCGGAAAAATGCTCCGTATAGTCATATTTTATAGGAATAACCACTTTTCCAGATTTATCTATAAACCCCCATTTATTATTCTTACTTACTGCTGCTAAGCCTTCAGAAAAATAATTTACATCGTCATAAATATAAGGAACAATAATATTTCCTGCTTTATTTATATAACCATATTTCCCGTATCGTTTAACGCCAGCCAATCCCTCATTAAAAAGCTGAGCCCCATCAAATTTAAAAGGTACTATAACTTTTCCTCTCTCATCAATAAATCCAGCCTTATTACCTTTAAAAACAGGTGTCAAGGACAAATTTGGGTCAGTATTTATTCTCTTTTGAAAAACACTTATTGGGTAAATATTGTCATGCACGTATTTGACACCAAAAGACAGTAATCCAAAAATCAGAGCCACTATACCCCAAATTATTTTCTTTTTACTTCCGGAAGAATTTCTTGTATTACTTAGATTCAATTGTTAGTGCGAGTATTTAGGAAAATAGGAGACTCCCTTGGGCGGCCCCGGGGCCGCCCAAGGGAGTCTCCAGAAAAATTCAAATATTTGCATATGCACTACAAACATCTGAACTATGAGCAAAGATATACAATTGAGCAAATGCTGCGGCAAGGGATTGCCAAAAATAAAATCGCCAGAACGATAGACGTTCACCAAAGCACACTCTACAGGGAGCTCAAACGAAATAGGCACAAACGAGGATATACCGCCGGGTATGCTCAGATGGTGGCCGATGAACGACAACAGGACACCCATCACAAGAAGTGCTTCACAGCGTCTATGAAACGCTATATCGTTCAAAAGCTGGAGACTCTTCAATGCTCTCCTGAGCAGATTGTGGGACTGGCCCAAAAAGAGAATATAGAAATGGTCAGCCATGAACGGATCTATCAGTTTATTTGGAACGACAAACGACAAGGTGGAGCACTGTATAAAAACCTTAGAAATGCCAGCAGGAAATACAGGAAACGGTACGGGAAAGAGGACGATAGAGGCCAAATAAAAGATAAAGTGCCCATTGACGAACGTCCTGAGATCGTTGAAGACAGAAGCCGTATAGGGGACTTTGAGTCGGATTTAATAATTGGCAAGAACCATCAAGGAGCATTATTAACCATTGTCGATAGACGTTCAGGATTTGTGATCATCGACAAACTGGAAGGCAAGAATGCCCGTCAGGTGACTAAGAAAACCATTAATGCTCTGGCTCCCTACAAAGAATGGCTACATACCATTACTAATGACAACGGCAAGGAATTCTCCGAGCACAAACAGATTGCTTCAAAGCTCAACTGTAAAGTCTTTTTTGCCCATCCCTACTCCTCTTGGGAAAGAGGCACAAATGAAAATACGAATGGCCTTATAAGACAATACTTCCCGAAAGGAACCAAATTCAACGATATAAAAACGAGCCAAGTGGTTCAAGTGATGAAGAAATTGAACCATAGACCCCGAAAAAGATTGAACTTCAAAACCCCAATCGAAGAATTTTATCAATACATTTACAAAAATTCAGCCACTTGCACTTGATACTTGAATCCGCCTTAGTTTTATCTTCATTCACTTTTGTCTTTTGATACGAAAAAACATTAACTTTGTGATTCATTTTTGAGACCACTGTTTCTTCATCGTTATTTTTTCTAAACAGTGTATCAAAATATTTTAAAGCATTCCTGGCACTTAATCTTTTGTTTGGTTCCTTTTCTAAACCAGGTTTTAAAATGTTAAGCCAATTCTCCGGAATAGAGTCCAATTCCAAATCTCCCTGAACGATCTTCATCTGTATCTCGAAACCTGAATCTTCATCTGTGTTGGAAATGATAGATCGACCCTTTATTAAAGTAGCAAAAGTAACAGTGAGAGAATATATATCAGTCGCTGATGTTACCCGTTTCGGGTCTCTTATCTGTTCAGGGCTCATATACAAGATCGTTCCTAAACCTTGTCCGGTCATTGTCATTGATATTTCGTGCCTTACTTTTGCAATTCCAAAATCAAGTATCTTTATATCACCACTATCTTGTAGAAAAATATTGGAAGGCTTGATATCCCGGTGTATTATCCCTCTATTATGAGTATGCTCTAAGGCACTCAAAGCCTGTTTCCACCATCTCCCAAATTCGGCATCTGAAAAGCTTCGGCCTTTTGCCTGACTGTGACCGAGTGTTTCTCCCTCAAGGTATTCCATTATAATAAAAGGAAGTCCCCCATATTCTCCATAATCCAGTACTTGACGAATATTGGGATGGTCTAATTGAATCATCGTTTTTGCTTCTGTTTCAAAGCGGATCTTAACCTGTTCCTCTTCAACAAACTTAGTATGCATTATCTTGATGGCTGCCTTTCTACCGATAGTATTTTCTGCGTACCACACCTCCGCCATACCGCCTTTACCCAACAGGTATTTTAAATGATAACCGTGAAGTACTGTATCTCTCATTGTATCTCTCATTTGAGTTTATGAAGCGCAATCAATTTTATAATTACTCTCAAGATGTTGTCGAATACATGAAGCTCGTTTGCTGCTATACGGATGGCTTCTAAATAATTCATCAAAATTATTTGCTTTTTTTTCTTTTTGAGACATCCGTCTCCATATCTGGATGGCTTCACATGGATTAATATTTGCCTTAATCATCATATCTACTCCCAACAGATCTGCCAAAACCTCGTCTTTTTGATTAAAAGGAGTTGTAAAGAAACCTTCCATCTCCATAATTACATCTGCTAATTCTTGTCCAAACATATTTCCTGTTGCTTGCATTAGTCGTAATTTTCGAGAGATATGCCCCAATTCGTTATGTGCTATTTCGTGGCTTATAACTGCGGCCAACTCCCGATCACTTTTTATAAAATCCATCATCCCGCTAAATATATAGATATAGCCTCCAACAGTAAAGGCGTTAATATCTTCACCCTCGATTTCATAAATTGAATAACTATACTCTGAACGAGGTTTTACATTGATCAACTTTTCCAAAAGGTGATTTAGTCTTATAGAAGATTTTACGAGGTTTTCGCTACTAAAGGCTTGATGAAACATTCTTCCCTGCTCCATTTCCTCCTCTACGGAAATTTTATTTATGGTAAAATCAATCATCTTTTCACGTTGTAACGCGAGCATGTTAACCCATCCCATTTGGCTTTCCTTGTCATTTTCCAAACAAGAAGAATCGAATGTAATATCTTTATACTTTAAATCTTTTCTGGGATTTACAAAGCCGACCTCCTGCTCAATAGGAGACTGCGGACCTACCTTATTTTTTGAAGAATTCAAAAAATAGATCATCACAAATAGGGCGATTAAAAGCAATCCTATTAATGTAAGTAAGAGGCTCCTGTTTTTTAATCTTTGCCTTTCTTTTACACAATGAATTAAGACAATCGTAATATTATCTATACCTCCTTTTTTATTGGCTGTCTCAATTAAATCTTGCCCCGTTTTTTCTAAAGATTCATCCGAAAGAACAATCTCCGTTATTCTATTATCAGGAATCATATTTGTTAAGCCATCTGTACAAAGCAAAATATAATCTTCTTCTTGCAACTCCACAGCCTCCAGACAAATGTCTGACTCTACGTCTGGATTAATACCTATAGCCCGGGTTATTTCATTTTTTCTGGGATGATTTTTAGCCTCCTCTCTCGTAATTAGCTTGCTTTGTACCAATTCTTCCACAAAAGAATGATCTTGTGTAAGTTGCGAGATTTCCTTATTACGAATAAGATACAATCGGCTGTCCCCAACATGAGCATAAAATAATTTTTTATTTTTCACGATGGCGATAACCAAAGTTGTTCCCATGCCTTTGCGACCGATTTCCGACAAAGAATATTCATAAACCCTTTTATTAACGGTATCGATACAGTTCTTAAGTAGCCAATATTCCGGCTTTGTTTGATGAAACCTTATAAAATCTATTGCCGCTTCACAGGCCATCTTAGCGGCAACTTCTCCTTTAGCATGACCTCCCATTCCATCACATAATACGAAGGCAGTTCCATTTGAGAGTTCCACGGAGCTTGAGTAGTCCTCATTGATAGACCTCTTAAGGCCCCTATCAGTTTTCTGTATATAGATTATTCTATCTTTCAAGACTTTATAGTTTACTTAAATCAAGTCCTTATTAAATTATTCCCCATCGTCCGTTTTTGTATTCAAGTAAAATATCTTGTGTTTCTTCCGTATCGTCAGCTTCGGAGGTGCCTATGGATTGGGTCAGAATGATTTGATTATCATCTTTCCATTCAACATTTATTGTATAATCATAATTAATAGTAGATGGTAGAGTCTCTTTTATAATCTTGTTATGTTTTTTAGAATAAACTTCAAATTTCTGACCCCTTGTAAGTTCTGCAAGAGCACTATAGAAATCGATAAATTTATTTCCATTAGGAGAAAATAATGGTTTCGTCCAAGTAATAACCATGTCGCCGGAGTTTTCATCAATCAAATAAAACCAGTAAAAATCTCCCACATCTCCCTCCTGCCCTCGTATCATGTAACAATTTATGGATTTGTAATAGTTTTCGAATAGATATCTTAGATTCGAATAGGGATCGCCAATTTGTTTTGTTGAATCATCGAAATTATATCCGTTTCTAAATGTTATATCATGAGCTGCTTCTATTTTCAAGGCAAGATTTTTTTTATCTCTGGTAACCCAATGCTTATACCTACGAATAGCAAAAGCATCATACTTCATTATATATTGGCTATCACTGTAATTTTCATCATTCATCAAACTCTGTTGCCAATTTCCCAACTCATCATCCGTTAAGGGCGGAACATCTTGAATAGCAAATTTCCTAACCTCGATTATTTCCTCTTTTTTATCAAATTTAAAATATAGATCTGACTTCAATTTATTCTCTTTATTTTCATTTTTTGAAACAAAAGAATATAAGGTTTCAAGGTAATATTCGTTGGATCTCAGTTTTTTTATCTCTAAGACCCTATTATGTCTTTTGCTAGTCCTTGACCAACTGTCGTGGTAAAGAGAATATAATTTTTTATAAGTAGGATTTTTTAAACCCCAATAATTTTCTATCTGATTAGATAACAGGTAAGTGATTCTGCTCCAATCCTTTTCATCTTCGGCTTTTAAAAAGGCCCTGATTTTCTCTATATTCGAAAGTGAGACCAAGTCTTTGAAATCACCAGATTCTTTTATTGCCTTTTGATAAGCTCTACTACTTTCATCCAAATCTTTTCCCGCAACATCTTTTTCCATTATGGGTTCTACTTGCTCAACCGAGGTAGTTTTATTTTCTTCTTTTGAAGACGATAAATCAAAAAATAACACACCTATCAATATAAGTATCACTACTATTAAGGATACACCAATGAATCTTCCAATTCCCTTTTCCTTATTTATCTTATTCTCCTCTTCGTAGTTTTTATATCTCTTATCAATAATATTGATATCAATATCGCTGGAAGGCTCCTTTCCACTATTCTTTGAGTTTCTCGTTTTATCAGTGGGGGCTGTTATGATGGTTTTATCTCCTGCTAAATTTATAGTCTTGTCTGTAGTTAAGTCAGCCTTCTTTTCGGGGATAAAACTTGCTTGATCGGTAGTAAGGAATCTGTTCAAATCTTTTAACCGTTCATCGACATTCTTAGCCGTGGCTTCTTGAATTACTTGATCCCATTTAGTAGAAGTCAGAGGCAGAGGTTCTTTGACTATCTTAACTTGGAGATCAAAAGTAGATAATGTATTCATATCATAGGGCCTTTTGCCACTAACCATTTCCCAAAGGATAACACCAAGGCTATAAACATCAGAAGCTTGGGTTAGTCCCTTTAAACTCCTTACTTGCTCCGGGCTCATATACATGGGGGTACCCATAACCATTTTAGTTACAGTTTCTGTATAGTCGCTATTCTGCATGGAATTGTCTTTAGATATTCCAAAATCGGTAAGCTTTAACCGCCCATCATTATTGAAAATAAAATTAGACGGTTTCAAATCCCTATGTATTAATCCTTTCGAATGGATGTATCTAACGGCTTCAACCATTTGAGTGAGATTTGACCCTATCTCATTATCATTCAATTTCCGTTTTAATAATGCATCTTTAAGGGTTTTTCCATCAAGATATTCCATTATAAAGAATGCTTTATCTTGATTTACAGATATATCCATTACGGTAACCACGTTGGGATGGTTAATTTGGGCCATTTTTTTAGCTTCCTCTATAAATCGGCCTCGAATATTTTCATTGTTTACAAACTCTTTGTTCAGTACCTTTACGGCTACCTTAGTTCCCAAAATCTTGTGCTTCGCAAGATATACGGTTGCCATCCCACCTTTCCCCAGCTCTTTTATAGCCCTATAATTATGAAAATCCACAGTCAGCTTTATTATGGTTTAATATCATTATCGAGTCATTTTTATTAAGAAGTGATAGGTAATGAATATTAATAGTACTCCTAAACCCATCAGCATAAGAAAGTCCAATAAAAATGTATAGCTTAAATTATTGAAAATATCATCGTAAATTTCATGGTATTGAGCCTTTAAAAATTCAACTGGACCGATATTTTCTTTCAATTGCGTGTAAGCAAACTCGTCATTTTGTATTTTAATAGGTAAGCCTTCCTCATTTATTTGAATTCTTCTGATATTATTTCTAATACTTTTTTGGATATGAGCCAATCCCTCAACTCCCCACCTGGAAAAAGTAAAATAGCTTAAAAACTCTACAACACCACTCTGAATTTTAGTGATCACTCCGGAAAGCATCAATTGAGGGATTAGGATTATAGGGATTAATGATAAAACTTTATCTGAAGTTTTCATGGCAGCGCTAACTAATAGCCCCATAATAGCCGCGATCAAATTGATTAACCACAGCCATGAAAATACTGCCAAAAAATCTCTTAGGGGGTTTCTTGTTTCCATATATGCAATGGATATGATGCCGGTAAAGAGTATACTTTGCACCCCTCCCAATAAGAATAAAGATATAAGTTTTGAGGACAAATAACTGCCTATATATAGGTTATATAATCGCTCCCTAATAAAAATAACCCTTTCTTTTACAACTTCTCTCGCAGCATTGTTAACTCCAAACCAAATAGAAGATACCACCATCATAAATAAGACTCCCATATCAAGGTCGTTAAAAATAAAAACGATTAGAAGTGCAATGACCGGGGCTTGTCCTATTACTAACCCTGTGTTCATCTTGTCATTCTCCTTAATTTTCAGGTTGCGTTTTGTTAACCAAAAGAATTGCCTAAAACCATTGACCTGAGAGGTTCTCTGTGCATATCTCTTTTTTCTCTCGCCAAGAATTTGACCTTGCCTTTCCATTGTCCACTGTTGAGATTGTCCTCCTGTTAATTCATTATAGACTTCAATAGCCGAGTTTACCCCGAAATATTGTAGATAATTTTTTGTACTTCCCTTATAGGCTAAATTACCTTTCTCGGTAAGGAAAATTACCTCGTCCATAAATTGCAGGTCTTCCGGCTTATGGGTAACCATAATTATAGTAGTACCAGAGTCCACCAAATCTTTTAATATGGACATAAAGCCTTCGATGGATTGTGGATCTAAAGGTGAGGTGGGTTCATCCAAAAGAAGTAATAGAGGTTCAGAAAGTAATTCTATGGCGATGCAAACTCGCTTTCTCTGCCCTCCACTAATATCTTGATTGAGGTTATTTCTAACAGATTTTATTTTAAGTTTACTAAGTAAAAATTCTATCCTGCCTAATATTTTGGATTTGGATAAATGCTCGAGACGCAACATTGCGGCATAATACAAAGATTGATATACTGTTAATTGTGGATGTACTATGTCGTCTTGTGGCACATAACCAATGTTACTTTTGAAATAATCGTAGTATTCGTTTAATTCTAAGTCGAATAGGGAAACTCTTCCTGTAGAATTAGGAACCATCCCATTCATTATTTTCAATAATGTTGATTTTCCACATCCCGAAGGACCCATTATGGCGGTCAAGGTTTTGGGAAACACCTCTAATGAAAGTGGTTTTATAACAGTTTTGCGTTCATAATTCTTAGATACTCTTTCTAAACGAACTACCGTTCGATCATCTAATTTCCTGTACTCTCCAAATACGTTCATCACGAAGTTTCCGATCAGAAATTCGGAAGTAATATCAAGAGTAACCCTTTGTATTCTTTCTCCTTTATAAAAGGTTCCGTTTGTTGAATTTAGATCTTCAAGTTTGAAATGCTCTTTATCAACTTGTTTTAACCGAGCATGTTTGCGACTGATACTTGGTTCTTTAATTACAATATCGCAGGACTCATCTCTGCCAATCAATAGGGCTTTGTACTTGGAACTAGGCTCTGGATCCGTCTTCTTTGAATCCGGTTTTATGCCTATGAGTAATTTTGATCGGGCATCGGAAAAAAGAATTTCGTCCCCGTTTCCAAGTAAAACAGATTTCTCCTTATCGATTTTTAGCCCATTAACAAAAGTGCCATTGCTACTTCCCAAATCTTTAAGCTCCAAACCTTTTTTACTCAACTGGATAGAGGCATGCCTACGCGATATTCCGGGGGATTCAAATATAATTTCATTGCCCTTTTTTCTACCTATATAAAGTTGGTCGCCGGGAAGGATTTTAACTTCTCTAATCACCTCATCATTCTCAAAAAAAGAAAGTGTAGTGCTATTTTGTAAAACTGTACCAGACATCAAATTGGTTATTTTACCTCCTGTATATTGACAACATACGTACCTCGTCAGAAGTATTTTTACCTTAAAAAGGATTCAAAACAGAGTGTTATTTAACGAGTTTTATGAAACGACTGTTAATATACATAAAAATAAAGGATTATATCAATCCTTTTTGAAAACTGAAATACAGTAATCTTTGGAGAATTATGACGAGAGGCCTAATGTTTAAAAATGGAATTACAGTAAATGTATTATCGCCTAGAATTATTAGTAACAGCTATCCAATTCATTAAGAGAGGCCAGAACAAATCCTCAAACCTTCATCAAAGCAAAGATCTTATGGGAAGCCTATTTGTAGTCCTTATCTTAATGAGACAATACATCAGCAGTTTACAATTGCCTCTTTATCAATTGCAATTCCCCTTTTCTCCATAAAATTTAATAAATCATTTAGATTTGTTACATCGAGGTAATCCAAAAAGAAGCGTTCAAGATTAATTCCGTCACTATCAGAATAGGTTTCGAAATCCGGTTTTTCATTGGTAAAGTCTTCAATACAATACTTAAATTTATGTACAACATTATCCTCATAAATTTTCACGCCTGAAACCGTAATATTGTCCAATTTATATTTCTTTTTCCCTTTACATTCAACTTCTTGAAAACCGAGTTTATGTAAGTGCTTGGGCTCGGTTAGAATTATACTAATATCTTGAAAACCACAATAGATACTTTCTTTATAGCGAAGCAAATACAAGCTGAGCCCTTCAGCCGTCTTAAAGGTTTTAAAAGTTTCTATTCGGCCGAAACCCTTATCTCTAAGAACATTTGAATCTGTAGATAAATTACCTTTATATTTTACATAGTCCCCTTTTTCGTAGTAATGCTCTCTCGTCATAATTGAATCATATATTTATGAAAACTAATTGATTACCCAAATATTTTGCAATTTATCAAATAAAAACGATAAGCTATAATTAAAGATATTTTAACATTTTTGGATTATTAATTTATTTAACATAAATTTGCATTATAATAATTATAAACAAAAAAATTATGAATAAAACAATAAATAAGTTAAGAGTAGAAGTTTTTCAATTCTTAAATAAGAATTTTAACAAAAATGTTTCGTTTAAGGACTTGGTTCGCGCATTAGAATTGGACTATTTTACTATTAAATTAGACAATGGGGATAAAATGACTTTGAAGTCCTATACACATGAGCCAATTCCTGTTTATTATCAGAATCTAATTGATGCATTAAAGTATTTGTGCAGTAATGATTTAATCGAAATTGATAACAAAAATGGTTTTTTTAAGATAAGTAAGAGAGGAGTTTTAATATCTGAATATGGACAAATAGGAATATACTTATACACTTTTAATAATTTTGTTTCCCCTATTTCTTCGGTCATAAAATTGATATACTATTTATTATTCATATTGTATTTAATTCTTGAGCTTTTCATTTTATTTATGTTTTAAAGGTTAATTGTTGAATATGTTATGATTATTCATGGGCTTTATTTCCTCTTAAGCCACCGACAGCGCAATAATTTGTTTTTCGCCGGGGCAGGTTCCAAAAGTTTTTGAGGTACGATAAAAAGTTTTGGGTTCTGTTTATAATACCCCAAGAAACTCAAATTATTGGAGCCTATATTTGCGGTAGAGGAGAATAAAAGAGTTATCGTCCAAAATCGAATCCTCGATTCCGGTTCCTTTCATGCTGTCGAAGCTTTTGTTCTCTTTCCTTTTTGTATTGTTGGTTTTTAGATTGTAGTGTTTCTCTCTCCTTGTAGTACACCTTAAACCGGCCACCCTCTTCTAACCCCATAAAGTAGGTACGGGCTCTTCTGGATTTTTTATCGTTTTCGGGAGCTGTAATATTTTCTGATAGAACTTCCTTTCCGCGATAGAGGTCATTGACCTGGTCATCTGTAAAACCAATGCTATGCAGGGTTTGAATAATTTCTTGTTGCCGGGCTTCCAATTGCCTGTTGTACTCGATTTTCTCACGGACCAAGCGTTCGATCTCTTCGGGAGTTGCCTTTTTATATTCTTTTTTGTATTCAAACTTGTCTTCTAATCTTCGCTGGTAAAGGAACATCCGGTCAAAAGCTTGCTCAGTCCCATTATAAAAACCGACCCTTGAAAAACCGCCTTTTACTGGCCCCTTTTTCGTGTTTTTATGATTGGTCTGCGGCGATATTTTTCTTCTGCCATCAGCTGTTTTACGGGAGACGATGACATGTACATGGACATTGCCGCTTTCCTCTTCCTGTCGGTGATGATGAACCTTGGCATAATACATAATGTCCTTGGCGTGTAATCCTTTATTAAAAGATGCCGCATATTGCTCCATAAAACCTTGACGTATGAACTCTTTGAGCTTCTTCGACTGTTCTTGCGGAGTATTTCCTAAATGACGAAGCTCATCGGCTGATGGGCTTAAGGTCAGCAAATAGAACTTGGCATCTTTTTTACAAAGCTTGCGCTTGTTGTTATCCAATTTATCAATTACCGTAGTGGGGTTGACTTGATTTTCCCGATGAGAAAAGAAAGGTTCCATAGGTTTCCCGTTTTTTATATTCTCCCAATCTTCATGTTCCAGGTAACGAACAAGCCCTCCTGAACTACCCTGGTTGGCCGTTCTCCCGGAACCACCGCCTTGTATCTTGGCATGCATAACTTTATTTTTTAAAATAAATCCCCCTTTTGCTTTTGACTTGCTCGATGTCCGTTTTTAAATCTTCAAAAAGATTGATTAGTCGTTTTTCGTGGCTACCCAACTGTTTTTTAAAATTCTTTTGAATAATGTCGATAGCCTTATTGTGGTATTGGAGGTTTTGTTCCGAAGTTAAGAGCGGTTTCAAATCCTGTTTTTTAGCGACATTTTCAATGTGATTTTTGAGTCTTTCCTCGGTCTTAATAATAGCTTCCATGGCCGGCCGGATGAATTCTTTTTCTTGCGTTTTAACAAACCCAATATTATAGTCGATCCGTTTTTTTATTCGGGCTAACTCCGTTTTCGGAGCATTATCCGTTTTGGGGTTGATGCCATTATTTTCCAGAAAATTCAGGGTGATAGATATAAAGTCCTTCTTAAGGATTTTATAGGTCTCACAATACTCGGTTAGCCGCTCGTTATCTGCTATTGACACGGCAATGGTAGTCGTTCGTTTTTGCTTTTTATTTTTCATGGTTCCCCTCTTTAAATATAGTAAGTTGATTCGTTAGTTTGTTTACAGTCAGCGTGTTATATGATATTCATAAATTTCGGATATAGTCAAAATATATTTTACAGGATTTTTAAATTTATTAAACGGTTGATAATCAGATAATAGCCCCGCAGGGCAAGACTGAACGACGGCTCTGCCTCGTTCCGTCTTGCTCCTGACGGACATCTTATCACTTCGTGATTCCCGGAGCCTTAAAGCGACCGGGGTTTGTACTTTATAATCTTCTAAAATGATCATCCGTTCCTTGCCGTTGAAAGGATAGAAAAGTCATTTTCTAATCCTTTATTTCTTATTCAATCCGATCAAAAAATCGTTGAAATCTTTGTATCCGGTATAATGATATCGAGCATCCAGAATTTTGTCCCCAAAGACGTTCAAGAGCATTTTCGTAGCTGCTTCTCCTGCATCATCGTTATCCAGACAAGTGGTGATGGAAGTGTATGCATGGAGGTCTCCCTGTTGATCTTTAAGCAACCCATTGATTAGGGATAACGAGTTAAGGATCATAAAATCATAGGCCTCTTCCCGACTCGGGTAGAGGGTAAGAAACGCGATAAAATCAGCCCATCCTTCAAATATCATTAAGGCTTCCTTTTTATGGCGGATCGTGGTTATAGCTTTCTTGCCAAAACAACGCTTATCCCGGCTGTTCCGCAGTTCAAATCCACCCAGATCGTTTTTGAATCCGATGGAGAAATACTCATTCTCATTATTGGCATACCGATAATGAATTTCCCGACAATATTTTTGTGCCATCCGCAAACTGAGTTTTCGTTTTTGCTTGATGTAACTGACCAAGGCAGGATGACGAATATTCCCTTCAGAAGTAATTTTATAGGTCTTATAAACTCTTCTTCTTTTTGCAGTAAATCTCCTTTTTACAGAAGACGGCTGGTGAAAAGAAAAACAATTAAGTTTTTCTTCCATTAGCTGGAGTGCCTCTTTAAAATCTACCTTATAGTAAGTCATCACAAAGTCGATCACGTTGCCGCCTTCTCCGATTCCGAAATCGTAATAAATGTTCCGGTTTTTATCGACTTTAAAGGAAGGGGTCTTCTCTTTCCTAAACGGACTTAAATACCAGGCTTCAAAACTATTTTCTTTGGCCACCGGAACGCCTAATTGATTTAAAATACCGACGATGCTAACATATTCTTTGGCTTGTTTGGAATTCATAATTTCTTGGTTTTAAAAGTTGGTTTTTGCACGGTTGTGGGGTGTGAAATTTTGTTGATTTGTTGACAAATTGTCGTTACGCCTTTACTGGTATGGCTTCCCAGCTTCAACAAAAATTCAACGTTTCAACAAACTCAAATTTGGTTGCGCAACGTTTGGTCAACGAAAACAGGCGAAATCGGCCTGTTCCAAAAACGTTGACCATTTTGCTGAGGACGTAACTCCTTGTTTTTCTTTTCATTAGCAAGTTATCTCAACGATTCAACAAAATTTTGATGGATAAAGGATTTCGAAATCGTATAAAACCGCCCTTTTGCCGGGCTGGGGTCAAATCCGCTGGTAAAAACATTATACGATTGTCGGGTATAGCTCAATCCGTTTTTTTGAGGCTCCAATTGCCAGTTCTTTTTCAGAATTTTACGGACGTCGTTGGGGCTCCAATAGTTGCGGGGAAACATCTGCTTGATCATATTAGTGACATCTCCCGGGATCACTTCAATTTCGATGGCTTCCTCATTGGTCTCAAAGAATTCATAGAAGAGCTCAAACATTTTGATTTCTAACTTGTTGTTATTGAGCACGAGGTTTTCCAAAGCCTTTGTCCGGATTTGCTCCGGGGTAAACCACATCCGGGTTTTGCGCTGGGTGGAGTAAGGCCGGTTCAATAAGTAACGCAAGAACGCTGGAATCTCTTTTTTCAGCTTCTTTAAAAAATCGGGGTCTTCGGATTTTAGAGGACGGATCCGACGGACCCAGAACCGGGTCTCATTTTGATCGATCTGGATAAAATTATCGACGTTATTTGAACAGAGAATGAATTTGACGAAAAATAGGATTTCGACCCGATCCATCCCTTTGGCCTCCATCTTATCGCGATTGGTCGTTGCCAGGAATTTTAACCGTTCTGTAATTTCCCTTTTATCGAAAAAAACCTCGTCAATAGCCACCAATAACTTATCGGCCCAGTCGGAGTTGAACTGGCTCCCAAAAGTGTCTCCCTTTATATAAGTCATGTTGAACCCGAAAATGAGCTTTAACCACTTGAGTAGGGTTGACTTCCCGGTGGATCTTTCATTGGATACCAGGCACAGAATAGGGAGTACCTGTAAAGGGTTTTCAAAGAGTACTTTTAGATAATCGAGCCCCAGTTCGAGTTGATCTTCAAAGATGTGTTCCATAAAAGTCAGGGAATGCTTGATCTGGCTTTCTTCTATCGCAGCCGTCTCGATAGGGGAAATGGGGATCTCGTGATAAGTATTATAAAATCCGGCTACAGTTTGCTGAAAGTTTAGATGACTGGGAATCGTACAGAATCCATCGTATTTGGGAACTTTGTCGGCATATTTCCTGCTTTTGTCATTGACGATGGCCTGTCTTGACCACTTTAATAACACGGATGTTTTCTCTCCGCCTCCCATGGGTTTTTCGGATAATTTGTAATAAGTCGTCCCGATTCTCAGATACGGGATCTTACTTTTGTCTTTTTCCATAATGCTTAGGTATTATGGAAGCATAAGGGCAATTATTTGTATATTTACCCTTTACTTCCTGATAAGAAGAATTTTTAAAGCGTGGGCTGTAGTGGGTCCGCGCTTTTCTTTATTTTTTCCAGGCCTGTTTAATGTCATCTTCGAAGGCCTCGTAAGCCTCCTTTTCACTTCTCTCCGATGTTGTTTGGTTCAGGAGGTAATTTTCTAAATCAATTTTCCTGAAGTAGATTTTTTTCTGCCCTTTCCGCTTGATAGCTTTTAGTTTTCCGTAATGATTCAATTGATAAAGGTAATCCGGAGATAGATTAAGGAAGGCTGCCGCCTCTTCTTTGGAATAGATGTCCTTCACGCTAAGGGACATCAATAGAAGTGCTTTTTTTACGAAATTTTCCTGAGATTTTGCCATTTCGGTTACCTTGTTCTCAAGGCTTGATAATTTCTCTTGCAAGCTCATAATATGTTGTTTTCTCCCGAAGTTAGTGGATAAAACAGGAAGAAAGGGCAAAGCAATAAAGTTGCAATAGAATACTAAAGGAACTCTTTATAACTCTTTATGAATAGTGGTGTTGAATGAAAAAAATAATCCCATTGCAATAAAATTGCATTGGGATTTTAATGAAAAAATAGGGTTTACGGCCACTTACCCCTTTCTATATCTTGTCCAAATTGAATTATCAATAATAATGGGGCCATTTAATTCCCGATAATCTCTATCGTCGGTATGAAATTTAGTATGTTCTTCTTGAAAGCTTTTAATTTCGTTTAAGGAATAAAGCCAGTGGTGGTTTTTTTGATCATATAACTCAAAGCAAAACAAAAAAAATAGGACAACCCTTTTTTTAACAATACTACCTCTATGCTTTTGTGTGAAAATGATTGGGTTTTGTGGAGGTAAACCACTTAAAAGACGGTTCACATCGTATTTTGAATCAATGTGAATCCCAAATTTATCTTGGATTTCTTCAAATTGGACTTCTTTGAAATGCCTCCGAAGTTTGAAAGGTAATTCGTTTCCAATAGAAAGATTATCAATTTTTGTGAACTCTTCCGCTTCGTATGCGGAAGATGCGTTGGTTTTGAGCATTTTATACCATACTTTGAAAGTATCTTTTAGAGAATATGATAATTTTTTCTCGATAAAGTATAGTAGATATACTTGAATTAAACCAATGGAGAGTGTGGCTATATAGCGATTACCGGAATTTTGATGGATGTCGGATCTTAATATAGAGGCCGAAAGCAAAATTATGAGAGAAAGAATTACAATAAGGATGAACTTGTTTTTATTCATTCCTTTATACCAAAGAATCTTTTCCTCATATAAATAGCGGGAAAAAACAGGGGTGAAAGTAAAAAGTACCCTGATGATTATATAGAATGGGATGAGAAAAATAGGAATTTTAGATAACCAAACAGTAATTTTCCCAATCCATTCCATAATTTCTTTTCCCTAAAGATAAAGAAAAATAAAATTATCAGTTATCAAAATAAGATGGAAGAGACTCGAAATGTTCGTGAAATGTTAGGGAAAATAAAAAGCGATTACACTTATTAGATGTAATCGCTTGATTATCAGAGTGACCTCGACAGGATTCAAACCTGTAACCTCCTGATCCGTAGTCAGGTGCTCTATTCAGTTAAGCTACGAGGCCATTGGCTTTGCTTGATTCTGATGGGTATCGGAATCAGCTACGAGGCCTAAAATACGGACTGCAAATATATAAACTTTTGGAATTATGACACTCCTTTTATAAATATTATTTCGGAGGGTATTCCCGAAGGGTTTTTTCTGCGATAGTAGTAAAAAGACGAGTGCGGTCTTCGGGTGTGCGATTATGCTTTAATCGCACTTCGGCGACCCCTTGCCAGTATAGAGTATTCTCTTGAGCATCAATCAATTCTATGGTAACATTCATAATCTTTCGGTTATTTGTAATCGGGATTCCGCTGGCGATGTTCCCTCCGACAGGAGATCCGATGGCTCCAATACTGATACCAAGACTATTGTGATTGGTTTCTTTCGTGAAGTCGGCATAATAGTTAATCAGAAAATCCGGATGCTTACTTCGAGAGAAGCCTTTTTCTTCCAGATTTTTTACGAGTGCCCGTTGTAGGCGTTTCTGATCTAAAGTATCCAGGCCGGACTTTATACTCTCATAAAAATTGAAACTTTGGTAAGTCTTAAAATCTTTTGTTTCGTCATAATCGGTGTATATCTTCGGGCTACCGCAAGCTGCGGCCAATAGTAGTACAGCCAGTAAACCCGATAGGAAAAGCCACGTTCTTTTCATCGTTGCAAAAATTAATTTCAAAAACTTATTCTAAGGCTTCAAGCGGTTGGTTGAGAACCTCCCACAAGCGGTCTTTTAGCTTTTGCAAGCCTTGTTGGGCCACTGCAGAAATAAAAACATAGTTTTCTCCTTGAAATACGCCTTTTAGTTCCTCATCCAGTTCGCTCAACAATTCAAGATCCATCAAATCGCATTTGGAAATAGCAATAAGGCGGGATTTATCCAAGAGTTGAGGATTGTAGCGTCGGAGTTCATCTATAAGAATATCGTATTCCTTCTTGATATCCGGAGTATCGCTGGGAATGACAAAAAGCAGCGTTGAGTTGCGTTCGATATGGCGTAAAAAAAGATGCCCCAAACCTTTTCCCTCGGCGGCTCCTTCAATGATTCCGGGGATGTCGGCCATAACAAAGCTTTGGCGTTCTCGGTTTTTGACAATCCCCAAATTGGGTTTCAAGGTGGTAAATTCGTAATTGGCGATCTTTGGTTTGGCAGCTGTTAAGGCAGCTAATAGGGTGGATTTTCCGGCGTTGGGAAAACCTACCAAACCGACATCAGCCAGTACTTTAAGTTCCAAGGTGAGTGCTCGTTCTTCCCCGGGTAATCCGGGTTGTGCATATCGTGGAGTTTGACGGGTAGAAGATTTAAAATGCCAATTTCCTTTTCCTCCTTTTCCTCCTTTGGCAACGATTTTTTCCTCGCCGTCTTTTGTGATTTCTGTGATAATTTCCTGGGTATGAGTATCGCGAATGACCGTTCCCAAAGGAACTTCTATATAACGCGATTCTCCATCCGTTCCAAATTTGCGTTGTTTCCCTCCGTTTTCTCCGTGTCCGGCACGAATGTGACGTTTAAAGTTAAATTCATAGAGCGTCCAGAGATTTTTATTGCCGCGAATGATAATGTCTCCACCTTTTCCTCCATCGCCACCATCCGGACCTCCTTTTTCTACGAATTTCTCACGCCGGAGATGAGAGGAACCTTTTCCGCCTTTTCCCGAAGCCACATGAAGTTTAACGTAGTCGATAAAATTCCCTGTTTTCATAAACGCTAAGATACTAAAATTAAGTGGCGTGCTCTACAGGATTAACATAGAACCATGAGCAATGTGAGGTGAATGCAGTCTCTATTTTATTGAACTGAATCGATCACCCGGCTTAGGCGATCGGTGACTTCCTCTACGCTTCCAACTCCGTCGATTTCATAGAATTTGTCTGATTTTTGATAGTATTCTTTTACCACTTCAGACTGATCGTAATACACCTGCATCCGTTTTCGGATAATTTCCTCATTGGCATCATCGGCGCGACCCGAGGTTTTACCGCGTTCCAAAATCCGCTTGATGAGAATGTCCTCATCGACCTGTAAAGCCAACATCGCATGAATCTGACTGCCTTTATGATCCACCAACTTGTCCAAATCTTTGGCTTGTGCTGTGGTTCGGGGGAAACCATCAAATATAAACCCGTTGGAGTTATGGTGTTTATTTACTTCCGAATGCAGCATATTAATAGTTACCTCATCAGGGACGAGTTGACCATTGTCGATGTATTTTTTGGCAAGTTCTCCCAGTTCCGTTTTGTTTTTGATATTATAACGAAAAACGTCACCGGTTGAAATATGTTTTAGATTGTACTTTTTTTCTAATCGTTTGGCTTGGGTTCCTTTTCCTGCTCCGGGTAGGCCGAATAGTATTACATTTATCATCAAGTCGTTTTTAATTTCAAGTCCCTTCTTCTATGGGGGAAGGGAATTAAGCAAGCTACAAATATAATGTTTTTTGTTCTGAATGTTTGGGTAAATGTCTACTTTTGTGCTTATAAAGGGGTGAAAGAGAGGATTATTTTGGGATGGACGGAACCAATAACAGATGATTTTGTGAAATGAAAAATTATTTTTCTTCAGATTTTAAATTGGGTATTCTTGGAGGGGGACAATTAGGCAAAATGTTGCTCTATGAGACCCGGAAGTATGATATTCAGACTTATGTTCTGGATCCCAGTGACCAGGCACCCTGCCGAATTGCTTGTAATCATTTTGAGCAGGGAGAATTGCTGGATTATGATACGGTTTACAATTTTGGGAAACAGGTTGATCTCTTGACGATTGAGATTGAAGCTGTGAATGTTGATGCTATGGAACAATTGGAAAAGGAAGGGGTGACGGTCTATCCCTCCAGTGCCACACTAAAAAAGATTCAGGATAAAGGAGTGCAGAAAAATTTTTATGCCGAGCATACTATTCCGACTGCAGATTTTGAGGTTTTTGAGCATAAAAAAGGGCTCTTCGAGGCGATTGAACAGGGAAAATGGTCTTTTCCTTTTGTTTGGAAAAGTAGAAAAGGAGGGTATGATGGCCGAGGGGTTGCCATGATTCAAAATAAAAATGATTTAAAAGATCTTCCGGATGTTCCGTGTCTGGCAGAAAGTAAGATTCCCTTTAAAAATGAACTGGCGGTTATTGTGGCTCGAACTCCGGCAGGGGAAGTAAAAACTTTTCCGGTGGTGGAGATGGAGTTTCATCCGATGGCCCATCAAGTGGAATATGTGATTTGCCCCGCTCGTATTGGAGATAAGGTGGCCGAAAGAGCCCGAAAGGTAGCCAAACAGGTGTCTCATGCTTTTGAACATGTCGGGCTTTTGGCTGTTGAAATGTTTCAGACCCGAGAGGATGAAGTATTGGTTAACGAAGTGGCACCACGCCCCCACAATAGCGGACACTACAGTATTGAGGCTGCTTTTATCAGTCAGTTTGAGCAACATTTGCGGGCTATTCTAAATTTGCCGCTGGGCAATACGGCAAGTAAAGTCGGGGGGGTGATGGTCAACTTGGTAGGTGATGAACATTATAGCGGTCCGGTACACTATAAAAATATGGATGAAATTTTAAAACTCCCGGGAGTTACTCCTCACATCTATGGAAAAGCGAAGACCCGGCCTTTTCGAAAAATGGGACACGTAACGATTGTACACCAAGATTTAAACCAGGCGCGGAAAATTGCCGAGAAGGTAAAAGGAATCGTAAGAGTGATTAGCGACTAAGTTGAAATTCGTACTTTTGAGGATTCGGTTATGGTTTTAATCTATATACAGAAGCAGACCCCGCGAATGACTTATGCATTTAAACAAATGATAGGTCGTATCTTGGGGTTGAAGGTCAACCTCACTTCCAAGATTGAGGAATTTATTGCTTTTAAAGGAGCAAAATTTTCCTATGGTGAAAAGCGAATGGGGAATGAGGTCTTTGTAAAGGCCTATGGATTATTACAGGAGCAGGGAATTGAAAGGAAAACGATAGAAGTGAAATATTGGGGAGAAATTCCCGTATTTTTCTATGTAGGACAAGAAAGTGATGTCCCTTTTGATATTTTTTCGGCAGCCTTTTATTTACTCTCGCGATATGAAGAATATCTACCATATAATCGGGATCAGTATGGACGCTATCCGGCTGAGGAGAGCTTGGCCTATAGCAATAAATTTCTGCGAATGCCGGTTATAGACTTGTGGGCATATCGGTTTCAGGCCATCTTGAAGCGCGAGTTTCCTCTGCAGGAATTCCCCGAGCGAAAATTTCAAGCTAAAAACATTATGACAGTGGCCGAGGTCTTTAAATATAAAGAGAAAGGATTGGTCAGAAATATCGGTGGGGGGCTGCGAGATCTCTTGCGATTTCGGTTTAAAACCGTTTTCAACCGGATAAAAACCCAGTTGTCCCTGAATCGCGATCCCTACGATGTATATGAAGAGATCTTACGGTTTAGCCGGCAAAATGGATTTTCTTGGGAGTTCATGTTTCAGTTGAGTGATTATTCCTCCCATTGTAATAACATCGGGCACAACAATCTCAAGTATCACAGCATG
Source organism: uncultured Flavobacteriaceae bacterium (assembly GCA_964495935.1). Classification (GTDB taxonomy): domain Bacteria; phylum Bacteroidota; class Bacteroidia; order Flavobacteriales; family Flavobacteriaceae; genus JAJYSO01. The sequence goes on from CAZBXQ010000005.1 coordinate 52,281, forward strand.
ATCAAATCTATGGGTGATTATGGTCCGATAGGCTTATTGTTGGGATATGATGCCATTTATGACAAAGGAATATTGCGGAAGGAAAAGAAGCGTTGGGAGGAAATCGTCAATCGGGATCTCGAAGTGGCATTGAGTCCCATGTATGGCATCAATCTGCCAGAATTGTATAACAATTATGACGACTTGGAGATTGCCCATGATTATTCTATGGGGTATCCCGATAAGGTAGGGTTTCGGGCGGGTACCTGTACTCCGTTTTTGTACTACGATTTAAGTCTGGAGCGCATTTCGCCGTTATTGATTCACCCGATAGCCTTCAATAGCATTACCTTTGCGCGAGGTTCTTTCTTTGAAATACGAACGGTTTTGGATCGCTTGCGTAAACAGGTGAAAGCGGTAAATGGTGAACTGCTGATGATTTATAGAAACTCCGATTTCAAGGAGGGGGCAAGCCGGGAAAAGTTTTTTCAAATATTGGAACGAATGAATAATGAGGAAGATTAAAGCCCTTTTTTTTGACTTGGACGGAACCTTGTGGGATTTTCGGAAGAATAGTGAGGAGGTTCTTATTGATATTTTGGAACGGCATGATGTTCCCATAGCTTATGATGAGTTTTTGCACGTTTATGCCCCTATTAATCAGAAATTGTGGCGACGCTATCGCTTTCGAGAAATAAATCCTCGCGAGCTTAATTATGAGCGTTTTCATCAGACTTTTAAGGCCTTAAAACTTAATCGCAGCAAAACGTGGATAGGAGAGTTTAGGGATTCCTATATTGCGGGGTTGGGGGATCCTGCAAAATTGTATCCCCACACCCGGGAGACCTTAGAATACCTGAGAGAGCGGTATTCGCTGCACGTTATTACCGATGGTTTTTCCGAATTGCAAAAAAATAAATTGAAACGAACTGGAATTTTTTCGTACTTTGATACCCTGACATTTTCAGATGAGGCCGGAGCGACCAAACCGAGTCCGCTGATTTTTAAAACGGCTTTGTCACGGGCGGAGGTGGCTCCCGAACAAAGTTTGATGATCGGTGATCACCCCGAATTTGATGTCCAAGGTGCCCGGAAATCAGGATTGCAGGCTATTCATTTTGTGCCCGATGCCGATATTGCTTCAGAAGAAAATGGAAGAATATCATCAATTTTTGAACTAACAAAAATCTTATAAATGAGGAAAACAGCTCTTTTTTTAGGTGTATTTATCTTTTTTTGTACAAGTCTGCAACTTCAGGCTCAAAATGATATTGAAAAGTTAAACGATTACAAATATGTTATTATTCCCCTGCAATTTGGTTTTCAGGATGAGGATAATCAGTATATGGTGAATTCAAAACTAAAATATTTGTTGAATCAATATGGTTTTGACACCTATATGGATGTTGAGGACGGCCCTCTGGATTTGGAGATGAACAGCTGTCTTGCCCTACATGCCGAATTAAAAAGCGATGCAGAAGGTTTTTTGGCCATGCAAACGAAGTTGCGTTTGCTCTTAAAAGATTGCCGGAATCGTGTGGTCTTTGAGAGTGAGGAAGGGACCAGTCGCGAAAAAGAATTTAAGAAGGGATATCTGGATGCTTTAGATGATCTTTTTGACCGTACTTTTAGTGGATTTGAATACCATTATAACAATCATGTAAAGAATGAGGATACAGCCTTGGCCGAGAATCAGGAAACAACAGAAACAGTGGCCAAACCAAAGAAAGATAGCGATGTGAATGGATTGTCGGCTACCAAGGATCGTATCTATTTGTTGAATGGAACAACGTATGGGATCCACAAAATTCAAGCGGGATATCTTTTGCTGAATGAACATACCGGAGAACGCAAGGCACTTCTGCATGAAACTGATGAACATACGATTCTGTATAACTCCACTACAGTCAACGGGACCGCTTCTGTTAAAGAAGGGGGGAGGATTATAAAAGTTGAATATTTTGACAAAGAAAAGGGCGGTGTAGAAAGCTTTGTGCTGAAGGAAAAGGAATAACAGCTATTTCTATTTTAAAAAATTTATCCGGGAGTGGGGTAGGAGGATTAAAAAAACACCGGAGACCGTGATGATCGGGGTAGCGCGGGCGGATTCTGAGCTTCGTTTTTAGTCACGAACCGCTATTGGCTAAGAGAAGCTGTGAATCATCCGGTTCATCGATAGCGTTGATCGGTCAATAATCGTATTTTCCTTTCCAACGGGTCTTTAGAAATTGTTGAAGTCGTTCTTCCCGTTTATTCTTTCCCGGTTTAAACAGGGTGGTGGATTTTAGTTCGTCCGGCAGGAATTCAATATCGACAAAGTTGTTTTTGTAGTTATGAGCATATTTATAATCCTCCCCATATCCCAAATCTTTCATGAGCTTGGTGGGCGCATTGCGGATATGCAGGGGGACCGATAAATCACCGGTTTTCTTTACCAGACGCTGAGCCTCATTGATGGCTTCGTATGCCGAATTACTTTTGGGGGAGGTTGCCAGATAAATTGTACATTGACTCAGAATAATCCGGGATTCCGGGAAGCCGATGGTGTTTACCGCTTGAAAAGTGTTATTGGCCATCACCAGAGCGGTAGGATTAGCCAGGCCGATATCTTCGCTGGCCAAGATAAGCAGTCGGCGCGCAATAAACTTGACATCTTCTCCGCCTTCAATCATGCGCGCCAGCCAATATATCGCTGCATTGGGATCACTTCCCCGAATAGATTTTATAAAAGCCGAAATAATATCGTAGTGTTGGTCGCCGGTTTTGTCGTAACGAACCGTGTTTTGTTGTACTTTCTGCGTTACCATATCATCGGTAATCACTACTTTATCGGTGTTTTCAGAAGTAACAAGGAGTTCAAAAATATTGAGGAGCTTTCGAGCATCCCCACCGCTCAGGCGAAGCAAGGCGTTAGTTTCGCGAAGCTCAATTTCTTTTTTCGCCAGGACTTGATCTTCTCGAATGGCCTTTTCCAGCAGTTCTAATAAGTCCTTTTTGCTAAAGGGCTCAAGAGTGTACACTTGGCAGCGGGAAAGCAGGGCGGGAATCACTTCAAAACTTGGGTTCTCGGTAGTGGCACCAATCAAGGTAATCCACCCTTTTTCGACGGCTCCCAATAGGGAATCTTGCTGAGATTTGCTGAAACGATGAATTTCGTCAATGAATAAAATGGGGTTCTTTGTGGTAAAAAGCCCGTCCTGCTGTTGAGCTTTTTGAATTACATTTCGAACATCTTTAACCCCACTGCTAATTGCACTTACCGTAAAAAAAGGCCGTCCGGTCTCATGAGCGATGATATGGGCGAGAGTAGTTTTTCCGACACCCGGCGGCCCCCAGAAAATAAGAGAAGGAACTACATCGTTTTTTAACTGCATACGCAAGGGCCCGTTTTGGCCCAACAGGTGTTTCTGGCTTAAACAACCCTCCAATGTATTCGGTCGTAATCGTTCTGCAAGCGGTTTATTCATAGTATTGCAAAAATAGAATTTGGTATGGACATACCTTCTTTTTTGGGATAAACTTTAAGTTAAAGACACTTTTTTTACGGCTGATGGAACCGTAATATTGTTTATGGGGTAACGACCTAATTACAGAGCTTCTGTTCGGTGGATTGGAGTCGCAGCAAGCGAAATTTGTTAATAGATCTGAGGGCTTTTCCCGTGCAGAGCCATCTTTTTGGCATCAACTATTTCGTTAAGGAGTGTCCAAAATTAAAAAGTGAGGAATTTGGTTTTCCAAAAAATAGGTTATTTTGCGGCCATGGAGGTTGCCGTAGTTATTTTAAATTGGAATGGACAAAAACTTCTTGAGCAGTTTTTGCCTTCGGTGGTTCGGTATTCTGAGGAAGCAACGGTATATGTAGCCGATAACGCTTCCACCGACCATTCTGTGGATTTTATAAAAAGACATTTTCCGGCTGTTCAAATTATTCGAAATAGGGCTAATTATGGATTTGCAGAAGGCTATAACCGAGCCCTTTCCGGATTGAATGAGGAGCTTTATATATTGCTCAATAGTGATGTTGAAGTGACGAAAGGTTGGCTTTGCCCGATAATCGATCATTTTAAAACCCATCCCGATACGGCTGTTGCCCAACCGAAGTTGCTGGATTATAAGCGTAAAACGTATTTTGAATATGCCGGTGCCGCCGGAGGCTTTGTTGATAAGTACGGCTACCCTTTTTGTCGTGGGAGGATTTTTGATACGATTGAGGAAGATATCAAGCAATATGAGGAAGAAACCCCCATTTTTTGGGCCAGCGGTGCCTGCTTTGTGATACGGAGTTCGGTATATCATCGATTAGCGGGTATGGATTCGGCTTATTTTGCGCACCAGGAGGAGATTGATTTATGCTGGCGTGCTTTTAACCTGGGCTATCGGGTTTATTATATCCCGCAAAGCAGGGTTTATCATTTGGGGGGAGCAACTTTGGACAAATCGAGCCCCCGAAAAACCTATTTAAATTTTAGAAATTCACTCTTTAATCTCATCAAAAATATACCGAGCAGAAGAGTCTATGGCATACTTTTTGTGCGTCTTTGCTTGGACGGTTTGGCCGGTTTTAAATTTTTTATTGAAGGAAAGCCGAAGCATAGCGGGGCCATTATTCGTGCGCATTTTGATTTTTATAGACAATTTCGCTCGATGAGACGTAAAGGTCAGCATCAATCCAAGCGAGTGAATTATGCTAAATTACGTAGTATTGCATGGCAATACTACGTAAAAAAGCGAAAAAAATTTGGAAATTTGATCCTATTAAAGGGAAATAATAATTACAAAATTTAAAAGAATAAATAGGTCCTATAAAAATAAGTTCAATATATTTGCATTATAATCCTATAAACACTTTATACTTTTAATTTATTATGAAAAAGTTTGCACTTTTGTCGGTTGCTATAGTCTTTATATTTACGTCTTGTGTTCCGACCAAGAAATTCAACGCTCTTCAGCAGAAAAAAGATCAGCTTGAGAATCAAGTTTATAAATTGAATGCGAAGTTAGATGAATGTAAAGGGAATCAAGATCGCGCCAATTCTGAGATTACCAGCTTGGAAAAGCAGATCAAAACCTTAGAGAATACCAATTCGGCCTTGCTCAATACGCAGGGAGATTTTGCAACTATTTCTAAAAAAGCAGCAGAGAATCTCGAGCGTTCTTTGGAAAGCATTAGAGAAAAGGACAAACAATTGCGATCGCTGCGAGATGCGGTTAATAAAAAAGATTCTGTAACCTTGGCTTTAGTGACCAGTTTAAAAGGAGCACTGGGGAATTTACAGGATGAAGACATTCAGGTCAACGTTGAGAAAGGTGTAGTCTTCGTGTCCATTTCAGATAAATTATTGTTTGGAAGCGGAAGTTATCAAGTGACGCAACGAGCCCGAGAAGTATTGGGTAAAGTGGCTAAAGTAGTAAATGACAAACCTGATATTGAATTTATGGTAGAAGGGCATACCGATACCGATCCCGTAAAGAAGGGAATTCCAAATATGAAGGATAATTGGGATTTAAGTACACTGCGTGCTAATGCGGTAGTTCGAATCCTGCAAAATGATTACCATGTTGATCCTGCACGGATGACCTCTGCCGGGCGTAGTGAATACGTGCCGGTTGCTTCTAACGCAACAGCCGAAGGAAAGGCCAAGAACCGAAGAACCCGTATTGTGGTCTTGCCAAAACTGGACAGATTCTACGACCTGATTGAAAAAGGGATGAAGAAAGCGGAGCAAAACGGAGCCTTCGAAGAAACCGAAATGCCCGATATCAATAAGAAAGATGAAGGAATCGACTAAAAGAAAAAACAGAAGTTAATAATAGAAAATGAGTATTGGATAGCTACCTGTCCAATAGGGATTAAAATAAATCCCGCTTTATGATCCAGTAAGGCGGGATTATTTGTTATTTAGAATTGTACGATGGCAAACACAGATACTACATTTAAAACGGTTATTTCACATGCTAAGGAATACGGTTATGTATTCGCCTCCAGCGAGATTTATGATGGCCTCGGGGCGGTTTATGATTATGGCCCTCATGGAGTAGAACTCAAAAGGAATATAAAAACCTATTGGTGGAAGAGTATGACGCAACTCCATCAGAATATTGTCGGGCTGGATGCTGCTATATTAATGCATCCGAAAACCTGGAAGGCATCCGGGCACATCGATGCTTTTAATGATCCACTCATTGATAACAAGGATTCTAAAAAGCGATACCGAGCCGATGTTTTAGTTGAAGAGTATGCCGAAAAAAGACGACAGAAAGCCGACAAAGAAATTAGAAAAGCCAAAAAACGATATGGAGAGGCCTTTGATGAAGTCGAGTTTGTAACCACCAATAAACGGGTTCTCCGGTATAACAAAGAAGCTGATGAGGCGATTGCGAGGTTGACCCGGGCATTGGAGGCCGATGATTTGAAGGCTGTAAAAGAATTAATTTTAGATTTAAAGATTACGTGCCCCGTGAGCGGATCGGCAAATTGGACCGATGTAAAGCAGTTTAACCTCATGTTTAAAACCCAGCTTGGGGCCGATTCGGAAACCGCTATGGATCTTTATTTGAGGCCGGAAACCGCACAGGGTATCTTTGTCAACTTTGCTCATGTTCAAAATACTTCTCGGATGAAAATTCCTTTTGGAATTGCACAGATAGGAAAGGCTTTCCGAAATGAAATCGTGGCGAGGCAGTTCATTTTTAGACAGCGGGAATTTGAACAGATGGAGATGCAGTTCTTTGTCAAACCGGGTGATGAGTTGGAATGGTTTGAATATTGGAAAAATCAGCGGGAGGCATGGCATAAATCGCTTGGGTTTGATACCGGGGATTACCGTTTTCATCCACATGATAAATTAGCCCATTATGCCAATGCGGCAACCGATATCGAATTTAATTTCCCCTTTGGATTTAAGGAATTGGAAGGAATCCATTCGCGAACGGATTTTGACCTGGCAGCCCATGAAAAATTATCGGGTAAAAAACTTCGATTTTTTGATCCCGAAACACAAAAAAGCTATGTGCCGTATGTAATTGAGACCTCGGTAGGACTGGATCGGCTCTTTTTGGCGGTTTTCTCAAAGGCTTTGGAAGAAGAAGATTTGGGAGATGGGAAAACACGAATCGTACTGCGCTTGCCGGCAATTCTGGCACCGACAAAAGTGGCTGTTTTTCCACTTGTCAAGCGGGATGGTCTGCCGGAAATTGCCCGAGAGATCGTCGATGATTTGAAATGGGATTACAAAGTTCTGTTTGATGATAAGGATGCGGTCGGAAGGCGATATCGAAGGCAGGATGCAGCGGGAACGCCATTTTGTATTACGGTAGATTACGAGACTAAAGAAGACCAAAGTGTAACCATTCGCTATCGCGATTCTATGGAACAAAAACGAATTCCTATTACGGCCTTAAAGAAATTACTGCATAAAGAACTTGATTTTAGAAGCTGGGCTCAAAAATGACTCCCGCGCTATGATCTTTTGGGGCTCCGGTAACCTCACCTAAGATATTATTTTCATTTCGAAGACGAAGCACGCCAAGAAGCCCGAATATCAGAGCTTCTTTGTAGTTAATAAGCTCCTCATCGGGAATGACTACTTGACATGATGTTTGTTTCCGTATGGATTCAATCAGAAAATCATTATAGGCCCCACCGCCGGTAATCAGGATTTTGGCAGAGGATTGCGAGGGGGCAGCATGAGCCAATTGCTGGGCGATGTGCTGTGTATAAGTGGCTAATATTCTATTTGGGGAAAGATGGAAATGGTCAATCAGAGGAAATACTTCTCCTTTTACCCATTCAATTCCCAAAGATTTTGGAGGGGACAACCGATAAAAAGGCAACTCATTGAGTTTTTTTAATAAAGGAGGGTGAGACTTTTCTTCTCGGGCTATTTTTCCCTTGTTGTCGTAGGCTTGTCCTAAACGCATGGCATAATGGTTTAAAACGGTATTTACGGCACAAATGTCATACGCTTTTCGGGTTCCTTTTTCGGCCCTTGAGATGTTGGCAAATCCGCCTAAGTTTAGACAGGCTTCATACTTTGAAAAAAGCAATTGATCGCCCATCGGAACCAAAGGCGCGCCTTGCCCGCCCATTGATACATCGGCAGTTCGAAAATCACATACTACTTTTTGGTGGGTGTAATTGGCAATTTTGGGGAGATTACCGATTTGTAGCGTGTATTTCTTTTCCGGCTGATGAAAAACGGTGTGGCCATGGGAGCAAATTGCATTCAGGATTGTAATTCCACAGTCATCGATAAACGTATTGATTGTACTCGCGAGATACTCCGTATATCTGGAATCGAGTTGATGGACTTCCTCTTGAGCAAGTTGATCGGCTTCTTCCAACCTTTTTTTCCATTGCGGAGAGTAGGGCAAGGTGGCACAGTTAAGAAAAGTATAATGCCATTCTCCTTGTCGAAGTGTGAATCGTATATGGGCGAGATCAATGCCGTCTTTGGAAGTCCCCGACATCACTCCGATTACGGTGTAGGTTTTGGAATTCATGGTTGAAAAAGATTTGGCTTAGTTGGAATTGCTTTATATTTGTTAGAAAAGACAAAGTTAGACATATGGATTTTAATTTGAGTGAAGAGCATCTGATGATTCGGGATGCCGCACGAGATTTTGCCAGAAATGAATTACTGCCCGGGGTTATTGAAAGGGATACCCACCAGCTTTACCCGGAAAAGCAAGTTCAGAAAATGGCCGAGATGGGGTTTTTGGGGATGATGACTTCGCCGGAGTATGGCGGCGGTGGAATGGATACGGTTTCTTATGCCCTGGCGATGGAAGAAATTTCTAAGATTGATGCCTCCTGTTCGGTTATTATGTCGGTTAATAATTCTTTGGTTTGTTGGGGAATTGAGACATACGGAACCGAAGCGCAAAAACAAAAATACCTGACAAAGTTGGCTGCCGGTGAGGCGACAGGTGCTTTTTGTTTAAGTGAGCCTGAAGCCGGGAGTGATGCTACACATCAAAAAACTACGGCGGTTGATAAAGGGGATCACTATGTTTTAAACGGAACGAAAAATTGGATCACAAACGGGGGAACCGCCGATTATTATTTGGTTATTGCACAGACCCATCCGGAGAAAAAACATCATGGAATTAATGTTTTTATTGTAGAAAAAGGTTGGGCGGGTTTTAAGATCGGAGCCAAACAGAATAAAATGGGAATACGGGCCAGCGACACGCATACATTGATTTTTAATGATGTTGAGGTACCCCGGGAAAATCGGATTGGAGCCGACGGTTTTGGATTTACTTTTGCCATGAAAACCCTTTCCGGCGGGCGCATTGGAATTGCTTCTCAGGCCTTGGGGATTGCTTCGGGTGCCTATGAGTTAGCCTTGAAATACAGTAAGGAGCGGGAGACTTTTGGAAAGCCCATTGCTCAACATCAAGCCATTGCCTTTAAACTGTCTGATATGTACACAGAAATTGAGGCGGCTCGGTATTTGGTGATGAAGGCGGCATTTGATAAAGACACGGGCCAAAACTATGATTTGTCGGGTGCTTTGGCAAAATACCACGCTTCGAAAACGGCGATGGCGGTAACGACTGAGGCTGTTCAGATTCACGGTGGGAATGGCTATGTTAAGGAGTACCACGTAGAACGTTTAATGCGCGATGCGAAGATTACGCAGATTTATGAAGGAACTTCAGAGATTCAGCAACTGGTGATTTCCAGAGCTTTGATAAAAGGATAAGGGATCTGATAAAATCCGTTTATTGTAGATTTTGCTGGAGGGAGTCAATGTAATCCAGGACTTCCTCTTTTCCTTTATTATGCACTGAAGAAGTTAAGAAATAAGGAGGTAAGGGGGCCCATATTTCTGATAAGACGGCCTTATAGGCTTCAATGTTCCGCTCCAGAGCTTTGGGTTTTAATTTGTCGGTCTTGGTAAAAATGATGGCAAAAGGGAGGCTGTTTTGCCCCAGCCAGATCATAAAATCTAAGTCTATTTTTTGGGGCTTGTGGCGGGAATCGATAAGTACAAAGGCTGTTATTAGGGAATCGCGACGGAGAAAATAGGAGGTTATTCGACGCTGAAAATCACGCTTGTTTTTCTTGCTGGTTTGGGCATAACCATATCCGGGTAAATCGACGATGTACCAACTTTCGTTAATCAGAAAGTGGTTAATGAGTTGAGTTTTTCCGGGTGTGCCAGAGGTTTTTGCCAATTTCTTTTGATGGGTAAGCATATTGATGAGGGAAGATTTTCCCACATTGCTCCGACCGATAAAGGCATATTCCGGAATACCGGTTGCCGGACCATCTTCTACGGTGGCGCTACTCGTTACAAAAGAAGCAGAGTGAATCTCCATGACACTACTTAAAGAGAGGGAAGATTTTATAGAATCGATTTATAATCCACGGTCTTGCAGCCATCCGTATAGAATCTCATTAAATTCATCGGGATGTTCCATCATCGCTGCATGCCCGCATTTATCAATCCAGAACAAATCCGAATCGGGGAGGAGTGTATGGAAATCCTCGGCTACGGAAGGAGGCGTCACATGATCCTGCTTTCCCCAAATGATACAGACCGGAACATTCATATTGGGAAGATCTTTGGACATGTTATGACGAATAGCACTCTTGGCAATAGTGATTGTTCGGATTAATTTGGCACGATCGTTTAAGGTTTGAAAGACATCATCGACCACCTCTTTGGTTGCTACTTTGGGATCGTAAAAAACCTCCTCCGATTTTTTTTTGATATAGTCATAGCTGTGGCGTCGGGGATAAGTGCCTCCCATAGAGTTTTCATAAAGCCCGGAACTCCCCGTAATAATCAATGCATGTATATGCTCGGGGTATAATTTTAACGTTGAGAGTGCAATATGACCTCCTAAAGAATTTCCCAGTAAAATCGGTTCTGTATAGTTTTTGAATTCAATGAATTCTTTGACGAATTTTGCAAAAGCACTCACTTTTGTCTTAACAATGGGTAAGGAGTAAAGAGGAAGTTCGGGGAGTACTATTTTATAGCCTTTTTTGGGGAAGAAATCAACGACGCCGTCAAAATTGCTCAATTGCCCCATTAATCCATGTAAGATAATTATGGGCCGACCTTCCCCGATTTCCTTATACGTATATTTTCCTTCTGTAATTAGATGGTTTTCCATTCAAATCAGGGTTTGAAACGACAAATATAAGGATTATTTATCATTTTTATGGACATCCTAAATCTCAATAATTCTACGAATTTATCGCCTTCGATTTCTCCTGAAACTCCCTCTTTATTCTCGTTTTTTAATGGGTAAATAGCTTTTAACAGCTTTTTTTCAATGATCCGGTCTGTAAATTCCCACATGATATAAATATATAATATACTGATAATCAATATTTTTTGATAATAATTAAGATGAGATGAAGAAGGGGTATAAAAACTTATCAACAATGTGGTAATAAGTGGGAGAATGTGGTATTATTTTTAATATCTTTGAAATTATTAATGGCCATGTTGAATCTGATCGGAACATACGAGTGTAAAATAGATGCCAAAGGGCGTTTATTACTGCCGTCCCGGCTCAAAAAACAGCTATTGCCTTTACTGGAAGACGGGTTTGTGCTCAAAAGAGCGGTATTTCAACCCTGTCTGGAATTATATCCCATGAAGGAATGGGATATTTTGATGGGGAAGATGAATAAATTAAATCGTTTTAAAAAGAAGAATAATGATTTTATAAGACGATTTACGGCAGGGGTTAAAATTGTAGAAGTTGACAGTAATGGTCGGCTCTTGGTGCCTCGGGACCTTTTTAATTTTGCCGGGCTGGAAAAGGAAATCGTGCTTTCCTCGGCTATTAATATTGTGGAGCTGTGGGACAAGGAGAAATATGAAGAGGCTATTGATGAAACGGCTGATGATTTTGCAGATTTAGCCGAGGAAGTTATGGGTAACACAGAAGATGATGAGTAGTTATCATGTTCCTGTTTTATTGAAAGAAAGCGTGGCGGGATTAAACATACGTTCAACGGGTGTTTATGTAGATGTGACTTTTGGGGGTGGAGGACATGCGGCCGAGATTTTGAAGCAGTTGGGGCAAGCCGGTAAACTGTTGGCGTTTGATCAGGATGCAGAAGCTCATAAGAACGCCTTGAAAGACCCCCGATTAAAGTTGATACAAGCCAATTTTCGATACTTTAAACGGTTTTTGAGATTGGAAGGGATACGGCAGGTTGATGGTATTTTGGCAGATTTTGGAGTGTCTTCACATCAGTTTGATAAGGCCGATCGAGGGTTTTCCACCCGATTTGATGCGCGATTGGATATGCGTATGAATCAACAGCAGCAAAAGGATGCTTTTGCGGTGATAAATACATATCCGGAAGAAGAACTGCGACGATTGTTTTATGAATATGGGGAACTTCGAAATGCTCCTAATCTGGCAAAGACAATCGTCGAAAGACGGCAAGAAAAACCCATAGAAACGAGTGGGGAACTAAACGAATTGTTACGCCCTCTTTTATTTAAAAAGAAACAGAATAAGATTTTAGCCCAAATCTACCAAGCGATTAGAATTGAGGTCAATGAGGAGATCGAGGCGTTAAAAGAGTTTTTGAAACAGACCGGGGAAGTGCTTAAACCCGGTGGGCGATTGAGCGTAATCTCTTATCATTCCTTGGAGGATCGGTTGGTTAAACGCTATATACGAAGTGGGCTTTTTGAGGGAGAACCGAAGAAAGATTTTTATGGAAATGTCTCGGTTCCCTTTAAAAAGATAGGGAAGATGAAGACCGCCAGCAAAACGGAGATAGAAGCAAATAGCCGAGCGAGAAGCGCAAAATTAAGAATAGGAGAACGATTGTAGGATGAGCAGAATTCATGACATATTAAAAGGTCGCTATCTGATTGATAAGGATGCAGTAAAAAACTGGATTTTTATCCTTTTTTGTACCCTTTTGGCCATTATCATGATTGCCAGTTCCCATAAAGCGGAAAATAAAGTGCATCAAATCGCGAAACTACAGAAAGAGGAACGACAATTAAGGAGTGAATTTGTGGATCAACGCCAGCAATTAATGCAAATGAAAATGGAGTCAACAATTAATAGTCGGCTGCAGGATAAAGGAATAACGATTTTGAACAGAGCCCCTCATAAAATTATTGTGAGAAATTAATATATGACAAACGATCGTAACATATTAAATCGCTTTTACGGGATTGTGATCCTGCTTCTTGTCTTTGTCTTTTCGGTAAGTTTTAAATTGTTAAATATACAGTTTGTACACGGAGAGGATTATGAAAAGATTGGACGAAGTCGGGTATATAAAAATTTTATTATCCCGGCCAATCGTGGGAATCTCTATGATGATACGGGAAGTTTGTTGGCTACTTCGGTACCCAAATACGATATCTATTTTGATCCGTTATCGATAAAAGATGAATCTTATTTTAATAGTGAGGTAACAGCTTTGGCAAAAGCACTTTCCGGCATGTTGGGAGGGACGGTAAATTACCACAAAAACCGGTTAATACACGCCCGCCGGAGTCATAATCGATACTTGCCTATTGCAAAAAATTTACGCTATTCGGAATATCTTAAGATCAAACAATTTCCCATTTTTAAACGGGGGACTTATGGTGGAGGATTTATTGCCGAACAACGAACAGTTCGGGAATTGCCGTTGGGAAAACTGGCTGAACGAACGGTGGGTAAGGGAGCTTCGGGGCTGGAAGGAGCTTTCCATGAATACTTGAAAGGGAAAGATGGACATCAACTGAAGCAGAAAATTGCCAATGGACTTTGGAAGCCCATCAATGATGTTAACGAGATGGATCCTCAGGACGGTTTGGACGTCATCTCCACCATTGATGTCAATGTTCAGGATATCGTTCATCATGCTTTGTTAGCGCAAATGGAAGAATATGAAGCCGACCACGGGACGGCTGTTTTGATGGAGGTGAAGACCGGTGAGATTAAAGGAATGGCCAATCTGGGGCGTACCTCTGACGGGAAGTACTATGAGAAACGAAATTATGCGGTTTGGGAAGCTCAGGAACCGGGCTCTACCTTTAAGTTGATGGCCATGGTGGCCGCTCTGGAGGATAAAGTGGTTGATACGGCACAGATTTTCGATACCGAAGGAGGTGTGGTTAAATATTATGGACGGTCGGTACGGGACTCACATGTTGGCGGATATGGAAAAATCTCTGCGGCACGTGGGTTTGAGGTATCTTCAAATACGGTTTTTTCAAAAATTATAACCGAGGGCTATAAAAATAACGCCCGGGCTTTTGTCAATCGCCTCGATTATATGGGCCTCAGTCAAAAAACGGGAATTGCTATCCAGGGAGAGGGGCAACCTATGATTCCTCATCCCGGAGATAAAAACTGGTATGGAACGACCCTTCCTTGGATGTCTTTTGGCTATGGTGTTTTACTCACCCCTTTACAGATTCTTACCTTTTATAATGCGATTGCCAATGATGGTGTTTCTGTGCCCCCGCGGTTGATTAAAGAAATTCGGGATCGAGATCGATTAGTAGATTCGAATATTGGAAACCGGCGGCCTAACTCTATTGTTTCTAAGGAGACTGCAAAAATTGCACAAACCTTGCTACGGCATGTTGTTGAACGAGGAACGGGGGTAACGGTGCAATCGGATATTTTACCTTTAGCCGGGAAGACGGGAACCGCCCAGGCAGGTTATTCGGCGGGAAACAAAGGACATTATGTGGCGTCTTTTGCAGGTTATTTTCCGGCTGATAATCCACAGTATTCCTGTATTGTAGTTGTCAATGAACCCAATACATTACGTGGTTTTTATGGGGGATCGGTGGCAGGACCGGTTTTTCGCGAGATTGCCGAGAAAATATATAACCGCACTCCGGTAAAAGATACAATTCAAATGAATTTTCCAAAAGGCGAGGCCTTGGCCAAAGCCTATAATGATTTTTATGAACGAGCTCAGGAATCTCAGTCCGTTATGCCGGATGTACAGGGATGGCCTGCAATGGACGCCCTTTCTTTATTGGAAAATTTGGGACTTCGGCCCCGGGTAGAAGGATATGGAAAAATTGTCAAACAGTCTATTCGTCCCGGAACGGATATCCAAAAAGGAACTCCTTTAAAATTAACAGCAGAGTGAAACACACCTTACGAGACATATTGTATAAGGTCGCTATTGAGGCCGTGGAAGGTGAGACCTCCATTGCTGTTGGAGAAGTGGTATTTGATTCTCGAAAAGTGAATGATCACGCTGCATTTGTAGCCATTAGAGGAGAAAAAGATGATGGCCACGATTTTATAGAAGAGGCGATAAAAAAGGGAGCCAAGGCGGTTATTTGTGAATTTCTGCCGCCGGAACGAGCGTCGCAGGTGACGTATGTAAAAGTTAATGATTCAAAAGAAGCTTTAAGCTTGATGGCTTCCAATTTTTACGGCTGCCCTTCGGCCAATCTCAAATTGGTGGGAGTTACCGGAACCAATGGGAAAACGACTATCGCTACCTTGCTGTATGAGTTATTTACTCGTGCAGGATTTAAAGTGGGGCTACTCTCAACGGTTCGTATTTGCGTAGGTACCCGAGAATATCCAACCCGGTTGACAACTCCGGATTCCTTGACGATTAATCGATATCTCAAAGAGATGAATGAGGCAGGAGCAGAGTTTTGTTTTATGGAGACGAGCTCCCATGGGATCGCCCAAAAGCGATTGGCCGGACTGTATTTTGCGGGGGGAATCTTTACCAACCTGACGCAGGATCATCTGGATTATCATAAAACCTTTGCCGCTTACCGAGATGTAAAGAAAAGTTTTTTTGAGGGATTGCCTAAAACAGCCTTTGCCATAACGAATATCGATGATAAAAACGGAGCCTATATGTTGCAAAATACGAAGGCCCGGCGTTATACGTACGCCCTTAAATCGGATGCCGATTATAAAATTAAGGTTTTGGAAGATGCCTTTGAAGGGATGTTGCTCACTTTTAATGGAAAAGAAGTATGGACCAAGCTGATCGGCGAGTTTAATGCCTATAATCTGGGGGCTATATATGCGGCAGCCGATTTATTGGGGCTGTCGGAAGAAGAAACTCTGGTAAATATTAGTAAGCTGGAAGCCGTAGAAGGGCGGTTTGAATATTTCGTCTCCAAAAAGAAAAAGATTATTGCTATTGTAGATTATGCCCATACTCCCGATGCTTTAAAAAATGTACTGAAGACCATTAATCAGATACGCACACATTATGAAGAAGTATATACCGTTGTGGGCTGTGGCGGCGACCGAGATACAAGTAAGCGCCCAAAAATGGGACGAATTGCCGTAGAAGGAAGTGATCGGGTGATTTTAACCAGCGATAATCCCAGAACCGAGGACCCTGCTGCGATTCTTAACGATGTTGAGGCCGGGGTGCCTATGGAATACAAACACAAAACCCTTTCCATTATAGATCGTAAACAAGCGATTAAGACCGCTTGTTCCTTAGCGCAAAAAAAAGATATTATTCTGATTGCCGGGAAAGGCCATGAAACCTATCAGGAAGTTAATGGCAAAAGGCATCATTTTGACGACCTGGAAATGGTTACCGAATTTTTAAATGCAATGAATAAGTAGTAGAGAAAAAGAGAGATACAATATGCTGTATTATTTGTTTAATTATCTGGATGAAATGATGGACTTCCCGGGAAGTCAATTGTTTCAGTTCTTTACTTTTAGAGCCAGTGCAGCGATTATTCTGTCTTTGCTGATATCGACTATTTACGGGAAACGGATTATTCTCTTTCTACGTCGTAAACAGGTAGGGGAGAACATTAGAGAGCTTGGCTTGGAGGGGCAGGAGGAAAAAGCGGGAACTCCTACCATGGGCGGGATAATTATCATTCTGGCTACTTTAATTCCCGTTTTGCTCTTTGCGAAATTGGATAATATTTATGTCCTTCTTTTAATTATTACTACGTTATGGATGGGGGCCATCGGTTTTTTGGATGATTATATAAAAACCTTTAGAAAGAATAAGGAGGGCTTAAAAGGAAAGTTTAAGATTATTGGTCAAGTGGGACTTGGAATTATTGTGGGTACCATTATGTATGTCCATCCCGATATTACTATTAAGGAGAAGTCGGTTACCCCGATAGTACAAAATGAAACCGAAGAAACGACCAGTGTGTATGGTCCCGAGCATAAATCTACCAAGACTACAATTCCGTTTTTTAAAAAGAATGAATTGGAGTATGCCAAGCTAATCAGTTGGATTCATCCGACCCTAAAATCCTATGCTTGGCTGGTTTTTATTCCGGTGGTCATTTTTATTGTTACGGCAGTTTCCAATGGTGCTAACCTAACCGATGGATTAGATGGATTGGCCGCCGGAACTTCGGCCATTGCAGTTTTGGCTTTAGCCATTTTTGCCTGGGTATCGGGGAATATCATTTTTTCCGATTATCTGAATGTAATGAACATTCCGCATTCAGGAGAAATGACGGTTTTTATAGCCGCACTGGCCGGGGCGCTTATTGGTTTTTTATGGTACAATACCTACCCGGCGCAGGTATTTATGGGAGATACCGGTAGCTTGACGATTGGTGGAATTATAGCCGTGATTGCTATTGCGGTACGAAAAGAATTGTTGTTGCCGGTGCTTTGTGGTGTTTTTTTAATCGAAAACCTGTCGGTGGTGATGCAGGTCGGATGGTTTAAATATACCAAAAAGAAACATGGAGTGGGAAATCGCATTTTTTTGATGTCGCCGCTTCATCACCATTTTCAAAAATTGGGAATTAATGAAAGTAAGATTGTCGTTCGCTTTTGGATTATTGGAATTCTATTAGCGGTCGTTACAATTGTCACCTTAAAGATTAGATAAACGAGTTTTTACTATATGATGATAAAAGAAAAGCCCTTTTCAACCCCTTCAACTTCAACCACTCATTTTTTGGAGCGGAGAAGATCCGGGAATAAAGTACTGGCAGCTTCAGCAATTTCGGAACTGGTTAGAATCCGAAAAAAGACCATTCGGGAAAGCTTGGGCTGTATGGAAAATAATGATTATCGAATGGAACGCATTGTAAAGATGCATGGTGTGGATTATATCAACGACTCCGGAGCCACCACATTGAATGGGACTTATTATTCTTTGGGAACGCTCAAAACCCCGGTAATTTGGATCGCCGGCGGGGATGATAAGGGAGTGGATTATGCGCAATTGTTACCGATGGTAAATGAAAAAGTGATTGCCATAATTGCCATTGGCGTCATCAATCAAAAGCTGATTTCACATTTTAATAATTGTGTAGATTTTATTTGGGAAGCACAGACCATGGGAGGGGCTGTGCGAAGGGCCTGTGAGTTTGCCGAAAAAGGCGATACAGTTTTACTTTCTCCGGCTTGTCCCGGTTTAGATCGTTTTGCAGATTTTAAAGAGCGGGGAAATCAATTTAATGCGGCTGTAAGGAATCTTTAAAAATAGGATAAGAATCAATAACATGTTTAAAGTCAAGTCTGACGTTTCGACCCCTTCGGTACAAGCCTCTTCCGGGTTTTTCTCCCGGCTTCGGGGAGATAAATCGGTGTGGGCAGTCACGGCACTGTTGGCTTTATTTTCATTTTTACCCATCTATAGTGCCAGTAGTAATTTGGCATATCTGTATGGGGGTAATGGCGATACGTTTAAATTCCTGTTTACCCATTTTGTGCATCTGTTTCTGGGATTTGTTATTATGTATCTCATTCATCGCATTCCCTATCATTATTTTAAAGGATTGTCCATTCTGGGCATTCCGGTAGTGATTATCCTATTGTTTTATACCTGGATGCAGGGAAATACAATTCAGGGAGCCAATGCCAGCCGGTGGATTACCATTCCGTTTATCAATAAATCCTTTCAGTCTTCCAGCTTGGCAATGATCGTCTTGATGGTTTATGTGGCCCGGTATCTTTCTAAAATTAAGGATAAGGAAGTAACTTTTAAAGAAAGTATTCTACCGTTGTGGCTTCCGGTAGGATTAGTTGTAGGCCTGGTTCTCCCCTCCAATTTTTCGACGGCCGGCATTATTTTTATGATGGTTTTGACATTGACCTTTATTGGCGGTTATCCCTTTAAATATTTACTGTATGTCATGGGGGCCGGAATTGTTGTGCTTACCCTTTTTATCTTGATGGTGGAAGCCTTTCCGGAAGTCATGCCCAACCGTGTAGATACCTGGAAGAATCGGGTGGAAAGCTTTTTTGACGAGGAAGGAGTTACTGATAATTATCAGGTAGAACATTCTAAAATTGCGATTTCCAGAGGAGGAATCACCGGAGTGGGAATAGGGAAAAGTGTAGAACGGAATTTTTTGCCCCAGTCTTCTTCCGATTTTATTTATTCGATCATTATTGAAGAAATGGGGTTGATTGGTGGTTTTGGTGTGATTTTACTCTACTTATGGTTGTTGTACAGATTTATTTTGATCTCTACCAAGTCGAGTACGGTTTTTGGAAAACTGGTTGTAATGGCTGTTGGCTTACCAATTATTTTTCAGGCTTTTATCAATATGGCCGTGGCGGTGAATTTATTGCCTGTAACCGGACAAACGCTGCCTCTTATCAGTGATGGAGGAACGTCTATTTGGATGACCTGTTCGGCCATCGGGATTATTTTAGGAGTCAGTGTAAAACGAGAAGCCGAGGATCAGGCGAAATTGGAAAAAGAGATGGATGAAAATCCGTTGGAAATTTTAAGCGAAGCGATATGAAAACCTTGAAATTTATCTTATCGGGGGGAGGTACCGGCGGACATATCTATCCGGCTGTTGCAATTGCTGATGAGCTTAAAAAAAGACATCCGGAGGCCGAATTCCTGTTTGTGGGGGCCAATGACCGCATGGAAATGCAAAAAGTACCGGAAGCAGGATATCCCATCGAAGGGTTGACTATCTCGGGATGGCAACGTCGCCTGACGCTAAAAAATTTATGGGTACCTTTTAAATTGGTGAAAAGCCTTATTCGATCCAGAAAGATTGTGAAGGAGTTTAAGCCGGTTGCCGCAATTGGAACCGGGGGGTATGCCAGTGCACCCTTGTTAAAGGCGGCGAGCTGGTTACGAGTACCCTGTTTGATTCAGGAACAAAACGCATTTCCGGGAAAAACAAATCAATGGCTGGCCAAAGGGGTTTCCACAATATGTGTGGCTTATGAAGGAATGGAAGGATTTTTTCCAAAAGAGAAATTAGTCCTGACGGGAAATCCCATTCGGCAGCATTTATTGGATATAGCATCCAAACGTGAGGACGGATTACAAGAATTCGGACTCCAAAAAGGAAAGATGACCCTATTGATTTTGGGAGGTAGTTTGGGGGCTCAACGAATTAATGAAAGAGTGGCTGATTCCATAGATTTTTTGGAAGCCCATAAAATTCAGGTGATCTGGCAATGCGGTACATTATATTTTAAAAAATATAAGAAATATAATGATCGGAAAGGCATTCAGGTGCATGCTTTTTTAAATGCAATGGATAAGGCTTATGCGGCGGCCGATATTATTATTTCCCGCGCCGGTGCAATTGCCGTTAGCGAGTTACAAGTAGTGGGGAAACCGGTAATTTTTATTCCGTCTCCCAACGTGGCCGAAGATCATCAAACTAAAAACGCTCTGGCACTGGTAAAAAGAAGAGCCGCGATGATGATTAAGGAAAAAGATTTGGATGCGACTTTTGAGACCGTGTTGGAAAAGTTGATTAAAGATCAGGTGGAGCGAGATCTATTGGGAAGAACCCTTAAAAGTTTGTCAAAACCTAAAGCTACAATGAAAATTGCAGATGAAGTTGAGAAAATTATAAAGAGTAATTAAGAGTCATGCGAAAAGGAATTTTAAAATATATACAGCTGCCGGGATTGGTTGTTATTATAGTCCTCTTGTATAGTTTTTCCGGAAATCGCAATCAGCACCGGAAGCGCGGCAATTTTGATATTCATATCCGGCATGAACAGAATCTTTTCTTGACTGATGATATGATCTTTCGGGAAGTTTTGGGGGGAAAGAATCGGCAACTTTTGATCGATAGTTTGAATTTGAAGGGCTTGGAGCAAAAATTAAAGAATTATGGACTCGTTGAAAATGCAGAAGTATATGAAACCATAACAAAAGATGTGGGAATTGAGATTCGACAACGAGAACCTATCGCGCGGGTTTTGGGAGATACCTCCTACTATATTGATAGAAAGGGTGAAAAAATGCCCTTGTCAACGGCTTATTCTGCGCGGGTACCGTTAATAACACAGGTCAATTCGAAGCGGGCCATAGCACTCTTTCCGCTTTTGCAAAAGATCAATGAGGATAAGTTTTTAAAGCAACAAATCATAGGTATTCGGGGGGAGCCATCAGGAGATTACAAATTGCTGTTGCGACAATATGATTTTGAAATCAATTTTGGTCCGGTTACAGCGATTGAAAAGAAGATTAATAATTTTAAGGCTTTTTATAGTAAGGCAAAGCGGGATTCCTTACTGAATCAATATTCAGAAATTAATTTAAAATATACTAACCAAGTAGTTTGCACTAAAATAGAAGTATAGTTATGGAAAACAAAGAGATTGCTGTAGGCTTGGACATTGGAACCACCAAAATCGTGGCGATGATAGGCAGGCCGAATGAGTACGGAAAATTGGAAATTTTGGGTGTCGGAAAAACCAAGAGCCTCGGTGTACGGCGCGGGGTGGTTAATAACATCACTCAGACCATTCAATCGATTCAAAAAGCGGTGGAAGAGGCCGAACGAGATTCAGGTTTCAAAATTAGTGATGTTGTGGTGGGCATTGCGGGACAACATATACGAAGCCTGCAGCACAGTGATTATATTACTCGGGAAGACCCCGATAAGGTAATCGAGGAAGGCGACGTCGCAGAGCTATGTGATCAGGTTCATAAGTTGGTCATGTTGCCGGGAGAAGAGATTATTCATGTACTGCCACAGGAATTTAAAGTGGATGGCCAACCCGAGATTTTAGAACCTGTCGGGATGTATGGCGTTCGGCTGGAAGCCAATTTTCATGTGGTGGTGGGACAAATTTCCTCGATTCGAAATATAGGCCGTTGTATTAAAAGTGCCGGTTTGGATTTATCGGGAGTCACCTTACAGCCGCTGGCTTCGGCCTCGGCAACGTTGAGCTATGAAGAAAAAGAAGCGGGAGTGGCACTCATCGATATCGGAGGAGGAACCACGGATTTGGCAATTTTTAAAGATGGAATTATTCGACATACGGCTGTAGTTCCTTTTGGAGGCAACGTAATCACCGAGGATATTAAAGAAGGCTGTTCGATTATTGAAAAGCAAGCAGAGCTTTTGAAAATTAAATTTGGTTCGGCATGGCCCGGTGAAAACAAGGAGAATGAAATCGTCTCGATTCCCGGATTGCGGGGGCGAGAACCTAAGGAGATATCTTTAAAAAGCCTGTCGAAGATTATTCATTATCGCGTTGTAGAAATCATTGAAGAAGTCTTCTTGGAAATCAAGAATTACGGTTATGACGAACAGAAGAAAAAATTAATCGGTGGAATTGTGGTCACCGGAGGCGGGTCTCAGTTAAAGCACTTGAAGCAATTGGTGGAATATATCACCGGAATGGATACCCGAATTGGTTATCCCAATGAACATTTAGCGGGAGATACCGATGAACGAGTGAAAGAACCTTTATATGCAACAGCCGTGGGGTTGGTACTTAACAACTTGGAGCAAAAAGAAAAGGACCTTCCCGAAAGTACGGTTATAAAAGATACTCAAGAACCGGAGCCTACAGTAAACACGGCCTCCGAGACCGATTATAATCCTACTTCCCAGCCTCTCGATGCCCATCCGGAAGGAGAAGAATTGGAAGATGAAGTGGAAGTGTCGGATGCGATTGAAGCCAAGCGACGTGCGACTCGTTATCGACGAAATATTTTAGACAAATGGTTCGACAAGTTCAAGGAATTTCTGGATAATGCAGAATAAAAAAAAGCAACAAATAACAATAAATCAAACTAAACTAACCCCGAAAACTTAACTATTATGAGTACTACAGAGATGGACATTCATTTTGATCTGCCCAAGAATAGATCAAATGTAATTAAAGTAATTGGCGTTGGCGGCGGAGGCTCCAATGCGATTAATCACATGTTTAGGCAAGGTATTGACGGCGTTGATTTTGTAGTCTGTAATACCGATGCCCAAGCCCTTGAGAACAGCCCTGTTCCAACCAAGGTGCAACTGGGTATGAACCTAACGGAAGGACTGGGAGCCGGGGCCAATCCCGAAGTGGGAGAACAGGCCGCCCTGGAAAGTTTTGAAGACTTAAAGGCTCTTCTGGATACCAATACAAAGATGGCCTTTATTACGGCTGGTATGGGTGGAGGCACCGGAACCGGTGCAGCTCCCGTGATTGCAAAGCAGGCTCGGGATATGGACATTCTAACCGTGGGAATTGTGACAATTCCGTTTAAGTTTGAAGGTAAAATGCGATGCAAACAAGCTCAGGCCGGGGTCAATAAACTGAGACAAAGCGTCGATTCTCTTATTGTCATTGATAATGATAAATTGCGTGAGGTGTATGGGAACTTAGGCTTTAAATCGGGTTTCTCCAAGGCCGACGAAGTGTTAACCACAGCTGCCCGGGGTATTGCCGAAGTAATTACTAATCATTACACCCAGAATATTGACTTGCGCGATGCCAAGACGGTATTGAGTAACAGTGGAACCGCAATTATGGGATCGGCTCAGGCCAGTGGAGAAAGTCGAGCCCACGATGCCATTGTTCATGCTATGGATTCACCACTCCTTAATGATAATAAGATCACGGGAGCCCAAAACGTATTGCTGCTCATTGTTTCAGGATCTCAGGAAATCACGTTGGATGAAATTGGTGAGATTAATGATCATATTCAGGCTGAAGCCGGAAATAGTGCCAATATTATTATGGGTGTGGGAGAAGATGAAGATCTGGGTGAAGCAGTTTCCGTTACTATTATTGCTACCGGTTTTAATAAGGATCAGCAAAATGAAATCGTGAATACGGAGTCGAAGAAAATCATTCATAATCTGGAGGAGGAACAAACATCGGTACTTGATCTTTCGCCCGGCTATCCGCAGGTAGAAAGACGCCCGGAACCTCAACTGAAAGAGGAGCATTCAGAATCGGATGCCTTGGAATCTCGAGACACCGGTACTATTAATCGTGTAAATTCTCAAAGAGAAGAAAAAACGACTCCTTCTGAAAATAAAAGAAGCCGGCCAGAAAGAGGAGGATACCAACCCCGGCGTGAGAATATACGGCATGAAGAATCTGCTGGCCGGCCTCAACAGCATAAACGAGAACCGGCAAAAGGGAATCATCGGTCTCCAGGGCACTCAACTCCTGCCCAACATCAAGAACATACGCGGGAGGAAAAGCCGAGGCTCCTTCAAACATCAGAATTTTTGAAGGATATTGAAGTAAATTATAAGGAAGTGATTTACGATGAAGATGATTTTGTCTTTGTTGAATCTCCCGAATCCAATCAATTTGAGGGAGAAGACGAGGGAGCCGGCGACTTAGTCTTTGATTTCCCGCTCTCTGATTCTTCCGATGAAGATCGAGATAATGATAGTTCAAGAAGTGATAATGGGGCTTCCGAAACTGATGGAGAATTTGAAGTGGATCGGGATATGGGTCTGTTTCACCACGATGATGAACCCGGGGCCAAACGCTATGACTTAGATGATTATTTGGAAAAAGAAAAGGAATTGATTGAGGCTCGACCGGAGGAGTCTGAAGAACCTCGATTAATGTCTTCCCGACATTCCAATCGAATGGAAAGAAAGAAGCCCGAAATGAAAAGGACGGAACGTCATACGGCACAGGAAGAACAAGAAGACGAAGAAGAAAAAGATATCAATCCTTTAAACAGCTCCATTGCCGAAGGGCTGGCTGCCCGAGCATCGGCACGGCGAGAACGCTTAAAGAAATTTAATTATAAATTCCGGAAAAGCGGTAATATCGAGGAGGTGGAGAAACAACCGGCTTATAAACGGGCCGGAGTAGATTTGGGTTCGACTTCCGGAGATCGGGAGAGCGGAGCTTGGTCGCGATCAAGTGTTCGTTTTGATGAGGATAACAAACCTCATATTAACAAGAACAACTCCTATCTCCATGATAATGTAGATTGATGGAATTCATTCCTTTTTCACGGTAGTGCATATATCCCCGGGAAACTTATAAAAAAGAACCCGGGGATATTTTTTGGAGAGCCGGCTAAATTCATGGAAGCCGAATATCGGCTATTTTTTTCACATAGACTTGGGGAATAAACCGCTACTTCACGTTCCCATGTTAAAAACTTTATTAATTTAGTCTCTTCAATATTTAAGACGACATAATGAGTACCGATTCATCTCGTAATTCCTATTTATTACCCATTATTATTATTGGGGTTTTATTCTTTGTTTTTGGATTTGTAACCTGGGTGAACAGTACCCTGATTTCTTATTTTGAAAACGTGCTTGACCTAACGAAGTCAGAGGCCTTATGGGTTACTTTTGCATTTTATATTTCTTATGCGGTCATGGCTTTTCCGTCTTCCTGGATTTTGAATAAAACCGGATTTAAAAATGGAATGATGCTGGGGTTACTGGTCATGGCACTGGGAGCGGTTGTTTTTATTCCGGCTGCACGAACTCAGGTTTACGGCCTGTTTTTAACGGGATTATTTATCCAGGGTACCGGGTTGGCATTATTACAAACGGCTTCCAATCCGTACGTGACGATTTTGGGACCTATCGAGAGTGCTGCCAAGCGGATTAGTATTATGGGGATTTGTAATAAAGGAGCGGGAGCAATAGCTCCCCTTATTATGGGAGCCGTAATGTTAAAAAATATGGATAATCCGGATATTACGAAGGATGAACTTATTGGCCGGGTGATTTTACCTTATATTGTTATGGCGGTGGTATTAATTGTAGTGGCTGTGGCTATTTATTATTCTGCATTACCCGATATCGACTCAGAGGAGGATACCAATGAAGAACATGTGGGGCATATCGAGGATCGCCCCAACTGGTGGAATTATCCTTATTTATTGTTAGGATTTATTGCGATGTTCCTTTATGTAGGGGTAGAGGTTGTAGCTGGAGATACTATTATTACGTATGGTGACTCTTTGGGTATAGACTTAAATATCGCTAAGAATTTTACCACATTTACAATGATCGGAATGTTATTGGGATATTTGTTAGGCATCATTTTAATCCCAAAATACTTGAAACAGGAGATCGCATTGAAAATAAGTGCCATATTGGGTATTTTATTTTCTTTGGGGGCTATCTTCACATCAGGTTATACATCAGTGGGCTTTATTGCTGCTTTAGGGTTGGCCAATGCAGCTATTTATCCCGCGATATGGCCACTTGCTATTGATGGATTAGGGAAACACATAAAAGTGGGGTCGGCTCTTCTTATTGTCGGTCTTAGTGGTGGAGCTGTAATCCCACAAATCTGGGCGCGTTTTGGAGAGGCCATTCATAATTTTCAAGAGGCCTATTGGATTTTGATTCCCTGTTATCTTTTTATTTTATATTTTGCCATCAAGGGACATAAACAGGGGAAAAATGTGGTTCTGGTCAAGAAGGATGCATAATATTTCTTTTATACCCGCTTATCTCAGGTGGCTACGGTCAAATAAAGAATAGGAGAAAAGAATCTCCCGTTTTTGGAAAAGTATTCATTTGGCCCGGTATCCGGCAAAATACCGCCAATGCCAATTTAACAAGTATTGACGGTATAGGGGGTATGAGATACCGGAAGAAGGTGTTCTATTGAGTGATATAGCCTGCTTAATTCATGAATTTAATTT
Organism: uncultured Flavobacteriaceae bacterium; assembly: GCA_964495935.1. GTDB lineage: Bacteria > Bacteroidota > Bacteroidia > Flavobacteriales > Flavobacteriaceae > JAJYSO01. Next base: position 79,054 of record CAZBXQ010000005.1, read on the forward strand.
TGTGGAGATTCAAGGCGTCGGGATCCGCAGGAATAGTGGGCTATTTCAAGGATTTCGCAACGCAGAAGCTCCCAAAATTAAATCAAAATTCAATTTTACAATAAATACAATGGTTTATTGTTATTGTTCATTCTAATACGTTTATAATGAATAAAATAGCACGAGTTTTGTTTTACACATTTATGAATTGGTGAATTATGCAGGATAGGTTGCTCTCATCCAATTGTAGGGCTTCCGTTTAATCCATTCACCCCGGGTAAAATCGGGAAATTCCTGAGGTTCTCCATGGTTCTTGATAGAGGCTTCAGAGAGCGGGGTTATGGCACTCCACGCTGCAGCGTCATAGGCATCAATGGGAGGCTCTATACCGGCTAATGCCGATTCTACAAAGGCCTTCATTTCAAAATAATCCATTCCTCCATGACCGGCACCGGTGGCTTCTTCTTCATATTTTTTGAATATATTTGAGGTTTTGGATGACGGCCTTAAAATTCAGCCAATCTTTAATGTATTGCTTATCATTTCGTGGCTACCATGATTGCAGGATAAATAAAATAGGAGGGATTCCATTTAAGAATAACAGCTATGGATAAAGAGAAGATCAGGAAAATATATCGTAATTATCAGAATATTGCCGATGACTTTGAAGTTCGACAATTGACTTCGGGTCATTTAAATCAGACTTTCCTAATACGAAATGCCGATTCCAGCTGTCTCCTCCAACATCTGAATACAACTATATTTAAGAATTTGGATATTATCACGGCCAATGATTTGCAGGTTGCTGTGCATTTGGAGAAAAAAGACTATCCTCATGGGATTTTGATGCCGTTGGCCTTTAAAAATGGTGAATATCTTCTGGAAGGAGAATGGCGGATTTTTCCTTATTTTGAGGAATCCAAAACATTTTTAAAAGTGGATTCCCCTGAACAAGCCTTTGAAGCGGCTAAGTTTTTGAGTGAATTTCACTATTATTTAAAGGACATGGATACGGCTGAAATAAGACCTTCTATCCCCGGGTTTCTGGATTTTAATGCACGGTGGGAAAGTTTTAAAAAAGCCCTGAGAGAAAGTTTGAAGGAAAGACGAAAAAAGGCTGATAAAGAGATTCGATTTGTTCAGGAAAATCAGAATATCCTCAAGGAATGGAACACTGTTTTATCGTATTTCCCCGATCGCCTTATCCATGCCGACCCAAAGATTAGTAATTTCTTGTTTCATAAGGAATCGCAGGCAAAGATTAAAGCCTTAATTGATTGGGATACACTAATGGCGGGACCGATTCTATATGACTTTGGCGATATGGTTCGATCCTATACTAACCTTAAAGATGAAGATGATCCGGATGCCGATGGTGATCATTTTAGTAAAGAAAACTTTGAGGCTTTAAAAGAAGGCTTTTTGTATGCTTTGAAAGAGGAATTGACCCAAAAAGAAATTCAAAATATGGACTTAGCCGGGAAGGTGGTAATCTATGTTCAGATTCTTCGATTTTTGACCGATTATCTGAATAATGACATTTATTATTCCACCGATTACGAAAACCATAATTTAGATCGTACCGTCAATCAAATAAATTTATTGAAGGGATTGCAACAGCAGATTTAAATAGAGGCTTTACTTGATGATGAAACATCGAGTTTAATGAAATTCTCTGATGGATTTGAGGGCAAAAAAGTACCCCTTTTAACTCTGCCTCCATAAAAGATATGGTTTTGATTTTCATTGGAATTTCTTATCCCGACTACAAAACCCCATGTTTTTCGACTAAAATTCAGGGGAATAGGGCTAAAACTTTATATTTGCCAATATTTTGAGAATCTATACGTTAGTTATAGGGAATAAAACCGTATTCATGTAATAAGAAGCCGAGTACCGACGATTGTGCGGACTCGCTCTTTTTATTTTTTAAATATATATAAAGTATATCTTTTATGAAAAAACCCATATTACTTGTTTTAGCGGCGGGATTGGGAAGTCGTTACAATGGACAAAAACAAACTGATGCCTTAGGAGAGGATCAGGAGACACTCATGGAATTTGCCCTGTTTGACGCGATTAAACGAGGCTTGGAAAAGGTTATTTTTATTATCAATGATCAATTCCCGGAGCCCTACAAAGAGGAGTTGAAAAAACGTTTGCAAGCCGCAGGCTGTGAAGCTCATTTTGTTATTCAGACCAATGATAAATATATTCCGAGCTCTTATTTGCCAAAATTGGCGGCACGTAAAAAACCCTTGGGTACGGCTCATGCCGTATATTGTGCAAAGGATTTAATCGATGCCCCTTTTATTACCATTAACGCCGATGATTTTTATGGCCGTGAAACTATCAATAAAGCATTTGATTTGGTAGCCTCCGGATATTTGAAGGATGACCAATTTGGAATGGTTGCTTTTCAATTGGTGAATACGTTGAGTAAAAACGGAACCGTTTCAAGAGGCGTTTGTCAGATAGAAGAAGGATTTTTAAAAACAGTAGAAGAGCATAAATCGATTGCCGAAGTTGAAGGGAAATTACGCGGGATTAACGATGAAACGAAGGAGGAAAAAGAACTCGATTATGATACGCCGGTTTCGATGAATTTTTGGGTACTCAGCCCTTCCTTCTTTGATTTTGCCAAGCGGGACTTAGAGGAGTTTTTACAAGTCAATGAAGATTTGTCAAAAAAGGAATTCTATCTTCCGGCCGTTGTTGATAATGCCATTCATAAAGGTGAATTACAGGTCAAGGTAGAACCTACCCATGAAAAATGGTTCGGGTTGACTTATCACGATGATAAGGCTACTGCTGTAGAGGAAGTAACCGCCCTTAAAGAGCGAGGAGTTTACCCTGAAAACCTTTGGGAATAAGAGGTTTATAAATGTTTCTATCTCGGAAACGAACATCAATAAAAAAGCGCAGCTGTTTTCATGCAGCTGCGCTTTTCTTGTGGATTGTAGATTTTGAAATTACCAGATTTTGATCCGCTCTTCGGGTTTAATATACATTTTGTCCCCTTCCTGGATGTCAAAAGCCTGGTAGAATTCATCGACATTTTGAAGCGGTAAGTAAGAACGATAATAACCGGGGGCGTGGGGATCGTTCTTAATCTGTGTTCGCAATGCTTCTTGACGGGTTTTTGTACGCCAAACGGTAGCCCAGGACATAAAAAATCGCTGTTCTTGCGTAAAGCCATCGATTTTACCGGGCTTGTCATGGGTTTTGAAATATCGCTCCAAACCGTGATAGGCTGCAGTGACACCTCCTAAATCGCCTACATTTTCACCGATGGTGTAGGCCCCATTCAGGTGCAGGCTGTCTTCCACCTTTACTTGACTGTAAAAATCAATTAATTTCTGCGTTCGCTTTTTGAATTTTTCCTGATCCTCTTTTGTCCACCAGTCGTTTACGTTTCCTTCGGCATCAAACCGAGCTCCGCTGTCATCAAAGGCATGAGAAATTTCGTGTCCGATCACGGCTCCTATTCCTCCAAAATTAACGGCGGGATCAGCTTGGTAGTCGAAGAAGGGAGGTTGCATAATGGCGGCCGGAAAAACAATTTCATTACTGGAAGGATTGAAATAGGCATTGACCGTTTGCGGATTCATAAACCATTCTTTACGATCTACGGGTTCATTGATTTTGGAAAGATTGTCATTGAGATGCCATTGGGAGGCTGCTAAAAGATTTTCGTAATACGTATTACCTTCCCGGATGTTCATGTCGCTATAATCCTTCCACTCGTCGGGATAACCGATTTTAACCGTCAGTTTATCCAGTTTTTCTATCGCTTTCGTTTTGGTGCTGTCGGTCATCCAATCCAGGTTTTGGATTCGATCTTTATAGGTTTCAATAATGTTATGAACCATGGTTTCGGCCGTTTCTTTGGCTTTCGGAGGAAAGTATTTCTCGACATACATTTTTCCTAAAGCTTCTCCCATGACCCTGTTTATAGTGGCCAAAGCACGTTCATCGGCTGGTCGTTGTTGGAGAACACCATTAAGAGTTTTACTGTAAAAATCCCAATTGGCTTTTTCCAATTCAGTAGTTAAATCTCCGGCAGCACTGTTTAAGGTGGCCCAGCTAACGAGTGTTTTTAGATTTTTGATATCTTCGGTTTGTAGAAACTGGCTTAGAGACTTGAGGTACTCCGGCTGGGTTACGATCATGGTATCGATCTCCTTTTTTACGGGGAGGTTGTCGAGCCAGGCTGCCCAATCTATGGCCGGTGCTATTTTTTGAATTTCCTTGAGGGATCGCGGATTGTTTAATTTTCTTATGTCTCTTCGATCTTCTTTGGTCATCCGGGGTTTGGCCAGTTGGGTTTCCAGCGTCAATATGGTTTGTGCTTTGTCTTTTACCCGATCTTCTTCATCTCCCCACAATTGAAACATACGGGCAATATGATCGGTGTATTGTTGGCGTACTTTTTTAGCATTCGAACTATTGTTTGTATAGTAGTCCCGGTCGGGCAGTCCAAGTCTCCCGGGGACCAAGTAGGCACCGTTCATGGCACTGTTTTCAGGTAATGAAGAGGCATACATACCCCAGAAGGGGTTGGCAATTTCAGAGGGATGCGCAGAGATTAGTTTTTGAAGATCGTTAAAGGTTTGAACCTGTTTCAGATCTTCCATGATGGGTTTCAAAGGAGCCAGCCCGGCCTCATTGCGACCCGTCGTGTCAAGCTTGGAGTGATACAGCAAAACTGCCTTAGCCTGATCGGATCCTTTTTTAAAGTGATTATTTTCAATGGCTTCGTTAAGTAGCGCCAGAACATTTTTATCGGTGTTCTTTCGTAGGATTTGAAAACTGCCCCAAGAGC